>NZ_CP040896.1:4451118-5086993 GCF_006337165.1 Hymenobacter jejuensis
GCCCAAAACGTAGTGAAACCAGCCGGCCAATGGAACTTGGTGAAATTACGCAAGCAAAACGGGCATCTGACTTTCTGGTTGAACGGCGCAAAAGTGGTCGATACGCAGATGGGCAGCGCCGAATGGAAAGCCCTGCTTGAGAACAGCAAATTCAAGACTTGGAAAAACTTTGCCGCCTATCCCAAAGGCCACATCGCGTTGCAGGATCATGGCCACCCGGTATCGTTTCGGAATATAAAAATCGAACTGCTTTAATCTGTTTGCCTGATTTATGAGCGAATTCCAAATTAAGAAAACCGGTACGGTATACGACGCTATCGTGGTGGGTTCGGGCGCCGGGGGCGGCATGGCCGGCTACGTATTGGCGCACGCCGGTTTGAAGGTATTGATGCTGGAAGCCGGGCCTTTTTTCGATCCGGCCAAAGACGCGCACCAATTCAAATTCCCGTATGAGTCGCCGCGCCGCGGGGCCTCCACCAACCGGGCTTTCGGCGATTTCGACGCCGCCTACGGTGGCTGGGAGCTGGAGGGCGAGCCCTACACCACCAAAGACAAAACGGAGTTTAACTGGTTCCGGGCCCGCATGTTGGGCGGCCGCACCAACCACTGGGGGCGCATCTCCCTGCGCATGGGCCCCAACGACTTCAAGAGCCACCACATCGACGGGCTCACCGACGACTGGCCCATTACGTACGAGGAAGTCAAGCCGTATTACGATAAAGTGGACCGCCTGATTGGGATTTACGGGACGGTCGAGGGCTTGGAAAATGAACCGGACGGCATCTTTATGGCGCCGCCCAAACCGCGCCTCAACGAGCTGTTTATCAAGCAAGGAGCTGCTAAGGCGGGCGTGAAGGTAATTCCGGGCCGCGGATCGGTTTTGACCGAAAACTTGCCCAACAACAAAGACCGCGGCACCTGTTTCTATTGCGGGCAATGCGGCCGTAGCTGTAAAATTTACGCCGATTTTTCGTCGTCGTCTTGTCTGGTGATTCCGGCCATGAAAACCGGGAATCTGAAAGTGATCACCAACGCGATGGTGCGCGAGGTGCTGACCGACGCGGAAGGCTTAGCGACCGGCGTATCGTACGTGGACAAAAATGATTTGCAGGAATACCAAGTAAGGGGCAAGCTGGTCGTGCTGGGGGCCAGTGCCGGCGAAACCGCTCGCTTACTACTCAATTCCACTTCCAAAAGCCATCCGAATGGGTTGGCCAACAGCAGCGGCATTGTGGGTAAATACATACACGATTCGACCGGCGCCAGCTTGGGCGGGTTTTTACCGCAGCTACTGGATCGGAAGCGCTACAATGAAGATGGCGCCGGCAGTGTACACATTTATTCGCCCTGGTGGCTGGATAACAAGAAGTTGGACTTCCCCCGCGGCTATCACATCGAATACGGAGGCGGGATGCACATGCCGTCGTATGGGTTTGGCGGCGGCATCCAGAACTTAAACGGTCTGGTGCCCGGCCGCGACGGAAAAATGAAAGACGCCGGCGGCTTTGGTGCTTCGTTAAAAGACGATTACCGGCGCTTTTACGGCACCCAGGTAGGCATGGCGGGCCGCGGAACTGCCATTGCCCGAGAAGATAATTACTGCGAAATCGACCGCGACGTGGTGGATAAATTCGGGATACCCGTCCTGAAGTTTCACTACAAATGGACCGATGCCGAAGTCAAGCAGGCCAAGCACATGCAGGAAACGTTTCAATCGATTATGCATGCGATGGGGGGCATCATCACGTCGAAAATTCAGGGGCCCGAAACCAATTACGGGCTCGAAGCGCCGGGGCGCATTATTCACGAAGTGGGCACGGTCCGGATGGGCGACGACCCCAAAAAATCGGCCCTGAACAAATGGTGCCAGGCCCACGACTGCAAAAACCTGTTTGTGGTCGATGCGTCGCCGTTTGTGCAGCAAGGCGACAAAAACGCGACCTGGACCATCCTGGCGCTCTCCATGCGCACGAGCGAGTACATCCTGGAGCAAAGAAAAAAGCTGAACGTGTAACCCCTGATTGTTACCCACCGATGAAAAGACGCGACTCTCTGAAAGCCATTGGCTTAGCTACCCTTTCGACCGCCTTGCTGGTCGATGCCTGCAAGAACGATTCCCCTAAAACGACCGAGGCTCCGGCCGCTTCCACACCCACGGACGCGGACGCGGGAGTTGCGGGCAGGGAAGCCTTTGAGATAGAGCGAGATAAGAAGCTGCACGCCGAGAAGTTCTTTACTCCGCACGAGATGGCCACGATCACGGTGTTGGCTGATATCATCATTCCCAAAGACGAGAAGTCGGGGAGCGCCTCGGACGCCAAAGTGCCTGACTTTATCGAGTTCATAGTCAAGGATATACCGGAGCACCAGGTACCCATGCGCGGCGGCCTGCGCTGGCTTGATGTGCAGTGCTTAACCCGGTTCAACCGTGCTTTCGTGGATTGCACCCCGCCGCAGCAACTAGAAATGGTAACGGCCATTGCATATCCGCTGAAGGCCACGCGCGAAATGAAGCAGGGCGTAACGTTTTTTAATCGGATGCGCGATTTGACCGCTTCCGGCTTCTTTACCAGCAAAATGGGCATCGCCGATCTTGGCTACGTCGGTAATTCACCGAACAAATGGACCGGCGTGCCCGAAGACGTACTCAAGCAATACGGCATGGAACACGTGTAACCCGACACGTGCCGCGTGGCGCAATAGTCAATGCCGGATTTGAAAAATCAGAAGAATTGGACCAAGATGAAGTATTGACCGCGGTGGTGCGTCTTTGTTAGAGCCGAGTCTACATCGCTCGGTACTACTTCATTTTCAGCTTATTCTCATGGCTAAAACCGTTTTCATCACCGGCACTTCTACGGGCATCGGCGCGGCGTGCGTGCGCCTTTTTGCCCAGCACGGCTGGCAGGTAGCCGCCACCATGCGCAACCCCGCCGACGCGAAATTCGACGACCTGCCTAGTGTGCGCGTGTACGCGCTCGACGTAACTGATGGCGCGGCCGTAACCCGCGTAATAGCGCAGGCCCACCAGGATTTCGGCAGTCTCGATGTGCTCGTAAACAACGCCGGCTACGGCCTGGTTGGGCCCTTCGAGGCGGCTACTGATGCGCAGATTCAGACGCAGTTTGCGACCAACGTTTTCGGGGTGTTTGCGGTCACGCGGGCCGCGTTGCCGTTTATGCGGGCGCAAAAATCAGGTGTTATCATCAACATCACATCGGTAGGCGGGCGCACGGCATTTCCGATGAATTCGCTGTACCACGCCACCAAATTCGGGCTCGACGGCTTCTCGGAGTCGCTGTGGTTTGAGCTGGCACCGTTCGGCATTCAGGTGAAAGTAGTGGCTCCCGGAGGCGTAGCCACCGATTTTGCCACCCGCTCGCTCCAAATGACCATCGACCCCGCCGACGACTCCAACCCCTACGCCGGGCAGGTACGCAGCGTGCTCAATGCCTTCAGCAGCCGCAGCGGCAATGCTTCCACCGCCGAGCAGATCGCCGAAGTAATCTACACCGCCGCCACCGACGGCTCGAGCCAATTGCGCTACATCGCCGGTGCCGATGCGCAACAGGTGCTGGGCGCCAAAGCCAACATGACCGACGAAGCGTATCTGGCGATGACGCAGAAGAATTTCGGCTTGGCGGAATGACCTTACCCCATTCGAGCTCCACAAAAAAGCCCCGACTGCTATAGCAGTCGGGGCTTTTTTGTAAGTATCTGATTATGAAATACTTAAGCTAATACATTGATAATCTCTTCCGAGAACCGCTGCATTTCCTCCAGTTGCGGGCTGGTCTGGAGCAGGAAGAAATCAACGCCCACTTCTTCAAAGGCCGCGATGCGATCCTGGATTTGGGCGGGCGTGCCGGTAAGGCCGGTGCGCAGGCCGCGGTTCGACACCGAGTAATCCTGCAAGGACACTTGCTGCTCTAGTTGCGTGCCCGCCAGCCACTGCTGGTAGTTGCCGTAGCCAGCCGCCGAAGCCTGCACGTTGGTGATGCGGTCGAGTTCCTGCTTTACTTCCTGTTCCGAGTTGCGCACGATGGAGTAGCCGGCCACGCCAAACTTCATGGGCGGCAAGCCTTTTTCCTCGCGGCGGCGGCGCATGTCGGCGATGCGCTTGCCGATCTGCTCGGGTGAGTCGCCGTGCATCACGTACCCGTCGCACTGGGTGGTAATCAGGTTTTTAGCCGCTTCCGATTCGCCACCGGCGTACAGGAAAGGCTTTTTGGCCGGCTTGGGCTGCAGTACGTTGTCGGTGACGTTGTAGTACTTGCCTTCGTAGGTGAAATGGTCTTTTTCCCACACGCCGGTCAGTACGTCGAGCCACTCCTTGGTGCGGGCATAGCGATCGTCGTGCTCCTCGAAGTGCAGCCCGTACTTGGTCGCCTCGTCGCGCCACCACGACGACACCACGTTCAGCGACAAGCGACCCGGCGCGATCAGGTCGATGTTGGCGGCTTGCTTGGCCAGCAACGCGGGGTTATGGAAAGTAGGCCGCACGGCCACCATGATTTCCAACTCCTTCGTCACCGCCGCCAGCGCTGCCGCCGTCGACCAGGCTTCCAGGGCCGGCGCCTCTTGGCCTTTGATGTCGTTTAAGTAAAGCTCCGCGATGAGCGTGAGGCTATAGCCCCACTCTTCGCTGCGCTGGGCCAGCTGGCGCACGTAGTCCCAGGAAGTGCTCATGCCTTCGTCGGGCACGTTGCGCAACCAACCGCCAAATATGGGAAGCCAATATCCGAACTGCATGATTCTAAGCTTCTTGGGTGGCGAGTTGAGATTCCGACTTCTTAGCCAGTTCTTGCTCCAAGTAGTCCACAAAGCGGGCGTACGGGTCAAAACCCACCACGTTTACGGCGTCGGCTACGAAGTTGGAGAGGGCATTGATGTCGTAGAACAGCACGTCGCCGTTGCGGTCGTCTACGAGGTATTCGATGCCGCCCACGTCGATTTTAGCCGCGGCTACCAAACGCTCCACGGCCTCAATTACTTCGGCGGGCGGCGTGGTGGCTTCCACCTGAATGCCTTTCTTGGGCGCTTCGGTAAGGCAGAAGTCGCCTTCGGTGATCTCGTCTGGAATCTGGCAGATTTCGGCAGGGCAGAGGTTGAAGCTTTCACCCGTCGTGAACACCTTCATGGCGTAGAGGAACTTGCCATCCAAGGTTTCTACACGGGTGATGTGACCGCCGCGCGGCGCCACAAACTCCTGTACCAGAGCCGTTTGGTCGATGCCCAGATCAATGCTGCCGGCTTCCACGGCCTGCTGCAAGCCTTCCGGCGTGTCGAAGCGGATGATGCCCGCGCCGCTGCCGCCGATGTTTACCTTCACTACCAGCGGGAACTGCAACTCAGCCGCCGCATCCGGAATGCGCGAAACGTGGTTTACCACCCGCGATTTGGGATATTTCAGTCCCAGCTGCGTCAAAAGCGAGAGTTGGCGAGCCTTGTTGGTTTCGATGCTCGACGCTACCGTTCCGTTGATTACGCGCACGCCCAACCGCTCGAGATGCGTCATGAAGCCTGCCGTATGGAAGATGCCCTGCCCATGATCGCGCAGGTAAGCTGACGAGCTCATCCGGTTGACCACCAAGCTGTAGCGGCTTTCCTCTTCGGAAGGGTCGAACATATGGTAGGCGGCATCAATCTTTTCGTAGGCAATGCCCCGACGGTCGAGCTCGGCAAACAGCGGCTTAAACCACTCAGGATGCTCGTAATAAATGCCAATCGGCTTTTCGGAAGAGTAAGTGGACATATAGGTAGTTGGTAATCTGAGAAATTACAGGAGAGTATTTATCTAACTAACTGATTGTCAATTAGTTAGATAAATAAAAGAATTCGTATCGAAAGGAGTAAAAGGAAATTCCCAGCGGGAAAGTTTTGTCGGGCGCTGGTTTTGGCTGCAACCTGTGCGGGGCAAAGGGCCACAAAAGGCTCAGTCCGTGCTGCTTAGCAATTGTAAAGAGGAGCCTGTGCTACACCAACCGACGCTGGAATGGCAGAGTTAGCAACAACAGCAACAGGAAGCTGTAGGAACGAAGAAGTCTCCGCCGAACAACGCGTGTTGGGTTCGGGCGAGGGGAGAGGCAACTGAAAAAACCGCTGGGGTTTGCATGTAAAGCGCTGGTTTATAGTTCCTAAACAATTTTAGGCAGGAATTAGCACCTTAGCTCAAGGTAGGTTGCTAGAAGTTCACAGAGCCTGATCTCTCCCTTCTTCTGTATAAAGCATCCCCGAAAAAACCGGGTTTTGACGTTATGGTTGCAAAGATGGTCGTCGACAGCTTACCATGCAAATAGGAAATCCTAAAGCTCGACCGTATTGTGGAAATTACAAAGCTGATTGAGCAACTTGAAGCTGACGTTTTTCCTTTATTCCTTCTCTTATTTTATTAAGGGATAACAGCAGAATAATCGCAACAATATTTACGCCGAAAACAGATAATTCATAGTTTCTATTATAACTCAAAAGGAAAGTAGGGAAATTAAATTCAAATTTTATTGATAAGCTTTTTGTTAAATCTAGATTAATAAAGAAAGCCGAACCTGATACAAATTTATATGACATTCCCGCAAACGAAAGATTGAGAATCTGAATCGATTGATTGATCATTGAAATCAGAAGCCCTTCGTATCTATCATTTATTAATAATTTGCCCGCATAAATAGAAAAAGAATAAAAACTTAGCATTGTAATGATCATTGCGAGAACAATTCCAGTGATTATTTCTGTCTGAGCCAGTGCCCAAATTGTTATAAATATACCTAAAGCGCCGCTTAAGGCTTGATAAAGCCCTAAAAATTTAACTCTTTTAATTTCTGGTGCAGATAAAAATTCTTCCATGTGAAATAGGATTTGAAGCTTCAATGCAATAATTATCGCTGAGGCTAAGATGCTTTTGCTGTTACTGCGACTCGCAAGAAATATGTTTGCTCGCTATTAAACAAACGCCCAGCCTTCTGAGCACAGCAGGAGAAGGACGGACGTTTAGCGAAGTGATGACTGATTTAAGTTGTTAAGTGATTTGTAGTCAGTTACTTATGGCGCTTGGCCCGTTCGTATTGCACGGGCCACGGCACGTCCGCGCCGAGTTCCTGGGCCGCGTGAAGCGGGAAATACGGGTCGCGCAGAAACTCGCGGGCCATGATGATCAGATCGGCTTGGTTGTTCTCCAGGATGGTTTCAGCTTGCTGGGCGTCGGTGATGATGCCAACCGCTCCGGTCGGGATGCCGGTTTCCTGCCGGATGCGGGCGGCAAATTCCACCTGGTAGCCGGGGCCGACCGGAATGCGGGCATTGGGTACGTTGCCGCCGGTAGAGGCATCGATCAAGTCGACATCTTTGGTTTTCAAGACGTTGGCAAGCGCAACGGAATCCTCGATGGACCAGCCGCCTTCAGTCCAGTCGGTGGCCGAGATGCGCACGAACAGCGGGTGGTCGGTGGGCCATATTTCACGCACCGCTGCCACGACTTCCAGCAGCAACCGGATGCGGTTTTCAAACGAGCCGCCGTATTGGTCGGTGCGCTGGTTGCTCAGGGGCGAAAAGAACTCGTGCAGCAGATAGCCGTGGGCGGCATGTATCTCAATGACTTTAAACCCCGCCTGTAAACACCGTTTCGTCGCGGCCCGGAAGTCGTCGAGCACCTTCTGGATGCCCGCTTCGTCGAGCGCCACTGGCATGGGATACGCATCGGAAAACGGAAGGGCGCTGGGCGCGACGGTTTGCCAGCCGCCTTGGTCTTCCGGTACTTTCACGCCGCCTTTCCACGGGCTGCTGGTGCTGGCCTTGCGGCCCGCGTGGGCCAATTGCACGCCTGCCACCGAGCCCTGCGATTCGATAAAGGACGTGATCCGTTTGAGCATTTCAATGTGCTCGTCTTTCCAGATGCCGAGGTCGTCGGGGGTGATGCGCCCCTCCGGCGACACGGCCGTGGCTTCGAAAATAATAAGTCCGGCGCCGCCCACGGCCCGGCTGCCCAAATGGACAAGATGCCAGTCGTTGGCAAAGCCATCCTGACTGGAATATTCGCACATCGGCGACACTACAATGCGGTTTTTAAGCTCAAGCCCGCGCAGGCGCAGGGGGCTGAAAAGTTTTGCTGCCATGAAAGGAAGGGATTAGAAACGCGGTAGCCACTAACCGGCACTCCCGCGCCCGAATGAGTGCTGATTGCCTGGTATTACCCGTTGCCGTCCGGAAAGTTTCCAACATCGGCGTTCAGCGACCCGCCCAGCAGTGGCGACGCGAGCAAAAGTGAAGAAAATCAGATACTTTCAGCAACAAAAGAAGCGTTGCGTTGCTTCATTAGCTCATCTCAAACCTTACCCCACCACGCGCATGAAAAACCGAACCGCAAAATTATGGCTGGCTGCTTTCTCGGCGGCGCTGCTGCTGGGCTCCGTGCAGAGCCACGCCCAAACCAGCACTACCCAAACGACAACCACCCAAACCCAGACGACCAAGGCGCCGGAAGACAAAAGCAAGCGCCCCAGTCCGCCCGCTAAGGTGTCGGCGATGGTGGGTGCTGCCAACGTCAGCATCGACTACAGCCGCCCCTCGATGAAGGGCCGCAAGATTTTTGGCGGACTGGAGCCTTACGGCAAGGTGTGGCGCACTGGCGCCAACGAAGCCACTACGTTTGAGACGAGCAAAGACGTCAAGATTGAAGGCCAGGCGCTGCCCGCGGGCAAATACGCCTTGTTTACCATCCCCGGCGAAACCGAGTGGACGGTCATTTTCAACAAGACCGCCGACCAGTGGGGCGCCTTCAAATACGATGCTGCCCAGGATGCCCTGCGCGTTAAAGTAAAGCCCAAGAAAACCGCTCAACCCACGGAAGTCTTCACCATCAACCTCGACAAATCAGGCAAGGTCTCGATGCTGTGGGAGAATACAGAAGTTGATTTTACGGTGTCCAGCGCTGGTAAATCAACAATGTAACACCAGCGTCTAAGCTCAAATCAGACTGGCCCGACAAGCGCTACTGAAGTAGCGCTTGTCGGGCCAGTCTGATTAAAAGGCAAACGGAAGTTCTTTTAAGTAACCTATTGACCGAAATCAACTTATATCATTTTGCTGAAGAAGCGGCAGGCGTCTTGTCAACAACGACTTGGCCGCCTTTCATTACCCATTTGACACCGTTGATAACCACGTTGATGTCGGTGAGCGGATCGCCGGCGACGGCCACAATATCGGCGTAGTAGCCCGGGGCAATGGCGCCCAGGCTCTTTTCGAGGCCCAGCATCTCGGCGCCCGTGGTAGTGGCGGTGGCAAGGGCTTGGGCCGGCGTCATGCCGGCTTTCACAAACCACTCCAGCTCGCGGGTGTTTTCGCCAAAGCCGGTAAAGACCGCATCCGAGCCCATCCCGATTTTGACCTTGGCTTTCACGGCTTGCCGCAGCGTTTCGAAGTTGCGGGCGATGTACTTGTTCAGGCGGTTGACGACGGCCGAATCGTAGCCAAATTCCTCTTTGTGAGCCACATAATACCGGTTGTGATCGACAGTAGGGACGTAGATCGTGCCGCGGCGGGCCATGTCGGCGATGGTGGCTTTGTCCATGTCGGTGGCGTGCTCCACGGTGTTGGCGCCGGCGCGCACGGCGTCGCGGGCGCCATCGGGGCCGTAGGTGTGAATGGCAATACGTTTGCCGGCTTTATGCGCAACGTCGGCGGCAGCTTTCATCTCTTCGTAAGTGAATGTCTGAAAGCCGGTTACATCTTGGTCGCTGCCCGTAGACCCGTACATTTTGATCCAGTCGGCACCCGAGGCGAGTTGCTGCCGGGCCACGCGTTGCACTTGCTCCACGCCGTCGGCCTGGCCGGGATCGGGGGTGGCGCCGGGTTTGTAAGGCGAGCTGTTGATGTGCAGCCCATAATCAGCCACAAACATGCGTGGGCCCACCATGGCGCCCCGGTTGATGAGGTCGCGCATGGCCAAGTCCATGTTGTCGAAAGAGCCCAGGTCGCGGACGGTCGTAACGCCGGTTTCGAGCGTCTTTTTGGCGTTTTCCTGCGCCAAAAACACCGTCACGGCCGGCCCCAGGCTGCCAAGCTGAGCCCACGGCCGCGAACCTGGCGTTTTGTCCCAGTAAAACGTCATGTGGGTATGCGCGTCGATCATTCCCGGAATAGCGGTATATGCCCGCAGATCAACGACTTGCGCATTGGCCGGTACGGCGCTGGCGCCCGTTCCTACCTTCACTATTCGTTCGCCTTCTACCAGCACAACGGCATCCTGCAAGACGTGTCCGCGGCCGTCGACTAACCGGCCAAAACGTAAAGCTTTTACCTGGGCCTGCGAAGACACGGCCAAGCTCATGGCCAGCGCGGTCAGGAGCAAAAAGGAGGAGTAGCGTTTGAGCATAACTGTCTGGTGCTGCGGTCTATAAGCAAGGTAGGGGCTGAAGCAACGCAAACTATCGCGCCACTTCAGCCCCTACCGGGCCTGTTTATTTAACTATATGATTATCAGGCTATTGTAAAACAGGCAAGATGATTTTGCTACTGGCCGTTTTGTTGTGGAAAATATCAATGGTCGCTTTCTGAAAATCAGCGGGCGTAGCGTGGTAAACGTCCACGAATTTCTGCGGATTGCGGTCGGCCAGCGGAAACCACGAACTCTGGATCTGCACCATCACGCGGTGGCCTTTCTTGAAGGTGTGCGCAATGTCGCCGAGCTTGTATTTCACTTCCGTGACCTTGTTCGGCACGAAGGCCTCGGGCTTCTCGTAGCTGTTGCGGTAGCGCCCGCGCATGATTTCGCCGTGCACCAGCATCTGGTAGCCACCCAGCGGATAACCGCTGTCGAGGTCGGCCGCCGAATAGGAAAATTTGTTGGGAAACACGTCGATGATCTTCACCACAAAATCCGCGTCGGTGGTGCTGATGCTCGTCATCAGGTCGGCCACTACATTGCCGGTTACGGTGAGGTCGCTGGTCAAGGTATCGGTCTGGAAGACAAGCACATCCGGCCGGCGAGCGGCAAAGCGCTGGTCGTCGGTCATGTAGGTGCGCGTGCGGCTGAAGTGTACGTCCTCGGTGTAGGGCACGGGGTGGGCCGGATCGCTGACGTAGTCGCTCATGCCCTCGGCGTTACTGGGCTGGGTCCAGCTCAAGGCACCGTTGTTCTGTAAGTATAACTCCTTGTCTTGCTTCTCTTTAGGGGGCCACTGCTGGAAAGTCGTCCACTTGTTGGCGCCCGACAAAAAGATGTTGGCTTCGGCGATGTTGGCCGCGCTGCCTTTGCCTTTCAGGTAGAAATTGAAGAACGGGATTTCGATGTTTTGCTGGTACCACTCGGCCGTGTTGGAGCCAAACTGCACGTTGCCCAAATGCGTGCCGTCGTTGGTGGACCACTGGCCGTGAAACCACGGGCCCATCACGAGCTTGTTGAATTCCTTACCGGGGTTGTTTTTTTCGGCGGCGAGGTAGGCGTTCCACGCGCCCCAGTTGTCTTCGGCATCAAACAGGCCACCCACCCACAGCATGGCGGGTTTGAGATTTTTGGTGGCGTTGCGGGCGTCGCGGGTCTGCCAGAACTGGTCGTAGTTGGGGTGGGCGTACAGGTCTTTCCAATAGCTCACGCTGTCGCCCATGCGCTTGGCCAGGTTGGCCAGGGTGCCTTCCTCCAAGTAAAACCGGTAGTTGTCGTGGATGCTGTAGCCCACCGAACGCGGCGCTACGGCGGTAGGTTTGGGGTGCGGCGCTCCAAATCCGCCGCCCAAGGCCGAATAGAAATCAAAGGCGTCCATCTGAAAGAAAGCGCCGTTGTGGTGAAAATCGTCGCCGATAAACCAGTTGGTCACCGGCGCCTGCGGACTCACGGCTTTCAGCGCCGGGTGGTTGCTGGCCGCCGCCATCGTGGAATAAAAGCCCGGATAGGAAATGCCGAACACGCCGACCTTGCCGTTGTTACCCTTCAGGTTTTTGACCAGCCACTCAATAGTGTCATACGAATCACTAGCCTCGTCGATTTCCTTCTTCTTTTTATTCGGGTTAAAGGGCCGGATGTTCTCGTACTGGCCCTCGCTCATCCAACGCCCGCGCACGTCCTGGGTCACCAGAATGTAGCCTTCCTTGGCATATTCTTTTTGGTAGATGCGCCAGTAGGGGTAGTAGTCCTTCTCGCCGTAAGGAGCGCAGGAGTAGGGCGTGCGCTTCATCAGAATGGGGTGCTTCTCGGCCTGGTCTTTGGGCGCGTACACGGTCGTGAACAGCCGCACGCCGTCGCGCATCGGGATGTAGACTTCCTTTTTGGTGTAGTGCTGCACAAACCAAGTCGAGTCTACGGCCTGCGCCGGCGCTAGGAAAGGCAACAGCAGCAACGGAAATACAAGTTTTTTCATGAAGGGCTTGGGTGGGAGGGATTAGTTGAGCAGAAATGTAGAGACAAATAAGGACTCAATTAGGTAACCATTCATATTCCTCATCACTTATTAACTTGAACTTCTGATTTCCTATAAATACATAATCTGTATTGGCATGTTTTTCAATAGATCGCCCTACGTGAGCATGATTATAAAAGGTATTAACAACACTTATTGTTAATTGATTATTTGAATTAAAAAGATAATATGGCTGAAAACTTAGGTTACCAAGTGGAATAAATTTAGGGTTAATCTCTTTTAATAAAATAATAAATTGGTATTTATTATTTCGGCATTCATTGCAATGGATTTTCCCCCTAATATGGCCGCTAAAAGCTAGCTTATGTATAAACGCTTTATGTGCTGTTATACTCTGCCGGGTTTCTCGTCTAATGCTCTCGCTAGAATCACAGGAGTAAAATAGTGTACTGAGTATAAGAAGTGCTTTTATCAATTTCATTTTTCTAATACTATGTCTGATCGTGCGGGGCAGAGCCCCTAGCCAGTAGACACAATTGCAGCATCTGTATTATTTTGATCGCACATCTTCCAAAATGCTTTCCACCCAACCTTTTCCCCAATCCTCCATTTCTTGCGCGCTCCACAGCTGCGGGTAGAAAATGCGCTTCTGAAACTTGGGAGGCAGGTACTTTTTCCAATTAGTGCCGCCGGTGGCCGCAATGGCGGTCGGGTCGCGCTCGAGGTAACGCACCGCGGATTTGAAGTGCATCAGCGGCCAGTTGACGTTTACGTTCACGTCGAGTTGCTTGAGCTGGCGCAACAGGCGCGGATGTTGCTGATCTTCAAGTGGTAAGCGCTGCAATACGCTCCACACGTTACGGTCTTTGTATTCGGCGGCGTGGGCAGTGAGCTGTTGCGTGTACTTTTCTTCGAACTGAATGAGGGTGAGGGCTTTGGCGCCGGTTTCTTCGATGGTGGCACCAGCTTTCCAATAGATGCAGCCCATCAGCTCGTCGTAGGCGGCGGCTTCGCCCAGGAGACGGCGCTTTTCCTTGTCCAAGAGGTTATCGAGGGAGGTAGAAGCAATCTCGATCATGCGGTACTGCACCGACTGAAAGCCCGAAGCCGGCATCAGGGCCATGCGGAATTGCAGGAACTGCTGCTTGTCCATGCCATCGACCATTACATCAAATGAGTCGATCAAATTCTCGAAATAGCGGTTGATGCGGCCGATGCGCAGCACCAGCTCGCCCACCGTCGGCTGTTGCAGCCCCCCGATTTGCTCGTATTCACAGAGGCAGAGTTTGAAGTATAACTCCGTGATCTGGTGATACATAATGAAAATGCGCTCGTCGGGGATCGTTGTCAGCGGGCGTTGCAAGGAGAGGAGCGTATCGAGCTCGATGTAGTCCCAATAATTAACGTAGTCGGCGTAGTACAGCCCTTCGAGGTAGGCAGCCAGGTCCTGTCCGTCGGCGGCATATTTCTGCTGCAAGCGGCGAAGTTGGGCCAGAATTTCGGGTGAGAATTCGTCGGGGGAGTTGAGCATGGCGGGGGTAATTCGGCGCACACAGAAAGGATGGTGCGATATCGGGCACAAAGAACGAAAAACCCGCCAAATTGGGCGGCCGAGGCAACCCCCAGCCCCAAAGCTGCATCTACTAGAAAATGCTAATATTTGGGAGGAATCACTAGTAGGTATAAACAGCTACTGGGTGTTGCATTTGTCTCCACTTTTTTTACCTTTACCGCGTCTTATGGCGGAAAAAAGCAGCATTTTCGATATGATCGGTCCCGTGATGATTGGGCCGAGCAGTTCACACACCGCCGGCGTGGTGCGCATTGCCAGCGCGGCTATCCGCATCCTGGGTTCTTTGCCCACGCACGCAACTATTACTTTTTATAATTCTTTTGCCCGTACCTACGAAGGCCACGGCTCCGACCGTGCCATTGTGGCGGGGCTGTTGGGCTTTGCCACCGACGACAAGCGCATCCGCGAAGCCTTCGATTACGCCAAGGAAGCCGGCTTGCAATACACGTTCCAGAGCGTGGGCAACGCCTCCACGATGCACCCCAACACCATCAAATTGCAGCTACGCGACGAGCGCACGGGCCACGCAGTAGAAGTGATCGGGCAAAGCCGGGGCGGGGGCGTGATTCGCATTGTGGAAGTCGACGGCTTTCCGTCGGATTTTTCGGCCTCGCTGCACACGCTCATTGTGGATGCCGACGACCGGACGGGCTCCATTGCCTTCATCGCCTCGGTCATTGCCCACGACGATTGCAACATCGCCACCATGTTTGTGAGTCGCAAAGGCAAAAACGACGTGGCGCGGCAGTTCATCGAAATCGACTCGGGCCTGAAAGACATCACCCTCGAATACCTGCGCCAGCTGAGCTGGGTGCACCGGGTGATCTATATTCCGACAATTAATTAGTTTTTGTAAGTAATTGATAATCAAATATATATAAAAGTGCTGGGGCCATGGTCTTACCTTGGCACTCCCATTCTGTCAACCAGCAACCGAATCTTCGCCATGAAAACAATGCCTACTCCGCTTCGGAATAAAATTGCTGCAGCGAGTGCCAGTGCGCTGCTGCTGCTGGGCCTGGGCTTTCCCGCAGCCGCCCAGACCACGTCGCCGGCGCAACCGCCGGCTGGTTCGGTGCCCATTGCCACGCCTACCGGGCCGCTTTCGCTGCAACAGGCCGTAGACTATGCGCTCCAAAACAACCTGAACGTGCGGCAAAGCCAGCTGTCGGCCGAGCTAACGGATGCCACGCTGCGCCTAAGCCGGGGCGCCCTGCTGCCGACGGCCAACGCCAACGCCAGCCAATCCTGGAACTACGGTACCAGCATCAACCCGCTGACCAACGTCTTCCAGAACCTGACCACGCGGTCGAATAACTTTTCGGCTTCGACGCAGGTGACGTTGTTCTCGGGCTTTCAGCTGCGTAACGCTATCAAGCGCAATACCTTAGACTATCAGGCCAGCCTAGGCGACATCGAGGAAGCGCGCAATAATCTGTCGCTGAACGTGGCGTCGGTGTTTCTGCAGTACGTGCTGGCCCAGGAGCTAACGCGCACCAACGAGATACGGCTCAACAGCACGCGCCAACAGGTAGAACGCACCGAAAAGCTGCTGAAAGCCGGCAGCGTAGCCGAAAGCAATCTGCTTGATATTCAGGCCCAACAGGCCACCGACGAGCTGAACCTGATCACGTCGCAGAACCAACGCGACTTGTACCGTTTGCAGCTGGCGCAGCTGATGAACCTCGATGCGGCCGCTACCAACGCGCTGACCATCGTCACGCCCGATTTGCCCGATCCCGATGAGCAAACGGTGTTCAACGAAGACCCCAACGCTACTTTCCAAACCGCTTTGGGCCTACAGCCGCAGGTACGCGCCGCCGACTTGCGCGTGCAAAGCTCGTCCCGCAACGTGGAAGTGGCCCGCGGTGCCTATTATCCGCGCCTAACGTTTGGGGCGGGTATTTTTACTGGTTATTCCTCGGCGCGTATTACGCCCATTGCCACCGGCGACTCCATTTCGGGCCAGCCGGTGCCGGTCTTCCAGCGCGACCCGATCACAGGGGCATACGGCCGGACCAATTACGCTGTGCTGACGCCCAAACAGGCGGTGTATGAGCAGTTGCCTTCCGCGTTCCGCAACCAGATCAAGGACAACCTGGGCAAGCAGCTACAGTTCAACCTGAGCATCCCGATTCTTAATGGTTTTCAGGCCCGTACCAACGTACAGCGTGCGCAAATCGGGGTGAAGCAGGCTGAGCTGCGGGCCGAACAAACACGGCTGACCTTGCGGCAAAACATTCAGCAAGCCTACGCCGATGCCCTGGCTGCCCAGCGGAAGTATGCTGCCTCTAAGCGCCAGGCCGAATCGTTGGGCGCTGCCTATCGCAACGCCGAGATTCGCTTCAACAACGGCTTGCTCAACGGCACCGAGTTCAACATCGCCAAAAACAACCTGACGGCCGCCGAGTCGAGCATGATTCAGGCCAAATACGAGTTCATCTTCCGCCGGAAAGTGCTGGACTTCTACCAAGGCAAACCCCTTGCTCTCTAACAACTTACACGCGCTACATGAGGCGTGCCGAAGGACCAGCCGTACCGCGGCGACCTTTGGCACGCCTTGTTGTCGTTTCTCGCTTTTCATTTCCTAACTTTCCGCGCTTTCCCGCCGAAGCGTACATTGGTTTCTCCTCCCTTAGCAAGCATGAAAAACAATCGTTTACTCTACATTCTGCTGATTATCCTGGCCGTGGGGCTAGCGGGCTTTGTTGTCGCGAAAAAGAAAGGCTTGATAGGTCAACCTGCTGGTAAAGAGGTGATTGTGTCGAAGGCAGCCGCCGCCGACATTGTGGAGAAGGTGAGCGCTTCGGGCAAGGTGCAGCCCGAAACCGAAGTGAAGATCTCGCCCGACGTATCCGGCGAGATTATCGAGCTGTATGTGCACGAAGGCGATTCGGTCAAGAAAGGCCAACTGCTGCTGCGCATTCGCCCCGATAACTACCAAGCTATGGTGAATCAGCAGTCGGCCGTGGTGGGCAGTCAGCGGGCCAACGTGGCCCAGACGCAGGCCCGCCTGCAACAGCTGATCGCCAACGCCCGGCAGACCGAGTTGAGCTTCCGCCGCAACGCGTCGCTCTACAAGCAAAAGGTGATTTCGCAGGCCGACTATGAAGCCAGCAAAGCCGCCTACGATGCCAGTCAGGAAGAGCTAAACAGCGCCCGCCAGAGCATCCGGGCCGCGCAAAGCAACGTGGCTAGTGCGCAGGCCTCGCTGGAAGAAGCCCGCAAGAACTTGAATAAGACCACGATATATGCTCCCGTAAGTGGCACGGTTTCGAAACTGAATGTGGAAAAAGGCGAACGCGTGGTAGGTACTTCGCAAATGGCCGGTACCGAAATCATGCGCATTGCCAACCTCAATTCGATGGAGGTACGCGTGAATGTGAACGAAAACGACGTGAGCAGTGTGAACCTTGGCGATTCGGTAGAGGTAGAGGTGGACGCGTATGCCAGCAAGGACGAGAAGTTCCGGGGCATCGTGACCAGCATTGCTAACACCGCTAAGGATGCCCTAACGGCCGAAGCGGTAACTGAGTTTGAGGTGCGGATTCGGTTGCTGCCTGAGTCGTACCGTCACCTCCTGCGTACCGTAGCCGGCCGCACTGTAGTGCCGTTTCGCCCCGGCATGACGGCCTCCGTTGACATCATTACGGACCGCAAAAACGACGTGTTAAGTGTGCCACTGGCCGCCGTCACTACCCGCATCGACAGCACTTTGCTGCCCGGTGCGGGTAGTCCACAGCAGGGTGGAGGCGTGCGGGTCAGTCGGGGCGCTCCAGCTGCTCCGGAGTCATCTGCTAAGCCTGCTGCCAAACCCGACATACAGGAGGTGGTATTTGTCGTGCGCAACGGCAAAGCCGTAATGACTACCGTGAAAACCGGCATCAGCGACTTCGCCAACATCGAGATTCTCAGTGGCTTAAAAGCTGGCGATGAAGTGGTGAGCGGCCCTTTCCAAGTGCTGAACCCCGCTTCCAAAACAAGCCTGAAAGATGGCACAGCCGTAGTCGTTAAGGATGCCAAGACCATCAACAAAGCGGCGTTGAAAGAGGATTCTTCGAGTTAAGCTAACAGCTGTCAGCACCAATAAAAAAGCCAGCGCAATTTTGCGCTGGCTTTTTTATTGGTGCTGACAGCTGTTAAGTGCTATTGATTAGGAGATTTCAGCTTTTCAACCAGTAAAATCGAATACCAATTCTTGTTGCTTAGAAAAGTGACTTTATAATTTTTGTTTTTTAATAGTCGTAGCTCAACCCACTGTGGGCAGTCAATATCTTCTTTCTCCTGCAAGAAAATTAACCGGTTATCCGGACGATCTACCGGGCATTTCTTCAGATAGTCGGGGTAGTCGAGGACCAGAAAGCGGTCATGCTTGCTGAGGAAGTCTTCACTGCTTACGACATTATGCTGGAAAAACTGCGGAAAATTGCGTTTCCAGGCCTCCATATGCTTATATCCTTGAGGGGGAAAATTGCCACTGTTAGGATCTATTGCAGCTTCCCAATCCAGAATAAAGAAATAGTTCAGTCTATCGGGGGCGTAAAAATTATGCTCTAAAAACCCACCTGCCGACGTAACTACTTTGGGCAGAGAGGCATACTTACGCCCTATTTCAGACGTCATATCAGCAGCGCCAGGACGGTTCTGTTTTCTAAAGGAATAAGCCTTGCTTAATGGATGAATAATAAGTAGACATATAAATATCAGGGAAATAATAGAGATAATACTAAATGCTCTTTCTTTTGAAATCCCAGCCTGTACCGGGGGGATTTTAGAAAATATAAATGCGATAAAAATTACCCAACCTAAGGAGCTAGGAATCATATAGCGGTCATAGAATATAGGCTTTATGGTTAGGGATATTACCCATATAGCAAAGGGAACCAGAATAAGAATCGACCCTATTACTAAGATAGGAAGTTCAGAATAATTAATTTTTAGATTCCTGATGAATGCCGCCTTTGATTTGGTTATCTGCAAGAGAAGGAAAAAGGCGATGATCATTACGAAGCCAATTAGAAAATACTTGTCAATGAACCTTGCGTTTTTTATATTATATATACTTAATAAATCTAGATAATTAGGCTTGGGTAGCCAAGTGCGGGGCTTGCCGGCGTCGGCTTGAATAAGAAAAGAAGGCAGGTAAAAGACGAAAGTAATCCAGCTTAGTAGTATGGATAGATAGAGCTTAGGGCGGTAAATATTTAATAGTCTGTCAGTTATAATGAAGGCCAGTAGAATAGCGGCGCTGTAGAAGCCCCCAAACAGATGCGTGTGAATAATGGCTGCGTGAACACAGAAATTGAGCAATAGTTGTTTATTCGAAAGCTTTTGGTTCCTATAATAAGTATCGTAGAATAAAATTGCTAGAGCGCTAAGGGCTAAAAACAAGCCATACATCCTCGCCTCAGCATTCTGGTTAAGGATCACCTTGGACGTACAGAAGACGAGCAGGGTGCCGGTGGCCGTGGCCCACAGCGCGTAGGTGCGGCGCAGCGTGGCCCAGGTCAGCAGCAGGGCGGCGGCCATGCCCAGCGAGGAGAACAGGCGCAGGGAGAGTTCGGCGGAGCCGAACAGCTTGTCCCAGCCCCAGCCGAGCAGGAAGTAGAGCAGGGGCGTGTTGTTGAGCTTGTCGTGGAAGGCGGCCAGCATGCGCCCCAGCGAGGGCTCCGACGTCATGTAGTACGAAAACAACTCGTCGTTCCAGTAGTACTTTTTAAAAGATATTATGACGCAGCTTAGTAGTAAGGAGGCTACTGCGGCTCCAGGCAACAAATATTCCCACTTATTGATGGAAGTACCTTGGCTAACAGGCTTCAGAATAGTTTTCTTATCTAAAGGGGGGAGTATACTTTCTTTCATTAACCTCTAGATTCTTTGATGCCGGATGCCATGGTTAAAATAATTAATATGTGCTATAAATTAGGCTTTATCTTTTCAACCAACAGGATGGAAAACCAGTATTCATTACTGAGAAAAGTTACTTTGTAGTTTTTATCGTTTAACAAACGCACTTCAACCCACTGGGGGCATTCTAAATAATTAGTCCATAAATCGGTGACGTGCAATCCGGCGTGCTTCAATGGGCATCTTTTAAGATAATCAGGATAATCAATTACCAAAAAGCGATCGTGGTGGCTGAGGAAGTCTTCGCTGGTTACGACATTGTCTTGGAAAAACTGCGGAAAATTGCGTTTCCAGGCCTCCATATGTTTGTAGGATTGCGGAGGGAAGGTGCCGCTATTGGGGTCAACTGCAGATTTCCAATCCAGAATAAAGAAATAGTTTAGTCTATCGGGAGCATAATAATTGCGCTCTAAAAAAGTGCCCGAAGAAGTTACAACCTTCGGAAGGTGTGCATACTTCTTGGCAATCTCAGGTAGCATGTCTGTTGTGCCGGGGTAGTTTTGCTTTCTAAATCCTTTTGCAAATATTATCGGATACGTAACCGTAAAAGTTAATGCAAGAATAGGTGCTAATAAAAGCGCAGGATTATTTGAGATAGCGGAAATATTTTTTTTGCTAAATACAGTTTTGGAGGCGACAAAGGAAAACAAAATTACCCAGCCAATAGCACTGGGAATCATGTAGCGATCATAGAATATAGGTTTTATGGTTAGGGAAATTATCCATATAGCAATTGGGACGATGAGTAAGCAAAACCCAAAAATCAAAACAGGTATTTCAGTATTTAAAATATTTATGTTTTTAATTAATTTCTTGATATTGCCTTTTCTTATTAAATAGATGAACAATACCAACGCAATAAAAAGTAAAAAGCGTCTGCCGATCCAAGTAGGTTTGGTTAGGTTATAGATATCCAATAAGTCGACGAAGTCAGGTGCCGGAATCCAGGTGCGGGGTTTGCCGGCATCGGCTTGAATGAGGAAAGAAGGGAGATAGAAAACAACTGATATCCAGCTTAGTAGTATGGTGAGGTAAAGTTTGGGCCGATAAAGCTTCAGCACTCTGTCGGTGGCGAAAAAAGCCACCAAAATGGCCCCGCTGTAGAAGCCCCCAAACAGATGCGTATGAATAATGGCTACATGGACTAACGCATTGATTATCAGAAATTTATATGAAATTGTGGTGTTTCTGTAGAAGTTATCGTAGAGCAGGAAAGCCATTGCGCTCAGCGCCAGAAATAGCCCGTACATCCTCGCCTCAGCATTCTGATTAAGAATTACTTGTGACGTACAGAAGACGAGCAGGGTGCCGGTGGCCGTGGCCCACAGCGCGTAGGTGCGGCGCAGCGTGGCCCAGGTCAGCAGCAGGGCGGCGGCCATGCCCAGCGAGGAGAACAGGCGCAGGGAGAGTTCGGCGGAGCCGAACAGCTTGTCCCAGCCCCAGCCGAGCAGGAAGTAGAGCAGGGGCGTGTTGTTGAGCTTGTCGTGGAAGGCGGCCAGCATGCGCCCCAGCGAGGGCTCCGACGTCATGTAGTACGAAAACAACTCATCCGTCCAAAAATACTTTTTGGAGGATATAATGATACAGCTTAATAGCAACCCAGTTATAGACGCAACTAGTATTGTATAATCCCAGTGCGTTAATTTTGATTCTTTACTATTAGACAATGATTTTTTTAATAGTCCTTGCTCCCTTGGAGCCCTGCTGCTTATTTCTTTAATTTCCATTTCTTTTCTGATGTAAAACCATCAAAATTATAATAGATATATTTAGTCTATAAGGTTGCTTTTTCTGCTACTAAGCCTTTTGATTTTCCTAAGGTCGTAGCAGAATAATATTCTTTATTCTTAAACATTTTCTTCATCCAAAGCCGGTATAATACCTGCCAATAGCCACCACCTACTTTCACTAGTTTAAAAGAGGAGACACCCATATCGGGCGTGCGGTTGATCCAGGAAATAGGCACTTCCTTGAAGGTAAATCCCATCAGAATAGGCAGCAACCCGGTTTCGGCGTTTATTGAAAAGCCCGGCTGAGTTAGCTCCATCTTCTCCACGACTTCCCGGCGAAGTAATTTCAGGTTGTTGGTTACGTCGCGGAATTTGGTGCGCAAGATGATGCGCGCCAGGAAATGAAACCCGCGGTTGGCCGCAATCTTTTGGAAGGGATAGTTCAGCAACACGCTGCGCCGCGAAAACCGGCTGCCAATCACCACATCATAGCCTTCGGCTGCGCCGTCGAAAATATCCCGTAGATCGGGCAATAAATGCTGAAAATCGCAGTCCATGGACAAAATGTACTTGCCTGTAGCGGCCCGGTACCCGTCCATAATGGCCCGGCCGACGCCGTTGGGTGGAGTGCGGAACACCGGCGTAATCAGCGGGTATTGCTCGGCCAGCTCGGTAATCACTTGCTTCGTGTTGTCACGGCTGTTGTCGTCCACGAGCACGATTTCGTACAGGTAATCGCCATACAGGTCCAGGAGCCGGCTCACCAGCGGCCGGAGGTTCATTTCTTCGTTGTGGCAGGGAACTACCACGGACACAGCATTATATAACTCCGGATGGTCGCATAGAGAGACCGTCGGCAGTGGTACGGTGCGCGGTGGTTTCTGGGCGTGCAGCAGGATGGAGCCGGCCAACGTGCGCACGAAGGGCATATTTTCCAGCAGAATCGATATGTTTTGCAGAAACCACGAGCCGTTGGCCGTGAGCGGAGCGTAGGCAAAGTCATTGAACACCGAGAACACCCGCACAAAGCCAATTTCGGAGATCAATTCGTACAAATCAGGGCGACTGATCAGGCGCCGTTGGTCTTTTTTGCCCAACAGGCCGGAAACGACCCGGTTGATTCTCAGGAATGGGTTCCAGGGATTGCTCTCATAAAAAATAATCTCGCCACCCGGCTTGAGCAATTTGTAAGCTTGCTGAAGCAGCCAGGAACAGTTGGATTTGTCGAGCAAATCCATGGCGATAATGAAGTCGAACTCGCGCCCTTCCAATTGCTCAGTGGAGTTTGCTAAGCTCATAAACTCCACGTTACCAGACTCTTCGGGTGTTTGGGGCAGGGCTTCTAAAAAAGTGACCGAAGTGATTGGGTTCTCGCCCCTGGAAACCTGCACCAGCTTGGGCGTCAGCAACCCCTGCCCGCAGCCCAGCTCCAGAATGGATTGGCCGGGTAATAGATGAATTAGGTGGCGGAACGATTGGGCCCGCCACAACAGGCGGTCTTTCAGAATGGGATCGCGATTGAGCCAATAGTGGTCCCGAAACTGCTCGCGCTTGCCCAAAACTTCTATTACTTCGTTCATTTTAGTACGGATTGCAGGTGTGGTAGAGCAGGTATTTGTAACGGATTGGTAATCAGAAATATAAGAATCTTAATTCAGCTGTTCTATTCGCTGGCTAGAAGCTTTGTAAATCTGGTGCACGGTTTCTTCCAAGGAAACGGAGATATCCCACGACGGATAGTGCTCCCGCATCTTGGCGAGGTTGGAAATGTAGCAGATGTGGTCGCCGATGCGGTTTTCATCGACGTAGGTGTACACCTGAGACTTGCCGGAAAACTTTTCCACGAGCTTGAAGGCTTCCCAAATCGAGCAGGAGTTGGCGCGGCCGCCGCCTAGGTTATACACTTCCGCTACGCGCGGGGTATTGATGAAGGCCTCGATGAAGCGGGCCACATCGTGGGAGTGAATGTTGTCGCGGACCTGCTTGCCTTTGTAGCCAAATACTTTGTATTCGCGGCCTTCGAGGTTGCATTTCACCAAGTAGCTCAGAAACCCGTGCAGCTCAACGCCGGAGTGATTCGGGCCGGTAAGACAACCGCCTCTGAGACAGCAAGTTGGTATGCCAAAATACCGGCCGTACTCTTGCACCATCACGTCGGCGGCTACTTTGGAAGCCCCAAAAAGCGAGTGTTTCGACTGGTCGATGGAAAAACTTTCGGCAATGCCGTCGGCGTAGTCTGGGTCAGCATAATCCCAGCGGGTTTCCAACTCGGTCAGGGTGATGGTGTTCGGGCGGTCGCCGTAGACTTTGTTAGTCGACATGTGCACAAAAGGCGACTCGGGGCAGGCCTGGCGCACGGCCTCCAGCAAATTGAGCGTACCGATAGCGTTGGTGTCGAAATCATCGAAGGGAATGGCCGCGGCGCGGTCGTGAGAAGGTTGTGCCGCAGTGTGCACAATAGCATCGGGCCGAATGTCTTTTAAAAGCTTCAGGACGCCTTGGCGGTCACGGATATCAAGCTCGTGGTGGTGAAACGCGCTACCGAGCTGAATGGCCAGCCGGCTTTGGTTCCAGCGGGTATCGCCCTGCGGCCCAAAGAAAACGGCGCGCTGGTTGTTGTCAAGACCATATATCTGCCACCCGCGCTCTGCAAAATGAACAGCAACCTCCGACCCAATTAAGCCCGACGACCCGGTGACTAGTAATTTTCTCACATTCAGGGATTTAACAGTGTAGTTTCTGATAGTTTAAGCAATCAAGCAATAGCAAGCCAAGTAAAAAGATGTACCGGCCCGGAACGAGCTCAGACCTTGTGAAACATTCCTTAAGGAAAGCAAAAAATCTTTGGCGCAATCTTGTAGTTTCAAAGATACTAAAATCTTGGATGTATAGAGGATATTACAGGATTTTTTGAACAAACAGTGCTGGAGAGTGCTATTAAATCGAGTTACAATAAAACTATATTTAGAAAAAACCATCCGGGCAAAACCGCAGAAAGCATACTGCGAAGTACTGTGGCGGTTAAAAAAATGATATTCTAAGTCTTTAGTACAGAACATAATACCTTACTACCCAAGAACTAAATAGGGTAGAAGGGATGCGCATCGACCGGAAATTACCGAGTACAACCAGTTGGTAGTTGGAGTAATAAAAATCATTAAATAAGGCACCTCAGAGCCTTGCGCAGGCCGCATAAGTTTTAAGATGCTGCCGTAGGTAGTACTTTAGCGGAGCCTAGATAGAAACCCATGCTTTCTGGAGGGCCGTACTATTCTGGCGATCAGTAGCCAGCTTGGTACCAAGGCTGAAAAAGTTAAGAACCTAAAAGCGCTGGCCTCTGAGGCTGCAAAAGCAGAAATTACCCCTTTTTATATGTCCAAGATCGCCGTGATTGGCGGTGGCTCCTGGGCCACAGCATTAACCAAAATTCTCTCTGAAAACGGGGCCCAGGTAGGCTGGTGGCTGCGCCACAAAGAGGATGTACAGCACTTGCTGCGTACCCGCCACAACGCACGCTACCTTTCGTCGGTCGCCTTCGATCTGGACAAAGTGCTTCCCTCGTCTGATCTGGAGGAAGTGGTGGAGGCTGCGGAATGGGTGGTGCTGGCCGTGCCCGCCGCGTTTGTGCAAAATGCCCTCGAGAAGCTTGACCGCGACGACCTGAAGCACAAACGCGTTATTTCGGCCATCAAGGGCATGATTCCCAGCAAAAACGTGCTCGTTACCGACTATGTAGCCGAGCGTTTTCGGCTGCCCCACGAGCGGCTGGGCATTGTGGCCGGCCCATGCCACGCCGAAGAAGTAGCCTTGGAAAAGCAAAGCTACCTGACCATTGGCGCGTGGGATATGGCCTTGGCTGAGGACTTCTGCCAGCTGCTGCGCAACCGCTATGTGAAGGCGTCGCCCATGCTGGATCTGGACGGAATTGAGTACTGCGCCGTGATGAAAAACATCATTGCCCTGACCTGCGGCATTGCCCACGGCTTGGGCTACGGCGACAATTTTCAGGCCGTGCTGGTGAGCAATGCCGTGCAGGAAATTCGGCGCTTTGTGCACGCCGTTAATCCGCAGCCGCGCGACTTGTCGGCCTCGGCCTACCTCGGCGATCTGCTGGTGACGGCGTATTCGCAGTTTTCGCGCAACCGCACGTTCGGCAGCATGATCGGGCGGGGCTATTCGGTGAAGTCGGCGCAGCTGGAAATGAACATGGTGGCCGAAGGCTACTACGCCGTGAAAAGCATTCACGAGCTCAACAAAAAGCTGCTGGTGAACATGCCGATTGCTCTGGCTGCGTATCGCATTCTGTATGAGAAGGTTGCGCCCGCGGTAGAAATCGAGTTGCTGAAGGAAAAATTCAGGTAAGGCCCACCGCTGTCAGTGCCGTCAGTACCAGTAACCTGTTTCCTTGCAACAAGGCTCAGCACTGCTTGTCGTTTTCACGTATCAGCCTAGTATTCACCAACCACTCCCGCATATGGCTACCTGGGGCTACCACAATTTCGACAACGATGCCGCGGCTGACTTCGCCGAAGACTTTCGCGATAACCCAAACGAGGCCGTTCTGCTGGAAGCGCTCGCCGCCGTGGCGGAAGAAGAAGAACACATCGACGCCGATGCCGCCAGTGAGGCTTTGGCGGCGGCGGAAATCATTGCGGCCGTGATGGGCAAGCCCGCCCAGGATTTGCCCGTCGATCTGATTCCGGTGATCGTGAAGATGGATACCGATGAGAGCGAGGATCTGCTGGAATTGGCGCGCGGCGCGGTCAAAGCTATCTTAAAGGAGTCGGCGTTGCAGGAGCACTGGGCCGGCAGCGACAACGCCGCCGACTGGCAACACTTGCAGCGCGATCTGCTGGAACGGCTTAAGTAGTTTATCCAACGGTATGCCCTGGTATTTCCTCGCACTGCTGGCGGCCTTTTGCCTGGCGCTGTATAACTTCTTTATCAAGCTGGCATCCGGTTACATACCGGCAGCTGTGGGGGCAGTAGTACTGCAAATTGTAGCTGCCGGACTGGGCGCGGCCTGGCTGCTAAAGCTAAAGCTGCAAGGCCAGCCGTTGCCCGTAACCAGTAAGGGATTGCTGCTGGCCGCTTTGGCGGGCGCCGGGGTGGGGCTGGCCGAAATCCTCACGTTTGTGGTATTCAGCCGCGGCGTACCCTCGTCCGTGGGCACGCCCGTCTTGGTGGGCGGTTCGGTGCTGCTCACTGCCGCCTTGGGTCTGGTACTGTTACGCGAGTCTCTGACGTGGCCGCAAGGAGTGGGCCTTGTCCTAATTGTGGTCGGCATTGCGCTGTTGTCGCGCGGCCACTGATTTTCGGGTTCTCCGGAGCAAGCTAAAGGCTATTCAACAGCAATAAGTTACCGCGGCTTGCACGTGCCAACTTGCCATTTGCTCAAGCCCCGCGGCAAGCCAATTTTATACAGCATAAGCTCTATAAAATTTTGTTATACAGGCATAGACCGTGTTTATGACTAACTATCAGATAGTAAGATAGTTAGCTATTTGGGCAAGAAAAGGCGCTACGTTAAGCGCCAAGCACAAAAAAATGGTGCTATATAACGGGTAAACCTTCACGTAGGTTGCTAGTATATTAGTGGTACACAACACCCACTTACGATCATGGACGACAACCAGAAGCCCCTTCAGAACGGACATGCTACCGGCGACGGCACAGGCACGGCCAGTACTGGCGCCGGCACTTCGCACGACCAGCGCACGGCTGCCGGCGAAGGCGCCCAGACCCTCACCACGCGTCAGGGCCATCCGCTTACCAACAACCAGAACCTGCGCACCGTGGGCAACCGCGGCCCGGCAACGCTGGAGAACTATCAGTTCCTGGAAAAAATCAGCCATTTCGACCGGGAACGCGTGCCCGAGCGCGTAGTACACGCTCGTGGTGCCGGTGCGCATGGCGTATTCGAAGCCTACGGCAAAGTAGGCGACGAGCCAATTGCGAAGTACACCCGCGCTAAACTGTTTAACACACCCGGCAAAGAAACGCCGGTATTCGTGCGCTTCTCCACGGTAGGCCACGGTGGCCACTCACCCGAAACCCTGCGCGACCCGCGCGGCTTTGCGGTGAAGTTTTATACCGAAGACGGCAACTGGGACTTGGTGGGCAACAACCTGAAGGTGTTTTTCATCCGCGATGCCATGAAGTTTCCGGATCTGATTCACTCGCAGAAGCCCGACCCGGTGCACAACCGCCAAACCGGCGAGCGCATCTTCGACTTCATCTCGAACACGCCGGAGGCCATGCACATGGTGGCGTTCCTGTTTTCGCCCTGGGGCATTCCGGCTAACTACCGCCAGATGCAGGGTTCGGGCGTGAACACCTACAAATGGGTAAATGCCCAAGGCGAAGCCGTGCTGGTGAAATACCACTGGGAGCCGCTGCAAGGCATCAAAAACCTAACGCAGCCCGAAGCCGAAGCCATCCAGGCCAAAAACTTCAACCACGCCACGCAGGATTTGTTCGATAACATCGCCAAAGGCAACTTCCCGCAGTGGGAGCTGCGCGTGCAGATCATGAGCGACGACGAGCATCCCGAGCTAGACTTCGATCCGCTGGACGACACCAAAATCTGGCCCGAAGATCAGTTCCCGCACCTGCCCGTGGGCAAGATGACGCTGAACAAAAACCCCGAAAACTACTTCGCCGAAGTAGAGCAAGCCGCATTCGGCACGGGCGTATTGGTCGACGGCCTCGACTTCTCGGACGACAAAATGCTGCAAGGCCGTACTTTCTCGTACTCCGATACGCAGCGTTACCGCGTGGGCACCAACTACTTGCAGTTGCCCATCAACGCGCCCAAAAAGCACGTAGCCACCAACCAGCGCGATGGCCAGATGGCGTATCACGTGGATGCGGCGCCGGGCCAGAACAACCACATCAACTACGAGCCATCGTCGTTGAACGGGCTGAAAGAAGCACCTCGCTCTTTCCCTGATCACACGCCGCAGTACACGGGTCGTTTGTTGCGCGAAACCATCGACCGTACCAACAATTTCAAGCAAGCCGGTGAGCGCTATCGTCTGCACGAAGATTGGGAGCGTGACGACCTGATTAACAACATGGTAGGAGCCCTGGCCAACGCCGACCGCAAGGTGAGCGACAAAATGGTGGAGCTGTGCACCAACTGCGACGCCGATTGGGGCCGCCGCTTAGCCGAAGGCCTGCAAAATGCCCGCAGCGGTCAGGCAGGCGCAACGCAAGCCAACGAAAGCAAAGCCTCCGAAGCCGTGGCGCAAGCCGAAGAAGTAGCCCACGACGCCAAGCCGTATTAAGGCTCGATATGCCAGCGCTCTTGCTGATTTGGGCAAAGCGTACAACAAAAAAAGGAAGCCGAAAGGCTTCCTTTTTTTGTTGTATATAAAATATAAGTTAATGCATAAGTATCTGATTTAAAGATATTTATGCATTGCTATTCAAGCGTGAGATTACTTGTTTATTGAGAGTATTTGGCCTAGTCGCAATTCTACCAAAAGAGACTTTACCGCATGTCCCATAAAGGTCTCATAAAGCGTGAAACCCCCATTTCTCCAGTTCTTCCCAAACCCGATGCACGGGTAGCCCCATGACGTTAAAATACGACCCCTCCAGCCGCGTCACGGCCACCATCCCGATCCAGTCTTGGGCACCGTAGGCACCGGCTTTGTCCAAGGGCTTGTAATTGAGAACATAATGTTCGATTTCGGCTTGAGAAAGTGCCCGGAAATGCACGCGGGTTTGGTCGGAAAATACGGTTTGCCGGCCATCGGCGCCCAGCAGGCAGACGCCCGTAAAGACATCGTGGGCGCGGCCTTGCAAGCGCGTCAGCATTCGGATGGCTTCGGCTTCGTCGGCGGGTTTATTGAGCACGTCTTCGTCGAGGCATACTATGGTGTCGGCGGTGAGCACTACTTCATCGGGTTGTAAATCAGCGCGGTAGGCGTCGGCTTTGTGCGCCGCCAGATATTCCGCGACTTCGGCCCGGTGCAGGTGCGGCGGGTAGCTTTCGTCTACTTCCTTGAGCCGTACGGTGTAGGGCAAGCCCAATTCGGTAAGCAATTGCCGGCGGCGCGGCGAGTTAGAGGCCAGGAGTAAGCGTAGTTTGGAAGGCATTCTGGTTTTCGTCGTCGCGGATGGAAGTAAATAGGAAACCGCCGATGGTTTTGGGGTAAAAGAAGGTCGATTTGGGCGGCATCACCGCGCCCGAATGGCAAACGCGCTCCACTTCGTCCATCGTGACTTCGTTGGTAATGAAAGCAGCCCGCGCCTCGCCCCGGTCGACGCGCGTGAGGCACTCCGAAAAGTTGCGCACGTACGCAATGCCCGTCCACTGCCGTTGCGCATCAGGGCCGGCTATGCCCAGCACGCGCTCCAATACAAAATAGTGCAACACCGTGAGGTCCAGGGCTTTCACTTCGGGGGTCGTGTCCCAAGTGAGCTGACTGTGTACCTCGGGTTTGAGGCGGAGCTTGTACGCCTTGCCATCCAGATACAAGCCAAAAGCCCAGGTTTTACCGGCAATTAATTCCGGCAAATCGTAGGCATCGTCTTTAGGCAGTACGGTAAAATAGCGGGCCAGCTGCTTCAAAAACTCTTCGTCACTGGTTTGGCCGGGTAGCTCCAGCAACAGGCGGTGGGTGGGCAGAATGCGCAGGTCGTCGGCGGCCGAGTTGGTGAGGTACATCAAATGAAAATGCCACGGCTCGTTGCCCGTATTTTCGGGATCAGCCAGCATTCGCGCCTGCCGATAGACCAGCGAGCCTTCGTAGCGGTGGTGCCCATCGGCCAGAATCACCTGTCGCGAAGCCAGGACCTCCTGAAAGCGGCGAATCACGCGGGCATCCTGAATGACGGCCAATACGTCGCGGGCTCCCTGGTAGTCCTCCTCGGTTTGGTAGAGCGGGTCCTGCATGGCCTCGTCGAGGTAGCGTTCCAGCTCAAACGTGTCGTCGCGGTAGAGGCCGTGGGTGGCACTGGTCTGAAACTCGGTGCAGGCCAGCAGCTCGGCGCGGTCGTTGACGGAAGTAGGCAGCGTGTTTTCGTGGCGCAGCACCACGTTTTCGGCCCAGTCGTAGGCCCGAATGTGGCACATAAAGCCCTTGCGGCAATACTCGCGGTGGGGCGTGCCGGGCAGCCGGAAGTACTGGTAATAGGCATAAATGCCCGGCAGATCGTCCTGCTTCAGTACACCTTGCTGCTTCCATTCTTTGAGCCGCCGCAGGGCTTCGGCGGCCGGGTCGGGACCGCGCGGTACGGATAAGTGAATGCTATTGAAGGGGTTGCGGTACAGCGCCTCCCGTTGCTTCGTCGACACGACGTCGAAGAGGGGCGACACGTACGCATCGATATCGGCGCTCAGCTCGGCGTTGTAGCGCCAGCCGCACACAGGTTGAATTTCAGCCAAAACGTCTTAGAAAAGATGTTAAAACGCGTCCGTTATCCCGAAGCACAGTGCGGAAGAATAACGAAATTATTTTTATAAATTATTGAATATCAATCATTTATGGTGCGAGTCGGCTTAGCTGCCACCCGTTGCCTTCCTGCTCGTACACGATGCGGTCGTGCAGGCGGGAGGGGCGGCCCTGCCAAAACTCGATGCGGTGGGGGTGCAGGATGTAGCCGCCCCAATGCGGCGGCCGCGGCAGCGGATCTTGGGCGCCGAATCGATTCAGGACCTCGGTTTCGCGCTGTTCGAGCTCTTCGCGGCTCGCGATGGGCTGGCTCTGCGGCGAGGCCCACGCGCCCACTTGGCTGCTGCGCGGCCGGCTCTGAAAGTACTCGTCCGACATGTCCTGCGGCGCTTTTTCGATGCGGCCTTCTACGCGCACCTGCCGCTCCAGGCCGGGCCAGAAAAAAGTCATGGCCGCCAGGGGCTGCGCGCTCAGTTCGTGGCCTTTGCGGCTGTCGTAGTTGGTATAGAACAGAAAACCAGCATCTTCGGGCAATCCCTTCAGCAGCACCACCCGCGCCGAAGGCTGCCCGTTGCTGCCTACCGTGGACACGGTCATGGCCGTGGGCTCGTCGAGGTGGGCGGCCAAGGCTTCGTCGAGCCAAGTGCGAAATTGCCGCACGGGGTCGGGGAGGACGTCGGCTTCGGTGAGGGTGCGCTGGGCGTAGGTTTTGCGCAGGTCGGCCAGTTGCGGGTCAGTCACGGCTTATTGGAATTATGAATTCAGGTCTATAAATTATGAATTGGTCTGGGAATGAAAGCCTTGTGAGTTGATTGAGCCTGAGGGCGCTTTCCGGCCTGCTGTTTTTTATCCCAGAATTCATACGCAAACGCAGCACAAGGTAACAGAATACGGGCACCGGGAACCCCGAGCCGGTCGGCCAACGTAGGGAAGAAGCGCGCCGCAACCAACTTCGGGCCGCCCTGCCGCCGACGCGGCGGCCACGCACTTTGTCTTTCATCCTTTAAAATTGCCAATCCATAACCCTAAAACAATGCCCCGGCTTCGCGATAACAGTCTGTTGATTTCCCAGCCTTTTCTGGGTGACCCCAACTTCGAGCGTACCGTGGTACTGCTCTGCCGCCACACCGATGAAGACGGCTCGTTTGGGCTGGTGCTCAACCGCACTACCAACCTGCAGCTCGGCGATGTGCTGGAGCTGCCGGACGGCGACGCGTCGCCCATCGGGCAGATGCCGTTGTACCTGGGCGGCCCCGTGCAGCCCGATACGCTGCACTATCTGCACCGCCGTTCCGACGTGCCCGAGGCCATTGCTTTGGGCCAGGAAGTGTACTGGGGCGGCGACTTCAACGTGCTGCTCGGGCTGCTGCTGAGCGGCGCCCTAAGTCCGGACGATATTCGGTTTTACGCCGGCTATTCGGGCTGGACGGCAGGGCAGTTGGCCGAAGAAGTCCGGGAAAATGTTTGGATAGTGCATCCTAATGCTGCCGGGAAAGTATTTACTTTGGATAACGATGCCTTCTGGCAGTCAATTTTGCGCGAAAAAGGCGGCCGATACCGTGTTCTGTCGAACTACCCCGTGGACCCGCGCCTCAACTAACTTTCCCGCGCCACCTACTGTCCGCTGCGGCGGGCCTATTCCTTTGAACGTATGCTACCTGAGAACGATAACACTGCCCCCAACCATTCCGACGCCGCTTCGGAATCGCCCCTGAGCATTCTGGAACGCCGTTTGGCCGAAATCCGCTCAAAACAAGATCCCGCCAGCGAACCCACGGTACCTGCCGAGCCCGCCGCGCCCGCCAATCCGCCGGCTTCGGACGCTCCCTCGGCTCCCATCGCCCAAACCCCCGCCACCCCCGAACCCAGTGCCCAGTCTGCACCGGAGCCCGCAGGAGCCGGTACGGCCGAAGCCTCGGCAGAAGAAGTAGAAAAAGAGCAACTAATTGATAATCAAGAGCTTGTAATTAATGATGCCGCTCATCCCGCCGATTCGTTGGTGAGTGAGCCTATTTCCGAGCCACAGGCCCGAGCCGAGGCGCATTACGGCGCCCAAAACCCCGGCGTGGTGAGCGCCCAGGAAGCCGAAGCCGAAACCTCCGCGTCAGATTCTTTGGCCGTTTTCCCAGAATCGGAGGCCGAAGCGGCCCCGGCCGCTGTGAGCGAGCAAAACTCAACCCCGCCAACGCCGGAGCCCGAGGCTCTGACGGGTGCAACAGCAGATGTGTCGGCGTCGGCGCCAGCCGAAGCCGAGCCTTATGCCACTACGCTGGCGGCGTTTCCGCTGCACTCGGCCGAGGACATCGACAATGCGCCGGTTGCGCTGGCTTCGCTGCCCACCTCCGACAACGAAGGGGCCGTGGAAGCTGCCCACGCGGCCGAACACGCAGGCGAAGAGGAAGAAGAATATGTGCCCGAAACCCCGGCCGTTGATTTCGCCAAGCTCGATTTGCCGGCCCAGGCGCACTACCTGCTCACCTTGTTGCGGCGCAGCGATGCGCGGCAAAACCGCAAACAGATTTTTGATCTGTACCGGCAGTACGAAACTTCTATTGCCACCGACCGCACTACGGCTCGGCAGCGGTTTGTGGAGGAAGGAGGCGAAGCCGATGCCTTTTCGTATTCGGGCCCGGAAGGCCATCAGGAGCTGACCAAGGCTTTGCAGGAATTCCGCGACAGCCGCGCCCGCGACGCCAAAGCCGAAGACGAGCAACGGGCTAAAAACCTGGCCCACAAGCAGTACCTGCTCTCGCAACTGCGCACACTGGTAGAATCGGCCGAAACCAAGGACAGTTCGGCGCGCATCAAAGCGCTTCAGAACGATTGGAAAGCCACGGGTCCGGTCCCCCAGAAAGACGCGCAGGAGTTGTGGAACAGCTACCACGCCCTGCTCGATATCTTCTACAACAACCGCGGCCTGTTCTTCGAAATGAAGGAGCTGGACCGCCGCCGCAACCTGGAAGCCAAGGAAGTGCTGGTGCAGCGGGCCGAAGCCCTGGTGGAGCAGCCCAGTATCAACAAGGCGCTGCAAGAGCTGCGCCAGCTGCACGAAGAATGGAAGCATGTGGGCCCGGTGCCCAACGAGCAACGCGACGCCATCTGGAACCGCTTTTTGCAGGCTTCTGAGAAAGTCCACGATCGTAAGAAGGACTTCCTGAATGCCCGCTCGGAACAGGAAAACGCCAACCTGACTCGTAAAACGGCCTTGTTGGAGCAAATCAAGCCGTTCAACGAATTCCAGACGGAGCGCGTGAACGAGTGGCGTGCCAAGACCGACGAACTGCAAAAGCTGAAAGAGGAGTGGGATGCCGCCGGCCTCGTGCCCCGCGACAAAGCCGAGCAGCTCAACAAACAGTTCTGGGCCGCTTACAAAGGTTTCTTTCAGCGTAAGAACCAGTTTTTCAAGGCTTTAGACGAAGAGAAGAACGGCAACCTCAAGCGCAAGCTGGAGCTTTGCGACCAAGCCGAAGCGGCTTTGCAAAATCCCAATTGGGAAGAGGGCCGGGAAATCGTCATTCGGCTCCAGAAGGAGTGGAAGCTGATTGGGCGTGTACCCGAAAAGCAGTCCGATAAAGTCTGGAACCGCTTCCGCACTGCCTGCGACGCGTTTTTTGAGCGCAAGCATCAGGAGGCCAAGCAACGCGAGCAGCAAGTGCAGCAAGTGACGCAGGAGCAAGCCGCCCACCTCGACCGCCTGGCCGATGCAGTAGCAACCCTCACCGTTGATCAGCCCGGCAGCTTGGAAGGTTTCCGGCAGTACGTAGCCGACTGGCGCGCCTTCGACGGAAGCACCAGCGGCCCCCGTGGCGCCGCCGAGCGAGCCGAGGAAAAGTTTCAGACACTGATGGGCAAGTACCTCGACCACGTGCCCGGTTTGTCGTACGCCGAGCGCAACGAGCTGCTGTTTCAGTTGCAAATTGACCGCCTGAAGTCCAGCCCCGACGCGCAGCAGCAGCTTTACCGCAAAGAGCAAACGCTGCGCCGCGAGATTAATGAGCTGGAAAACGACATCTCCACGCTGCAAACGAACCTCGAGTTCTTCGCGCGGTCCAAGAATGCCAACCAGCTCCGCGAAGAGTACCAAGGCCGCATCGACGAAGCAAAAGGCCGCATCGATGCTTTAAAGAAACAGTTGCGTATTGTGCGCAGTTAGTCTGCATTCACTAGAAAAGCCCGGCCCTTGATGAAGCGGCCGGGCTTTTTGTTGCCTAATACTTTCTCTATTATGAAGGCATTTTCGGTTTTACAAGAAGCAATCTGAAATGTATCCAGCAATTTTTCTGGCTGATTAGCAGGCGGTAAGCTCAAATCGCGCAAAAAATATAGTCTCGCGGTTTGCATACTGGGGATGAAGCTTTAGTTTTGCGCCATAATTACGCCTCCATAGCTCAGCTGGTAGAGCAACTGACTTGTAATCAGTAGGTCGCTGGTTCGATCCCGGCTGGGGGCTCAGGTAATTATAAAGGCCCTGTAAATCAAGTATTTACGGGGCCTTTTTTTATGGTATGACTGTCAGTATGACTGTTTCGGGTAAAACCGGGCTATTTCGGCCCGTTGGCCCGTTCCCGCAGCACGTCGAAGGCGGCAAGCGTGGAGGTGTGGCGATCCTTGACGCGGGACTTTAAATACTTACGGGTGGTGTTCAGGCTGGCATTGCCTACCGAGTCCTGGATATACACCACGTCGGCCCCGCCTTCGAATTGCAGGGTAATGAACGTGTAGCGGGCGATGTGGCAGGAGACGACCTTCCACAGGGGCAGCTCGCTTTCGAGGCGGCGGGCCCCCGAGCCGCGCACGACCGTGACCAGCCGTTTCAGGCCAGCGGCGCGGCACAGCTGCTTAATGATGCCGTTCATGGTCTGGTTGCTGGGCACGGGCAGGTGACCTTTGTACTTCTGCCAGATTTCGTAGGCCACCGGATCTAAGGCGACCCGGACTTTGCGTTTGAGGCGTTGGCCCTTGCGCTGGATATATTCCAGAATGGGCACGCGCTGCGACGTTTTGCCGTCTTTGCTGGTGAAGGTCTCAAGTATGACGTCCCAGGGCTTCAGGTGGGCCAGATTGTCGTAACGCGGGCCGGTCAGGCAGTTGAAGACAAACACGTCGCGGCTGGCTTTGCGGCTGGCGTAGTTGGTGCTGCCTTCCTTCACCTCCAGCGGCTGAAAGCGGTAGAGCTGCATGACCTCCTCGTACGTCAGGGGCTCGCGCTCCACGTCTTCTAAGAAATCATGCTCTATCCAGTCGTAGGCGAGGCCCGCGTACTTCAGCAGGGTGCGGATGCTGCGCAGGTAGGTGCTGATGGTATTATTCTGCAATCCCACGCGGGCGGTACGCATCTTCGCCTTCTCCACCAAGAACGTGCAGAAGGTTTCGAGCAGGATGCATCGGCCCGCTTTGTCGGGCTGGAATTCTTCCGGACGGGTACCCGGGCAGGTGTACCAGTCGAGCGCGGTAGCGTTTGCCGGCTTGCAACAGATGGCGTATGTCTGGAAAGGCAGTATGACTAATGCCGGGGTATACCACCCTGTTTTTGCAGGACCAGAACGTAGCCGGCGCTGTGTGTCTGTACTGGGATTGCGCGGAACTCTACATGCAGTTTTGCTGCGTCACCGGTGGCAGTTCGGGGAACGCAAGCGGCCGGTGCACGGTATCCCTTACACGGGCGGTGCGCTGTCGGTGTATCTGGGCATCGATTTGAACAACGCAGCCAATCCGTTTATGCTGTTGGTGAACGGGGTGGCCAGCACGAATGTGGCCCTGCAAACAGAAACACCCCTATTTTGCTGTTAGCTGATTTGCTCACGGCAACCGATGCCATGACCGGCACCGCAGAATAGCTGGCTTGTAACCGTCTGCTTAGCAGCAGTGAGCAAACCACTTACCTCACGTAAGCTGCGCGATCAAGGAAACGGCTGGCTGAGAAGTCTCAGCCAGCCGTTTCCTTTTTTACTTCTCCAGGCGAGCGATTACCTGCTTTCCTACCTGTTGCATGGGCACCTCAACCAAACGATGTAAGAGGTAGGAAAGCGCGTAGCTGAGCGCTAACACCAGAGCGTAACGCAGCGCATAATTCTCTAAGGCGCTGCCTACTCCAGTGGGGGAAAGCAGGTCACCCCAGCCGCACTTATTTAAAGCAAACAGCACGAAGAAATGCACTACGTACAGCCCGAAACTCACCTGGCCAATGGCGCGCGTGAAGGGGTTCACGAAGAAACCAAACGGTTTGCGGCTGAGGGCCAAGGCCAGCAGCACAAACCCCACCCCAAAGCCCAAATCCGCAGGCAGCAACGCAAAGGCGGTAGGCACCAGTCCCAATCTCTCGTCTAGGGCGAACGCAGCCAAGACGATTAAGGCTGCGGCCAGAAGCGTGTGGGCACGCAGGCGAAGATCTGCCTGGGACAAGAAGTAAAAAACAAACCCTAGCGCAAAAATGGGCAATTGCCGGGGCAGGAACCACGCCAAGTAGGTGTTCCACACGTCCGTTTCCGCAATCAGCGGGTGGTGGCGCAGCCCGTAGCTCAGCAGCGCATGCAGGACCACAGTGCCCAGCAAAAAAACTACAGCGCGGTTCAGCGACGTCACGCGGCGCGCCACAAAGGGCACGAGCAGGTAAAAGCACATCTCCACCGTAATTGACCAGCCGCCCGGCACGAGGCTGCTAATCCAATAGGGATTAAGCCCTTGCAGGAAGATCGCTTCGGCTCCCAGACTGCGCCAGGAGCAGTGCTGACCCGCGGCATAGGTAAACCACGCCCCGTAGAGCAGCATGCCACAATAGTAGAGCGGCGCGATCCGAAAAAAGCGGCGCAGGTAGAAATTCAGCAACTCATTTCTTTCCGTTTGGCGCCGGTGGTGCAAGGAGCGAAATAAGGTGTAGGCGCTAGCCACAAAAAACAGCCGGACTCCCCAAGCGCCGTTGGTGAGCACGGCTACTACCGGCCCAGGCAAGAACGCGGTGGTGGAGCCCGCCAGGTGCAGCGCATGGACAGCGATCACCATCAAAATGGCAATGCCCCGCAGCGCGTCAATGTATTCCAGTTTAGATTTGCTGGCCACCAGCGGCGGGGATGGGGATACTAACGTCATTACCTCAATTGCTCAGAACAGAAAAAGAGCCGCAAAGCTAGGCATATTTCGCCGCAGCGCTGGGCTAAAGCCCCATCGGAAGGGTGGGGCTTTTTTGTGTCCGGTGCCTAGGGTTATGCGAGGGGCAGTTTGTTCTAGTAATAGTAGGACAGAAGGTAGTTGGGGCCTGCCTTGCGGAGTACGTTTGCGGTATGGCCAAGGCAGGTAAGGGCGACTACGCAAGCAAGTTGACGAAGCGCCGGGACGATCATCCTCTACCGGAACGCTGTCCGAATGGTCCCTACTGAAATTGATGTAAAAGCGGAGGTGGCGGTGGCTACGGAACGCACGACGCTACAAATGAAGCTCTTCCTCGCCATCGGCGCGATTGGCATTTTGAGCATGTTGGTAAACTATGGGCTCCGAAGCGGCGGCGCAGCTAACGCCGAAAGAGAACCTCCAGTACCGCAAGAATCTGAACAGTACCGCAAGAATCTGAAAGCACGGGTTACGGCACCCACCAAGATCAAGGTAAAGGATGGTTCACAAGTACTGTGCAAAAGGAGAAAGCGCTAGTAATGATTGGATTGGCGATTCCAGCACGGCAGTACAGGCCAAAGGCACGGCGCAGGCCGTGCCAGGCACGAGATACCGTTGTAGTTCGGCCTCATTTTGATGGCTTCAAATCGGTCCTTATTCCTGCACCTGACACTTGAAGTTTGGGGAAAGCATTCATGACTGGTTTTGCGAAATATTAGGTGTGGCAGCAAAACCTGATGTTTTCTACAAACAAGCCTTTGGTTATACCCTCGAAGGCAGATTCACCAGCCAAAACGCCAGACAAGTGCTGCTAGCAACAACACGGCCGCCAAGGCCAATAGCCAGCCAAGGGCAGATCCTTTCAGGAAAAAGGGTTTGGGATGACGTGGGTGGGTGGCCATATAGGATAGAACTATGTGGATAGCAATAAACGAGTAAATACCTACTCGTGGATTGCGGGCAATGGGTTGCCTTGACTAGCGCATATCGTTAAAATTTCTTGTCCCTGAAAAGCAAGACCATCTCCGTATCGTAGTGACGGAGATAGCCTTTTGAATTATGTTTTATAAATATCTAGTAATTAGATATTTATAGATGCTTCCGCTTTCGTGCTTACCTGACCACTTATTCCAATGCTTTTTTATTGACTAAATAGCCTCAGCAGCATTTCGTTGTAAGATTTTGGGATAAAGTAGTTTGAAACCGAGAAGTGAGTACCTTGTATGTAATGGACCCGCTACAACCTCTTTTGCCTGAAGAACATAATCCAGAGTTGCCCAATCGTTTTGCGGAGGCTTTCCGGGAAGCGCTGGGGTTATTTGATTCTACAGAAGTAGTTCAGAAGTTGGACCAACTAATTGATGGCCAAGCTGATACGTTGTACGCGTCTGACTCGGGTGAGTCACCTGACCGCGCAGAGGAGCGTACGGCACCAAGCGTGTAGGCATGGCGGTACCTGGTCAGAGCAGACGCGCTTATATGGTTTTGTTATACAAAGAACTAGCAGAATAATGGAGAAGCGTAACGAATTAAATCGTGAGGTATCGAAGCGTTACTTGCCCACGCATTTTGCCTGGGGTTTCAGCAACGCCATGCAACTCTACGATCCCGGCGCTCTGCTGGCAAGCCTATCCCGGCTGCTGACCAAACCCGGTGCGGCCTCGCGCAAAGCAGTGGGCGGGCTACAGGGCAAACGGCAGGAGAAGTAAAAGTTGGAAATTTAATTGTACAGATTAGGGTTTAGATTGCGGCTTTGTTTTTGCAACCAGTCCGCTGACGTGATTTTTCAAGCCTGTGCCCAAGGGCAGTTGGCGCGTTAAAATCAGCGAAAAAATCACCCTTACACCGTACATGAGATACTTTGCCCTTCTTTGTTTTGCCCTGCTTTTGTGCGGGATGCCGGTCCGGGCACAGGATACCCCGGCGGGCAACATGGCAAAAATGGATGAGAAATACGGGTTTCGGGAGGTGACGTTCGAGCAGCCGGTTTCGTCGTTTAAAAACCTGAAGTTCTTTGTGAAGAAGGGGTTGTCCAAAATCTACGACCGCTCCAACGAATCGCTGCTGCTTGGTACTTATCGCCTGCAGCACGTGTATTACACATTTTACAAAGGGCTCCTGTCCGAAGTCACTGTGACGTTGTCAGAGCGCCCGAACGTGGAGGGCGTTTATGGCCTGCTGGTCAAGGCCTACGGGCCGGCCGCCGTGGTGGAAAATACCTATCAGTGGGAAGGCCAGCGCGTCCGGATGACGTTGCAGCCCTCGTATTACGGCAGCGAAGCCATTTTGCGCGTGTTCAGCAAGCCCTTGCTGCAGCGCGAGCAGGCCGACAAAGAAGCCAGCGATCGCCGCGCGGCCTCAGAGCTGTAAGCGGCTTGCGCAAAGGGTCATAGCGCGAAAAGTCAGGGCAAGGAAAACCGGGTGCATTTGCGTATCTTGTTGATACTAACAGGAGTAGCACCTAATCCCTACTGCCATGAACACTAGCCAACTGCCCGCGGTCGAGCCGGTATTGACCGCACCCCGCCGTGTACCGGAAACCCCGCCGCCCCCGCGCGTTGTCAGTCCGCCGGAACCCGCCAACAGCCTGCGCACAGAAAGCGAGTCGGAGCAGGACGAAGCGGCGGTTTGCAGCTTTCGGGCCTGGGTAGCAGGATGCGAAGGCTACTGTTCTATTTTCTGAGTTGATTTCTACAACATATAAAAAAGCCCCGCCCACCCGCGGGGCTTTTTTGTGCCCATAGTTCATGCCGTGTTCGGGAACGGAAACGGCGCCTTCCATTTTCGAACACAGTGTCCACTTCTGGACAGATTTTGAAGCGACAAAAAGAATCGACTCATATATAAGTTATTGAATATCAAATAATTAACTAATTGGCATGTCCATTGGCTGATAGGAAGGGAATACGTACCTATTCCGTACAAAAATGGACAGAGTTATCTCTACTGCTACCCAGAATCGCCGTCGCCGCCGGCAGTGGCTGCTGGTGGCCGGCGCGTTGCTGCTGCTGGTAGCCGGCCTGCTGGCCTTTCGCAACGTGCTCAAGCCCCGCCTCGATCGCTCCAAGATTCTGACCGCCGTGGCCGAAAAAGGGGCGGTGGAAGCCTCGCTGACGGCCTCAGGCCTGATCGTTCCGGGGCACGAAGCGGTCCTTACCAGCCCCATCCAATCCACGATTCAACGGGTGGTGCTGCAAGTGGGCGCGAAAGTCCGGCCCGGCCAAACCATTCTGGAGCTCGACAAAGAAGTGACGAGCACGGCGCTGGCCAAGTTGCGCGATGAGCAGCTGCAAAACCACAACAAAAACACCAAGCTGCAACTGGGCCTGGAGCATAGCCTCAACGACCTGGAGTCGCAGGAGCAAGTGCAGCAGGTGAAGGTGCGCAGCCTGCAATCGACGTTGCGCGACGAGCAGTACCTGCTCAAAATCGGCAGCGGCACCCGCGAAAACGTGCAGCAGGCCGAACTCAATCTTAAAGTGGCCCAACTGGAGCTGCAGCGCCTGCGCGAGCAGATCCGCAACCAGCGCCAAAGCAACGCCGCCGACGTGCGCGAGCTGGGCTTTACGATGACCATTCAGGACCGCACCATTGCCGAGCTCGCGGGCAAGCTGGCCCAGGCCAACATCAGCGCGCAGCAGCCGGGCGTGCTGACGTGGGTGAACGAAGACGTAGGCGCCACCGTGAACCAGGGCGACCAGCTGGCCCGCGTAGCCGATTTGAGCAGCTTTCGGGTAAAAGCCACGATATCTGATACGTATGCCGATGCCTTGCACTTGGGCGATGCCATCGTGGTGCGCATTAATGACACGGACCTGCGGGGCACTATTAGCGCCATCAGCCCGTCCGTGGACAAGGGCGTGATCACGTTCTACGCCGAGCTGGCCCAGAACCACCATCCAGCCCTGCGCGCCAACCTGCGCACGGATGTGTTTGTGGTCACCAAATCGCACCCCAACGTGCTGCGGGTCAAAAACGGACCTTTCTACCAGGGCGGGCAAGAGCAACCGGTATTCGTGGTGAAAGACGGCAAAGCCATCCGCCGCACCGTGCGCTTTGGTGATAGTAATTTCGATTACGTGCAGATAATCAGTGGTTTGCAGCCCGGCGAGGAGATCGTGCTCTCCGACATGAAGGATTACGTGGACACTCCCGAACTGACCCTCAACGACTAAGCGGCCTTTTGCTTTATGAAACAATTTCTCCTCCTGTGCTTGCTGCCGCTGCTGCCCGCTGGTGCGGTGGCCCAATCGTCGGGGCCTGCGGCACCCGCTGCTGGCGCGGCGGGTAAAGTATTGGGTTTGAGCGAAGTACTGGAACTGGCCCTGGCCCAGTCTTCGGTGGTGAAACAAGCCCAGACCAACCGCGAAAACAGCTACTGGCAGTGGCGTACCTACCAAACCAATTATCGCCCCCAGCTCGGCCTGCTGGGCACCATACCGGATTTCAGCCGGGCCATTGCGCCGGTCGTGCAGCCCGACGGCACCACCGGCTTCCGGGCCGTGCGACAAAATAACTCCAACCTGGCCCTGACCTTGAGCCAGAACATCGGGCCTACCGGCGGGCAGCTGTTTCTGACTTCCGAGGTGCAGCGCTTCGACAACTTCAACGGGGGCCAGCGCATGTACAACAACCGGCCGTTTGCGCTCGGCATTACCCAACCGCTGGGCATGTTCAATAGCCTGAGCTGGGCCCGCAAGATTGAGCCCTTGCGCTACGAAGAATCGCAGCGGCAGTACGTGGCCGAGCGTGAGGCCATCACGCAGCGGGCCACGGAGCTGTATTTTGATGTATTGCTGCAACAGGTAAACGCGGCCGTGGCCGGCCAAAACGTGCAGGCCAACGAAGAAATGCTGCGCTTGGGCCGCGAGCGATTTCAGCTCGGCCGCCTCTCCCAAAGCGATTTGTTGCAGCTCGAATACAACCTGGTAGCCTCGCGGCAGGCCCGCGGACAAGCCCGCCTCGACGCCCAAACGGCCACCCTGAATTTGCAGAGCTACATCGGGCTGGGCGGCTCTACCCAGCTCACGCTGAATGTACCGGCCGCCACGCCGCCGCTGGCAGTATCGCCGGAGGAGGCGCTGGCGCAGGCCCGGCAAAACCGCGCCGAGCAGCTGGCCTTTCGTCGTCGGCTGTTGCAGGCCGAGCGCGACGTAGCCCAGGCCAAAGGCACCATGGGCTTTCAGGCGACGCTACAGGCCAATTTGGGGTACGTCAACCAAGCGACCAGTCTGTGGGACACCTACAACGGGTTGCAGAATCAGCAGCAGGTGCGCCTGACTTTCTCGATGCCGCTGGTGGATTGGGGTCGCCAGAAATCCATCATCAAAACCGCCGAGCTCAACCGCCAGCAAGTAGAAGTAACCGTAGAGCAGGACCAGATGACCTTCGAGCAGGCCGTGGTGGCCCAGGCCGCGCAACTGGGCACGCTGAGCGAGCAGCTCAGCCTGGCCGCTAGCGCCGACACGCTGGCCCAGCGCCGCTACGACATTGCCCGCGCTACTTACTTAGTGGGCCGTATCAGCCTCACGGACTTGAACTTAGCGCTTTCCGAAAAAGACCAGGCCAAGCGTGCTTACATTGCTGCCCTGCGCGCCTGCTGGGTGGCGCACTACCGCTTGCGTGCCCTCACGCTCTACGATTTTGAGCGCCGGCAGCCGCTGGCGGTGGCTACAGGCCGGTAATATTTAGCACATCTGTTAGATGGATCTGTCCTCCTTTGCTTAGGCTCGGGAGGACAGGTTTTTATAGAGGACGGCATAGACAACGAGCCGCCAGAATAGGCTACCGCCGGCGCACGGATGCACAAAGCACCGGGAGCCGGCGGTAATTTTTTGGGCTTGCGTTCAAAATCGTACGGCGACCTCTCCATTTCCGAACACCCTGTCCGTTTATGGACAACTTTTTGAAATCGCGTTAGTAGTGATATGTATATAAATTATTGATAATCAATTATTTATGAGTTTGGCACGTGGCTTGGCTACTTCTATAGGAAACCGGGCCTTGCCTGCTCAAAAGCGGACACCGCACTCCCGGTTTACTGCCTCCTTTGCCGCATCCTTCCACGTCAACCGCATTTTCCCATGAACTTCACCTCTGCCCAAAGCGACCTGTTTCTCGATCCGGCCGCGAAGGTGCGTCAGGCCACGGCGCTGGCCACGCCCATGCTCAAACTCACGGACATCGAGAAGGTATACCAAACCAAAACCATCGAAACCGTCGCCCTGAACCGCGTCAACCTGACGGTGAGCAAGGGCGAGTTTGTGTCGATCATGGGACCTTCGGGCTGCGGCAAATCGACGCTGCTCAGCATCATGGGCTTGCTCGACGAGCCCACCAGCGGCCACATCGAAATCGACGGGCGTCCCGTGACTTCGTACTCCGACCGCGAGCTGGCGCACCTGCGCAATCAGAAAATCGGGTTTGTGTTTCAGAGCTACCACCTCATCCACGACCTCTCGGTGATCGACAACGTGGAGCTGCCCTTGCTCTACCGCAGCGGCGTATCGGGCAAGGAGCGCCGCCAGCGCGCCCACGCCGCCCTCGACAAAGTAGGCCTGAGCGCCCGCACCAACCACTTCCCCAACCAGCTGTCGGGCGGCCAGCGCCAGCGCGTAGCCATCGCCCGCGCCCTGGCCGGCAACCCCGAAATCATTCTGGCCGACGAGCCAACGGGCAACCTCGACTCGGTAATGGGCGAGGAAATCATGGACATTCTGCTGGGCCTCAACCGCCGCGAAGGCACCACCATCGTGATGGTGACCCACGACGAGCAGCAGGCCCTGAAAACCGAGCGCGTCGTGCGCTTCTTCGACGGCAGCCAGGTTAGCTAACGCCGCCCGGAGCTTGCTTAATGCTGTAGTTGAAACCGTAATAATCAAACTATCAATATGTTACCTGTAGCTGCTTCCTCATTAAGCGCCAGCCATGCCGAAGCCGAGCTGATCGAGGCCTGCCGCCGGGGCAACCCGCGGGCGCAGAAGCGTCTTTTCGACTGGCTCTCGCCGATGGCTTTGGGCGTGTGCCTGCGTTACCTGCGCCAGCCCGAAGAGGCGGAGGAAGCCATGCTGCTAGGCTTTGTAAAAATGTTTCGAGCCCTGGAGCAGTACCGCCACGACGGCAGCTTCCGCGGCTGGGTGCGGCGCATCATGATCAACGAAGCCCTGGGCCTGATCCGGCGCCGGCAGCCGTTGCACCTCGACATCGACGACTACGCCCCCGAAGTAGCGCCCATTGCCGCCGCGGCCGAAAGCGACTTGGCCGCCGCCGATCTGCTGGCCTTGCTGGCGGCGCTACCCGCCGGCTACCGCACGGTGTTCAACCTCTACGCCATTGAGGGCTATTCGCACGCCGAAATCGCTGAATTGCTGGGCATAAGCGAAGGCACCAGCAAATCGCAGCTCAGCAAGGCGCGCGCCCTGCTTCAGCGCCAGCTACAGGCTTTGCAATTCACTTCCACCTCTTCTTACTCCGAATCGTATGCTGCTTAGCTATATCAAAATTGCGTGGAAGGTCCTGCTTCGGCGCAAGTTTTTCACCTTCATCAGCCTGTTTGGCATCTCCTTCACCCTGATGGTGCTGCTGGTGGTGGTGGCCATGTTCGACAATTTTCAGGGTGCGCACGCCCCCGAATCGCGGGTGAAGCGTATGGCTTTCGTCTCGTTTATGAGCCAGCGTTTTAAGGATGGCGGCCAGATGAATACGCCCGTCAGCCCGTACTTCCTCGACAAGTACGTGCGCCCGATGAAAACGCCCGAAAAAGTGGCGGTGTACTCGCTGTTTCACGCCACACCGGCTTACATCGGCAACAAGAAGCTGGACCTAGATCTCAAGTTTACGGATGCTGTTTTCTGGGAAGTATTTGATTTTCACTTCCTCGAAGGCAAGCCGTATCTGGCTCAGGACGTGCGCTCCGCTAACCGCGTGGTTGTCATTACCGAAACCACGGCCCGGCAGTATTTCGGCGCCGCCACGGGCGTAGTCGGCCGCGACATTGTGGTCGATCAGCGCCGGTTCCGGGTGGTAGGGGTAGTCAGCGACGTGCCTGCCCTGCGCTTCAACTCCTACGCCGAGGTGTGGGCGCCCCTGACCACAACCAAAGCCGATATTCGCAACCCCGTGCTGGAAGGCGATTATTTTGCCGCGCTGCTGGCCCCCGAAGGCACGCCGCTGGAAGCCCTGGAAACCGAGTACCAGCAGATTGTGAGCCGGGTAACAATTCCGAACCGCGACGTGAAGAAGCTTGTAACCCACGCCGACCCGCTGCTGGCCTCGCTCACGCGCCAGCTTTTTGGGCCGATCGGGGGCGATAGCTCCGACAAAACAGCGCTGTTTTACGCCGTGACCGTGGGGCTGACGCTGCTGTTTATGTTGCTGCCTGCCCTGAACCTGGTCAACATCAACCTGAGCCGCATCCTGGAGCGCTCCTCCGAAATCGGGGTGCGCAAGGCCTTCGGAGCGACGGGCTCCACGCTGGTCGGCCAGTTTCTGATCGAAAACATCTTCCTGACGCTCCTGGGCGGCGTGCTGGGCTTGGTGCTGGCTTATGCGGCCCTGGAAGCCATCAGCGAGGCCAATTTCATTTCCTACGCCCACTTCACCCTGAACCTGCGCGTGTTTGGGTGGGCTCTGCTGGTAACGGTGGTTTTCGGGGTGTTGTCGGGCGTGTACCCGGCTTTTAAAATGTCGCGCCTACAGCCGGTGCAAGCCCTGAAAGGCAGTGCTAGCTAATTATTTGACTGTCAGATACTTAATTCTAATGATACGGCACCTGTTTACCTTGATCTGGAACCGCAAGCGGTCCAACTTTCTGCTCATCACGGAAATTATGCTCTCGTTTTTCGTGCTCTTCGTGGTGAGCAGCCTGCTGGTGTACAACCTCTACAACTACCGCCAGCCCATGGGCTTCCGCTACGACAATGTGTGGGAGATCACGCTCAACCCCGGTACCGATACCACGGCCCTGAAGCAAAAGGTGCTGATGGTGATGCAGCAGCTGAAAGCCAGCAAGGGCGTGGTGGGCGTAACACAAACTAGCTCCAATACGCCGTTTTCGTTTTCCAACATGAACGGCACGCGCCAGTACAACCACAAGCAAACGCCCGTGACCGAGTTTTACGACGCCGACGACGAACTGCGCCATGTGTTGGGGCTGAACGTAGTGGAAGGCCGCTGGTTTGACCGCCGCGACAACGCCGCTGCCCGTACGCCGGCCATCATCAACAAGGCCATGCAGCGGGCCGTGTTTGCGGAGGAGTCGCCCATCGGCAAAATCATGACCGATGAACACAACAAGGAGCAGTGGCAGATTGTGGGCGTGGTGGAAAGCTACCGCTCGGGCAGCGACTTTGCCGCCGACGAGCCGGCCATGTTTAGCCGCAAGGAAATCACCGATCCGAGCTCCAAGATGAATGGCGGCTACAACGTGCCGGTGCTGCTGCTGCGCGTGCAGCCCGGCAGCGGCGCGGTGCTGGAGCAGAAGCTGGTAAAAGACCTCGACCGCATGACCAAAGGCTGGTCCGTGACCGTTGACCCGCTGGAAAAAACCCGCATCAGCAAGCTCAAAGTTGTGCTCACGCCGCTGTGCGTGCTGGGTCTGGTGTGCCTGTTTTTGATTGTGAACGTCGCCTTAGGGCTGTTCGGGGTGCTGTGGTACAACATCAACCAGCGCAAAGCCGAGATCGGGTTGCGCCGGGCCTTGGGGGCTACGAGCACCGGCATCAGCCAGCAGTTTCTGGGCGAAATGCTCGTGGTGACAACCTTGGGCGTGGCCGTTGGCGTGGTGGTGGCGGCCCAGTTCCCGCTGCTGGGCGTGTTTGGCGTGGCAGCTACGGTTTACCTGCAAGCCATGGGCGTAGCTACCGTGCTCATCTTCTCCCTGACGGCTATTTGTGCTTTTCAACCCAGCCGCATTGCCGCGGGCATTCAGCCGGCCGTGTCGCTGCGGGAAGAGTAGCCGCCCCAAAAGGCCCGTTGGGCCGCGCACAGCCTTGTTGCGCGGCCCAACGGCTTCCCTTTTTAACCCAAAATTCCTTCCTTCGCTACGCAATTTCAACCGCAATTCTCCATGATTCTCATAATCGACGACGACCTGGCTGTGCGCACCTCGCTGGGATTGCTGTTGAAGCAGGCCGGCTACGCGGCCAAGGGCGTGGGCACGCCCGAGGAAGCCCTGCGCGTCGTGCGCGACACGCCGCCCCAGCTCATGCTCATGGACATGAACTACTCGCTGGATACTAGCGGCAACGACGGATTGCAGCTGCTGGCCCAAGTAAAGCAGTTGGCCCCGCAAGTGCCGGTTATTCTGATCACGGGGTGGGGCTCGATTTCGCTGGCGGTAGAAGGCATCAAGGCGGGCGCCGCGGAATTCATCACCAAGCCTTGGAACAACGACAGTCTGCTCCAGACCATCCGGACCATCCTGTGCCTAGCCGAGCGCCCCGCCGAAACCGACGACAGCACGCTCACGCGGCGGCAGCTCGACCGGCAATATAACTTCCGCAACATCGTGGGGGCCGATCCGCAACTGCTTCATATTCTGCGCAATGTGGGGCAAGTGGCTGCCACCGACGCTTCGGTGCTGATTGAAGGGGAGAGCGGTACGGGCAAGGAGCTCATTGCCGAAGCCATTCACCAGAACAGCCACCGTCGCCAGCAGCCTTTTGTAAAAGTGAACCTGGGCGGCATCTCGGCCTCGTTGTTTGAAAGCGAGATGTTCGGCCATCGCCGCGGGGCCTTCACCGATGCCAAAGCCGACCGCGTGGGCCGCTTCGAGCTGGCCAACAAAGGCACCATTTTTCTGGACGAGATCGGCGAACTGGACTTGTCGAGCCAGGTAAAGCTGCTGCGTGTACTCCAGGATCGCACCTACGAAGTGCTGGGCGATTCGCGCCCGCGCTCGCTCGATATCCGGGTGATCTGCGCCACCAACCGCAACCTGGCCGAGCTGGTAAAGGCAGGCCGCTTCCGCGAAGATCTGTTTTACCGCATCAACCTGATCACGGTGCGCCTGCCCGCCCTGCGCGAGCGCCCCGACGATATTCCGTTGCTGGTCAACCACTTCGTTGATAACCTGCGCGCCACTTACAACCGCCCGGCCCTGAAAGTAGGCACGCGCGCCCTGCACTGGCTGCGCGAGCTGCCCTTGTCCGGCAACATTCGCGAGCTTAAAAACCTGGTGGAGCGCGCCGTGCTGGTCAGCGGGAAAGACGAGCTTGGGCCCGAAGATTTTCAGGCCCAAACCCACAAAGCGCCCGTGCGGGCCGCCGAGGCCGGCGAATTGCCGCCCGTGGGCTCCATGACGCTCGACGAGCTGGAAGCCGCCATGATCCGGCGCTCCATGGAATTTTACGACGGCAATGTCAGCCGCGTGGCCAAAGCCCTGGGCCTAAGCCGCGGCGCCCTCTACCGCCGCCTTGAGAAATACGATATTCCCTTCGATTCTGCGCAGGCGTGAGGTACCTGCTACCTGCTACCTTATCGCTTTGCCACGTTCGCCGCTACTTTGCTACCTGCTATGAAAAACATTTCGCTCTTGATCCCCAATTGGTCGTTGGAACGCCATGACGAAGTTGCCACTCGCTTGCTCTGGGTTTGGGGTGCCGTCGGAGGGCTGGGTTTGTTGTTCGCCCTAATGCTGTAACTGTCTGTATTGCATGTATTTATAGATAGGAAAGTAAAGGCAATGACTTCGAACGTGCCCAGGGTAAGAAACAAGGCTTGTCACTGCCGGCTTGCAAAGGCCGGTTTCGGCGGCATATTCGCCTTCTGATATGACCCTGCGCACCAAATTCATTCTGTTCGTTGTCATCATTCACGCCGTCCTAATTGTGCTGGCCGCGCAGGTACTGCGGACGAACCCCGTGCTGTTTATCGGTACCGAGCTGATTCTGGCCGTTTCGATTGTGCTCACGGTGCAGTTGTACCGGGGCTTTGTGCGGCCCTTCAACCTGATTGCGGCGGGCACGGAAGCCATTCAGGCCAAGGACTTTACCATGAAGTTCGTGCCGGTCGGCCAGCGCGAAATGGACCAGTTGATTGACGTGTACAACCGCATGATCGACGAACTGCGCCAAGAGCGCGTCACGCAACACGAAAAAAGCTTTCTGCTCGAGCGCCTGATCGAAGCCTCGCCCGCCGGCGTGCTACTGCTCACCTTCGACGGCCGCATCGAGGCCGTGAACCCGGCGGCCCTGCGCTGCCTGCGGCTGCCGGCTGCGGAGTTGTTGGGCAAGAAACCCAGCGAGTTGCCCGGCGACTGGGGTACGTCGCTGAGTACGCTTACTACGGGCGAGCCGCAGGTGGTGCAACTTTCAGGTATTCAGACCTATAGGGCGCACTGCTCGCACTTCGTGGATCGGGGCTTTACCCGCAATTTTATTGTGCTGGAAGAGCTAACCCAGGACCTGATCCGGCAGGAAAAGCTGGCTTACGAGAAGCTCATCCGGATGATGTCGCACGAGATCAACAACTCCATTGGGGCCATCAACTCGATTTTGCAGTCGTTTCACAACTACGCCCCGCAGCTCCGCGAAGAAGATCGCGACGATTTCACGGAGGCGTTAGAAGTGTCGGTGAATCGCAACACCCACTTGGCCAACTTCATCGCCAACTTCGCCAACCTCGTGCGGCTGCCCGCGCCCACGCGCCGTCCCCACGACGTGCACGAGCTTCTGCGCGGCATTCAGCGCCTGTTTCAGGTGCAGTGCGAACGACGTAATATCTTGTGGCACTGGGAGTTGGCTGGTGGGCCGCTTTGGGTGGGACTGGACGCGCAACAAATGGAACAGGCCATCCTGAACATCGTCAAGAACGCCTTAGAGTCGATTGGCGAAAACGGCAACCTGACGGTGCGCACTACTCAAAATCCGCCCATGCTGCGCATCGAAGACGACGGCGCGGGCATTCCGGCCGACGTGCAGCGGCGCTTGTTTACGCCGTTTTTCAGCACCAAGCGCGACGGGCAGGGCATTGGCCTGACCATGATCCGCGATATTCTGTTGCAGCACGGCTTCCGCTTTAGCCTCGAAACCCAGCCTACCGGCCTCACCGCCTTCACCATCTGGCTGACCGACAGCGAACCCAAGGTGCTTGCTGCTACCTAGCAAAAAGCCCTTCCGGAGCACACGGAAGGGCTTTTTGCTTGATGAAACCGCCGCTTAGCGGTGCGGCTGCCAGGTTAGGCCGAGGCCCATGCCGCCGGGCTGCCAAGCAGGGTAGAAGCCAATGTCGCGGCCAATAGGTTTTCTTCCCCAGCGGTTGCGGTGGGTCAGGTAGCCCAGGTGGGCCGACAGGATGCCGAAGCCCGCGCCAGCGATCACGTCGCTCTGCCAGTGCTTGGTGTTGATCATGCGCAGGGCGGCCACGCCGGTGGCCAGCGTGTAGGCCCCGATGCCGTACCACTGGCTTTTGTCGCGCAATTCGGTGTGCACGATGCTGGCGGCCAGAAACGCCTGGGCCGTGTGGCCCGACGGAAACGAGAGATTGTCCGAGCCGTCGGGGCGGCGCTCGCGCACCAGGTACTTGACCGTGAAGGTGCTGGCCGCCATGATCAGCTCGCTTTTGAGAATGACCAGGCCAATGTTAACGTTGTCGTCGCGCGATTCGACGCCGGCCAGCAGCACGGCGCCCAGCTCTAGGTAGGGGGCCACCAGCAGGTAATTATCCAAGCTGGTGCGGTAGGTCGGGAAGAGCTTGTGAATGTCGCGGTTGGCTTGGGTGTTGGTGTAGAAGCCGTGGTTGTTGACGTGCAGCGCCCCGTAGGTGATGAGCACGGCCGGCACCACGGAAGCGCGCACGAGCTTGCCTCGGTACCAGGGCTTGGAAACGGCTGCCGAGGTGCCCGTCGGGTTTTCAAACTTGTGCACCGTGTCCGCCGGGGCCGGGGTGGCCAGCGGCGTTTGGGCCAACGAAACAGTTGCGGGAGTTAGGCTAAGCGTGAGCGGCAGAAGCAGGCACGCAAGCCAGGTGCGAAGCGGAGAAAGAATCATGGGGGGAAAGCCCTTGTGCAGGCCATGTACGGTGGCAGAGAAGTAGAGAAAGAGGCAAAAGGAATGTCTGGGCGAGGTAGTTTGTTCTGAAGGCAAAAGGTGTTTACGTTCGGAACTAGTGATTCATGTTTGTGTGGTTATATTTTTGTAAATCAATTGTTTATGTTTTTGAATAGGATCTTGAGCGGCAGCCTTTTTCTCAGTAGAAGCGGCAGAATTATGCAACACTTCTGCTGAATCCCGCACGACCAACAGGCAGGGCACGTTGTTTACTTTGTGACTACCGGCCGGGTTACGGTCGACTTGGAAATTTCGTAATGAACCAACAGGACATAGCTACCGGAATCCCCACCGAACCGAAGCCTGAGCAGGCTTCCGACGGTCCAGAACGCAAGGCCACGGCCACCCTCGAAATAGAGGGCATGAGTTGCGCGGCCTGCGCGGCGGCGGTACAGAGGTCGCTGACGAAGGCGCCGGGCGTGCGCAAAGCCCTCGTCAACTACGCCACCGAAAAAGCCACCGTAGAATACGCCCCCGACCTAGCCACGCCCGCCACGCTGAAGGCCGCCGTGGAGAAAGCCGGCTACGGCGTAGCTGAGCGCCAGCCCGACACCAGCGCGGCCGATCGCCAAGCCGAAATCGACCGGCAGAAGGCCGCGGCCTACCAAAGCCTCAAGCGGCGCCTGTGGGTGGCGGCCGGGCTGACCGCCGTGATCATGCCCTTGTCGATGATTATGCTCTGGCCGGCGTTGTCGGCTCGGGTTAACGTCCAGTGGCTGAACTACTTACTGCTGCTGCTCACGGGGCCGGTATTGCTCTACAGCGGCCGCGAATTTTATACGTCGGCCTGGAATGCCTTCCGGCACCGAGCTGCCAACATGGATACCCTGATTGCCGTGGGTACGGGCGCAGCTTTTCTCTACAGCTTGGCAGCTACCGTGGTGCCGCATTTTTTTATGCAGCGCGGCCTCATGCCCGAAGTCTACTACGATACCACGGCCACGATCATCGCCCTGATTTTGGTGGGGAAAGTGCTGGAGATGCGCGCCAAAACCCAAACCTCGGCGGCCATTCGTTCTTTAATGGGCTTGCAGGCCCAAACGGCCCGGGTAATCCGCGGCGACCAGGAGTTTGATGTGCCTCTGGAGCAAGTGCAGCTCGACGACGTGGTGCTGGTCCGGCCCGGCGAGAAAGTAGCCACCGACGGCCTCGTGCTCGACGGCCATTCGGCCGTGGACGAGGCCATGCTCACCGGCGAAAGCCTGCCGGTAGAAAAGCAAGCCGGCGACAACGTGTTCGGCGCCACAATCAATAAAACTGGGGCTTTTCGCTTTCGCGTCACCAAAGTCGGGGCCGACACGCTGCTGGCTCAGATTGTGAAGTTGGTGGAAGATGCCCAGGGCTCGCGGGCGCCCATTCAGCGGCTGGCCGACCAAGTCAGCGCCATTTTTGTGCCGACGGTGGTCTGTATTGCTATTCTTACGTTTGTGCTATGGTTTGATCTGGCCCCGGAATCCTCGCGGTTTACATTGGCCTTGGTCAACTTTGTGGCTGTGCTCATCATTGCGTGTCCATGCGCACTGGGGCTGGCGACGCCCACGGCCATCATGGTGAGCACGGGCAAAGGAGCCGAGCAGGGGGTGCTGATTCGCAACGCGGAAGCGCTGGAAAAAGCCCACGAAGTGAACACCGTCTTGCTCGACAAAACCGGCACCATCACCCGCGGCGAGCCCAGCGTCACGGATTACGTACCCGTGCAGCCTGCCGCCGACGGCCAGCAATTGCTCCGGCGCATTGCCGCGGTTGAGCGGCTTTCGGAGCATCCTTTGGCGGCGGCCGTCGTGCGTTTTGCTGAGGAGCAAGGCCTTGCGGCCTTGCCGGCAACAGGTTTTCGGGCCATCGAAGGCAAAGGCGCTACTGCTTCCGTTGCCAACGACACAGTGCTGATCGGCAACCAGCGCCTGCTCACCGACGAAGGCGTAGCGCTCACGGAAACGGCTGCAAGCCGCGCCGCCGAGTTGCGGCAGCAAGCCAAAACGGTGCTTTTCGTGGCTCTGAATGGGCAAATAGCCGCCATGCTGGGCGTCGCCGATACCCTGCGCGATACCTCGGCTGCGGCCATTGGGCAACTGCAACGCATGGGGCTGGAAGTGGTCATGATGACCGGCGACAACGCGCAGACCGCCGCCAAAGTAGCCGAGCAAGTGGGCATCAAGCGGTTTTTTGCCGAAGTCCTGCCCCACGACAAAGCCAATAAAGTAAAAGAGCTGCAAGCCGAAGGCCGCGTGGTGGCCATGGTCGGCGACGGCATCAACGATGCGCCCGCGTTGGCCCAGGCCGATATTGGCCTGGCCATGGGCGCGGGTACCGATATAGCCATGCAGGCCGCTGGCATCACCTTGATGCGCAGCGATTTGCATGGCGTCGTAACGGCGATTGATCTCTCGCGCCAGACCATTCGCACCATCCGGCAGAACCTGTTCTTTGCTTTCGTCTACAACACGCTGGGCATTCCGGTCGCGGCCGGGCTGCTGTATCCGGTCTTCGGCGTGCTGTTATCGCCGATGCTGGCCGCCGGGGCCATGGCCCTGAGTTCAGTATCGGTGCTGACAAACTCGCTGCGGTTGCGGACTTTTGGTAAGCAAAATAGGTAATAAATTGATTTTCAAATAGATATGGATACTGTCGAATTATTCGTGACGGCCGCCGGGGCCTTATTGATTGGCTTGGTGCTGTGGTATTTTTTCTTCTCCGAACGCGAGGTGGTGAGCGCCGTTTCTTCCTTGGGCGGCTTGCAGCAGGCCGATATCACCGTGAAAGGCGGCTATTCCCCCGACGTGATTGAGGTAGAGCGCGGCCGACCGGTACAGCTGCATTTTCACCGCACCGAAGATGCGAGCTGCTCCGAAGAGCTTTTGTTGCCCGATTTTCACATTCGCCGCGAATTGCCCGCTTTCCAAACCACGACCATTGAGTTGCTGCCCCAGCAACCGGGCACCTTCGAGTTTACGTGCGGCATGCACATGTTGCGCGGCAAGCTCGTTGTTAAATAAGGTATTGATAATCAAGTAATTATCAATAGTTACTTCATGGCCGTCTGGTCGGGTGTAGAGTCTTTGGTAAAGAAGGCTTCCCGCAAACAGGCGTCTTGTTGGTAAATATCTTTGTAGAGAACGAGCTTGCCGTTTTCGGCTTCGCAGGTGTAGTAGCGAATGTGGATGGGCAGGCCGGTGCGCAGGTCGAAGCGGCGGCGCAGGCTGCGGTCCGGGCCGGTGAGGGCCGGCTTCAGGGCGGCTTCGTTGCCGTCCCGCCGAAGCAGGTAAGAAGCTAGCTGCCAGGGTTTTTCTACGCGGACGCAGCCGTGGCTCAGCGCGCGCTCGGTTTGGGTAAAAGCGCTACGGGCCGGCGTGTCGTGCAGAAACACGGTGTGGTCGTTGGGGAAATAAAAGACTACGCCGCCCAACGCGTTGTGGCGGCCCGACATCTGCCGAATCGAGTAGGAAAAGGTTTCGGGCGTGACTTTGCTCCAGCGAACCCGCCACGGGTTCACGGGTTGGTTTTTGTAGTTGTAAAGGCGGTAGTTGTTGTCGGCCAGGTAGCTCGGATCGCGTTGGAGTTCCGGCAGCATTTCATTGACGGCGATGCTGTAGGGCACGCGCCACTCCGGGGCCGTCACGAATACAATAATGCGGCTGTCGATGAGCGGGGTGGGCGTGACGGGCTTGCCCACGATCACGCGATGCGTCTGGAGCACCTGGCCTCGCTTGATTACTTGCAACCGGTAGGCCGGAATGTTGACCAATACGTACTCCGAATCCGCGGCGGCTTCCCAGCGCAGGCGCTCCAGGTTGATGGCCACGCGCCGAAATTCGGTTTGCTCGCCGCTCATCAGCCGCAGGGAGTCGGCAGGTGAGGCGCGCAGCATGCGGCTCCAGGTGCGTTGCAGCTGCACATACATCCGGCTTTGCGGTTGCTCGTGCAATAGTGATGCGGCCAGATCCTGGCTACCCAGGGCCTGCAACAGCCGCCCCACGGCGCGGCGCGTAGCCAGCGAATCCTGATCGGTGGGCGCTAAGGTGCCGGGCCGTAGTCGCCCTTGGTGCAGGTGCTGGGTATAGCGCAGCAAGGCGTCGGTGAGGCGAAGCTCGAAGCTGGCCAGCTGATGGGCGCGCTCGGCGTCGGCGGAGCGCAACGTCAGGGAGTCGGGGAGGGCGCGCAGCTGCGACCAGCCGTAGGTTTCGCGGTTCAGGCCGTATTCGGCGGCCGTGCTGAGGAAGGAAAGCGCGGCCGTTGCCGAAGAATTCCAGCCGGCCGCTTGCGTCCAGACGGGTTGGTACTGCCGCTGGGTGTAGAAATCCTGCACCGCCGAGCCGGTGTGCAACCCGAGCCGTTGGTAGGTCGCGACGGGCCCTAGGGGAGCCGTGTCAAGCAGCTTTTTGAGCTGCATCGTTTCCGCCAGGCTCGCCGCCGAGCCGGAAACGTGCCTTTCGCCGTCTCCCGCTGGCCAAGCCAGTAAGGGGAGCGCGCAGCCGACGAAGGTCACCAGTAAACAAGCAGACCGCACACTGCTTCTTAGCCAGGTCATGAAAGTAGGGCCAGAAGAGTCGGAAAATGCTGAGCAGTATCAGTTAAAGCATAGGCAGAAGACAGACGAGAAGTCCGGTTGCAGTCGGGAAAAGTCAGAGCGGAATGATTTCAGAAGTTACTCAAAGCACCAGATAAAAGCTAATTTTTTCTGGCTTATTACTTATTTGACTAGGGTAGATTAGGCAGTAGTTTTTGGCTGTAGTTCAACCAATACGATTTTCCCTCGATTGAGCGGCCGCCCTGTTTTCGCCCAAACGCGAGGAAAAGATCTTTCATTTCTGGTGGGCCTTAATAAAGCTTTAAAGGCGTGTTTCCTTTTTGGTATAAGTTATTCGTGATCAATTGATTATGTTGAAAACGGTTATTTTGCTTCGTGGAAGACTTTCTGGTATTGCTGTGCGATGGTAACGGGGCTATACGCCGCCCGTACCTGCGGGGCCCGTTGCTGAAACAGGCGTTTTTGCTCGGCTAGGTTATCCGTGCAAAACTGCATCTGCTCGACGAAGGACTCCGGGTTTTCGGGGTCGCCGACGTAAAGGGCCTGGCCCAGCGTGACTTCCTTCAGCGATGTGCGCGCCGTAGTGATGGTCGGGATGCCCAGGCCCATGGCTTCCACGGGCGGCATGCCAAAGCCTTCGAATAGCGAGGGAAACACGAAAAACGAGCACGTTTGCATCAGGTCGGTGAGGCGCTGGTTGTCGATGTAGCCCGTGAAGCTGATGTTTGGGTTTTGGGCCACGGCCTCGTTGATCTGGCGGTGATAAGCCGAATAATCGCCGCCGATGAGCTTGTCGGCCGTTTGTCCCACGAGCACCAATTGAAAATCAGGGTTTCGGGCGTTGAAAATTTGAAATGCCTTGAGCAGCGTCAGGATATTCTTGTGGGGGTAATGCGCGGCCAGCGTCAGGATGAAGGGCCGGGCGGGCTGCTCCAAGTCGGGCTTGAAATACAGTTCAAAGCGCTCGAAATCGATGGGGTTGTGAATGGCCGTGACGCGGTCGGCGTAGCGGGCGCCGTAGCGTTCGAGCACGTCGTTTTTCACAAACTCCGAAATGCAGACCACCTTGCGGGCGTGGTAGAGCGAGTGCAGGTGCGCCAGCCGCAGCCACTGGCGCTTGGGGGCAGAAAAAAACTCCGGGTAGTGCAGGTATTGCAGGTCGTGGAGGGTGGTGAAAAACTTGCGCCGCCGCCCGAAGTTGAAGCCGGTCACGTAGTTAGGGTAGAACACCGCCTCCGCCTTCCGAACCGACTCCAGCACGAGCGGCGAGATCATTTCGTAGATCCCACGGTTAAACGGCACCTTCACGTACTGCTTGTCTAGCTGAGGGTACTGCGCCTCGAAATAATCGCGAAATTGCTCTTGCAGCAGCAGCGTAACGTGGTCAGCAGCCGGCAGGTCGCGGAAGCCTTTGGCCAGGTTGATAAAGAAATTCTCGGCCCCGCCCACTTTGCCAGGGTAAATAAATAAGCCGGAAAATAGTAGGTTCATGAGTTATGCTATTGCGTAATTAATTGAGCAGCAACTAGTTGTTGAAAAGAAATTACTGCTCGTCCAGTGGCTTTAGGCGCGGATCGAAGGGGTGGGGCTCCACCGATACGATGCGTAGCCGCACGTGGTCGGGGTGGAGCGGGTTGAGCAGGTAGTTCCACTCGCTGGGCGCCTGCGCCGACGGAACTTTCAGCAGCCAATAGCGGCCTTCCAGTATCCAGAGGCGCGAGATTTCGGCCAGCTCCTGCGGATACGGAATCTCCTGCCAGTTGGCGGGCAGTTCCGCAACCGTGATCTGCCGGACCGAGGCGTCGTCGGGGATTTCCAGCGTGAGGGCGTAGTAGTTCTGGGGCAGCGACGAGGCGTTGGCCAGCACTTCCAGCTTGGCCAGCGACAGGTGCTCGGAGGTGTACAGAATCTGAGTGCCTTTGGTGTGCCAGCGGGCGGGGGCGTACAACCCACCGCTGCCCGATAGATCGCGGATGCGGGCCTGTTTGCCCAAGCGATACAGCAGCACGGCTTACGAATACATGCCGTACTCGATGCGAAACAGCACGGCCAGCACCTGGTCACGCCCGATGGCCGAGCTCAGCAGCGACTTGGGCCGGATGTTGCCCAGGGCCACGTTGGGCGTGGAGAGCCAGTGATTGAAATCGTCTTCGTTCTCAAACACTTCCAGGCCTTTGAGCAGCACGCCCGAGAGCTGAATGGTTTTCTCGCCTTCGTCGCGGGTCAGCGGACTTTTGGCCTGTTCGCGGCGGGCCAGGGTACTTTCCGAAATGTCGAGCACGGCGCTGATTTCCTTGTTGGTGAAGCGCAAATGCTGCTGCAATGCCCGCAGGGCGCGTACCGGCAAGCCTTTGATGGCCACGGCCAATAAGTCGAGCTCATTGTGCACCGGCTGCGGAATCACGGTGCCGCCGCCCATCAAATCGACCATGTTGGCCACCGGAGTTTTACGAAGCGCTGTCATTTGCATAGTTTCAAACCGTCATTTGACGGCAATATACGCTATGAACGGCGAACGCCCTGCGAAAGATTCCGGGATGGTGAGTTGCAGGTTATTCAGCGGAGTGGAAAGCATTGTAAGTGAAAAAGAAGGAGTAGCTATAATGTCTGAACTTATGTGTGTAAGTGATTTATAATCAAATATTTATATTTAGAAAGCGCGTTGATGTATATCCAATATCTGTAAAAGCTGATTCGCTTCGGAAGTACCGGCGTGGAATATTTGCCATTCGTGCTTTTCGCTGGTGTTATGCAAGCTTATCCAACCCGGCTGTGACTCGGTGATCGTTACAGAAGGCCGCTTCGACAAGAAATTATGACCTCTTTTACTTCATGAATCCCGCCCAAGCCATTCGCCTTAGCAAATTTCTCAGCCTGCACTTGCGGCATCGGCCCGAAGCGTTGGGCTTGGCCTTGCAGGCCGGGGGCTGGGTAGGAGTGGAGGAGCTGCTCGCCGCCTGCATCCGCCAAGGGCAGCCCATCAGCCGAGCCCAGCTGGATGAACTGGTGCGGGGAAGTGACAAACAGCGTTTCGCCTACGACGAAACGGGTACCCGCATTCGCGCCCAACAGGGACACAGCGTAGCGGTAGATTTGCAGCTAACGCCTTCTGAGCCGCCGGCCGAGTTGTATCACGGCACCGTAGCCGCCGCCATGCCAGCCATTCGGCGCGAAGGCCTGCGCAAAATGAACCGCCACCACGTCCATCTGTCGCCCGACCCAGAAACCGCACGCCGCGTAGGGAGCCGGCGCGGCAAGCCCGTGGTTTTGGTAGTGGACGCGGCAGGGCTGTACCAAAGTGGAGCTGTCTTTTATGAATCGGGCAACGGCGTGTGGCTGGTGGACCAAGTGCCGCCGGAGTTTTTACGAGAAGCGTAGTAACCGCCGGCCGAAGGCAAGTATTTGCGGATAGAATCGTTGCTTTGTGGTGCGCCTAGTCGAGCCTCGACGCGGCGCAGGCATACCATCGCTTTTACTTTACTTCCCTTGGACTCACAGGAAATCATTGCGCGTACAGCCGAATTTGTTCGGCAAAAATTTCTTCACGAAGGTTCCGGCCACGATTGGGAGCACATTCGGCGCGTGTGGCAAGTGGCTCGCCAACTGGCAGTTAGCACGCCGGGCGCCGATATGGTAGTTACCGAGCTTGGGGCCTTGCTCCACGACGTAGCCGATTGGAAATTCCATGGCGGCGACGAGGAAGCCGGTCCGCGCGCCGCCCGTGAGTGGTTGAGTGGCCTGGCGGTAGAGGAAGCCGTGATGCAGCGGGTCGAAGCCATCATCCGGGAGATTTCCTTCAAAGGCCTCGGTGTGCCCACGCCCATGAGCACCCTGGAAGGCGAACTCGTGCAGGATGCCGACCGCCTCGATGCCATCGGGGCAATTGGGGTGGCGCGGGCCTTCGCCTACGGCGGGCACAAAGGCCGTCCCTTGCACGACCCCGCGGTGCCGCCCGTTGCGCACGAGTCGTTTGCGAGCTACAAACAGAATGTAGCGCCTACGATCAATCACTTCTACGAAAAGCTTTTGCACCTGCGCGAGCGCCTGCACACGCCTGCGGCCCGCGCCGTGGCCGAGGAGCGCCATCGCTTTATGGAAATCTTTCTGGCGCAATTCCTGCGTGAATGGAGCAGCGAGGACGTAGGTGCGGGGGCTGATTATCAGCCCACCTTCACCACTACCGGCGAGGCCAAGTAAAAACCACTACACGCTGCTAGCGAAGAGCTAGTACTTTTGAAGGATGAAATCACGCTTACTTTTTACCCGGCTTGGGCTGCCGCTGATGTTGCTTCTGACGGTGGCTTCGTGCCGCACCTGTCCGATTGCTTCCTGTCACACGCGCAAGGTGCATTTACACGACGGCACCAAGTATCACGGGCAACCGTGGTTCAAAAAACAGAACCCCGCAATTGGCGAAAAGATTAAGGTACACAAGCAGGAAACCGGCCGGCACAAGAACGATAAAAGCAAGGGCCTGAAGTAGCCTAAAGCGGGCGAAATACTAGGTAAAACGGGCTTTTTTGCGTATCTTGCAGGCTTAACGTAGTACTCATTCACCGGCGCCGGAACGGCCCTTTCGGGGGCCGCCGGCCGACTCATTTGTCCCTATGGCGGAAGGCGAAAAGATCATTCCGATTAACATTGAAGACGAGATGCGTGGGGCTTACATCGATTACTCGATGTCGGTTATCATCTCCCGAGCTTTACCCGACGTACGCGATGGTTTGAAACCCGTACACCGGCGCGTGCTGTATGGCATGAGCGAGCTGGGCGTCTCTTACAACAAATCCTATAAAAAAAGTGCTCGTATCGTGGGCGAAGTGCTGGGTAAATATCACCCACACGGCGACTCCTCCGTGTACGATACCATGGTGCGCATGGCCCAGGATTGGAGCTTGCGCTACCCGCTGGTAGATGGGCAGGGTAACTTTGGCTCGATCGACGGCGACTCGCCGGCAGCCATGCGTTACACCGAAGCCCGCCTGAAGCGGTTGGCCGACGAGCTGCTGGGCGACCTGGACAAGGAAACGGTTGATTTTCAGCCCAACTTCGACGACTCGCTGGAAGAGCCCAGCGTAATGCCGGCCAAATTCCCGAATCTACTGGTCAACGGCACGTCGGGTATTGCCGTGGGTATGGCGACCAACATGGCGCCGCACAACCTGACGGAAGTTGTGGATGGCATCATTGCCTACCTCGAAAACCCGGAAATCACCATTCCGGAGCTGATGGAGCACATCCTGGCCCCGGACTTTCCGACCGGTGGCACGATTTACGGCTACGAAGGCGTAAAACAGGCGTTCGAAACCGGCCGCGGCCGCATTGTGGTGCGGGCCAAGGCGCAGTTTGAGACCTTGCCTTCGGGCAAAGAGCAGATCATCATCACCGAGATTCCCTACATGGTGAACAAGGCGTCGATGATCGAAAAGACGGCTGCCCTCATCAACGAAAAGCGGATCGAAGGCATCGCCGACTTGCGCGACGAGTCGGACCGCGACGGTATGCGCATCGTGTACGATCTGAAGCGCGACGCCATGCCCAACGTGGTGCTCAACCAGCTTTATAAGTACACCCAGCTGCAAAGCAGCTTCGGCGTCAACAACGTGGCGCTCGTCAAGGGCCGGCCCCTGACGTTGAACCTGCGCGAGCTAATCGTGTACTTTGTCGAGCATCGTGCCGAGGTGATCATTCGCCGTACGCGTTTCGAGTTGGCTGAGGCACAAAAGCGGGCTCACATTCTGGAGGGCCTTCTCATTGCCCTCGATCATCTCGACGAGGTGATCTCCTTGATTCGCGGTTCGAAAGATCCGGAAGTGGCTCGTGCTGAGTTGATTGCGCGTTTTGCCCTGAGTGAAGTGCAGGCTCGTGCTATCCTCGACATGCGTTTGCAGCGGCTTACGGGCCTGGAGCGTGATAAGATTGTAAAGGAATACGAGGAGCTGATGCGCCTGATCGACCACCTGAACGCTGTATTGGCGTCGGACGAGTTGCAGCGGCAGATCATCAAAGATGAGCTCATCGACATTCGGGAACGCTACGGCGATGCCCGCCGTACCGGTATCGAGTATGCCGGCGGCGACTTCTCGATGGAGGACATGATTGCCGACGAGAGCATGGTAATCACGATCTCCAACGAAGGCTACATCAAGCGCACCCCCCTCGACGAGTACCGGGCCCAAGGCCGCGGGGGGGTTGGCGCACGCGGCGCAGCCTCCAAGCAGGATGACTTTACGGAACACCTGTTCGTGGCCACCACGCACGAATACCTCTTGTTCTTCACTGAACTTGGTCGCGTATTCTGGCTGAAAGTGTACGAAGTGCCAGAAGGAGGGAAGAACGCCAAAGGCCGTCCTATCCAAAACCTGATCGAAATTCCGCGTGAAGACGCTGTTCGTAGTGTGCTGAATGTCAGAGGGTTGCGTGATCCTGATTATCTGGAGAATACGTTCTTGATGTTCTGCACCGAACAGGGCACGGTAAAGAAAACGCCGTTGGAAGCGTATTCACGTCCGCGGGCGGCGGGTATCAATGCCATCACCATCAACGAAGGCGACCGGCTGCTCGACGTACAGCTCACCACTGGCAACAGCGAAGTGGTGGTAGCGTTGCGTTCGGGTCGGGCAGTGCGTTTCTCCGAAAGCAAAGTGCGCTCGATGGGTCGCAATGCAGCCGGGGTTCGCGGTATTTCGCTTTCTGACGAAAAGGACCGCGTAGTGGGCATGGTCTGCATTTCTGATTCGTCGCAGGAGCTGTTGGTGGTATCGGAAAACGGCTATGGCAAGCGCTCGGAGCTGGAAGAATACCGTGTGACCAACCGGGGCGGCAAAGGGGTTCGGGCCATGAAGATCACCGAAAAAACCGGTGCGTTGGTTACAATTAAGGACGTCAACGATACGGACGACCTGATGATCATCAACAAATCGGGAATCACCATCCGCCTGCGCGTAGCCGATCTGCGCACAATTGGCCGGGCCACGCAAGGGGTGCGGTTGCTCAAGATCAACGAAGGCGACGAGATCTCGTCGGTTGCGAAAGTCGCGGCCGATGAAAAAGAAGCCGAGGCCGAACTCAACGGCAATGGCAATCCGGACGGGGAGGGGCCAGTGGTAGACGTCGCCGCCGATGATCTGGCCGCCTTAACCGATCCAGAGACCCTTAGCGCAAATTAATTTCCACGGCAGAACTCGATTTCGGGTTCTGCCGTTTGCGTAGCAATTCCTTCCTTTCACTCACCCTACTTATTCTTCAGCAAAAACCTATGAAGAAGATTTTTCTGACGCTCGTGGCTGCTGCCGCGCTGCATACCGCTTCGGCGCAGAACTCGGCAGTAACTAATGCCATTCTGTTCCAGAAACAAGGCACGCTCGACAAGGCTCGCACCGAGATCGACAAGGCCATCACCAACGAGAAAACCTCGGGCAAAGCCAAGACTTGGTATACCCGGGGCGATGTGTATCAGGGCATGGTGGATAGCCCTATATATGGTAAAGCACTTCAGCCAGGCGAAGGCACTAAAATTGCCTTTGAATCCTATCAGAAGGCCATTCAAATAGACGGGAAAGACGGGGAGTACGGCAAATTGGCTACTGCCAAGCTGGACAACCTGTACGGCGCGGCGCTGAACGCTGGCGTGGAGAACTACAACGGCAAAAACTACGGCGAGGCCCTAAAAGCTTACCAGATGGCGCAGCAAATCCGGCCGGCCGACACTACCGCGTATTTGTACGCGGCTTATGCTGCTGAAGCCAACCAGGATTTTGCCTCGGCCAAAAGCAACTATTCGAAGCTGATGGCCCTGAATTACAAGTCGCCACAGGTGTACGGCCGGTTGTTGCAGATCGCGCGTCAGGAAAAGAACGATGCCGAAGCCAAGCAAATCATTCAGCAGGCATTGCAGGCATATCCCAACAACAAAGCCTTTTTGTTGGAAGACCTGAACATGGACCTGACGGCGGGTCGTGGCAAGGATGCTATTGACAAAATCAACCGCGCCATTGCTGCTGACCCCACCAATTCCAACTTGTACGCGGTGTTGGGTTCGATCTATGACCAAAACAAGCAACCCGACCAAGCGCTCGCTGCGTACCGGAAAGCAGTTGAGATCGATCCGAACAACTTTGATGCGCAGTTCAACCTTGGCGTGTACAACTACAACAAGGCCGCCGATGCGTATACCAAAGCCAGCAAGATGGATTTGGCTTCGTACCAGAAGTCCGGCAAGAAGCTGGAAGCCGACGGCAAGAAATACTTCCAGGATTCGGTGCCGTATTTCGAGAAAGCGCTCCAGCTTCAGCCAAACGATCGTGCCACGATCAGTTCGTTGCAGAAAGTGTATTTCCGCTTGGGTCGCACAGCCGATGCCGACAAGATGAACGCCAAGCTCAGCGCACTTAAATAAATTAGTGCGATAACCCTGTGAAAGCGGGGGAGTATAAAACCCAAGAAATAGCCCGAATTCGTTGTTCGGGCTATTTCTTGGAAACTCTACTTAACATAATATAAATTATAAGACAAATGACTTTGTTCAATTTGTTCAAATTGCGGTGGTCTCCACGCTTTGCATATATGCTTTAAGCAATTTTAAGCTACTAGGAAGCATGACAAGTCCCTGTGTTTCCACGTGTCTTAAAGCAGTTGAAATTCGGCTCGTTATAAATCGGAAATCACAGAATCTAGAGCAGTTAAACCTAGACATGTAAGATGGTTAAGTGCGCGCCACCGATTGTTGCATTATGTAATTCCTGCTGGTTTGCAAAGATGGTTTCGTTAAAGTGCTCATCATCTCGTCAAAGCTTTTTGTTGCATTATCACATCATCAATGCCTAGTGGCCACGCTGAGTCAGAAGTCGAAGCGGCAACTGGTGTGCTTGGGCAATACAGACGGCTGCGTTAGATAAGTATTCATTGTTGGACCGCCCATGGCATGTATGTGTCCTTGCAGCGCTATAATTCCATGTCGTGACCTCGGCGGTTAGTAGAAATTTCACGAAGTTAGCTCTGTATTGGTTAGAAAACACTCTGGCGCTTTGGGTTCCCTCCTGTCTATCAGAATCAGAAACTTTGCCGTGAACTTTCATTCTCCTGTATTTACTGCCTTCTAGCCGCACTTGTATATATAAAGGCAAAAGTTCTATAAGAATCGAGATGTGTCGCCAGTGGTGTTGCAGACGGCATTAAAATCACTCAAAGCCCCTACTGCTTGCCCCAGGCGCCCGACTGTATGGGTAGTATTATCTTTTAGGTAATTAGTAATTGATATTGTAGTACAATTAAATGATGTGTTAAAAAAGTATAGTTACGTATATAATAGTACAAAAAAGCATATATAATAATAAGTATTTTGTACTTTTTTGTACTTTATGCTACTAATGTATGCTTGTTGTTTATATACTTGTTGCTCTTTATTTCGTATATACCCACAAGACATTCTCCTAATAATATGCCTAAGACTATAGACTACCCCCGCACCAGTTACATGGGCGCTTGGGAAGTAGCAGAAGTTGTTGATGACACCGGTGGTAAGTGTGCACTTGAAACGTGTGCACGTAAGCTTAACAGAAAGGTCAGCGGTTCATTTAAAGCAATAATAGGCTCAGCCGTTAAGTTTGGCTTGTTAACCAGCAAGCGAGAGTTGCTCACCACAACAAATCTCTTCAGGCGCATCAAACACGCCTACGATAAGCAGGAAGAGAAAATCTTTCATCGCGAGGCCTTCCTCCATCCTCCCTTATTCACGCAAATCTGCCGGAAGTTTCGCAATCGGGAACTGCCGGTCCATATGTTTGATGTGATGCTGATCCGGGAATTCGGAGTTGAAGAAATTAATGCTCAGAACGTTTCCAAAGCCTTCGTGGACGGCGCTCGGATGGTAGGCATTCTGGATGAGCGAAACGTAGTAGCCGACATTGACCAACTAGCCCAACAACAGCCGCGTCGAGAACTAGCCAGTACTGAAATGCCGATCAATGCTTTTCGGACTCCAGAGCCCACGCGCGGTGCAAGCACCCCGGCGACAACTGTATCGCCCGATTCAGGAGTACTTTCTACCAATGGCATAAAACCTGATACCCCGCTTGTACCCAGCAGCCGGACGCGGGATGCTATCTCCAGTCTGTTTGGACTTGACACTGACGATCTGGACCAGGAGGCTAAGCCAGAGTTTGTACCCAATGGCGGGCCTGCAAACGTCTTTACCACACCAGATGCTACGGATACAACCCGCGCTGCTCCATCTCCACCATCTACAGCGATTAACGGCACTACAAACGAACCTGCGTCTACCCAACAGACGGCAACGCCTGAAAGAGCACTTACGCCGGCCGTTTCCACCGACCAGACGAGCGAACGGGCCTATGCCATCCGGATCAACGGGCCTGGCATAGATACGCAGTTGCTGATCCAGGACGCTGATGACTTAGAAATCGTCGGCTTTCTATTGGAAAAGATCCGCAGACAGCTCACTCGGTAAGTGAAATTACCCCAACGGCCCCTCCCGTTGTGCGCAAGGACACGAAGAGGCCGTTGGGGTAAAATGCAATTCAACAATCCGTGTAAATATTATGTTAATAAACTATTGGGTGCAATTAGTAATGTAACTAATTGATTGACATTCAGTTACATTACTATACGCTAGTTTACCTTTCGCTGAAGTAAGCTTACCATCCACCAGCCGTCTTTCGCTGTGCGGCCGAGGAAGAAGCTATCGATGCGTTCGCTGCGCAGGCGGGCGCGCCATTTGCGGGGCAGTTTCTCGAGCACATGCGGGTCGGAGGAAAAAACCACTACCGGAAGCGACGGCAGCTCGGCGGCCGTGGTGTCGGGGTGCCAAGTGGGGATGGATCGGCCGGCATTCCAGACCTGCTTAATGTGCACTTCCTGCTGCCCCACCCAAGGCAGGCGTTGCAACTCGGCGCGCTCCCGCACGTCGGAAATGTGGCGCAGGGAGCCATCGCCTTTCCGAGCTTCCCAGACCGGGTATGCCGGCATCAGCAACGCCAAAACGGCCGCCATCCCAGCCGCGGAAGCCCCCGTCAGGTGCACGGGTTGGCGACGCTGCCAGCCTTGCCGCCACACCAGCACCGCCAAACTACCAAACACCCCCAAAGCCGCCCCAAACCGCAGCGTGGCCGGCTCAAAGCCGGGCAACTTAATGACCACCATTGCAACGGGTACCAGCAGGCACACCAACAGCAGCAGCCCCGCCCAGACCCGCAGCCAGACACCATCGGCAGGCCGCAAGCGGGGCAGCGTCCGGCTGGTTTCCCAGTGGCGGAGCATTCCGCCCATCAACAAAGCAAGCGGCGGCATCAGGGGAAGCATGTAACGCTCCTTTTTCTCCGGCACGGCGCTGAGTAGCACCAACGTAACCAACAGCCACCCCAAGGCAAAAACATACGGAATATAGGCTTCGCTGCGTCGGCGAGCATACGGCACAGCCAAGGCCGCCAGAGCAACTACGGCCCAAACACCGGCAAATACCGGAAAGTTTAGGTAGTACCACCAAGCCTGAACGTGCCGCTCTCGCCAGGCGGTTACTTCGGTCTGGGCTACGGCTAGCGCCGCGGGCTGGACGTGCTCAAAGATATACAAGGGCCACGCCCCTCCTACTAATACAGCTATCAGCAAGGCCACCAGCAGCCCGCCACGATGGACGCGCAGGCGCGCACGGCCCGCAGGATTCAGCCGCTGTATGCAGTAACAGGCGGCAAAAGGTAGCAGCAACCCGAAGAGAGCGACCGGGCCTTTACTCAGAAAAGAACACCCCAACAACACACCGGCTCCCACAAAGCGGCCGTAGCTGGCCCCCGCCGAGTTCAGCCCGCGCACCAGCAGCCAGAGGGACCCAACCATAAAGCAATTGGAAAAGATGTCCCACTGCCCTTCCCGACCCGTAGTCACCAGCAGCAGACTGCTGCCCAACACCAGCGCGGACAGCCAAGCCGTGCGACCGGGAGCCGCGGCTTCGGCCGGCTGCTCCCGGGTCAGTTCGCGGGCCAGGCCCCAGAAAAAGAAAATCAGCAGCGTGGCCATCAGGGCGGCCGGCAGGCGCAGGACGGCCAGATTCTGGGTCGGGCCGACGACTTTCAGCAGTGCTGCCACGGCCCAGGTTGGGAGCGGCGGCTTGGCCAGGCGCAACTCCCCGTTCATGGTTGGAATAAGCCAAGAGCCTCCGGCGGCCATTTCGCGGGCGGCCACAAAGTTGCGGGATTCCATCAGGCTTACTTCGGGCGCGCCCAAATGCACAAAGAAGCTGAACAGGCAGACGAGCAACACCCAGAACACGCGTTGCCGCGGTACACAGCGGCGAAAAATAGTTGTAGTGTCCAATGCCGGTCTGTATGGGGTTCAGTAGAATTTGCGTAAGTATCAGTCTATCTGATGCTTAGCTTCCGCTTCGACTTCTGCTTCACTCTCGTCATCAACGTCGGCGTCGGCCGTTGCCGGCAGTCGCTCCTCCTCGGAAGTCGGCCGGCCCAGCTTGGTGAGCAGTCCTTCCAGGTTATCGACTTCGATGGCGTCGGGGTGACAGGCCAACAGCCGATCCAGAGTTTTGCCCGAGCGCCCCCCGAAGATAACCACCTGCAGCCCCGCTTGCTGCGCCTTGGTTACGCGCTCCGGCGTGGCCACGTCCTTGCGAATGACCACCCCTTGCAGGTGTTCGGCCACCGCCACGGGCAGGCCCTGGTCAAAGTCTTCGGTGATTTCGAGGGCCAGCGCCGCCGCCGGCAACTGCGCGCGAAACAAACGCAAGGTTTCTACACGGTTGGTCAGGATCAGGACTTTCTCGCGGGGCACGTTGTATTGTTTCAACGCCCGTATTAATGCCCGGACCAGGGCCGGTGAGCGGGCATACCCTGCACCGTCCGGGGCACACTCATCCAGTTCGTGCAGGTCCAGGTGCAAATGCGGGTAGCTACGGCGCTTGGCCAACGTGGCGAGCAACGTTTCGAGGGCAATGGGCTGCTCGTGCTGCAACCAATCGTAGGGCCAGCCCCCACGGTAGTGGAGCCGGGTCAGGGCCGCGGCCGACAGCTGACTCACGCAGCCCGTACCGTCGGTCATGGAGGCCAGCGTCTGGTCGTGGTAGAGCACCGGGATGCTGTCCTGGCTGAGCTGAATGTCCACTTCCACCCCGTCGGCGCCCCGCGCCAAGGCGCGTTGAATGCCCCCTAAACTACTCGGGGGCAAGGCATTAAAGGGATTGATTGGCGTAAAAAACCCCGAGCCGGCATGCCCCAGCACCAGCAGGCGCCGGGCATGCGGGGCCGCGGAAGGCGGTTGAAAAGCTTGTTGAATCGTCGGGGCGGCGACACACAACAGCCCCGCAACCAATAACGTAGGTAACAAATGCATCCGCGATAGGTATATAAAAAAGGTAAAAGCTATACGGCCACCCTAGCTAAACGATTCCGACGCCAGATTGTTAAATCGCACTACCTTTGCCGCCCCCTCTCGGCGGGTTCTTTCCTTTCATTCTACCGCTGCTTATGCCCTCTATTCTGGTGACCGGCTGCGCAGGTTTCATCGGGTCGCACTTGTGCCAGCGCCTGCTCTCCGATGGACACCGCGTCGTGGGACTCGACAATTTTGACCCGTTCTACGACCGCACCCTCAAGCTCGCCAACCTGGCGCCGCTGCTCTCCCACCCGCACTTCTCGTTTCACGAAGTCGAGCTGCGCCACGGGGCCGAAGCCCTGGCCGATGCCCTGCCCGCCGACCCCATCGACGTGGTGGTGCACCTGGCCGCCAAAGCCGGCGTCAGCCCGTCGGTGCGCCAGCCCATTGCCTACCTTGAAAACAACGTCCTCGGCACCACGCAGCTGTTGGAATGGATGCGCCAGCGCGACATCAAGAAGCTGTTCTTTGCCTCGTCGTCGTCGGTGTACGGCAACACGCCGGAGCGGCCCTTCCGCGAAGACATGAACCTGCTCGCGACCTGTATTTCGCCGTATGCAGCCTCCAAGCTGGCCGGCGAGCAGCTGACCTACACCTACCACCACTTGTACCAGCTGGACGTGCTGAATGCCCGGTTTTTCACCGTGTACGGCCCGCGCCAGCGCCCCGACCTGGCCATTCATAAGTTCGTGCGTTTGCTGCGCGCCGGCCAGCCGATTCCGGTATTTGGCGACGGCACCACCGCCCGCGACTATACCTTCGTGCTGGATACCGTCGACGGCATTGCCCGCGGCGTGCAGTATTTGCTCGACCACGAGAACGTGTACGAAACCCTCAACCTGGGCAACAACCGCCCGGTGCCCCTGCTCGAACTCATTGAGGAAGTGGGCAAAGCCGTGGGCATCACGCCGCAGCTGGAGTTTCTGCCCATGCAGGCCGGCGACGTCGACATTACCTACGCCGACATTAGCAAGGCCCAACGCCTGCTCGGCTACCAACCCCGCACCTCGCTCGCCGACGGCCTGCGGCAGTTCGTGCAGTGGCTGGCCGAAACGCACCAGGCACAACTACTATAAGGTTTTAACAAGAAAAGGCCTCTTCGCAAGTAATTGATTATCAATTACTTATGAAGAGGCCTTTTTGATTTTCCTTGTTGCTGCGTTCTTATGCGGCCTTGGCTTGTTGCTCGCGGCGCAGCAGCACGATGTTGCGGGCGTACACCACGGTACCGAACACGTTGCCCAGAATCAGAACGGCATCCACACGCAGGAAGGCATACAGCAAAATCAGCACGGAGCCTACAAAGCTCACCACCCAGAATCCCAGCGGCAGCACCGATTCGCCCTTGCGCTCGGAATACAGCCACTGGTAGACGAAGCGCAGCAGAAAGATGGTTTGGCCCACCGCGCCCAGCACCAGCACGCCCCGCGGAATGCGGGCGTCGAGCATGCTGCGCAGGCTAAAATGCTGATTGCCCACGGCAAACCACGCCAGCATGGCCAACGGAAACGCGTACGCGCCCGCCCGGAACAGGCCGTGGAGCTTGCGCCATTCGCCCAGCAGCTGCAGGTTGCGAATGTAGATGGCGTAACTGATGATCTGGGCGCCCAGGATAACCGGATCGTGGCGCAGAATGCCGTACACGATCATCATAAACGACGACACAAGGCTGATTTGCCAAAATAACGTCGGCACCAGCACGCGCCGCGCTCGCTCGCTCTGCACCCACTGCAGCACAATGCGGCTCGAAAACAGCAGCTGCGAAATCAGCCCGATGGCCAGGGCTAGGGTTTGCGTCGACATGCTCACCACCCCCGACTACGCACGGCTACCGGGCGCACCCGCGCCGCGCTGCTGCTCCCCGATCTCGTAGTTTTTCCAGCGCGAACGGATCCAGCGGAAGCCGAACGTGTCGACCAGGGGTTTCCAGGCGCGGTTCCAGAGGTTGTACTTGGCCGTGCCGGCAAAGCGAGGGAAATGCTGCACCGGAATCTGCTTGACGCGGCCGCCCTGCAACTGCACCAGCGCCCCCAGGAAACGGTGCATGCCGTGAAACAAGGGCAGCCGGCGGGCATACTCGATCTTGAGAATCTTGAGCGGGCAGCCCGTGTCCTGAATGCCGTCGTTGATGAGCGTGCGCCGCACGGTGTTGGCCACTTTTGAGGAGAGCTTCTTGACCAACGTGTCCTGCCGCTTGGCCCGAATGCCGTTGACCATGTCGAACTCGGGGAAGAATTCGAAGAACTTCAGAAAATCCAGCGGCGAAGTCTGAATGTCGGAGTCGATGTAGCCGATGAGCGTAGTACGGCAGTGGTCGACGCCGGCCTTGATGGCCGTTGAAAGGCCCCGGTTCTGGCTCAGCGAGATAAACTCGTAGCGCGTGTCGTGGCGGCAGATCTCGCGCAGAATGGCCAGCGAGCCGTCTGTAGAGCCGTCGTTGACGAACAGAACGGTAGTGGCCACCGGCGTCTGTTCGAGGAATTTGTTCATCTCCACCACAAACTGCCGCAGGCTTTCTTCCTCGTTGTAGACGGGAACCAGCACGGTCAGCGATTGCAGGGCCAGGTAATCGGGGGTAGCAGGCATAGAAACAGCTAAAAACGGGGCGCAAGGTAGGCAGAAAACCAAGCACCCGCGCGGAATCCATCCGCTACCGGTATTACAATGTCCAACGCAACGCCGTGCTTTCTCCTGCCAACGCCTTACCCTGCCCCACGACTGCCTACCGCGGACGCTTTATTCAGGGGTCGCCTTCTGCCTTTTGAACCGCGATATTAATTCAGCCCCATCTGCTTCAGGGGAACTTTGTGCCACTTGGCAAAGGCCATCCACTGCCGACGCCAGGTGCTGTAATCGCCCAGTACGCAAATGACTTTATCGCCCTTGAAGTAAATACGCGTCTTGGTTTGCTGGTTTTTCCACTCAATGGCGCCCCCTTCGTCGGGTTCCATGTCTTCTACATTCTGCCAGAGAAAAGAGCGGGGCGTTTCGTGTTCTCGGCCCAGCATATCTTGCCAAAGCCGCATCGCGTGTGCAATCGGGGAAGGAACCATAAGAGATGAACTAGCTCGAAAAACAAAGCAGTCGGCCGTTTACAGACCAGCTGCAAGGCAAGATAACCGCCTTTTCGGATTCAAGGGCATTCAACCAACAAATATGTTTAAATAAACAGGCACATAAGCGAACTGCTTAGCTACTAGTGCAATAAGGCAAGACCCAATAGAACTTTCCCAGCGACATTGGCCTACACCAGTATTTTGGGCGCTTACTCCCGCCGCTGGCCGGCCGAAATCGTGGTGTGCCGCTGCCGCAGCACCGCCACCACGTCGTCGAGGGTAAGCTGCGCGGCGGCCAGCAGCACCAGCAAGTGATACAGCAGATCGGCGGCTTCGCCTTTCAGGCCTTCGAGGTTGCCACCCACGGCGTCGATCACCGTTTCGACGGCCTCCTCGCCTACTTTCTGGGCGATTTTGGGCATTCCTTTACGGAAAAGCGAGGCCGTGTACGAGTTGGGGTCTTCGTCCGGAAAATCGCGGCGGCGCTGCACGAGGCGCTCTAGTTCGGCAATGAATCCCACCGGCGCGGCCGGATACGCCGTTTGCTCGGGCTGCTCAAAGCAACTGGTAGTGCCGCGGTGGCAGGTGGGCCCGTCGGGAATGGCCCGAATCAGAAGGGCGTCGCCGTCGCAGTCAGGGTGCAGGCTTACCACGGTCAGAAAGTGGCCGCTGGTTTCGCCCTTGGTCCAGAGCCGATTTTTGGAGCGCGAAAAAAACGTCACGCGGCCTTCGGCTTGGGTTTGGTCCAGCGCTTGCTGGTTCATGTAGCCCAGCATCAGCACCTGGCCGGTGGCGGCATCCTGCACGACCACCGGCAGCAGGCCGTCCATTTTCGCGAAATCAAGAGTCATGGTTCAACAACTACGTATTAACACAAGTAATTGACTATCAATTACTTATAAAATAATCTTACGAACGAACCGGAATGCCTTCCGCGCGCAGCTGCTCTTTGAGTTCGCGAATCCCGATCTCGCCGAAGTGAAAGATGCTGGCCGCCAAGCCTGCATCGGCCTGCGCCTGCCGAAACACCTGCGTGAAATGCGCAATGCTGCCGGCCCCGCCCGACGCCACCACCGGCACCGACACGGCCCGCGATACATCGCCCGTCAGGTCCAGGGCAAAGCCGTCTTTGGTGCCGTCGTTGCTCATGGAGGTGAGCAGGATTTCGCCCGCGCCGCGTTCGGCGGCTTCGCGGCACCACTCCACGGCGTTGCGGCCGGTGTTGTGCGTGCCGGCGCGGGTGTAAATCTGCCAGCCGTGTTCGGCCGTGTAGCGGGCATCGGCGGCCACCACGATGCACTGCGAGCCAAAGCGGCGCGCCAGCTCGTCGATCAGCTCCGGGCGGTGCAGCGCGGCCGAATTGATGCTCACCTTATCGGCCCCGTTCAGCAGCAGCGCCTCCACATCGGTTACGGTGCCGATGCCGCCGCCGACCGTAAACGGGATGTCCAGCGTGGCGGCTACTTCGCGCACCAAGGCCACCAACGTCGTGCGCTTTTGGTTGGTGGCCGTGATGTCCAGAAACACCAGCTCGTCGGCGCCTTCCTGGGCGTAGCGCGCGGCCAACGCCACCGGGTCGCCGGCGTCGCGCAGCCCTTCAAACTGCACCCCTTTCACCGTGCGGCCATCTTTGACGTCAAGGCAGGGAATGATTCTTTTTGTAAGCACTTGATTACCAATTATTTATAAAAGTCATTCCTAGCTCAAAAACGGGCGCAGCTCTTCCAGACTAATCGTGCCTTCGTAGATGGCCTTGCCAATGATGGCCCCGTGCAACCCGGCGGCTTGCAGGGCTTCTACGTCGGCCAGGGTGGTCACGCCGCCGCTGGCCACGAGCTGCGCCTGGGGCACCCGCTGCCGCAATTGCTGGTAGGTGGCAAGGGCCGGGCCTTGCAGCTTGCCGTCTTTGCTGACATCGGTACACACAAAGGTAGTGGCGCCGGCTGCGAGGTACTGCTCGATAAACTCTACCAGCGTGCGCTCACTCTGCTCGGCCCAGGCGTTGATGGAAATGTGGTTGTCCCGAAAATCGGCCCCGATAAGGATGCGTTCGGCCCCGAACGTGCGCAGCCACTCTCCCACCGTGTCGGGCTCGCGCACGGCAATGCTGCCGGCCGTGATCTGCGCCGCGCCCGCGTCGAAAGCCTGCCGCACCGCCGTGTTGCTTTGCAAACCGCCGCCAAAATCAATGGTCAGCTGGGTGTGGCGGGCAATGCGCTCGAGCACCGGCAGATTGACCGGCTGCTTGGCCCGCGCCCCGTCGAGGTCGACGAGGTGCAACCGGCGCACGCCGTGCTGCTCGAAGCGTTGCGCCACGGCCAGCGGATCCGAATCGTAGGTGGTTTGCTGGGCAAAGTCGCCTTCGGTGAGGCGCACGCACTGGCCGTTGATGAGGTCAATGGCGGGGATGATTTCCATAGGAGGAAGGCGGCTACAGGTTCAGGAAGTTTTCCAGGATGCGCGTGCCCACCGGGCCGCTCTTCTCGGTATGAAATTGCACGGCGTAAAAGTTGCGGTGCTGCACAGCCGCGCTAAACGGCGTCGGATACTCGCCTTCGGCAATGGTGTAGTCGCCGACCGGAGCGTAGTAGCTGTGCACGAAGTACACGTAATCTTCGTCCTGCAGCCCGTCGAACAGCGGCGAACGGAGGCGGTGTAGGTTGTTCCACCCCATGTGCGGCACCTTGTAGGCTTGGTCTTTGGGAAAGCGTTTTACCTCAAACGGCAGAATGCCCAACATGTCGGTGTCGTTTTCCTCGCTGTGCGTTCCCAGCAGTTGCATTCCCAAACATATACCCAGAAAGGGCTGCGTCAGGGTAGGCAATAGTTGGTCGAGCCCTTGGGCACGCAGCTCGTGCATGGCCGAAGCTGCTTCGCCTTCTCCCGGAAACAGAATCTTATCGGCCCGCCGGATTGTGTCAGCATCGGCAGTAAGGGTAGCCCGCACGCCCAATCGCTCCAGTGCAAACAGGACCGATTGCACGTTGCCGCCTTTGTAATCAACTACCGCTATTTCCATTTGAATAAATATGTTTATTACTCATTTGTTTATACAAAGACGTTCCTTCAGGCATGCCTCTTCGTCAAGATTCAAGATACAGAAGGTGGCGTTATTTCCAGCCAGCCAACCCTTTATCCAAATGTTTAAACATTTGGATACCCTTACAACACCCCTTTCGTGCTCGGAATTTCCATCTTATTGGCATCCCTCACCAGCGCCATTTTAATGGCTTTGGCAACGGCTTTAAAGATGGCTTCGATCTTGTGGTGCTCGTTCTGCCCTTCACATTTGATGTTGAGATTGCAGCGAGCAGCGTCGGAAAAGCTCTTGAAAAAATGGTAGAACATTTCGGTCGGCATATCTCCAATTCGCTCGCGTTTGAACTCGGCGTCCCACACCAGCCACGGCCGACCCGAAAAGTCTATGGCTGCTTGTGCCAACACGTCGTCCATGGGGAGTACAAAACCGTAGCGCGATAAACCCCGCTTATCCCCGACCGCTTGGGCAAATGCTTCGCCCAAGGCAATCGCGGTGTCCTCGATGGTGTGGTGCTCGTCGATGTGCAGGTCGCCTTGCACCGTGATGTTCATGTCGACGCCCGAGTGCTTGCTGAGTTGGTCGAGCATGTGGTCGAAGAAACCCAGGCCAGTGTGCATCTGGGGGCGGCCTTGTCCATCAAGGTTGAGTTCGATGCGGATTTTGGTTTCGTTCGTGTCGCGCTGCACCACGGCCTTACGGGCAGGCAAACGCAGGAACTGATAGATCGCTTCCCAACTGGTTGTAGTCAGGGCGGCGCGCTCGTCAGCCTCCTCCCGAATCAGGATGGATTGACACCCTAGGTTCTGGGCCAACTCCACGTCGGTGAGCCGGTCGCCGATTACGAAGGAGTTCGGTAAGTCGTAGCCGTTGGCCGGATCGAGGTACTCGGCCAGCATGCCAATGTCGGGCTTGCGCGTTGGGAGGTTTTCGTGCGGAAAGCTGCGGTCGATGTGCTCGCGCGCAAACTCCACTCCTTCGCCGCGCAGAATGTCGTACATCAAATTATGCGCGGGCCAAAAGGTAGGCTCCGGGAAGCTGTCGGTACCGAGGCCATCCTGGTTGCTTACCAATACCAACTCGTAGTCGAGCTCGCGGGCAATCCGGGCCAGGCCCGTGATGCTGCCCGGCACAAACTGAAATTTCTCCAGGCTGTCGACTTGCTGACTCGGCTGCGGCTCGACGAGGATGGTGCCGTCGCGATCTATAAAGAGAACTTTTTTCATGGGGTAAAGTAGCGCAGGCCTAGCGTGCGCAGTCAAGGAGAAAAAACTCAAGCGGGTCCGTCTGTCCGGCTTTGCGCATCAAAGATCGCGCGCAGCTGACAAAACTAGGATGGCCGGTATTCTTGCAACGCCTCAAGCAGTTGCTCGTTTTCTTCGGGCGTGCCCACCGTTAGCCGGAGCGTGCCGGCACACCCTGGCTGGGTAGTCCGGTTGCGGACCACGATGCCTTTGCCCAGCAAGTAGTTGTACACCGCGGTCGCATCGGGTTTGAACCTGGTCAGCAGGAAGTTGGCATCCGAAGGAAACACATGCTCGACGATGGGCACGGCGGGCAGGCGCTCAGCCAGCCACGCACGGCCGCGGAGCAGCGTGTGGCGCAATTCCTCAAAATGCGCAGCCGCTTGCAAGGCCTGCAAGGCATGCCGCTGGGTTACTTCCGACACGTTGTAGGGCGGCTTGATTTTGTTGAGGTAGCCAATGATTTCCGGCGAGGCGAAAGCCATACCCAGGCGCAGCCCCGCCAGGCCCCAGGCCTTGGAAAACGTTTGGAGCACCACCAGGTTCGGGAATTCCGCCAGGCGAGTCGTCCAGCTCGGGGCGTCGGCGAAATCGGCGTATGCTTCGTCCACGATTACCAGGCCGCGAAAGCCGCGCAGAATTTGCTCTACAGCATCGGCGTGCAGCAGGTTGCCGGTAGGGTTATTAGGCGAGCACAGAAAGACCAATTTTGCCTCTGACGCAAGTATCTGATTAACAGAATCTTGTGAAATTTGAAAATCAGCGGTCAGCGCAATGCGCTCGATGCCTACATCATTGAGGTTGGCGGCCACTTCGTACATGCCGTAGGTCGGCGGCAGAATCAGGATGTGGTCGTGGCCGGGTACGCAGGTCAGGCGCACCAACAGGTCGATGGCTTCGTCGGAGCCGTTGCCCAGAAAAATCTGTTCCGCGGCCACGCCCTTCAGCGGCGCGAGGGCCTGCTTTACCTCGCGCTGCAAGGGATCGGGGTAGCGGTTGAACTGGCTTGGGCCGGCCGAACCGAGGCTGTTTTCGTTCGCGTCGAGCATGACGCGCGCCTCGCCCTGAAACTCGTCGCGGGCCGACGAGTAAGGTTTCATAGCCCGGATGTTGGGCCGCACGAGGCTTTCTAGCTTGAACATAAATCGCGATTTGACGCTGATAAGAATGATTTCGCGGCCTCTTGCCGCAGCGCTTGGCTACTCCTTATTATAAGGTACCCAAAGCGTGAGCTTATTCTGCCGCCGACAAGGCTTCCAGCCGCAGGGTCACGGCGCGGGCGTGGGCACGCAGCCCTTCGGCTTCGGCCATCGTTTCGACTACTGGGCCCACGTGGTGCAGGCCTTCGGCGGAGATGCGCTGGAAGGTAATTTTCTTCAGAAACGAATCGAGCGATACGCCGCTGTAGTTGCGGGCGTAGCCGTTGGTGGGCAGCGTGTGGTTGGTGCCGGAGGCATAATCGCCGGCGGCTTCGGGCGTGTAGTGCCCCAGAAACACGGAGCCTGCGCTGGTGACGCCGGCCGCAAGCTCTTCGGGGTTGCGCACGGCCAGAATCAGGTGCTCGGGGGCGTATTGGTTCGAGAAAAACAGCATTTCTTCCGGCGTCCGCAGCAAAATCGCCCGGCTCTCGCGCAAGGCTAGCGTAGCCACTGCTTGCCGCGGCAGTTCCAACAATTGCCGATCAACTTCTTCTTTGACTTGCAGCAGCAACTCAAAAGAATCCGTCAGCACCACCACCTGCGAATCGGGGCCGTGCTCAGCTTGCGACAGCAAATCGGCCGCCACGAACGCCGGGTTCGCCGTGTTGTCGGCAATGACCAATACTTCCGACGGTCCGGCCGGCAAGTCAATAGCTACGCCGCGCTGGGCGGCCAACTGCTTGGCCGCCGTGACGTAGCGGTTGCCGGGACCGAAAATTTTATCCACAGCCGGCACGCTGTCGGTGCCGCCGGCCAGCGCGGCCACGGCCTGCGCCCCCCCCGCCTTGATTATGGTGGCGATGCCGAGCAGTTGAGCCGTAAACAAAATCACGGGGTTCACCGAGCCATCCGGGCTTGGCGGCGTGCACAACACGATTTCCGGACAAGCCGCCAACCGCGCCGGCACGCCCAGCATTAACAAGGTGCTGAACAACGGCGCCGAACCACCCGGAATGTACAAACCCACGCGCTGCACCGGCACCGCCTTGCGCCAGCACACCACCCCAGGCATCGTTTCCACGCGCTTTTCTTCCTCGCGCTGGCTGGCATGAAACTTCCACAGATTGGCGTGGGCCTGCCGGATGGCGGTCTGCAATTCGGCGGGCACCTGCGAAATCGACGCGGCCAGCTCTTCGGGCGTCACGCGCAGTTGCGTCAGCGTGGCCTTGTCGAGCTCGGCGGCGTAGTCGAACAGCGCGGCATCGCCCCGGGCGCGCACGTCGTCGAAAATCTGGCGCACGCGCTGCTCCACCTGCTGGGCTTCGGCGGCGGCCGGCCGCTGTTGCAACGCGGCCCATTCGCTCAGGCTGGGATATTGAATGATTTGCATAGGGTTGGCTATCAAACGGTTAAGCAGTTAAAAGCAAACAAGAAGCTATTTATAACCACTTAACAATCAAGCACTTATTAAAACAAGGCAAACGAGGTCGAAGCTGTCCTTAGCTGATCATTTTCTCGATCGGGAGCACCAGAATGCCTTCGGCGCCCACGGCCTTGAGCTGGCCCGTGATGTGCCAGAAATCGTCTTCGTTCACCACCGACTGCACCGACACCCAGCCTTCTTCTGCTAGCGGCGTCACCGTGGGCGACTTGATGCCGGGCAGCAGCGCCCGCACCGCGTCGAGTGAGGCGGCAGGGGCATTGAGCAAAATGTATTTATTGCGGCGGGCGCGGCGCACGGCCTGCATCCGGAAGCGCAACTGCTCCAGGATTTCCTGCTTTTCGGCGCTCAGGTTTTGGTTGGCAATCAGGACGGCTTCCGAGCGAAACACCGTTTCGACTTCGCGCAGGCCGTTGCCCAGCAACGTGGAGCCCGACGAAACGATGTCGCAGATGGCGTCGGCCAGCCCAATGCTAGGGGCTATTTCCACCGATCCGCTGATTGTGTGCAGCTGCGCCTGTACGCCCTGCCCGGCCAGGTAACGGCCCAGAATTTCGGGGTACGAAGTGGCGATGTTTTTGTCCTGCAGATCGGCCACGGAGGCGTAGGCCACCGACCGCGGCACGGCCAACGACAGGCGGCATTTGCTGAAGCCCAACGTTTCGACCTCTAGGGCCGGAAATCCGGCCTCGACCAATACGTTCTGCCCCACAATACCCAGGTCGGCAACGCCGTCTTGCACGTAGCCCGGAATGTCGTCGTCGCGCAGAAACAGGATTTCGAGCGGAAAATTGGTGGCTTCGGTTTTGAGCTTGTAGGTGCTGCTGACAAAGGAAATGCCGCACTCCCGGATCAGGTTCAGCGAGTCTTCGCTCAAACGGCCCGATTTCTGGATGGCCAGACGAATCATGCTATGGAAATTAAAAGGATAAAAGCGGAGGGAAAACTCGGGCGGAGCAGCTGGCTTCAGCGACTGCCCCGGAAAGGCTTACGGAAAACCCGACCCCTTCGCCGCGTCGCACAGGCAACAAGCAGCGGAGCCGCCTGGTTTGGGCGGCCGGGGAGCCAAAGCGGCTCGCCCCACGGGGTCAATATGCGTGTATCATTCCTCTAGCAAGAGGAATGGTGCCCGTGCTGATGAGGATGCGCCATGCGCAGCTCCGAGGCGGCAACGCCCACAACGGGGGCGGCGGCCAATGGGCGGAGGTGGCAGAAGACGGGCGCGGCAGCGAGCATAGCGTAGAATTCAGGGCAAAAGTAAGAGCGCCAGCGACGTAAGAAAACTTTTTCCGCAAAAAGTTGTGGCTCTCGCGTCATTGAACCTCTTTGAGATGCAGTAGCAACCCGCAGCCGTGCGGCTTTGTTTAAGCAAACGCATTATCCACAAGTATTTCATAATCAAACAATTACAAATTACACCAACAAAGAATCGCTTTGACATCGCCAGGAAAGGACACGAGTTGGCCACTCCGTCAGAAAATTTCGTTGCTTTTCAGCGGACTTGCGCCTGTACTTTGTGCTCCCTTAAAACGGTGTAGGGCCTGGCCGATTCGAAATTGAAAGTTTTTGCTACTCCCTATTCCGACTTTAGGCACCCTATACTATAAGGTATAAGTACTGGCCCACGGGCCGGGCTTTGCCCGGCGCCCGGCGCCGGTTCTCTCGCTCATTTTTCTTGTGTATGATTCGATTACTTGGGCTTTCGGGCCGCCGCGGCAGCGGCAAAGACACCGTGGCACGCTTGCTCCAGCAACTCCAACCCGAGCGGCAGTGGCAGACGCGCTCCTTCGGCGACGCCATCAAAGCAGTGTGCGCGGCCCTGGCCGGCGAAGACGTGGCGCCCTATTACGAGCAGCCGGGCAAAGCCGAGTTGCTGCCCGTGTTCGGTCGGACGCGCGGCGAAATGCTGCAGCAAGTTGGACAAGCCCTGCGCGTGTGGGAGCCCGAAATCTGGGTGAAAGCTTTTTTTGCCAACTTGCCCGCCGAGGGGTTTGTGCTGGTGCCCGACGTGCGCTTCCCCAGCGAAGCCGACCGCATCCGCGAGCGCGGCGGCCTGATGCTGCGCGTGGAAGGCGACCCGCTCGGCCAGCGCGGCGACGGCACCCGCGACGACGCGCACCCCAGCGAAACCTCCCTCGACGATTATCCGCATTTTGCCGCCGTGCTCCACAACACCGGTTCACTCACCGACCTGCAAACGCAGGTGCAGCAGCTGTTGCCTGCCTTGTCATAAGCATTTCCCGGTGATCGTGTGGTGGGCTTGCAGCGTGCACGGCTACCGTTATGGAAAACCAACCCTACCAAAATGGAAGGGTACCTTACCCCGCCCGGTGCTACACCGGGCGGGTTTTTATTTTTAATCAGCTGGTAATCAACACTATATAATAAAACCAAAAGCATATATCCGGGAACGGCATTGGTCTTGGCTTTAGGCTCACGTCACCAACCACCAAGCTGCCCCGATCATGGCTATTCTAGACAACCTCGCCAAAGCCGCGAAAGACTTCTTCATCGAAGACGACGCGCAGGGTCCGGCCAAGGCCGAAGCCGCCCGCCCGCTGCCCGGGGCGGCGCAACCGCCTTATACGCCTGCCGTGCCACCTACACCAGCAGGCGCCGGAACACCAGCCGCGCCCACAACGGTCACGCAAGCCGAGCAGCGCCACCTCGACCACATCCAGTCGCTGCTTGCCGGCGACGGCAAGGACTTCATGGCCTACACCAAAATGGTAAAAAGCATGTCGGCCAGCGGGCTGAGTGGCCCGGTGCTCTACCAGACGGCCTTCAACGCCTTCGCCGCCGTCACCGGCCTCGACCTGGCTACGCTGCTGGCTTCGGCCGAACAGTTTGAGCAAAAACTGGTGGCCGACCGCAACAAAGTGCTCGAACGCCACCGCGAAAAGATCGGCGAAATTCAGATTCCGAAGGCGCCGCCCGGCCCGATTGTGCAGTTGCTCCAACAAGAAAAGCAGCTGCAAGCCGACCTCGCCGACCTCACGCGCCAGCTAGAATTAAAGAGCCAACAACTCCTTGCGGCTCAACAACAACTGCAAGAGGAGCGCCAGAAAGCTGGGGCGGCCCTTGCCTCCTACGAGCTGGCCAACGCTACGGCCGCCACCGAATTGCAGGCCCACCGGCAGGCCACGCAATCTTTCCTCGCCGGACCTACCTCACCCTTCACCTCTTCAACCAAATGACCCCGATGAACACTTTCCTTCCTCCTTCTCAAGATGCCGGTTTGCCCAAGTGGCAAAAGCCGGAGAAAGCCGCCGGCTGGGTATTTCTGGCAGGTGCTGCTGCCACGAGCGTGTACTTCTGGGGCCAGATCGTGCCGTATCTGGTTGACATTGTGTTCGATACGGTGAAGCTGGGTATCGGGCTGGGAGCGTTGTTTGCGCTGTTCCTGCTGGTCACCAACAAGCGCATTAAAGCCGGGCTCTGGTACGCCGGGCAGCGCATCTTCCGCACCGCCTCTGGGATTTTTGTCAACACCGACCCGATCGGCATCATGGAAGACTACATCCGCAACACCGAGCAGGAAGCCCACAAAATGAACGCCGAAGTCGGCCACATCGAGGGCGCGCACCAGTTGGTAAAGCGCAAGATGAGCGCCAACAACGAGCAGATGCAGGAGTATCTCTCGCTGGCCAGCTCAGCCACCCGCCAGGGCGAAAAAGACGCCGCCGAATCGTACGCCTCGCGGGCCGCGCAGCTCCAGGAGTACAACCAGCGCCTGCAACCCATGCTCACCACCACGGCCAACGTGACCTTGGTCATGCGCCAGATCTTGAAAGCGGCCCTGCGCCAGATCGACGGCAGCAAGTTCAAAGTCAACCTACTGAAAGACGAGTACGAACTGGTGAAGCGCACTAGCTCGGGCATGCGGGCCGCCATGAACATCCTGCGCGGCGACCCCGACAAAAAGTACTTCTTCGACCTCGCCACCGACCGCGTGGCCCAGGACATGGCCCAGCAACTCGGCCAGATCAAGCAGGCCATGCGCTACTCGCAGGAGTTCGTGAAGGAAATGGACATCCAGAACGGCGTGATGAGCGAGAAAGGCCAGCGCCTGCTCGAGAAATACCAGAAAGGCGATTTCAACGCCATTCTCGACGAAAAGCCCATCAGCAACCTCAACGCGGCCCAAACCCGCAAAGCCACCGACGATGCCTATTCTAGCCTCCTTGATTAGTCTGCTGCTTGGCATAGGGCTGACTTGCCTCGCCTGCGAAGCCCCTGTTGCCCAGCCTACTTCCCCGCATGCTAAGCATGCCCAAGCAAGTCTCTCACCAACGTCGGTGAGCTGACCTACACCCAAAATCAACCTAAAATTTCTGCGCCCAAACCGGCGCACCACTCTCCTTTTGCCCTTACTAAAATGACAACCCGCGGTAAAATTGTAATTGGTGCCCTCATCGTGGCACTCCTTTACTTCGGCATCAACAAGCTGGTTTCCAGCGGTGCCGTCTTCAAAAAAGCCGAAACCCAATCGGTGCTGCTCAACTCCATCGAACTGCCTACCGCTACGGGGGGCTCCCGCGCCAACATTGCGGTGCCGCTCGCGCCGCTGCCCGGCACCCAGCCCGCTGACAAGGGCACGCCTGTGGTGTGGGAAGTAATGGCCTGGAACTCGCAGATGGCCGGCATGCTGGCCAACGGCGGGCCGCGCACCACGGTGGGGTCGAGCATGGCCGCCAACGGAATTGACCTACAAATTGTGCGGCAGGATGACGTGTCGAAAATGCAGGCCGATTTGGTCAAAAACGCCCTTGACCTGAAAAACAACCCGGAAACGCCGGGCCTGATTGTCAGCATCATGGGCGACGGACTGCCGGCTTTCTCGGCCGTGCAAGTGCAACTGCAAAAGGCCGGTACCGGCCTGCAAATCCTGCCTTACAGCTGCGGCAAATCCTTCGGCGAAGACAAGCTGATGGGCCCCAAAGAATGGCTTGACCACCCGAAATCGGCGCTGGGCAAAACCATTGCCTGCTACCTGCGCGACGGCGACCAGAACATTGCCCTGAAATGGTGCGCCGACAACGGCTTGAAAGTCAACCCCGACGAAACCACCTATGACCCCGAAGCCGTCAACTTCATGGCGGCCAGCGACTTCCTGGTAGCCGCCGAAAAGTACATTGTGGGCAAACCCGAGTCGCGCACCAAAGTGGTGAACGGCAAAAACACCGGCGTGAAAATCGATGTAGTCGCCGACGGCGTGGCCACCTGGACGCCCGGCGACGTGAACATTGCCAAGCAAAAAGGCGGCCTCGTGACCATCGTCTCGACCAAAGACTACTCCAACCAGATGCCCAACATCATGGTCACGACCAAGCGGTGGTATGATGCTCATCAGAAGGAAGTTACCGGCATCATGACGGCCATGGCCGTGGCCGGTGACCAGGTAAAATCGCACCCCGAAGCTTTGCAACGCGCCGCCGACATTTCGGCCGCCGTGTACGCCGACCAAGACAAGCCCGGTGCTTACTGGCTTAAGTACTACAAAGGCGTGAGCGAAACCGACCGCAACGGCGAAGTAGTGGAACTCGGTGGTAGTAAGGCCTTTAACTTCGCCGACAACCTGACCTTGTTCGGCCTCGACAACGGCGGCACCAACATCTACGCTTCCGTTTATAAGACCTTCGGCGACGTGCAAAGCCGGTTGTACCCCAAAGAGCTGCCCAGTTACGTGCCCCTCGACGAAATGCTCGATCTGACGCCGCTACGCCAACTCCAGGAGCAGTACAAAGGCAAAGCCATCGCGCCGGCCGAAACGCAGAAGTTTGCCGCCGACGACGAGATCCGCCAGAGCGTGAGCAAGCGGGCCTGGAACATCGAGTTTGAAACCGGCAAGAGCACGTTCACGGCCGAAACGCAGCGTCAGCTCAACCAACTATTTGACGATCTGGTAGTTGCGGGCCGCCTCAAAGTAGCCGTCCACGGCCACACCGACAACCAAGGCGATCCGCAGCGCAACCAGCAGCTTTCCGAAGACCGCGCCCTGGCCGTGGAGCACTGGCTGGAACAAAAAAGCGCCAGCGCCTTCCCCGCCGGCCGCGTGCAGGTGTACGCCCACGGCGCTACCGAACCCGTCGCCAGCAACGCCACGCCCGAAGGCCGGGCCCAAAACCGCCGCGTGGAGATTGTGCTGGGCAACTAAAAACCAGCTTCTGACAAGGCAAAATAAAGTACTGGCATCCTGAGCAAGGCGAAGGACCTTCTCACCGAAGAACACCCCCCGTTTGCTGCCGAATGCGGCCGTGACAAGGTCCTTCGCTTCGCTCAGGATGCCAGATTTTTTCAGGTGTCTTTCCTCTATCGTCCATGAAAGAACTATTCTCCCCCAATGCCAATCCGCGCCGGCTGGTGTTTACCTCGATGGTGGCCGCGCAGGCAGTGGTGCTGCTCTTGCTGTGGCTGTTTTATCCGCTGCAACTGTTCCCAAGTCTGGGCGATGTGTTTCGCTCCTTGGGCGATCTAATTAGCAGTCAAGGACTTATCCAGGAGTTGTGGGCCAGCATGACCACGGCCTTGCAATCCTTGGCCATTGCCACGGTGCTGGCGCTGCTGATCTCGTACCTGACGGCGTTGCCGTTCTTCCGGCCCATCGCCTACGCGGCCACCAAAATGCGCTACCTCACGCTCACGGGCCTTACGTTTTTCATGGCCCTGATGGTGAGTTCGGGCCACGAGGTGAAGCTTTCGGTGCTCATTTTCGGCGCCACAGTGTACCTCGTGACGGGCATGACCAGCGTCATTCTGACCACCACGCAGGAAGAAATGGACCACGCTCGCACTCTGGGCATGAGCGAGTGGCGCAGCTTCTGGGAAGTGGTGGTGCTGGGCAAGCTCGACGAAATGCTGGAAGTCGTGCGCCAGAACTTTGCCATCATCTGGACCATGATCACGCTGGTCGAAACGCTTTATCAATCGGAAGGCGGCATCGGGCTCCTGCTCTACAAGCAAAACCGCTATCTGCACCTCGACGGCGTGGTGGCCATTCAGCTGGTGATTCTGGCCACGGGCGCTTTGCAGGATTATGTGTTTGTGCTCCTGCGCCGCGTGTTTTTTCCTTATTCCTCGCTGACCACGGCCAAGTAATTGTCTCCACTTTTCAGGTTCCTTCCAAAGCCATGACTCCTTATTTTTATAAAGAACCCGTCCTGACGCTGCACAACGTGTCGATGGAGTTCAACGGCGAGCTCATCCTGCGCGACATCGACGCCCAGGTGCTCGACGTGGTGCGGCCCAACATGAACCAGGGCCAGGTCGTGGGGTTCTACGGCCGCTCGGGCATTGGCAAATCGGTGCTGTGCCGCATCATGGCCGGCCTGGTGCAGCCCACGAAGGGCACCGTGCAAGTAGGTGTCGATCAAATACTTGTGCAGCCGGGCGCGGTGGGCTTCGTGCAGCAGCGCTACCCGTTGTTCAACCACCGCACGCTCTTCGACAACCTGCTGGTGGCCGCCGAGCGCAAGTACAACCCCGACGAGGCCCGCCAGCAGGTCGAAACGTATCTGGAGCGCTTTTGCCTGGCGCCGCACCGCAAAAAGTACCCGGCCCACCTTTCCGGCGGCCAGCGCCAACGCGCCGCCATCGCCCAACAGCTCCTCTGCTCCGACCACCTGATTCTGCTCGACGAGCCGTTTTCGGGCCTCGACATCGCCATGATCGACGAAGTAAAAAAGATTATTGTGGAGGTGACCACCATGGACGAGCTCAACACGGTCATCATCGTGTCCCACGACATCGTGACCACCACGGCCCTCGCCGACCGCCTCTGGCTGCTGGGCTACGAACGCGACGCGGCCGGTAACCCGCTGCCCGGCGCCACCATCAACCAAGATCATCAGTACAACCTCGCCGAAATGGGCCTGGCCTGGCACCCGAACGTAGAGGCCGAACCGGAGTTTGCCCACTTCGTGGAGCATCTCAAAGACGAGATTCGCCACAGTTAAGAAATTTTAAATGTTGAATTTTGAATGCGGAAGGAACGCCACGCACTCCTGGGGTAACCCTCCCTTCTCCAACTCAACCTTCAACATCTAACATTCCCCACACCATGCCCACCGGTACGCTGCTCATCATCGACGAAGAAACCCGGCTGCGGCAGCTGCTGGCGCGGGTCTTGGAGCTGGAAGGCTACACGGTGCTGCAAGCCATCGACGGGCGGCGGGGGCTGGAAATCCTGGAGCAGCACGCCCAGGAAGTGCTCGTGGTGCTCTCCGATGTGCGCCTGCCCGACTCCAACGGCCTGGAGCTGTTGCCCAAGCTCAAGACCAAAGCCCCGGATGCAGAAGTAATTCTGATGACGGCCTACGGCACCATCCCCGACGGCGTGCGGGCCATGAAGCACGGCGCTTTCGATTACCTGACCAAAGGCGACTCTGACGATCAGCTCCTGGTAATTGTAGAGCGAGCGGCCGAAAAAGCCCGCCTTCGCCACCGCGTGGCCGAACTAGAGCGCCAAGTGGGCCGCCTGCACAGCTTCGAATCGATGATTGGCAGTTCGCCGGCGTTGCGGCGGGCCCAGCGCCTGGGCGAGCAAGTGGCTCCCACCGACAGCACCGTGCTGCTGGAAGGCCCCACGGGCTCGGGCAAAGAACTGTTTGCCCAGGCCATTCACGAGGCGAGCCAGCGCCGCAGCAAGCCGTTTGTGGCCGTCAATTGCAGTGCTTTCCCCCGCGATTTGCTCGAATCGGAGCTGTTCGGCTACCGCAAAGGCGCCTTCACCGGGGCCATGGCCGACAAAAAAGGCCTGTTGGAAGAAGCCAACGGGGGCACACTGTTTCTGGATGAGATCGGGGAGCTGGAACTAAACGTACAGGCTAAGTTCTTGAGGGTGTTGGAGTTGCAGCAATTCACCAAGCTCGGCGACACCAAACCCATGGGCGTAAACGTGCGCTTGGTAGCGGCCACTAACCGCAACCTGCGACAGGAAGCCGCCGAAAGCCGGTTTCGCCCCGATCTGTATTACCGCCTGTCGGTATTTACCATTCCGGTGCCCTCGCTTAAAGAGCGCGCAACTGACGTGCCCGTGCTGGCCAGCTACTTTCTGCAATATTTTGCGGCCAAGCTCAAGAAGCGTCTGCCCGGCCTCGACGACGAATGCCTGCGTCTGCTCCAGCAATACGAATGGCCCGGCAACGTGCGCGAACTCAAAAATGTACTGGAGCGCGCCGCCATTCTGGCCCCCGGCGGCGAGCCGCTGGCGGCCGGCTTCCTGCCCGACGAGTTTCACGTATTGCCCCGCGCCGCCAGCCCCGACGCCGACCCCGACAGTGTGAGCCTGCGGGCCGTGGAAGCACGCCACATCCGGCAGGTGCTCCACGACGTGCAAGGCAACAAAACTGAAGCCGCCCGCCAGCTCGGCATCGGCCTAACGACGCTGTACCGCAAGCTACAGGAGTACGATCTGGCTGGTTGAGCAACAATTTGCAACCGCTTTACTAATATAACTATTTGTATATCAAATACTTAACTTATACACGCTGAAATTTCTAATCCTTGCCTGGCGCCGGTAAGCGGAGCAGGCGCTGCACCCTCCTTCTATTCGCCCTATTGGCCGCAAACGGCATTTTCATGAGCCTGAAAATCAAAATAAGGCTGAGCATTCTGACGATGCTCGGCCTCCTGCTGGGCCTGGGGGCATATGCCTTCTTCGCCATCCGCAACCTCGAACGGGCTACGCACACCCTGGAGCAAGCCAACTTTTACTCCATGCTGCAAGGCCAGCAAATGCTGCAAGCCCTGGACCTGATGGAAACCCCAGCCACGGCGCCTGGCGGCCTGACGCAGTTTGGCCGGGCACTGATCCGCGAAGCCCGCAACATCACCGAGCCCGGCGAGCAAGCCCTGGCCGACAGCCTGGCCCAGAACCTGTCGGGATTTCAGCGCCTTCTGGATCACAATGCGCCGCTTTCGGAGCAAACTGCCAAGCTGCAAACACTGCGCAAAGAGGCGCACCGCCTCGACAACCTCAACGCGGCGGCGTTCGAAACCCGCATGCGTCGCCTTTCCCAAAAAGCGGCGGATTCGCGCCGCGCTATCCTGCTGCTGATGGGCCTGAGCGCCTTGCTGGGGGTATCGTTGGTGGTACGGCTGCCGCGGGTGGTGGTGCGGCCCCTGCGCCGCCTGAGTGCGGGCATCGAACACGCTACCAATCAGGGTCTTAGCAATGGCGTCCCGATTGAAAAACACGACGAGGTAGGCACCGTGGCGCAGGCCTTCAACCGCATGCTGGGCCAGATGCAGGATTTGCGCAGCGCCACCCGCGCCGAGCTGATTACGGAGCGCAACCGCATGGAAAGCATCGTGCACAGCCTCGACGAAGGCCTGCTGCTCGTCGACCAGAACCGGCGCATTATCTTGGCCAACCCCGTCGCATGTGCCCTGTTTGAGAAGCCCGTCGAGGCATTGGTTGGGAGGCCGGCCGAAGAAGTGGCCCAGGAAAGCGACCTGTTGCGCGAGCTGCTCACGCCCCTCAACGCGCCCCGCCCGCAGGAAGCCGTGGCTAACTTGCCCCTGATCACGATCATGCGCAAGGGCGAAGAAACCTTTTACCGCGTGTCGGTCAGCAACATTGTCTCCTTCAACGAAGCCGTCGACAAGACCGAGTTTGCAGGCTATATTCTGTCGCTGCGCAATGTGTCGGACTTCAAAAAGCTGGACCAGGTAAAGTCGAACTTTCTGGCGACGGTCTCGCACGAATTCAAAACTCCGCTTGCCAGTATTAATCTGAGCCTAAAGCTCTTACAAGACGAGCGCACCGACGTGGCCGAGCGCCAACGCATTGCCAGCGGCATCCGACAGGAAACCCAGCGCCTGTTGCGCATGGTCGGCGAGCTGCTCGACGTGGCCCGCCTCGACGCGGGCGCCGGCATCAAGCTCAACAAGCAGGCCGTGCCCCTGGCCGACGTCGTGCGTTACGCCACTGACACCGTGCGCGCCCAACTCGACGACAAGCAGCTCAGCCTCGAAGCGCACTTGGCCCCCGACTTGCCCACAGTGCGCGCCGACGTAGAAAAGACCACGTGGGTGCTGATTAATCTGTTGGCTAACGCCATTCGCTATTCGCCTCTGGGTGAGCGCCTTATGGTTCGGGCTACGTTACAGGAAGATATGGTGCAGGTGAGCGTACAGGATTGCGGGCCCGGCATTGCGGCCGAGCACCACGAACGCATCTTCCAGCGGTTTGCGCACATCCCGAATGTGAGCGACCACCCTGGCAGCTCTGGACTGGGGCTGAGCATTTCGCGGGAGTTTATCGCGGCACAAGGCGGCAAACTCTGGGTGGAAAGCGCCCCCGGCAGCGGCAGCAACTTTCATTTTACGCTGCCCATTGTATCCTGAAGCAGATAGGCTGCCTTCGCCCTGTGCTTTCTATACAATGTTCAATAGATTCTTGTCTATAGATAATTTATAGCAATTCTGCTATTTTTGCGGCATCACGGGTCACCGCTTGGCAGGCGGTGACCCGTGCAATTGCTAAGATTTAGTTATAAGCGAACAACAGGCTATGTGCTTCTGCGTTAGTAGCTAAGCTGTTTTCTTCATCTGTTTTTCAGGGTTGGCACCATTGTTTCGGTGTGCTGTAGCCTGTTTTTCTGTTCTACGTTGCCCGCTCATCACCTCTTTGCATCCATGCGTACGTATCATTTCGTTGGCTTATTCCTTGGTTTTCAGTGCTTACTAGCGGGCAATGGTGCGCTGGCCCAAGGCTCGGAAACGCCCGCGGCCGGGGTTCCGGCGGCTACAACAACTGCCACGCCCCCGCAGCTTCCGTTGCCGCAAGTCAGTCCGCACGCTGTCCTCACCCAAACCATCGGCCTGACGGAAGTGGGTATTGACTACCACGCGCCGGGCGTGAAAAACCGGCCGGTTTGGGGCCAGCTCGTGCCGTATGAGCAAGTTTGGCGGGCGGGCGCCAACGAAAACACGGTGATCAGCTTTTCCCAACCCATCACGCTCAATGGCAAAGCCGTGCCCGCCGGCCGGTACTCGTTCTACGTCATTCCGCACGCCGATAAGGATTGGGAAATCATTCTCAACCGCGTTACGACGCATTGGGGCAACGAAGGCTACGATGCCAAAGACGACCAGCTGCGGGTAGCGGCCATGCCCGAACCGGCTCCGTTTCACGAAACGCTGCTTTACTGGTTTTCGGAAGTTCAGCCTACCGGCGCGCACCTCAACCTTACCTGGGAAAAACGCACCCTCACGCTGCTCATCGAAACCCAGGTGCACAACCAAGTGCTAGCCGGAATCGAAAAGACGCTGAGCGCCAAACCCGACGACTGGCAGCTTTTGGCGCAAGCCGCTGACTACTTGGTACAGAATAACTTGCAGGCTGAATTGGCCCTGCGCTACATCAACGAGTCGATCAAGCTAAACGATACTTACGCCAACAATTGGATCAAAGCCCGTCTGCTGGCCGCCCAGCAGGACTTCGGCACGGCCGTTGTGTACGCCCGCAAAGCCCTCAAGCTCGGCGACAAAGACGACGCCTCGTTCAAAGCCCAACAGCCTAACATGCGCATTGCCCTTACGGAATGGCAATCAAAAGCGTACTAGGTCTTAATACAAGCAACAAAAAAGGGGGTGCCTGCGCAGGCACCCCCTTTTTTGTTGCTTGGTCCTTGGCTGACGGGTGGGCAACATCTATCTACCATCCGGGAAGTGCTCATCGTGAAGCTCCCAAAATGAAGCTGGTAGGACTCCGTTACGGGACATCAAGGCATTGCTTCGTGGTAAAAACAGGCAGTATTGAGGAGCTGACAGACCAAGCTGGTCCGAAAGGAGCGACTGGCGGAAACCTTTATCACTATTCGGACAATGATTTGCATAAACCTAGCCAGTAGTGTGTAACTTTAGTGGAACTGGCTAGCGACGCCTTTTTAGCGGTAACTGGCCATTAAGCTCCGTTCCTCAAGGGCGGTGAGTGGTGTTTCTCTTTTTGAGAGCTGCTTACTTGTCCACCCACTTACCTGCCCTACTATGCCCGCAGAGCTATCGCATCCTGCCCTATCCTCTACTAATAGTACCTGCCTATATATGCCTGAGCCTACCCAGCCGGCTGGCGTCAGCGGACGACACCCGGCCAGGCGGGTGCGGCCGGCTGCGTGTTGGCTGCTGATGCTGTTGCTCGTGCTGCTGAGTGGCGCGGCCACGACGGCCCGCGCGCAAACGGCCCCTCCGCCCCCGCCAGAATGCGCGGCGGACGAGAAGTTCGCCAACACCTGGTACTTCGGCTTCAAGGCGGGCCTCGACTTCAACCAAGCCACCGATTCCATTCCGCCCACGGTGCTGGACAACAGCGCGATGGATGCCCCCGCCGGCGCCGGCGTGATGTCGGATCGCAACGGTAAGATTCTCTTCTACAGCAACGGCGAAACCGTCTGGAACGCCGACGGCACCGTGATGACCAACGGTACGGGGCTGGCGGGCAGCCGCTTCAATACCGATGGCCCGCTTCCCATCAAGATGCCGGGCATACCTGTGCCGGGCCAACCGACGCGCTACCTGCTCTTCACCCTGAACAGTACCGTAGGCCTTAGTTACTCGGAAATAGACATTCCCGCGGGTGGTGGGCCGGGTACCGTCATAGCCGCTACCAAGAACACCCCCCTGGCCCGCGGCACGGCGGAGAAACTAACGGGTGTATTCCATAAAAACGGCTGCGATATCTGGGTTATCACGCACGGCTGGGGTGATGCCAAGGCCGGCAATGACAACCGGGGCGATGCCTTTCTGGCCTACCGCGTGCGGCAAGCAGCCGGCTATGTAGGTCCGGTCCTCATCGACGTACCCGTCGTCTCGACGGTGGGCAGCCTGCACGCGCCGAGCAAGTCGCCCGTAGGCTACAAGGGGCAGATGAAGATAACGCCCGATGGCCAACGCTTGGCCCTAGCCCGCTACAGCGAGACCCTAAACGACAGCACCAGCACCGTCGAGCTGTTTGGGTTCGATACCGGCACGGGTCAGGTTAGCGTCAACCCGCAGGTTCCGTATATTGTTGACAAGGGCGAGGGCAAATACTACGGAGTCGAGTTTTCGGGCGGTAACTACCTCTACGCCACGGTGTTAAATCCACCCAAGCTGCTGCAATTCGACATTAGCGGCAACGGGCCAGTCACTAGGGTGGAAATTCCGCTCAAGCAGAAAACCACAGTCAACCTGGGCTCGATGCAAGCCGCGCCCGATGGCAAGATTTACGTGGCCCGCGACAACCAGCCGGCGCTGGGCTTCATTGCCTACCCCGACTCGCTGGGGGCCAAAGCGCGCTATGCTGACGACAGCCTGCAACTGGGCGGCCGCCTGAGTGGCTTAGGCCTGGTCAACTTCAATCAAAGCTCGCTGCTGCGCGTGGGCCCTAGCGCGGAGATAACGGGTTGCAGGCAAATCACTTTCAGGGCCCCGCCCATTGAGTTTGACGGAAAAACCTACGCCTGGACCTTTGGTGACGGTGCTACCTCAACACTTGAAAATCCCGTTCACACGTATGCTACGCCCGGCAATTACACCGTGACATTACGCATCACGACTGCGTGCTTCTGTCGTGAAAGCTCGGGCGGTATTCTGGTGCCGGATTTGCCTGCGCCGGGTAGCATTGCTGCCCCTCAGACGCTGTGCGCCGGAACCGCGCCGGCCGCTCTCACCAGCACCGCCAATGGCTCAAGTGACGCCGGTTTGCCACTCGTTTATCAGTGGGAATCGTCAACGGATAATGCCACTTTCACGGCTATAGGAGGAGCCACTGGCGCTACTTACCAACCATCAAGTTCACTACCAGCCGGCACGACCTATTTCCGTCGGCGCGCGCAGTTGCTGCTGCCTAACCAATCAGGTCCTTACTGCGAACCACGCTTTACCGCTTCGGTAGCCATCACGGTTCTGCCGGCCTTGACGGCGGGCAGCATCACGGCCAACCAGACGCTGTGCGCCGGCAGTCCGGCTGCCCCGCTCACCAGCACGGCCCCCGCCACGGGCGGTACGGGCACGGTTGCCTACCAGTGGCAGTCGTCTTCGGACGACGCCACTTGGGCTTCCATCCCGAACGCCACCGCCGACACCTACACACCTGGCCCGCTCGCGGCCACTACCTACTTTCGCCGCCTGGCAATTTCGGGCCCCTGTGCTGCGATATCTAATACATTGACCATCAATGTGTTGCCCGCCTTGGCGGTCGGCAGTATTGCCGCGGACCAAGCCGTCTGCGCCGGTGCTACGCCGGCCCCGCTCACCAGCACAGCGGACGCTACCGGCGGCGCGGGTGCGGTTGCCTACCAGTGGCAATCATCGGCCGACAACGCGACCTGGGCGGCCATAAACGGGGCCACGAATCCGACTTATGCCCCCGGCCAACTCACGGCCACCACGTATTTCCGCCGCCTGGCAAGTTCAGGAGGCTGCTCGCCTGCCGCGTCCAACGTTGTCACCATCACGGTTCTGCCGTCCTTGACGGCGGGCAGCATCGCGGCCGACCAAACGTTGTGCCCTGGCGCTACCCCCGCCCCGCTCACAAGCGCGGCTCCGGCCGGTGGTGGCACGGGTACGTTTGCTTATCAGTGGGAAGCTTCAATCGACAACAATACTTGGACCGCAATACCTGGCGCTACCAGCCCGACACTTGCCCTTGGCCCGCTGACGGCTACCACGTACTTACGCCGACAGGTGACTTCGGGAGGCTGTACTACTGCGCCTTCCAATGTGGTAACCCTGACCGTATTGCCTGCCCTAACGGCCGGCAGCATCACAGCCGACCAGAACATTTGCTCAGGCGCCACACCCTCCCCCTTTACCAGTGTTGCCCCAGCGACGGGCGGCACGGGTACGTATGCGTATCAGTGGGAGGCCTCAGTCGACAACACCACCTGGACCGCCATTCCCGGCGCCACCAACCCGACGTATGCCCCTGGTCCGCTGACGGTTACTACCTTCTTCCGCCGCCAAGCGAGTTCGGGTGGTGGCTGCGCTCCGGCCGTGTCCAATGTTGTCACCATCACTGTAGCGCCGGCCCTGACGGCCGGCAGCATTGCGGCCAACCAGACGCTGTGCTCTGGAGTTAATCCCGCCCCGCTCACGAGCACCGCGGGCGCCACGGGCGGCACAGGAACGTATGCTTACCAGTGGCAATCATCGGCTGATAATGTGAACTGGACGCCCATTGGCGGCGCTACCGGCGACACCTTCGCGCCCGGTCCGCTCGCGGCCACTACTTACTTCCGCCGCTTGGTGACCTCAGGAGCCTGCACCACCGCGTCTTCTAATGTGGTGACTGTGACCGTGTTGCCTGCATTGACGACCGGCACCATCGCTGCGGACCAATCTGTGTGCCCTGGCGGCACACCTGCTCCCCTTACCAGCACTGCGGGCGCCGGAGGCGGCACGGGTAGCTACAGCTACCAGTGGCAATCATCCGCAGATAATACAACCTGGGCAGCTATTAGCGGGGCCACCGGCCCAACATTCACACCCGGTCCGCTGACGGCTACCACGTATTTCCGCCGGCAGGTAACTTCGGGAGGTTGCACCACTGCGCCTTCTAACACAGTGACGGTGACGGTGTTACCGACACTAGTTGCTGGCAGCATCGCCGTCGACCAGGTCATCTGTGCGGGCGCTGCGCCGGCGCCGCTCACCAACAGCGGCGATGCCAGCGGCGGCACGGGCACCTATGCTTACCAATGGGAATCATCAGCCGACAATGTAAACTGGGCGCCCATCGGCGGCGCCACTGCCTCCACTTACGCACCCGGCTCCCTTACAGCCACGACCTACTTCCGGCGCCGGGTGACTTCGGGTACGGGTACCTGCTCCACGGGAGTTTCGAACGTTGTGGCGGTGCAGGTGCAGCCCCTCGTAACGCCTGGCGTGACTCTGGCGCCCCCGCCCGTGCAATGCCCTGGTACGCCCCTGACCTTCACGGCAGTGGCTACAAACGCGGGCGCCGCGCCTACTTTCCGCTGGTTCGTCAACAACGTGGCCGTGGCCAGTGGGCCTACATTTACGAGCAGCACGTTGGTTTCCGGCGACCAGGTACGCGTTGAAGTGACGCCTACAGCGGGGCTGTGCAGCACAGGCCCGGCCGTAGCAACGGTCACCGTCACGCGCACGCCGACACCGCTGCCTACGCTCGCCATTGCCGTGCAGCCGGGCGGCCCCGTTTGCTTGGGCGCGCCGCTTACGTTTAACATCGCCAGCGTGACCGAGGCCGGACCGGCCCCTGAATACCAATGGCAGGTCAATGGCAATGACGTGGCCGGAGCGACGGGCCCGGTCTTCACCAGCACGACGCTGCGCGCGGGACAGACCGTGACGCTGCGCCTGCGCACGACCAACGCCTGCGGACAGCCCGTTACGGCTGTTTCCAATGGCATCCCCGTACGGATTCAACCGCCGGTTGATGTAGATGCTGGTCCCGATGTGGAAATTCTGGCCGGCACTTCCGTGAGGCTGGAAGGGCGGGCCGATGGCAATTATTCCGTAACGTGGACGCCGGCGGCGGGGCTGACTTTCCCGAGCAACGAGCCCCTGCGGCCATTGGCCTCGCCCACGGTGACCACGACTTACACGCTTTCGGCTGGGGAAGGCGGCTGCGCCGACGCCGACCAGGTGACCGTGACCGTGCGCCCGCCCATCCGCATTCCCAACGCCTTCACGCCCAACGGCGACGGCCGCGACGATACCTGGCAAATTGAGTTCATCGAGCAGTTTCCCGACAATACCGTGAGCGTGTATAACCGGTGGGGCAACCGGATTTTCTCGGTCAACAATTACAGCCGGGCCAACGAGTGGCGCGGCGACATCAACGGCCAGCCTGCTCCGGTCGGCACTTACTACTACGTCGTCGTCACGAAAGGCCCGCTGGGCAAGTCCTACAGTGGTTCGATTACGATTCTGTATTAATTAAGCCGGCTTACCGGACTTGTATAATCAATTGACAATAAGGCAATTGCTGTTATGAAAAGATCTCTAATTCTACTGCTGCTCCCACTGCTCCTAGCTGCCGCTCCGGCTCTGGCCCAGCAGCAGGCGCAGTACAGCCAGTACATGAATAACAACTACATCCTAAACCCGGGCGCCACCGGCGTGGAGGATTACATCGACGTTAAGTTCAGCTACCGGACGCAGTGGACGGGCCTGGAAGGGGCGCCCAAAACCTACTACGCCAGCATCAGCTCCTCGCTCGGCAAGTGGCGCACCACCAGCAAGCGCACCCTCCGCGACCGGCGCCGGCCGTTTCACGCGTTGGGGGCCCTGGTGTACAACGACGTCACCGGGCCCACGAGCCGCAAGGGTGCTTACGTTTCTTACGCCTACAACATGGTTCTGAGGCCCAACCTCCGAGCGGCGCTGGGCGTGTCGGCGGGCATGCAGCAGTTTGCTGTTGATGGGCAGATGCTGCACTTCTTCGACCCCACTACTCAGGCGGCCAGCTCTGCCTCGCGGGTGCTGGATGGGTCAGTGGGCTTGTGGGTGTACAGCTCCGATTTCTACGTGGGCGTGTCGGGTGCGCAATTGCTGGCCAACAAGCTCGACTTCTCTTACGGGAGCCCCAACGGAGTGGATGCGGGCGAAAACTCCCTGAAACGGCACTACTTCGCTACGGCCGGCGTGCGGGTGCCGCTCAGCAAAGACTGGTCGCTGGTGCCGTCGGTGCTGGTTAAGGCTGTAAACCCGGCCCCGCTCTCTGTCGACCTCAACGCCAAGCTCAAGTACCAGGACCTGCTGTGGGCCGGCGTGTCGTGGCGCGCCTTCGACTCGGTTGTGGCGATGGTGGGCTTCAGCTACGAGCAGCTTACGCTAGGCTATTCCTACGATGCCGGCATCTCTGGGCTGTCCGGCTACCACGGCGGCAGCCACGAAGTACTGCTGGGTTTAAGGCTTAAGAAAAAGGCGCAAGTCGTGTGCACCAACCGGTTCTGGTAGGCTTTACGCTTGCCAAATCTCCATCCTTACAACCATTTGACAATCAAAATGTTATAAAGCACATGTTCCGCTATTGAGTCAATACGCCAGACAGGGTTCAAACCGTATGCTTACTGTGCTGCTACTAGTGAGACCCAAGAAGCGCAGTGCTTTGCTCGATTCTGGCAAAGCGCTGCGCTTCTGTCTTTAGTAAAGGATTGCAAGCACCAAGAACATCAGTCAATCTGGGCTGCAATGTTTCCTAAGAATGCTGTAGAGGAGCACGTACGTCTTGCTACCCTAATCACTGTCTACTTTTCTCAACCTAGCAGGACCGCCCACCTTACTTTTTTGCCGCCTACGCCGGCCATCCCGGTATGGGAGCTGCTTTATTGACGAAATAATGTTATATTATTTATTGATAACATCCTAAATTAGGCAGCTACATTTCGATCAACACCCATCCTTTCGCAGGTTCTGGTCATGGAAAACGCACGGTTGATCTCCCGGTTTGCTCTTATTTCCTTGGCCCTGCTGAGCTGGACCTGCAAAGAGAAAAAGGCCACCCCCTCTCAGGAAGCAATTTCTAGCCTACACCTGAAAGCAGGACCGCAAATTACCTGCGGCCCCGCAGACCAGCAGTTCGGCACCCTCAACTTCGCGACATCCTGCCCCTCGGAAACGCAAGCCGACTTCAACTTAGCCCTCAAGCTGTTGCATTCCTTTGAGTATGAGGAAGCGGAGAAAGTGTTCGCCCAGATCATACATGCGCGCCCGGATTGCGCCATGGCGTATTGGGGCGTGGCCATGAGCAATTTTCACCCCTTGTGGTCGCCCCCTTCCGAAGCCGAATTGCAAAAGGGGGCCAAAGCGATTGCGCTGGCCCAAAGCCTCCCCCGTAAGTCCCCGAAGGAAGCGGCGTATCTGGAGGCAATCGGTGCTTTTTACCAGGGGTGGAATACGGAAAGCCATGCTGCCCGGTGTCTTGCTTTTGAAAAAGCCATGGAGCAGCTATCGGCCCGCTTCCCCGACGACCAAGAAGCCGCCATCTTGCACGCGCTGGCGCTCACCGCCGCCGCCGACCCGTCGGACACCACTTTTACCAAGCAGAAGAAAGCGGGCGCCATTCTGACGGCGCTCTACCCCAAGGCGCCCAACCACCCCGGCATCATTCACTACCTCATTCATGCCTACGACAGTCCGGCGCTAGCCAAACTAGCATTGCCTGCGGCCCGAAAATATGCGGCGGTCGCCCCTTCCTCCGCCCATGCGCTGCACATGCCTTCGCACATCTTCACGCGGCTGGGCCTGTGGGATGAATGCCTCAAGTCCAATCTGGAGTCGGTTGCTTCGGCGCAGTGCTATGCGGAGGCGACTGGCATCAAAGGACATTGGGACGAGGAGTTGCACGGCATGGACTACCTCATGTATGCCTATTTGCAAAAAGGCGACAACGCGCTCGCCAAACGGCAGTGGGATTACCTCAATACCATTCGCGAGGTTCACCCCGCCAACTTTAAAGTGGCCTACGCTTTTGCCGCTATTCCTTCCCGGTATGTATTGGAAAACAAGCAATGGCGCGAAGCTGCTGCCCTGCCGAGCCCACAGGCTAATTTCAACTGGGAGGAGTTTCCGTGGCAGAATGCCATTGTCCATTTTACGCGACTTTTGGGTGATGTTCACACCGATCAGCTACAGGCCGCAAACACCGAATTGCAGGAACTCAAACGGCTGCAAGCCCGCCTAACGCAACAAAAAGACACTTACAAAGCCCAACAGGTGCAAATTCAGATAACCACCGGCGAAGCGTGGATCCGGCTGAAGGAAGGACGGCAAAACGATGCCGTACGGCTGATGACGCTCGCTGCCAACCTGGAGGACCACACCGAAAAACATCCGGTTACGCCCGGGGAGGTGCTTCCGGCCCGCGAGCTACTCGGAGATATGCTCATGCAGGTACAGCAGCCAACACAAGCGCTCGTTGCCTACGAAGCCAGTTTAAAAAGGCACCCCAACCGGCTCAATAGCCTATATGGTGCCGGGTCAGCAGCCGAAAAGGCGGGTGAGCAAGGCAAAGCAAGCAGCTATTTCAGACAATTGCTCGCTGTTGCCCCCTTGGGAAGCTCCCCCAGGCCCGAACTAACGGCGGCCCGCCTTTACGTGCGCGCACAGCAATAATGGCGCTGTAAGATGCGCTCAGCCCTATCAGAGTGGCAAACGAGTGCCTATTAGGCAGGTTTAAACATCTAGGCTTAGCGCGTCGATATAGCCGATACCAAAGAAGGGCATTGTGCCTTGCCCGAACCTGACAATGACAAGGCAATGCCCTTGCAACCCACTTATTATGGAAATAATCTCTTTTCACGGAGCAGGAATCCATGAGAAGAGAATAGAATCGTAGGAAGGGACGCTGTATAACTTACTTTATGTCAAGAAAGGATTCCGGGAATAGAAGTATGTTTACACACCTAGGCAGCTCTTGGTTTATCCCTAAAATGCCTTCCTGCTAAGATGGCCATTTCTACAAGGGCTTGGACGAGTATTGGTGCTGCGCTGGCAGGCCTCGTAGTGGGCTTAGGCTTGGCTGCCACCTTCAGGCCACGAACTCCTTTTACCATAGACGAGGAAATCCGCGCCGGAGCCAATGTCGAATACGAGGACACGTTCCTCAATGCGGTTGGCTTTCGTAGCGAACTACGGGCCCAACCCAACGTAGATTCCGTTTTTGCCCAACATCCCTTCTTTCGTCAGGCCATTCGGGTGCTGAGGCGGGATAGCAGCGGGGTCGAGGCCCTCTCCATGCCGCGCCCAGGAAGAAAAGAAAACTACTACCTCATCCGCGGTGACTCCGTTACCCAACTATGGGTACGCCCGCGAAAATCACGCTAAGCTTCGACTGTCCGATACGTAATCGTTATGTAAAGCAATAGAGCTAAACAATGCGCCATTTCAATCTTGTCAAGCTAGAATAACACCTTGACAACCGGCCTAAAACCTTGCTATAACTCTCAGATTAACAAGCCTTTGCGAGAGGTAGTTGGGCACCGAATACGTAACGCCGTTGATATCCTGCACGTAGTTGTAGCCCGCTACGTTGTTGGCTGCCAGCACATTAAGCAGTTCCAATCCTATCCAGAGGCTTTCTAGCTGGCCGGGTTTGCGGGTTGCTTCCGTCGCGTTACGCAAGGAAATCACCTTGGAGAAGCCCAGATCGACGCGCTTGTACGAGCGGCTGAGCTTGCTGGTGCCTCGCAGATCGGGTAAGTCGGGAGGGCTAAACGGCAATCCGGTACCAAACACCACGTTCACATAGCCCCGCACCGAGGGATTATCGGGCAGGTGATCTTGGAAGAAAATACCCAAGTTGAGGCGTTGGTCGGAAGGCCGGCGAATGTAGCCTTTCGGCACGCGGCCGGATTTTTGGCCGGCGTCGTTGTAGGTGTTGATGGAATCGCCGTCGAGGTTTTCGCGGGTGGTGAGCACGCCCAGGCTAAACCACGATTCGGCCCCTTTCACAAACTCGCCGCTTACCCGCGCGTCAACACCTGCCGCGTAGGCGCGGGCGTTGTTTTTGGCGAAGTAGCGCAGCCGCACGTTGTCGATGTCGTAGGGCACCACATCAGTCAGATACTTGTAATAAGCCTCACCGGTAAAGCGAAAATCGCGACCAAATTGCTTGAACCGAATCTCGTTGCCCACGATGAAGTGCAACGACCGCTGGGCTCGCAGCTCCGGGTTGAGCTGTGCTTGGATAACGAGCGGATCGCTGGCGCTGAGGCGCGTGCCTACCTGGCTGCGCAACTCGCGGTAAAAAGGCGGCTGGTAGTATACCCCCGTTGCCGCCTTCCACGACACGTTGGGATGGCGCGGCGAAGTATACGCATACTGCACGCGCGGACTAATCACAAGTTGTTGATTGACAGTCCAATAGTGAAAGCGTACGCCATAGGTCAACGTTTGCGTCGAATCCAGCTCGATGGTGTGTTGCGCATAGCCCTGGTAGCGGTAGCTGCTCAGGTTGAGGTTGGAAAGCAACCGCGTCCGGCGGGCGTCGGGTACGTAATCGGCCGAATCGGCAAAGCTGTATTCGTTGAGCGTATCCTCTATTTTTTCGCGGCCGGCCTTGGCGCCCCACCGCACCACATGGCGCGTGCCGGGCGTCCAGCGGCCGCGGGCTTCGAGGGTGGCAATGCGGGCAGTGAGGTTATTGCGCGAGTTATTGAAGCGCGAACCCAGGTCGCGCACTCGCGTGGGCAGGTTGAAATCCGGCGAGTTGGGGTCGCGGTTGATGTCCGACAAGAGGTAATTGGCCTCGACATCGCGGTATTCCAGCTCGCGCGAAATCATGGCGCCGGCCAGCAACTCGCCTTGCAGCTTGGGCGTAAAGTTGTGCCGCAGATTTAGGCCGCCCTGGTACGTGTCGTACTGCATCCGTTCGTGGCCGTCGTAGAAGATGGTCAGGCGAGAAAATTGATTGACGGAGGTGCTAAACGTACTCTGCCCCGACTCCGGCGTGAAGCGGAAGGCGTTGTGGGCGAACGTGGTAAGCAGGCCAAGTGTCGTGCGCTCGGGGTTGTCCTGCGGGCCCAGGGCCGCGCTTACGTAAGCTTGGCCGTCGTAAAACGTGGGGTTGTAGCCGCCCTGGTTTTGCTTCAGCGAGTTGAGCACATACTGGGCGTTTTTGTAACGCACGCCGGCCAGGTAGGTGATGCGCTTGTTGGCCGAAATTGCACCCACGTGGGCCGTGCCGCCCACCAGACTCCCGGTGGCCGAAGCTTCAAACCGTTGGGGCGTCTTGTAATCCAGACTCAGTACCGACGAAAGTTTGTCGCCGTACTTCGGCTGCCAGCCGCCACTCGAAAACTCGACTTTACTCACCAGATCGGGGTTTACAAAGCTCAGTCCCTCCTGCTGCGCCGACGTCACCAGAAACGGCCGGTACACCTCAATGCCGTTGACGTACACGAGGTTTTCGTCGTAGTTGCCGCCGCGTACCGAGTAGGTGCTGGTTAGTTCGTTGTTGGCCACTACGCCCGGCAGCGTCGTCAGAATTTTGTTGAAATCGCCGAAAGCCGACGGCAATTCTTTGGCCGCTCGCGGGTCGAGAGGCGTAATGCTGACCTGCTCGCGGGTGTCGGTATTGTCGGTGCGCCCCCGCACCGTGACGTTGCCGATGGCCCGCGAATCAGGTTGCAACGTGAGAGAAAGCTCGCGCGGCTCACTAAGATTGAGCGGCACACGCAGGGTATGAAAACCCAAGCGCCGCGCGATAAGCACAGGCGTACGGTTGCCAGCTGGCCGCCCCACGTTCAAGGAAAAATGCCCTTGTTCATCGGTGGTCGTACCACCGGGCTGTCCTTCCACGCCAATGCCAACCAGGTCCAGCGGATGGCCGTCGGCATCGCGAACTGTGCCCGATATGGGCAATCGGCTCGCAGTCGGCTGAGCTAAAGCAGTAGAATAGCTAAAAATAAGTAACCAAAACATTATCAGCACTTTACAAAGCAAGCGCTGTTTCATCTGGTTGCGCTCTTGCATTAGTCTTGCTCTTCCGTCCCGATGGTGGCCGAGAGCAACGAGCGCATCTCCGCCAAGGTGGCTACCGGGTCGGGGGAATGAAATACGAAGCTGCCGGCTACCAATACATCGGCACCCGCTTCGACTAAGGCCGTGGCGTTTTCACTAGTTACGCCGCCGTCGACTTCAATCAGGGCCGGCGAGCCATTGTCGACCAGCAGCTCCTTTAGCGCCGCCACTTTACGCAGCGTGTTCGGAATAAACGACTGGCCGCCAAATCCTGGGTTGACCGACATGACCAGCACCTGATCCAGGTCGGCGGCAATGTCTTCCAGCACCCACACCGGCGTGTGCGGGTTCAGGGCCACGCCGGCTCGGCAACCCAAGGCCTTGATCTGCTGCACCACGCGGTGCAGGTGCGTGCAGGCCTCGTAATGCACCGTGATGTTGGTGGCTCCCGCATCGCGGAAAGCACTCAGGTAGTTCTGCGGATCTTCGATCATCAGGTGCACGTCCAGGGGCTGCTTGGCGTAACGGCTGATGGCTTGCAGCACCGGGATACCAAACGAAATATTGGGCACAAACCGGCCGTCCATGATGTCGCAATGCAGCCAATCGGCGGCACTGTTGGCCAAACGTTCGGTTTCGAATTGCAGATTGGCAAAATCAGCGGCCAGAAAGGACGGCGCCAGCAGCGGCGCTATGCGGCGGGAAGAAGTCATACCGCGAAGGTAAGCAGGTGAAAGAGAATGCGGAAGGAGTTCCTTGGGCAACTAGCTATACTTGCCGTGCTAAGGGATCATCCGTTTGCCGGGCGCATGGCATCACTCCGCCACCGAAAGCCCAATTCTTCACAACTAACTATTGATCAAATAGTTACAGTTTAACAAATCGCACGGTGCGTTGTCGCTTCCCACTTGCCTTGACTAGGCACAAATACACGCCCTTGGCCAGGCTTATGGGCTGCAAACGCACGGCCGCAGCGTTGGCGGCGGGCACGTCTTGCTGCGCCACCAGGGCGCCGTGGGTATCGATGATGCGCACGTACAGCGGCACGGCCTGTAGTTCCTTGGGCAATTGCAGAAACAGCTCCTCGTTGTGGGTGGGGTTCGGATACAGCACCACATCGTTGGAGAACTCGGCGCGGTCGATGGCCACTAAGTCGTTGGCCTGCACGAAGTTGGGAATCCCAAACCCGTATTCGTCGTTGGGCACCTTCGCCCGGCTGGCCGAGCGCTCCAGGAAGCTGATGACCTGCTGGGCCGTCAGCGTGGGGTTGGCTTGCCAGAACCCGGTGGCCATTCCAGCCAGAATCGGGCACGAAAAGGACGTACCGTTGCCGCGGACGACGCTGCCGTTGCTGGTCAGAATGGCGGAAGCGCGGCCCTGGGCCATGAGCGAGGGCTTGATGCGGCCGTCGGCCGTGGGGCCGATGGAGCTGAACGAAGCGCGGATCCTCAGGGAATCCACGGCCCCCACCGTCAGAATGGAGTCGGCGTCGGCGGGGGCCGTGATATAGCGCCAGGAGTTGCCGCCTTCGTTGCCGGCGCTGCTCACCACCAGCATGCCTACGCGCGCTGCAATAGTCGCCGCCCGCGTTGAAATGGCCGTGCGGCCGTTCATGTCGTTGTAGGTATAGTCGATGGACGGGTAGTCGAAGCTGTTGTAGCCCAGCGAGGAGCTGATCACGTCCACGCCTACCGAATCGGCGTATTCAGCCGCAATGAGCCAGTTGACCTCTTCCACCGGGTGCTCCGAGTTCACGTCCTCAGTCAGGCACAGGTGATACGTGGCCTTGGGCGCCGTACCCATGAAAAAGCCCGGCTGATTGGCAGCCAACGTCGATAACGTATTGGTACCGTGGCTGTCGCGAATGAAGACCGACTTGTTTTTCTCAACAAAATTGAAGGTACTGGCCAAGCGCTTTTCTCCGAACAACGGCGTGAAAGCCGGAATTTTGTCGACGCCGGGAAAGCCGCCATCAAACACGGCAATCTGCATGCCTTCGCCCCGAAAGCCGGCGTTGTGCATGTCCACGGCCCCGATCATTCGGGCCTGCGTAAATGCCTGCCCGTAGTCGGAGCGGCTCAGGGTACGGGCCTGCACATCGGAGGCCGCTTCGGGATCGCGCTTGTGGGTACCGGGCAGGCCGCGGTTGAGTGTGCGGGCGCTTTGCACGCATGGCAAGGCGTTGAGCTTGGCCAAAGTAGCCGAATCGCAGGCTACCACGGCAGCATTAAACCACCGCGACGTATACCACAATTGTGCGCCCGGCACGGCTTTCACCTGGGCTACATAACTGGGATTGACGGGCAAATCGCGCACGCTCAGGGCGATGCCCTGCCGGGTGCGCCGCTGCACCGCCCGCGCCGACAGAAAAGCCTGGGGCTGCGTGAGCTTATAAGGCGAATTGGCTTTATCGCGAAAATAAAGTAAGTGCTTGCGGATCGCCGTGACCGGCGGCGCCGAGGCCCCTGCCGCTTGGGCCAGCAAGCCGCTTCCTAGCAAATACACCAGCACTAGCTGAAAAACTCGCATCTAATCAGATTATAGCAGGGAAGATACGGATTTACGACTTTTTTGCCCCGCTCCGCCAACGCTTTTTCCGTAGCAGTACTCCCTTATGTTTAGGCAGCGACAAATACACAAAATAATGCAAACACAAGCAGTTGATTATCAATTACTTGTAAGCACAAAAACAAGAGTGGGCTGATATGACTATCAGCCCACTCTTGCCTTATAACTAACGCCTTTAATTGCACAAAACTCACTTTGCTGTTACATCCTACCCGATTCTACGAGCACTTCGGTGCGCGAATAACCCGATTTGATGTAGCCGTCGACCTTAGCGCACCCGGCGGGCGCACCGGGAGGGCAGCCGTAGTTGTAGCGCCGCGCTACCCGGTACACCAAGCCCACGGATTTGGCAAACACGCGCCGGTACACGGTGGGGTAAAACTTGTTTTCCGTGTCGTCGGCGGTGGTTGTCACCGTGGTCGGGTACGAATACGTTTTGCCATTCGAGTTGATTTTGAACGGCGCACCGACTTCGGCATACCGCCGCGTTTCGGCCGTGATCGTATCGGAGAGGCTGTTGTAAGCATTCAGGTTCCAGGCGCGGTTGCTGCGTACCGGAAAGACCAGCTCCACGGTACGGCGGTTCTGGGTAGTAAGCAGCAGCGTCTGCTGGCTGGGATTGACCACGATCGTACTGTCGTCGAGCCAGTTAGCAGCGGCATTAGCCCGTTTCGAGCGCACAATGCGGTACGCCTGTTGGCCGGCGGCATCTGTAAAAGCCTCTTCCACCCGCTCGCGCAGCTGGTATTTACGGGCCGTCCCGACGTTTTCCTGCCAGGTGCTGTCCACGACGTCGTAGATGTGAAAATCCTTTACCGCCACCGGATAATAATCGGTGCCGAGGTCCGGACCGGCCTCACTTTCGTTTTTACAGGCGTCCACAGCAAAGGCCAACAACCCTACCGACGCAAAATACAAATACTTACTAGTAAATAATTTACCCCAACGGTTCATACAGTAGCACTAACGGACGCCGAATGTTCGGGGACCTCACCAATAGTGTGCCGTTCTATCCAGCCGCCGCCCAATACATCGTTGCCGTCGTAGAATACGGCCGCTTGTCCGGGCGTGATGGCGTGTACCGGCTCTTCGAAATACACGTAGATTTTGTCACCTTTTTGTTCCAGGAAAGCCGTTGCGCCGTCGTGGTTATAGCGGATTTTGGTGGTGCTGCGCACCAGACCACGGCCTTCCAGCGAAGCGTATTTCCCCAAGTTGAGTTTACCCACAACCGTTTGGGTACTAGCCAGTTCCTCAAAGTTGCCGAGTACTACTTGGTTGGTTTCCGGCCGGATTTCCGTCACGTACACCGGAAATCCCAGCGCTACGCCCAAACCTTTGCGCTGCCCGATGGTGTAAAACGGATAGCCTTCGTGCTTGCCGATCACGGTGCCGTCGCGGAGCACAAACTCGCCGCCGGCTACGCGCGCCTCCAGCCCTTCCACCCGACGCCGCAGAAAGCCGCGGTAGTCGTTGTCGGGGATAAAGCAGATTTCGTAGCTCTCCGGCTTGTTTACCAGTTCCGTGAAGCCGCGGTCGCGGGCCATTTGGTAGATCTCGGTTTTGCGCAGCGAACCCAGCGGAAACATGGTGCGCGCCAAGCTCTCTTGCGACACACCCCACAGCGCGTATGACTGGTCTTTGTTTTCGTCGAGGCCTTTGCTGATCACGTAGCGGCCGTTTTCGTGGCGCACGTTGGCGTAGTGCCCCGTCGCAATGTACTGACAACCAAGCTGATCGGCACGGCGCAGCAAGGCATCCCACTTGATGTGGGTGTTGCAGAGTACGCACGGATTGGGCGTGCGGCCGGCCAAGTATTCGTCGGTGAAATTATTGATGACAAAATCGCCGAACTCGTCGCGAATGTCGATGATGTAGTGCGGAAAGCCGAGCTGCACGGCGATGTCGCGGGCGTCGTTGATGGAGTCGAGCGAGCAGCAGCCCGTTTCCTTCTTCGATCCGCCGGCCGAAGCATAATCCCATGTTTTCATGGTCATGCCCACTACTTCGTATCCTTGTTCATGCAGCAGCACGGCGGCTACTGAGCTGTCGATGCCGCCGCTCATGGCGACCAGCACGCGTCCTTTTGAATTGTTCATATTGTGTCCGCCCAGAAGGTGAAAGTTTCGGCCGAATTGCAAAGATACAAGTTGCCCGCGGTAGTTCCATTCTTGACGGTTACTGCGTGTGCTTTTGGATAAAAAAGGAATTTTAGCCGGATATTGCGACCCGAAACTACCTTTTCCTTACTTCCCCACCCTTCTCCATATCCGTATGGCTTTGATTGTTCCGGTGTTGGTGCGCGGCATTAACAACCTTTCCGATGCCCGCTACTGCGCCGGCATGGGTGCCGATCGCCTTGCTTTCAACCTCGACCCCGCCACGCCGGGCCACCTCACCCCTGAAGCCGCCCAGGAACTCAGCGGCTGGGTGGCCGGGGTCGATCTGGTGGGCGAATTTGATACGCTCCCTGCCCCCGACATCAACGCCCTGGCCCAGACTTGCGGCTTGAAATACGTGCTGCTGCGCCGCCTGCGCTCGGTTGATGCCATTGCCGAGCTTTCGCGGCCCGTGCTGCTGAATATGCAGTGGATTCCGGATTTTCTGCGCGAAGACGTGGAAGTAGTATTTCGGCAGTACAGCCCGCACGTAGCTGGCTTTCTGATGACGGGCTTGCCCGAACGCCCACTCGACGGCCTACAACTCACCTACCTCACCGATCTGGCCCGCAAGTTCCCGCTCTGGATTGGCAGCAACCTGCTCCAGAATCCTGTTCGCAACATGATCCATAGCGTTCGGCCGGCCGGGTTGCTCCTGGAAGGCGGCGAAGAGATTAAGCCCGGTCTGCGCGACTTCACCGAGTTGGAGGCCATGTTTGAGCAGCTCGAAGAAGAATAAGCCTAACCACGGCGGTTAAGCCATTACGGCCAGCAACTCGAATATTGGCTCGCCCAGCCGTTGCTCACCTGCAATTTGAATATGACGCTGGGCTTGAGGGCGCGGCAGGCTCTTGGTAAAAAGTCGCCAGGCCACAGCGCCTTCCAAAGTTATTTCCGTAACTACTTCTCCTGCAGACTCTTGCGTCAAACTCCAGCCTGTTGCTTCTTGGTTAAGATACCATGTATCGCCCCCACTTCCGGTTATCGTCACCTGCACCACCTGGCCCAGCTCGGCGGCTACGTGGCGATAGTGGTGCGGCAAAGCCCGCACGCTGGTAGCCAGAAAAGGTTGGTATAGCTCGGCCTGCAGCAACGGCGCTTCCTGCCCCACCGCCTTCCGAATCTGCTGCTGGTGATGCCACTTTTCGGTGTAATCGCGGGCAATGTGAAACCAGTTGGGCGATACCGTATCGCCGGCCCAGCCAACTGCGAATGTAGCGGGCGCTAGCGGGTCTAGCTGGCTCAAGAACGTATGGCAGGTTGGTCCTGACAGTTCCAGCAACCAGGTAATCACTTGTGGGCTAAGCCGTTGCCCTACCGTTACCCACTCGGCATTCAAGCGATTGAGGTAGGCGACAATCTCCGCGTAGGAATCGCCGCTGGGCCCCGGACTGCCGTAGTGTCCATCGCGCAGCATCGACAGCGTGCGTAGGTTAACGTCGAGCAGGTGCAGGGCCACATCCCGCACTCGCCATTTGGGCGCCACCGTGGGCCGCTCCCAATCGGCGGGAGTCAGTGAACGCAGCAACTCGCCCAAATGCTGATCGAGCACCGGAAACAGATGGATCGTATGCAGGGGCGCTAACGCAGTCATCTTAGAGGTTGAAAAATGACCGAAAGATAAGTTGCTAACTCAGAGTGAATTGCACATACTTAATCGGAATGCCTTCCCCGCGAAACCTACGCTCGTAGTGCGTCTGAATGTCTTCTGCGTGTGGCAGCAGTTCAGGAGTAGCGTAAAGATCCTTGGTGTGCGCTAACACATTGGCTCCTAACCGATTATTCACCACTTCTAGTGTGTAGTCGAACAAGGGCTCGTCGTCGGTTTTCAGATGCACCAGCCCACCGGGGCGCAGCACCTGTTGGTACAGGTCAAGAAAGCGCGGCGAGGTCAGGCGGCGCTTGGCGTCGCCGAGGCGCGGGCGCGGATCGGGAAACGTAATCCAGATTTCGCTTAGCTCGCCGGCCCCAAAATGATCGAGCAAAGCCTGGCCGCGCGTGCGCAGGAAGCCTACGTTTTGCAGCCCTAGTGCTTCCGCCCGGTTGCTGCCCTTCCAGATGCGGTCGCCTTTGATGTCCAACCCCAAAAAGCTACGCTCCGGGTAACGCGCCGCCAGCCCCACGGTGTACTCGCCTTTGCCGCAACCCATTTCGAGCGTAATCGGGTTTGAGGTGTGAAAAAAGTCTTCCTGCCAGCGTCCGCGCAGGTTTTCGTAAGTGTCTTTTCCGGGCTCGACAATGTCCGCGCGCTCGGCGTTATGCGCAAAGCGCTTCAATTTTACTCGACTCATGCTGGGTTTTACTCGGAATACAACTCTTCTACTTCAGCCACCACAAACGTACTGCCGCCAATGAACACGACGTCTTCGGCCGTAGCCGCGGCTCGCGCGGCCCTTACGGCTGCCATCACGGGTCCGTAGGCTGTGCCGTGCAACCCCACGGCGGCCGCCCGTTGGGCGAGTTCCGTGGCTGGCAACGCCCGCGGGATGTTGGCCTGACAAAAGTAATACATGGCTTCGGTGGGCAACAGCGTCAGCATTTTGGTCACGTCTTTGTCGTTGACCACGCCCAGCACGATGTGCAGTTGCTGCTTGGGTATGCGGCTCAATTGGGCCATCACCAGGCGCAGGCCCGCTTCGTTGTGACCCGTATCGCAAATTACCAAGGGGCGTTGCCCTAGCACCGTCCAGCGCCCGCGGAAACCTGTAAGCTTGCGTGTGTGCCGGAAGCCTTCCCGCACCGCCGTTTCCGGTATGCTAAAGCCTTGCTGACGCAACTCGTCCAGCACGGCCAACACGCCCGTCACGTTCAGCAGTTGGTATTCCCCAATCAGCGACAATTCCAGCTTTTCCAGATACTCCGTGCCACTGCGGCTGATGTTGAGAAGCTGGCTTGTGCTCTCCGGGCGCGTAGGTACGGCCAGTTCAACCTGGTACTGCTGGTCCGCAAACGTGAGGGGAGCCGCTGCTTCCCGGGCAACTTTCTCAAACACAGAAAGCACCTCTGGCTGGCTCTGGCTAACTATTGCAGGCACGCCCGGCTTGATAATTCCGGCCTTTTCAGCAGCAATCTCGGGCAGCGTATTGCCCAGCAGTGCCTGATGGTCGAAGCTGATGTTGGTGATCAGCGAAACCAGCGGCGTGATGATGTTTGTCGAATCCAATCGGCCACCCAAGCCGACTTCCACGATAGCAATATCTACCTGACTGTCAGCAAAGTAGCAATATGCCAAAGCCACACACATTTCGAAAAAGGAAGGCTCAATTTCGTCAAACAGCGGCCGCCATTTGGCTACCCAGTTAACCAGGTAGTCGGCGGGCAGTTCCTGCCCGTTCAACCGAATTCGCTCCGTGAATTCCCGCAAATGCGGCGACGTGTACAGCCCGACCCGATAACCAGCGGCTTGCAGCACTGCCGCCAACAAGTTGGAACTGCTGCCTTTGCCATTGGTACCCGCTACGTGCACGGCCCGAAAACGCCGCTCCGGATGCCCCATCGCGGCGACCAACGCTTCGGTATTGCCCAGCCCTTTTTTGAAGCCTGCCGCCCCTACTTTCTGGAACATCGGCAGTTGCTCGTAGAGGTATGTGAGCGTTTCGTTGTAAGTCATTTTTATAAGTATTTAATTGTCAATTAGTTATACAAAAGCAATTAATTGACTGTTCCTGGCCAGTAGGAAGTGGCTACAAAACAAAGCCGCCGGCCGGAGAAAACCGACCGACGGCCCATAGAAATCGAAACTGGAACTGCTAGCGGGTTTCGAATTTGAAGGTGATGTACCCCGTGGCACCCGTATTGCCAGACTGCGTGCGCTTGAACGAAGCCGTGCGGTTTATCTCGTCGATGCAGGCCTGCACTTGCGCTGGTGAGACGTTACCCCCTACTTTTTGCACGCTTTCTACTTCGCCGTCTTCATTGATTTTGACCCGGAAGCGTACGTAACCGTTCTCGTTGCCGATCATGGGTGGGCGCGGGCGCGTATCGAAGGCCCACCCGCTCATTTCTAAGCCGCCCGAACCGGGGCTGCTGCCGCTGCCACCGCTGCCAGGCTGGCCGTAAAGTGCTTTGGCATCCAGTGAGCCATTGGGGTTGCCTTGATCCCCGACGGCGCCGGCACGATCGCCGTTGTTGTTGCCGGTAGGCGTGTTGCTGGTGCCGTTAGAGCCATTGCCGCCCCCGTTGGCGCTGCCTTTGGGCGTGTAGAGCGTCCGGGGGCGCTCCACGGGCTTGGGAGGCGCAGGCGTTTCGGCCACCTCTTCTTTTGGCGGGGAAGGCGTCGTAACGGGTGGCACTTTTACCGGGCTCTCCTCGGCTTCACTGGTCACGATTTTCTCTTGGGAGGGCTGTTCGCGCACGGGCGTCGCTACCGGAGCCGGCCGGGGCTGCGGATCGGGATTTGAGGCTGGCGGGCGGCTGTCTTCGCGGTTTTTGGAAGCATTGGCGGGCGCCATGCTTTGGATGTCGCCCGAACCGGCTTCGTCCACGCCGTAGTTGAGTTCTACGCCGTCGCCCCCGAAAGTCAGGGGCGGATCGGGACCCTTGAAAACCGTAAAGAAAAAGATGGCCGCCAGCAGCGCATGAATCGCCACCGTTCCGATAATGGCCTCGCGGCGGCTTTCTTCGCGAAATTCAACTGCCATAAGTGAGCAACTGTAGAAACGCACGACGGCGCGGGAAAAACCGCGCCGCGAACGGATGAGTATTGAAATACAACGGAAACCCGCGCTTGCTTGTTCCGCGGGTAGTTTAGCCTTTACCCGCCGCCTGCTGCGATTGGGTTGCCATGACCATCTTGATTTTCAAGCGATTACCAATTTCCAGAATATCGACCAGCTTCTGCACATTCAGGCCGGCATCTACTCGCAGCACGACGGTAGGCGCTTCGAGGCCTGCCACGCGCTGACCCAAGGCCTGCTCCAACCCATCGGGTGCAACCGGCTGGCGATCAATGAAATACTTGCCCGCGGCGTCGACCGATACGTTGATGGTTTGCTTCATCACCGCCTTTCCCGACCGTGCGTTGGGCAGCATGAGCTTAATAACGTTGGGGTTGACCATCGTGCTCACAATCAGGAAGAACAACATCAGAAAGAACATGATGTCGTTCATGGAGCTCGTCTCGACGTGGGACGAAAGCTTGCGGCGGCGGCTGAGGTTCATGAGACTGACCGCTAATTAGTTATCCTGCAAAATATCCATGAACTCCACGGCTGAGTTTTCCATGCGTAGCACGATGTTCTCGACCATGATGCTGAGCCAGTGGTAACCGATGTGGGCCACGATACCCACAATTAGACCGGCCGCTGAAGTCACCATTTTGGTGTACAGACCGCCCGAAATCTGGGCGATGCCGAAGTCGCCGGTAGTGGAAATCGAGTAGAAGATTTTGATAACGCCGATAATGGTGCCCACGAAGCCCAGCATTGGGGCGATGCCGGCAATGATGCCCAGCACGCCAATGCCTTTTTCGAGGCGGGCAATCTCGATTTTACCCACGTTTTCTACGCTGGCCTCAATCTCTTGCAGTGGCAGACCAATGCGGCGAATGCCTTTTTCGACCATGCGGGCCAGCGGCGACGGGTTTTGTGCACACAGCATTTTGGCACCTTGTAAGTCGCCTTTCACCATCAGCCCTTTGATGCCCGACATGAACGAGTCGGGGTTGCCGGCGGCACGGCGAATGGTGAAATAGCGCTCCAGAATGATGTAAACCGAAACTGCGAAAAGCAGGAAGATGGGGAGCATAATCCAGCCCCCTTTCAGAATCAGATCAATGAGTGAGAGATCGGTGGTAGCAGCGGTGGGCAGACCTACCGCGGCAGCGGCAGTATCGGCGGGGGCAGTGGTGGCGGCAGTGGTAATCTGCAGCAGAAATGAGGTCATGCTAGTAATTGAGAACCCAGAGATCTTTTCCTAAGTGCGGACGCAGCTTATTGACTTGGTTGTAGGCAGTAGTTCGGTCCGGGAAATCGACGGCCGAAAGACGATATTGACGGCTGCCCGGTCCTGGCAGAATCACGCGCGCATCCCGATGCCCATGGTCTACCAACGCTTTCCGACCTACCAACGCATGCTTTAGCGAGGTATAAACGCCGGCGATAACGTAGTAACGTCCCGTTCGCGCTTTAATTGTTGGTTCTGCAGCAAGAGCAGCAGGTGCTACGGTCGGCTTGGCTAGTGCGGCGGCTGGGGCTACGGCTTTAGGTGCCGCAGCGGTTTTGGCTACCGACGCAGTCCCCTTAGCGGGTGCAGCTGGCTTTACAGGGCGGGCAGCAACAGTCGGTGTTTTAGCAACTTTTACTTCCGGCGCTACGGGGGCAGCTTCTTTGCTATCTGCGGCCCCGTCCGGGACGAACTCTTCGCTCCAACCGTTGTTGGCCAGCGTCGCTTGCTGACGGGCTACTTTCTCGGCAGGCGTTGCAACAGACTGAGCATGTGGCTGTAGAACACTGAGCTTCCAGTCGTTGGGCAAATAATCTGTTTGCCAGGCAAACATGTAGTTGGCCGTCAGTACTAATCCCGCAATGACAATGCCGGCGGCAATTTTGAAAGCGCGCATAGTGCGGCGCGAACGAGCCGCGGCCATCATCGGTGTGGCCGGCTTGCGGTCGCGGGCCAGCAGGGCATCGGTAGCGCGCACTGGCCGCGATACCAGTTCAGGCAACCCGTAGCTAGCTGGCAACAGATTTTGGGTGCCCGTATACTCAAACTCCAAACCACGGCCTACCGCCCGGCGGAAAACGCCGATGCCGGGCAATTCGGTGCGCTGGGTTGCCGTCAACTCCGCTTGCAAAGCGGCCACGGCATCGCGGATGAGCTGCCGGGCCTGCGCTGCTGGCACGTTCAGAGCCCGCACCATAGCATCGACCAGCAGGCCGTCGTTGCGCGTGAGCGACTGGTTGAAGGCCACGCGCTTAGCCGGCGGCGCCAGCGTATGCCGGACCGGGTGTACCTGCGCTGGGGCGTAATCGGCAATCAGGCCGCCGAAATCGGGAATGATGACGCAGTCGTGGTCCCGAAGCAGGGTTCGGATGTGGTCGGAGAGCTGCAAAGGCGTCAAAGGTTATGGTTTGCTTTGTTTTACAACCATCTGATTAGCAGAACAATACAAAAGACCTTTCAGCCGGCCAACTCCTTCTTTGCCAATCGAAAGAAAGGAGAATGGGCGGCCAAAAGGTCCTGCACGTGCACTACGAGGACAGCGGTTGTTGCATCAACGCAAACGGGTTCTAGAAATCGTATGTTACGCCCGCCAGCAGATTGATTCCTTTCACCGGATAGTTGAGGAAGCGCTCGTACTTGCGGCCCAGCAAATTGTTGCCTAAAGCAAATATTGACAGATTTTCCGAGAAACGATAATCTCCGCGCAGGTTTAGGTCGACAACAGAGTCGGTGGCGCGGGGCAGTTTGCGGTAGCCAACCAGCGCATCCTGGCGTTTGTAGGTTGAACCGTAGCTGGAACTGTAGGTGTATAACTCCGCGCCCAACAGCAACTTGCTGTACATGTTATACGTGGCAAACAACCCGGTTTGGAACGCTGGCCGGTGGTATGCCTTTTCGAGCGTGTGTACTTTGTAACCGTTGTAGTCGGCCTTGAAGCCGAGGCGAAATTGTTCGGTGGCGTTGTAGAGCGCCTCGCCGTGCACGTTCAGCAACTGCGTGGCTTTCTTGTCATACACCAAGTCGAACCGGGTCGAATCGCCGCGGAAGATGCCGTTGGTAATCGCGCCGGGCACTACTGCGCCGCCGTTGTTGTAGAAGTACAGATTGCGATCGTTGGATACCGTCACCTTCGCGTTGAGTTCCAGGGCCCGCACCGGCGTAGCGTTGAAACCAAAATAAAGCGTTGGCCCGCGGTGCGTATCTGCCACCCGCTGGTTGGGTCCGATCCACGGCATTTCGGTCGTCAGGTCGTACATCGTAACCCGCTGAATAGCACCGCCCAAGCCGGCAAATACCAAGAATTTATCCTCTGTGACGGTGTAGCCCAGTCGAATTGCGGGATAGACGTTGAACTGGCTGACATCATTGATGGTATCGCCCGAATAGCCCAAGGTCGCTCCGACCGATACGGCTAACCGATTCAGCGTCAGCTCGTAAGACGGCGTAATCTGCACAAAGGGCCGGCTGGTGGTCGCCGAGTCCTTGTAAGAAATGAATGACACATCGCCGTTTACAACCACGTGGCCCTTCTCGCTCATGTTGTAAGTAGAGCGCAACGAGGCGTTGAAGTTGTTTTCGCGGGCCTGAAACCGGTCTTTCCAGAAATTGAAGCCGACGCCAAAGTCGTATTGCAAAGCCGCGTCTTTGTCGCGGTTGCGGGCGTAAACCTTCACGGCGGCCCGCTGGAACACCTGCTTGATGCTGTCGGCTTCTGGCGGCAGACGCGGCACGTTGCGGTTGTAACCGTAGAAATTGTACCGTTCCCGGCCCAAGTCGAGTTTGGCACCCAAGGTCATCGGGCCGCTGTAGGTTTCGCCGTTGAGGCCAAGGCTGGTCTGGCTGCTACCGGAATTGGCCTTGTCAACAGAACCGCGCGTGGAGGACAAGTGGCTGAAATCCAAGCCGTAGGAAGCGGCATCGCTGCGTGTATTATGCAAATACGCTTTCCCGTACAGCGTGCCGTAATTACCCACGGCGCCCTTCACATAGTTGCCGGTCAGCGGCGAGAGTTCTTCCTGCTTAATCGTGAGCACGCGCACCGACGGGTTGAGGCGGTCGGCGGGCAGGCGAAAATCCGGAAACGTATAGCCAACGTTCTGCTTCTGCTTGGTCGGCGGCTCGATCTTGATCTTCTCGTAGTTGCGCGTGGCTTCGGGCAACTGATTGACCCGCTCCTTTACAATTTCGATTTCGGCATCTTCAATCTTACCGCCAGTTTTGGCCGGTGTCCGTTGGGCCCACGCAGATGCATGCGGCGCAACGGCGGCTAGTAGAGCGGCAAAAGCCAACGTTTGGGGGGAGCGAAACGTCATGTGGACTAGGTTAAGTTATTTGCAAGCACCACTTTATATGCATACAAATAACTATTTGATAATCAGATATTTACAAACTATGGCTCTACCGTCGTACTAGTAGAGTCAGCAGGCTGCGCGGGCGTGGGCACGAGAGAATTGCGGCCTGGCGCTTTCTTGCTGGTCGGAGCCGTGGTGGTACCCGGCTTCGAGGTAGTGGGCGTCTTGCCCGGCGCTGCTTTGCCAGGAGCCGCTGGCGCTGGCGTGGCGTCGGCGGGCAAAGCCGACAGGCGTTGCTTCGCTCCTTCGATGATTTCCGCCAGCGGGAATTTGTTGTCGATGATGGAGTTGAGCGTGGCCCGCGCCTGGAAGGTTTCGCCCTGCGCCGCGTAGATGTCGGCAATCAGCAAAAAGCCGCGGCCCTGCCAGAGCTCGTAGTTTGACGCGTTGGTTTTGTAGGCCGCATCCAAAGCTTCAGGGTATTTCTTTTGCTGATACAGCACGTCGGCGATCAGGTACTGCGCCTCCGCGCCGCTTTCGTCGGCAGCAGCGGCGGCGGTTGTCAGCTCGGGGATAGCCTGGTCGAGGTTGCCGGCTTTGTAGCTGGCTTTGCCCAGGTACAGCAACGCAGCGTTGCTGGCCGTTGGCGAAGCATTACCCTGCGCCCGCAGTTCCTCGGCCACACGGCGCGTGCCGACAAAGTCGCCGCTTTCATAGTAGCTCTTCATCAGCCCCAGGCCAGCATTGGCCACCTCGCGCTTGTTTTGCGAAACTTCCCGCAGGCGCGTGTAATACTTGGCAGCCTCCGCGTAGTTTTTGTTTTCAAACTCCAGATCGGCTACCCGACCCACGGCGCGGTTGACGAACTCACTTTTGCCCTCTTCTACCACGGCCCGCAGACGCGGCAACGCTTCCGTTTTGTTGTTGAGCTTCAGATACGAATCAGCCAGGAAATAGCGACCGTCAGCGGCCAGCGCATTGCTGGGGTATTGCTTCAGGTACGACTCCAGTCGCGGAATGGCCTGCTGGTACTTTTCGGCCAGGTACAGCGACTTGGCCGCCTCAAACTCCACGCTTTCGGTGGCGTTGCTGCTGGGGTTCTGCTGCTTGTACTGCGCCAGATATTGGTCAAATTCCTCGGTGCGGCCCAGCGCCGTCAGGCTTTCCTGAAGGCTGTAAAGCGCCGTATTGGCCGATTTGGTTTGCGGATACTGCGTCAGTACCTGCCGGTAATCGGCCACGGCTTTTTCGTGCTGGTTGAGGTTGGCATAGGCCACGCCCCGCTTCTGCAACGCCTGCGGAATCAGGGGGCTGTTCGGCCGGTTCTGAATCAGGCGGGTGAAGCCATCGACGGCAGGTTGGAAATTCCCGCTTTCAAAATCCAGCTGCGCTTGCTGGTAGACGGCATCGTCGGCGTAGCGCGAGTTGGGGTTAGTTTTCAGCAGCGTGCTCAGGTTGCGCGAAGCTTCGTCGCGCCGGCCCATTAGGCCCAGCGTCAGGCTTTTCTGATAGTAGGCGTAATCCTTGTCCTGCGCGTTGGCTTGAATGGCTTTGTCGTACAGATCCAGCGCCTGCTGGTAGTTTTTGGCCACGTAGTAGGTGTCGGCCAAGCGCAAGGTCACGTCGTAGTAGTTCGGATCGGTGGGCTTGGCCTGCGGATCGCTCAAATAAGCCTGAAACTGCGGCCGGGCGCGGTCATACTGCTTGGTGTTGTAATAGGCATACCCAAGGCCGTAGCGCGCGCGCTGGTCGAAATCCGCTTCGGCTGCCGAGCCCGAACGCGCCGTGCGGGCCGCGGCCGTATAGCTCTGAATGGCTTCGGGGTATTTCTGCCCAATGCTATATATCTCACCCTTAAGCACTTGCGCAGCAGCGCGCAACGCATCGTCCTGCGGGTATTTCAACGACTTGTCCAGCAAGGGCAGCGCTTCGTTGAAGCGGCCGTTGTTGTAAAGCGTGGCCGCCTGTAGGTACGACACCCGCTGGTAAGTAGCGTTGAGCTTGGAGCTGCGCTCGTCGAGGTTATCCAAGTAGTTGAGCGCCTGGGCGTAATCCGACGAATTCAGGAAACTTTCGCTCAGAATATCATCCACCACGGCCTGGTTTTTCGACCGCGGGAAGCGCTTACTGAAGTCCTTCAGCGAAGCCACTACCTCGGGCGCGTTGCCCAGCTCGTAGTTTACCTGCGCATACTTCACCGTGGCATTTTCGGTGATGTTCTTGTCGTAATTGGCTTTGCGCGCCGCATCGAAAGAGTTGAGCGCCAATTGTTTCTGGTTCGACTGCAAGTAGCTCAGGCCCAAATGGTAGGCGGCATTCTGCCCCAGCGAGTCGCGGCGGGCGGCTACGCCTTTCAGGCTGCCGATGGCCCCCTTGAAGTCGCCCATTTTGTAGTTGGCGTACCCAATTTTGTACTGGACTTCGGGGTCAATCTTCTTGCGGCCGGCCGCATACCGATCAAAGTATTCGGCGGCTTTTTTGAAATCCTGCTTCTGGTAGTACGCATCGCCCACGAGCAACTGAATCTCGTCGGCGCTCTGGGGCGGTGGCGTTTGGGCCAACGCTTTCGTACCGTAGCCGATGAGGCCGTCGAAGTCGCCCTCTTTGTAATAAATCTGGCTCATCACGGCCGGCACTACCGGGCGGTAGGCGTCGTTTTGCTCGGCTACGGCTAAGTCGCGCCGGGCGCCGGCATAGTCACCGGCGCGGTATGCGAGGTAGCCCGCGTAGTAGCTGCTGGCGAAGCGGTACTCGGTGCTGCCTTGCTTGGTGCGGTCGAACAGCAGCTTGGCTTTGTCGAATTCCTTCTGAGCGAAGTAGCTGTAAGCCAGCTTAAACTCCGATTCGGCCCGCTGCTCGCCGGTCAGGTTGTCGGCCCCTACGCGTTGCAGGTAATCAACGGCCCGCACATAGTCCTTCTTGTCAAAGTAAAACTTCCCGAGCTGAAAAAAGGCTTCGGGTGCCTTGGGATGCGCCGGGTGGTTGGCGGCAAAGGCCAGAATGCGATCCTCGGCGTCGGGGTGAAACAAGTAAAGGCCCGATACAGCGTAGTAATATTCCGCGTCGGTGGTATGGCTGGAGGGCAATTCGCCGCTGCGGCGCTGGGTGAGGTCGAGGTAGCGTTGGAACGACTGCTGGGCGGCGCCGTACTTGCCGCGGTCAAAAAGCTCAAGGCCTTCCTGAAAAAACCGTTGGTCGTTGGTAAATACCTGCGTTTGTTGCGCTTGGGCGGCCAGCGGCGCCGCGGCACTGAGCGTGGCGGCCAGCGCCATGCGGGGAATAAACTTCATTGCGGGGCGTTACGAGGTAAGGGAGCCGAAGGCCCGGGAATTGGCCAAAAGTAACGAAAAGTTCGGCGCAGCTTGCGCTGAAATCTGCTTTCCTTACCGGCTAAACGCCTTTTCAAGAAGATTTGGTATAGAAAGAGGGCTCACAACAGAGCGATTTTCGTCTGATTTGGCTTGCTGGTACTTAATTCAGGAATTGGCATTGTCACCGAAACCACGCTTTCTACTCTAGCTATCAGCATTTTGTACCGAATGATTATTCCAGCCTCTCGCCGTTGCTAGAGCCGCACCCCTTGCTCCACGTAAGGCGCGATCCGGGCCCCCAACGAGTGCGATCCGGTCGCAGTTTTCACTTCGTGCGCCGTTTCCGGCAGGCATTTGACCAGTTGAGCAAAGGCTGGGTACGTCAGTTGACGGCATGCCATGCTCCAGTGCGGAAATTCCCGGCGCGGGCGGGTACCGCGAACTACCAGCGTTACGTGGTGGTGGCGCGTATCGCGCTTAATGGACGCATACAACGACTCCACTTCCTCCTGCGCGCCCTCCAGGACCTGCGCAAAGTAGCCCTCTCCGTAGAACAGGATGCCGGTGATGTGGCGTTGGCTGTTGTGCGCCCGGGCCTGGGCTGCAAGGGCATGCAATTCAGGATTGGTGAAGGGTGCAAAAGCCACGCTGACGTAGATGAGTTGATAAAACATGGCCTTTCCAAGCACAACAGGTAGTGATCTCCAAAACAAGCTGGGCCGTGCTTGGCGTAAGAGAAGATACAACTTCTGGCGCACTTGCGACGGCTATGCACCGATGCGCCGGCTTTGTGGCACACGCTAAATCGCACGTACCGTTCAGCTGCTCGGAACACAGAAATGAACTCTATCGGCGAAATACCTCAAATTACACCTGTCCGTATAATTACATAAGTATTTGATTATAAATTACTTATGTAATTATAAATCATCTGATTTAATGCGAGCATCAAAGCTAAATTCTTCCTGCGCCAAGATGCGTATTCGCTTAAAATCGGGGTGGCGGGTGTTGAGGATAAAATTCGATTCTTGGGGAACAATCGACGACGGCACCCGCAGCACGGTCGACGAGCGGCGCTCGTACCATGCGTCGCCCAGCGGCTGGCACACGGCATAGCGGCTGGCTTTCTCCCAGCCTGCCGGCAACTGATCCGGGGTTATTTCTTCGATAGCGACGTCTTCGGGCACGTCGATGACCAGCACCCGAAACTGGCCGTTCAGACCTTCGCCGCTTCGGTGCACTACGTTTTCCAGGCAGGCCAGCGCCCGCGAGGCCGCAGCATAGATCACAAACTTGTCTTGCGTATTCCAGCGCGCCCGCCGCCCCGATGCAAACAGATCGTCGGCGTACTTGGCCAGGCAGATGCGGTAAATTTGCATGCGCTACGCCAGGTCGCCGTACGCGATGCGCGTTAGCTCTTCCTCCACCAGATCGATGCCGCCGCTGGTTTCGAGCAGCCGCAGGGGCACTTCGTTGTCGAGGCCATACGCCGGCTTGCCCAGCCACCGCAAAAACGCCGCGGCATCGCCAAATACCTCGGTACCAAGCGTATAGAGCGAAATTATTTTCAGCGTTTTCTCGCTACTGGAGGCGTTCAGGTTCTTTTTTTCCTGCGAATACGTGCGCAGCGTTTTGGTCGAAAGCTCATAAATCGCCTCCAATTCGCTGGCCTGTAGCTGAAACGCCTCCGCGACTTCAAACGCCGTAGCGGCCGGAATGCCTTTGCGCGCCGCCATTACCAAAGCAAACGAATCCTGCCCGGCCTGGCTCCAGGCCTCCCATTTCTTCCGCATCGCAGTGGGCAGGGCGGAAGGGCTTTTTGGTTTTGCTGCGGCAAAGGCCATACAACTTGAATTTTGCGAGATGAAACCTACGGAAATTTTTCCAAGTAACGTAGAAAAATTTCCGTAGGTTTCATTTTATCCCCTCCTCCTACGCCAGCACGCTCAGCGGCACTGGGTGCAAGATCAGAAAAACCAACTCCCGCAGGATTTCTCCTTCCGTCATCGAGCCCGATTCAATGCCTTTACTCTGTAAATCCGCTCGCCGGATCAGGTGAATGATATCGCGGGTGCGGGGAAAATTATACACGCGCAGCGCTTGCTGGTATTCCTTTTGGGCGAAGCTGTTGTTGATGCCCAGTTTCTTGAAATCGGCATCCGAAGGATTGGGCGCTTGGTGTAACACCAACAGTTTGGTAAAAAAGCCGAAGAGCAGCGTCAGGTTCGGGATGAGCGGGTTGGCCTTGGGGTTGGCTTCGAAGTACTGCAAAATACGGTTGGCCTTCAGCACATCGCGCTGTACTAGCACCTTTTGCAACTCAAAGATGTTGTACTCTTTGCTGATGCCCACCATCTTCTGCACCAAGTCTTCGTCGATGGGCTGGCCGGGCGCCACGTTGAGCAGCAACTTATCGACCTCGTTGGTCAGCCGGCTCAAATCGGCGCCGATGTACTCCGAAAGCATGGCCGTGGCTTGCCCCGTAATCTGCTGTTGCTTCGAGCGCACGTAGGCCGTCAGCCAGCCCGGCACCTGGTTGTCGTAGAGCTTTTTGCTGGTGAGCAGCGCGGCCTTCTCCCCCATTAGTTTGCCCAGCTTTTTGCGCGCGTCCAGCGTTTTGTGCTTGTAGCAAAACACGAGTACGGTGCTCTGAAGCGGGTTTTTCAGGTAAGCTTCCAGAAAAGGAAAAGCTTTCTCGCTTTCCAGGTCGGCGATGGCCTGCGCCTCTTTCACGATCACAACGGAGCGTTCGGCCATCATCGGGAAGCGGCGGGCCTGCCCCAGCACGGTGGCCGCATCGGTGTCCTTGCCGTAGAGTACCACTTGGTTGAAGCCGCGCTCGTGCTCCGGCATTACATTTTGCTCTAAGATATTGGCAATCAGGTCGATATAATACGGCTCTTCACCCTGCAAAAAGTAAATAGGCTGAAATTGCCGTTGGCGCAATTGCTGCAGAATCTCGTCGGGACTGTACTGGGGCACTGCTTGCTGAATTTAGGAAGTGGAAAGGCTGCGGGCGGGGTTGCACAGACTAAGCAGCCGTAGCGCAAAGGTACCGCATCCGCCGCTTACCTTTGTGCTGTGCAAAGCGCCTCCGCTGCTTTGCGCATTCAGGATTTAAAATTCATAATTCAGAATTCCCTTGGCTTTACTCGACGAACTCCGCTGGCGCGGAATGCTGCACGATGCCATGCCCGGCACGGCTGAGCATCTGGCTGCTAACCAGCCCATTACCGGCTACATCGGCTTCGACCCCACCGCAGCTTCCCTGCATATTGGCAATCTGGCCACGATCATGCTGCTGGTGCATCTGCAACGGGCCGGCCACCGGCCGGTGGCGCTTGTGGGCGGCGCGACGGGCATGATCGGTGATCCGTCGGGCAAATCGTCGGAGCGCAACTTGCTGGACGAAGAAACGTTGCGCCGCAACCAAGACGGCATTCGGCAGCAATTGGAGAAGTTTCTGGACTTCACGCCCGGTCCGACGGCGGCCGTGGTCGTGAACAATTACGACTGGTTTAAAGAGTTCGGCTTTCTGCAATTCCTGCGCGATGTAGGCAAGCACCTGACCGTCAACTACATGATGGCCAAAGACTCTGTGAAGCGCCGCCTAGGCACTGCCGATAACGACGGCAGCGACGCGCCGGAGCAACGCGCGGAAGGGCTGTCGTTTACCGAATTCAGCTATCAGCTGCTGCAAGGCTACGATTTTCTGCACCTATACAAAACGCTCAACTGCACGCTGCAAATGGGCGGCTCCGATCAGTGGGGCAACATCACCACCGGCACCGAGCTGATCCGCCGGCTGGCGGGCAGCGAGGCCAAGGCCTACGCGCTCACATGCCCGCTGGTCACGAAGGCCGACGGCTCGAAATTCGGGAAATCGGAAAGCGGCAACGTGTGGCTATCGCCGGAGTTAACTTCGCCTTATCAGTTCTACCAATTCTGGCTGAATGCCACCGACGCCGATGCCCCGCGCCTGATTCGGGTGTTTACGCTGCTTTCGGAAGACGAAATTACTGCCCTCGAAACCGAGCACGCCCAGGCTCCGCACCTGCGCACCTTGCAAAAGGCGCTGGCCAAGGACGTAACCACGCGCGTACACTCGGCCGCCGAGTACGAGGCTTCGGTGGCGGCTTCCGAGATCCTGTTCGGCAAAGGCGATCTGGCCACGCTGCAAAGCCTAGACGAGAAAACGCTGCTTTCCGTTTTTGAAGGCGTACCGCAATTGCAGGTAACCCGCGCCCAAGCAGCCTCGCTGACCGCCGCCGACCTACTAAGCGAAGTGACTGATTATCAAATATTTAGCTCCAAGGGCGAAGCAAAGAAGATGATTCAGGGCGGCGGGGTAAGCCTCAACCGCCAGAAAGTATCCGGCGCCGACCAGCAAGTCGGAGAATTGCCGCTCGTGCTGGATAAGTACTTGGTAGCGCAAAAAGGCAAGAAGAATTACTACCTCATTGCCCTAACCTAAGGCGTTAATAACTGCAACTAAAAAGGGAGCCCGCAAGCGGGCTCCCTTTTCGTTTGTAATACAAAATGCAGCGTTGAGGCTGCATCTGATTACTTTTTCTTGGCTGTGCCAGTAGCTTTCTTGGCACCGCCAGCAGCAGCACCGGCCGCTTTCTTGGCACCACCAGCAGCACCGGCCGCTTTCTTGGTACCGCTAGCAGCCGCAGGAGCAGCGCCACCAGCCGTATTTTTCATGTCCTGCACTTCCGTACGGATTTGCTGGGCCATGTTTTTCAACTCCTGCATGCCTTTGCGCACGCGAGTGCCGGCGGCCGAGTTGTTCTTGTCGTAGAACTTTTCGAAGTCACCTTCCAGCGACATTACGAGGTCCTTCAATTTGCCAAAATTACTCATTTTAGAGGGGTTTGTTTGGTGTGGAACAATGTGTTTGACCGGCTCTAATATACAGGGATTTCAAATACAAGCAATAGTTCAACTTTTTTTTCAAAAGCCCTTTCTGCGCTATTACGGGCAGTTTTTTGGCTAATTATTGCCTTCGCCTCTAGTTGCACCAGCCCACCTCATATAGCTAAAGTACAAAAACAAAACGCCGAAAGCATCTTTTGCTACCGGCGTCTGGTAAGAGAAGATCCGTAATAGGCGGCGTTTAGGCCGGAACCTGCGTTTTTGAGTACAAGCCCTTATCCAGCTTTTCAGCTACGGTCTCGAAAGCCACGATAGTTTCGCGTACGTCCTCGAGCGTGTGCGACGCCGTCGGGATCAAACGCAGCATAATCACGCCCTTCGGCACGACCGGATAAACCACGATTGAGCAGAAAATACCGTGATTCTCGCGCAAATCGAAGGTTATTTGGGTAGCATCGGGAATTTCGCCGTTGAGGAAAACCGGTGTCACAGGCGACTCGGTTGTCCCGATATTGAAGCCTTTTTCGCGCAGGCCACTTTGCAGGGCGCGCACCACCGTCCAGAGGTTTTCTTTCAATTCCGGCTTGGTACGCAGGAGCTCCAAACGCTTCAAAGCACCCACTACAAGCGGCATAGGCAGCGATTTTGCGAAAATTTGGCTACGCATATTGTAACGCAAATATTCAATTACGCTCTCGGGTCCGCCGACGAAGGCGCCGATGCTTGCCATCGACTTGGCAAACGTCGAAAAATATAGGTCAATGCCGTCCTGAACGCCTTGTTCTTCGCCCGTTCCGGCGCCTGTAGCACCCATTGTACCGAAGCCGTGGGCGTCGTCAACGAACAAGCGGAACTCGTATTTTTCCTTCAGCGCGATCACGCCTTTTAGGTTGCCCATGTTGCCCGACATGCCAAACACTCCCTCCGTAATCACGAGGATGCCGCCACCGGTTTCGTCGGTCATGCGCTTGGCGCGCTGCAACTGCTTTTCGAGGCTCTCCATGTCGTTGTGCGGATACACAAAGCGCTTGCCCTGGTGCAACCGTACGCCGTCGATGATGCAGGCGTGCGACTCGGCATCGTACACGATCACGTCATGACGATTCACGAGCGCGTCGATGATGGATACCACGCCCTGGTAACCGAAGTTGAGCAGCAGCACATCCGGCTTCTTGATGAAATCGGCCAGCTCGGCTTCCAGTTGTTCGTGCAGGTTCGAGTTACCCGACATAATCCGGGCGCCCATCGGCATGGCCATGCCCCATTCGGCCGCCGCTTCGGCATCGGCCTTGCGCACTTCGGGGTGGTTGGCCAGCCCCAAATAGTTGTTCAGGCTCCAGGTGAGTACCTCTTTGCCACGAAAAATCATGCGGGGCTTAATCTCGCCTTCCAGCTTAGGGAAAGTAAAGTAGCCGTGTGCGTAGTGCGAGTGGCTGCCCAGCGGGCCGCGGTTAGAGGCAATCTTCTCGAAAAGATCCACGGGGGAATGATTTAAGTGTTGAAGAAACAGGCGGTTATGCAGCTGGCACACCCTCCCTATGATGCTAAAGTTACAGGAAACCGCAAAAGTACGCCCTCATGGCTTGGCTTCCAACTTATTCGGCTTGCCGTATAAAACATCCGCAGTGCTTTTGGGAGCCGTTAGAATGGCGTTTCTTTGGGTAAATATCCGGGGTCGATCGGCAAAAAAATTCCCTGCAAACCACCGACTGGCGCCCGCCAACCCACCACCCATGAAGAAAATCCGGAAATTGCTGGTCGCTAACCGCGGCGAAATTGCGTTGCGCGTGCTGCGTTCGGCCCGCGAGATGGGCCTTGAAACCGTCGCGATCTTCAGCGAAGCCGACCGCAATGCCTTGCACGTGCGCTACGCCGACGAAGCCGTCTGCGTCGGCGGACCCCAATCGAGCGAAAGTTACCTACGTGGCGACGTGATCCTGGACGTGTGCCGCCGCCTCGGCGTCGATGCCATTCACCCTGGCTACGGCTTCCTGTCCGAAAATGCCGGCTTTGCGCGCATGGTAAAAGAGGCCGGTTTGATCTTCGTCGGCCCGTCGCCCGAAGCTATGGAGCTGATGGGCTCGAAGCTGGCGGCCAAAGCAGCCGTGGCCAACTACAATATTCCGCTGGTGCCCGGCACCGAAGAAGCCATCACCGATGTGGCGGCGGCCAAGCGCATTGCGGGCGAGGTCGGTTTTCCCATCCTGATTAAAGCTTCCGCGGGCGGCGGCGGCAAAGGCATGCGGATCGTCAACCGCCAAGAGGAATTTGAGGAACAAATGCAACTAGCTGTATCAGAAGCAGTTAGTGCATTCGGCGATGGATCCGTATTTATAGAGAAATACATCGGCTCGCCGCGCCACATCGAGATTCAGGTGTTGGGCGACGAGCACGGCAATATCGTGCATTTATTTGAGCGCGAGTGCTCGATTCAGCGTCGCCACCAGAAGGTAATCGAAGAAGCTCCGTCGTCGGTGCTCACGCCGGAGTTGCGCGAAGCCATGGGCCGCTGCGCCGTGGACGTGGCCCGCGCTTGCAACTACACCGGAGCCGGCACGGTCGAGTTCCTGCTCGACGAAAACAAGAATTTTTACTTCCTGGAGATGAACACGCGCCTCCAGGTAGAACACCCTGTAACGGAGCAAATTACGGGTCTTGACCTCGTAAAAGAGCAAATCAAGGTGGCACAGGGCGAGCCGCTTTCCTTTGCGCAGGAGGATTTGGCCATCAACGGCCATGCCCTAGAATTGCGCGTGTACGCCGAAGATCCGCAGAACAACTTCCTGCCCGACATCGGTACGCTCACGACTTACGTGCGACCGCAAGGCCCCGGCGTGCGCGTCGACGACGGCTTTGAGCAAGGCATGGACATTCCAATCTATTACGACCCGATGATTGCCAAGCTCGTCACCTTCGGCAAAGACCGCACGGAGGCCATCGAGCGCATGCTCCGCGCCATCGACGAGTACCAGATCACCGGCATCGAAACCACGCTGCCCTTCGGCCGCTACGTGCTCCAGCACCCGGCCTTCGTAAGCGGCAACTTCGACACCAATTTCATCCGCGACCACTTCACCCCCGCCGACCTCGCTCCTGCGCCCCTGGATGAAGCCACCGGCAAACTGGTCGCGGTCCTCGGCGCCATGCTACTGGAAACGAAAAAGCCCCCGGTAGCGTCCGCTACAACTGAATCGGTTGCGCCGGAGTCAAAGTGGCGACGCAACCGATTGGGAACGAGATAAAGACCCTTTAATGAAAAAGCCCGGCCTTAAGGCCGGGCTTTTTGCTTGTGGCACCTGCTTGTTCATCAAGTAGTAATTGTGCTTGGTTCATCCAACGAATGGCTTACAGTTGTGCGGGCTTTTCTTAGGATAAACCAAGCACAATTGGAGACAGCTTGGTGTATGTCCAGCAATGAAGTCCACCGTGCCTATATCAAATCCGACAAATCACGCACGCCGATCATGCGCTCGCGGGTAAAGCCTTCGCCGAATTCTACGCCGATGAGGTGGCCCATTTCGCGGCCGCGGGCTTCGAGGAAATTCTGAAAGCCAGGCGTCGTCAGGTAGGTGTTTGGCTCTTTGCCGTCGATGTTGAAGAACTGCGACTGAAACGCTTCAATCGAAGCCTTTTTCTTATCCCAATACGCCGAAACATCGACTACAAAGTCGGGCATGATGAGGCGATCCTGAATGTAATGGTAGACGTACTTGGGGCGCCACGCGGCCTGGGGCTGGCCGGCGGCATCGAGCGTTTCAATCATGCGAAGGCCCGCCAGAAAGCAGGCTTCTGAGGTGAGTTGGGCACCGCGGCCGTGGTCGGGGTGGCGGTCGTGGATGGCGTTGGAGAGCACGATATCCGGCTGAAACAGGCGCAACGCCGCAATGATAGGCAGCTGGTGCTCACGGTCGTTTTGGAAAAAGCCGTCGGGCAGCCCTAGGTTTTCGCGCACGTGCACGCCCAGTATATTGGCCGCAGCTTCCGCTTCTGCTGCCCGAATTTCCGGCGTGCCCCGGGTGCCCAACTCACCACGCGTCAGGTCCAGAATGCCCACTTTCTTGCCTTGGGCTACGGCGGCGGCCAACGTACCGCCGCAGGTCATTTCGACGTCGTCGGGGTGCGCGGCAATGGCCAGAATATCGAGTTTCATAGGTTCAGCAAGCAAGAAGTCTCAATCATAAGTAATTGATTATTAATTACTTATGATTGAGGCTTGGTTAAAGCTAAGTTATTTGATTCGTAGTGTACGTCCCGGCCGCAAGGTTGAGGTGCTGCCGTTCAGGCGCTTCAGCTGCCCAACCGACACACCGTATTTTTCCGCGATTTCGGAAAGCGTATCGCCGCTGCGAATGCGGTGCGTTACTACCCGGCGGGCCGCCGATGGTTTGCTGGTATGGCTGCGGGCGGCGGCTTTGGCGCGTAAGGCTTGGCTGTAATAGCTAAAAAGTGCCGACGTAATCTGAAAATTGTCTTTCCAGAGTTTGTAATCCGGGAAGTCGTACATCTTCTCAGGATCGATGGGATTGCCTTCGTAGCGTACCTCGAAGTGCAAATGCGAGCCCGTGCTGCGGCCCGTGCTGCCGCCGTATCCGATCAACTGGCCCGCCTTCACGAAGGTACCGGGCGTGACCAAGGCTTTCTGCAGATGGCCATACAAAGTTTCAATGCCGTTGTAGTGCCTGACCAACAGATAGTTGCCGTAGCCCGAGCCGTCCCATTTCGAAATGCGCACGACGCCGTCGAAGGCAGCTTTTACCGAGTCGCCGGTTTCTAGGTCGAGGTCGTCGCCGTAGTGCCAACGGTAGCCGCGAAATCCAAAATCTGAGGTGATGGGCGTGCTGTTAAGCGGCATTTTGGCAAAGCGCTTACGCTGTGGATCGGTCAGTTGCAGGCTCAGCGTATCGCGCAGGCGCCGCCCATCCACACGATACGGGTTGATGTTGTGCGTGTCCCAAATCGAATAGTAGCCCGCTACCTGAATCCAAGAGCTGTCTATTAGCACTTGTTCCGCCATCTCCACAATCTGCTGGCCACCTTCGTTGAGCGTGGTCGTGTCCTCACTCACGATGGACAGTTTTTTGGCCGGATTGAAGAAAATGGACTTCGACGCGTCGGAGTTGTCGTCGGGCAATTCCTCGGTTTCAATCAGCACCGTCGTATCTGGCCGGACATACCGAATGGATGGTGATTTGATGCGGAAGAAATCTTTCCGCTTGCGGGCATCACCGGACTTGGCCTTCGTCTGGGGCGCTTTGCGCTGTTGTGCCAGTACGCGCCCAGGCGCCAACGACAGCACCAGCAGCACGAACGGCACCAGCCAATATTTCACGAATTTCAGCAAGGACAATAGATGTTGAGGAGCCGCGCTTCAGCTTGATGACGCGGCAAGGTAACCAACGAAACGAGAAAGGTACGGCAGCTAGTGCACACAGGCCACCGTACGCTGTCTTCTCGCTCGGGATAAAATTTTGTGCTTAATGGTCGCCTAACGCAGCCAAGTAACGCTCTGCGTCGAGGGCAGCCATGCAGCCGCTACCCGCTGCCGTCACGGCTTGGCGGTACGTGTAATCCTGCACGTCGCCGCAGGCAAACACGCCATCGACGTTGGTCTTGGCCGAGCCTGGAATAGTCTTCAGGTAGCCCTGCTCGTCGTGGTGCAGATAGGGCTGGAAAATCTTGGAATTGGGCTCATGACCAATAGCCACGAAAAAGCCTTTGATCGGAATCTCGCGGGTTTCGTGCGTCAAAATATTCTTCACTCGAACCGCTTCCACGCCATCCTGGCCCAAAATTTCATCTGTGGCCGTGTTCCAAAGCACTTCAATCTTGGGGTTGTCAACGACGCGTTTCTGCATGATTTTCGAAGCCCGCATCTCCCCTTTGCGCACTAGCATGTATACTTTGTTGCACAAGTTGGCCAGATACGTGGCTTCTTCCGCGGCTGTGTCGCCGGCGCCTACAATGGCCACATCCTGACCGCGGTAGAAGAACCCATCGCAAACGGCGCAGGCCGAAACGCCCATGCCGTTCAGGCGGGCCTCCGACTCGATTCCGAGCCATTTGGCCGAAGCACCAGTGGCAATAATCACGGCATCCGCCGTAATTTCTTTGTTTTCGTCGATTGTAATGCGGTGTGGATGGCCGGAGAAGTCAACAGCTGTTGCCAAGCCATAACGGATATCGGTACCGAAGCGCTCGGCTTGCTTTTTCAAATCTTCCATCATCTCCGGGCCCATTACGCCATCCGGGTAGCCCGGAAAGTTTTCGACGTCGTTGGTGATGGTCAGTTGGCCGCCGGGTTGCAGGCCTTGGTACATTACAGGTTTGAGGTTGGCACGAGCGGCATAAATAGCTGCTGTATAACCAGCTGGTCCTGAGCCAATTATCAAACAATGAACGTGTTCAGTGGTCGTATTCATTTGCTACTAAAAGCAGGTTGAGTGGGCAAAGGTACGCCGCAGCTCCGCAGTCGCGGACTAAGCAGCAGTACATAAAAGAAAAACCCCAACTGCTGGGCTGGGGTTTTTAAAGCGAGGGAGTAAAAACTTATCCCAGGTAAGGCTTTAGGGCTTTCGAACGCGACGTGTGGCGCAGACGACGGATGGCTTTCTCCTTGATCTGGCGTACGCGCTCACGCGTCAGGTTGAACTTCTCCCCGATTTCTTCGAGGGTCAGCGAATGCTCGCCGTTCAGGCCGAAGTACAGTGTAATTACGTCAGCTTCACGCTTGGTGAGCGTAGAGAGTGCACGTTGTACTTCTTTGCGCAGCGAATCGTTCATCAAGCCCGTGTCGGGGCTTTCTTCGTCTTCGTTTTCGAGCACGTCGAGCAGGCGGTTTTCTTCGCCTTGCACAAACGGCGCATCCACAGATACGTGGCGGCCCGAAATCTTCAGCGTATCAACGACTTCGGAAGTCGTCAGTTCCAATACCTCGGCAATTTCTTCGGGTGAAGGTTCACGCTCGAATTTTTGCTCCAGTTCGGAAAACGACTTGGAAATTTTATTTAAAGAGCCTACCCGGTTCAGCGGCAAACGCACAATACGCGACTGCTCAGCCAAAGCCTGCAGAATGGACTGGCGAATCCACCATACGGCGTAGGAAATGAACTTAAAACCACGGGTTTCATCGAAGCGCTTAGCTGCTTTGATCAGACCCAGGTTACCTTCATTGATCAGGTCACCGAGCGAAAGACCTTGGTTTTGGTACTGCTTGGCCACCGACACTACAAAGCGAAGGTTGGCTTTGGTCAGTTTCTCCAAGGCTTGCTGGTCACCCTCTTTAATGCGCTGCGCCAGCGTTACCTCCTCGTCGGGAGTGAGCAGATCGACCTTGCCGATTTCCTGGAGGTATTTATCCAGCGATTGGCTTTCGCGGTTGGTGATCTGCTTGCTGATTTTAAGCTGTCTCATTGCGGGCGCGGAAAGAAATTGTTTTGAATCAAATTTAACATCGGTATTCCACCTATACGCGGGTACTAATCGTGAGCAACGTTTTAGTACCCGCGAAAGTTCGGCTAGTTGCTACTGGGCTTCGCCGTTGGCCTGAGCCTTTTCAGGCTTCGGAAGCAGCGCCTTGCGCGAGAGACGGTACTTGCCCGTCTTCTTGTCAATGTCGAGCAGCTTCACATCGATATCCTGGCCTACTTCGAGCACACCTTCCAAGGTGGCGAGGCGTTCGTGAGCTACTTCCGAAATGTGCAGCAGGCCGTCTTTGCCCGGCATGATTTCTACGAAAGCGCCGTAGGGCTGGATGCTGCGCACTTTGCCTTTGTAGGTTTCGCCTACTTCGGGCTGGGCCGCGATGGCACGGATGCGGCTGATGGCCGCTTCCATATCTTCTTGGTTGGAAGCGAAAATGCTTACGTGGCCTTTCTCGTCCTTCTCCTCGATGATAACCGTAGCGTTGGTATCCTTCTGAATCTGCTGAATGACTTTGCCACCCGGTCCGATTACCGCACCGATAAACTCTTTGTCAATCAACATCTTATGCGAACGAGGCGTATGCGGCTTCAGCTCGGCAGCGGGCGCCGAGATGGTCTTGGCCATTTCACCCAAAATGTGCAACCGGCCTTCACGGGCCTGGTGCAGCGCGGCTGTCATGATTTCATTGCTCAAGCCCTGGATTTTGATGTCCATCTGGCAAGCCACGATGCCTTTCTCCGTGCCGGTTACTTTGAAGTCCATATCACCGAGGTGATCCTCATCGCCCAGAATGTCTGAAAGCACAGCATAATCGCCGGTTTCTTTGTCCTGTACAAGGCCCATGGCAATACCCGAAACGGCCGCACGCACTTTGATGCCCGCGTCCATCAGCGCCAGCGAACCCGCGCATACCGTCGCCATCGACGACGAGCCATTCGATTCCAGAATGTCCGAAACCACGCGAATGGTGTAAGGGTTTTCATCTTCCGAAGGCAATACTTTCTTCAGCGAACGCATGGCCAAGTTGCCGTGACCAATTTCCCGGCGGCCGGGGCCGCGGTTGGGCTTCACTTCACCGGTCGAGAAGGCAGGGAAGTTGTAGTGCAGCATGAACTTGTTATACCCCGATTGCATGGCCGTATCGATGATTTGCTCATCGAGTTTGGTACCCAGCGCTACGGTAGTCAGCGATTGGGTTTCGCCGCGGGTAAACAAAGCCGAGCCATGAGCTCCGGGCAAGTAGTTCACTTCACTCCAAATCGGACGGATCTGCGTCAGCGCGCGGCCGTCGAGGCGCGTGCGCTCTTTGATCATCATGTCGCGGATGGCCTTCTTTTCAGCGGAAGCGTAGTAGCGACCGAACATTTTCATGTCCAGCTCAGGCTGCTCTTCCAACAGCTTCTCGGTCAGTGACTTCTTCACAGCGCCGAAAGCATCCTTACGACCTGACTTGCTGGTGTTGCCAGATTTGGCAATCTCGTATGCCTGCTGATACACCTCGTCGAGAACGCGCTTTTTCAGCTCTTCGTTTTCTTCGTACTTCGGATACTCACGCTTTACGTGCGATTTCTCCACGGCAGCGGCCAGTTCTTGCTGTGCGCGTACTTGCTCTTTAATGGCTTCATGAGCGTAGGCAATGGCTTCCACCATTTCCTCTTCGCTCACTTCGTTCATCTCGCCTTCCACCATAGCCACCGAATCGGCAGTAGCACCTACGATCAGGTCGATGTCGGCGCGGGCAATGTCAACGGTCAGGGGGTTAATTTGCAGCTTGCCGTCGATACGGGCTACGCGTACCTCCGAAATCGGGCCGGCAAAAGGAATGTCCGAAACCGAAAGGGCAGCCGAAGCAGCTAGGGCTGCCAACGCATCGGGCTGAACGGCTTTGTCGGCCGAGATCAGCGTGATCATCACTTGTACTTCGTAGTGATAATCCTTAGGGAACATCGGCCGCAAAATGCGGTCTACAAGACGAGAAACCAAGATTTCGTAGTCCGACAGGCGGCCTTCGCGGCGCTGAAACGAACCGGGAATATTACCGGCACCTCCAAATTTCTCCTGATAATCGACTGACAGCGGCAGGAAGTCAACCTCACCGCGAGCGCTGGGCTGCGACACGACCGTAGCCAGCAGCATGGCATCGCCAAGGCGTACGACTACGGCGCCGTCGGCGAATTTGGCCAGCTTGCCGGTTTCGATTGTGATTTGCCGGCCATCGGGCAGCGTAATGGATTTGGTAACAGCGTTGTAATTGGGCATCTTCTAGGGGTTGCTTGAAAAAGCGACAGCGGGCGAGCAGCCAAAAAAACAGTGCCCTACGACACTGCTTTGCTCATGTACTTCTGAAGGATAAACAACGGAACAGGCCTAAAAAGTGACCGAACCGAATAAAAAAAGAGTAGGGAACCCTTAACGAAGGGCTCCCTACTCTCGCGGGGTGGGTTACTTGCGGATACCCAACTCCTTAATAATTGCACGGTAGCGGTTGATCTCGCGGTGCTGCAGGTAATCCAACAGGCGGCGACGCTTACCAACAAGCTTCAACAAGCCCAGACGGGTCGAGAAGTCCTTCTTGTTTTCTTTCAGGTGCTCAGTGAGGTGGTTGATGCGGTGCGTGAAGAGCGCAATTTGCGATTCAGCAGAACCCGTATCGGTTGCAGTTTTCTGCAGGCTGTTCTTTTCGAAAATTGCCTGTTTTACTTCGGTAGTGAGTTTCATCGGCAGATAGGTTTCCCCGTCCTGGATTAAATGTGAAAAAATATGGCCCGCATTTCGGGTTGGCCGCAAAGGTAAGGAATTTCGCCGTTGGTTGTTAGCCAATAGCCCTTAGTTTAAGAGTATAAGCCGGCAAAAATAATGCAAATAGTGGCTAAACCCCAGCGTTAGGAAGAACGCTGGTACCCGCGAAACGGCCAGCGAATTTTAGCCGGCAGGCGGCGCCAGAAATCCACTTCCAGCAACCCCGAGTCGTGACGAGCTTGATACAGAAAGAACAAGCCCATCGGGAGCAGAATGGCATTGGCCATCCACATGCTTAGGCCTACGGGCATAATCGTTTCGCGCCCCCACTTCTCGCCCAGAATGGAGATGACGTAGTAGACAATGAAAAAGGTAATAGCGATCAGAATGGGAACGCCCAGCCCCCCTTTCTTGATAATGGAGCCTAAGGGTGCTCCGATCAAAAACATCAGCAGAATCGCCGCCGATTGCGTGTATTTACGATATATCTCGATGCGATAACCAGCAGTGTCTTTGGCTAATGTGGTGAGGCGCTCGGTATTGCTGCTGGCAAAAGCGCGCACGTTGCGGGCCCGGTTCAGGGCCTGTTCGACATACCCGGCCTGAGGCGGCGGCAGTTTTTTGGTGTGTACCTTCCACCCTGCAACGCGTCGGTTGGCGGCTGCGCCGGTCGTATCAAACCGCACGTAAGTGTAGTACGGATTCAATTGCATGATCATCTGCTTGCGCTCGATCATCAGGCGGTTGTGCAGCGAGTCGCTGTAGGCGTGCAACTCGGGGATGTTTTTCATCATTTTGTTTTCGGTAAACAGTTCCTTCTTCGTCCGGTTGAGGTCAAAGGAAGCCAGCGAAAACGTGATCATGTTGCGGTCGAATGCTTGCCGAACAAAAGTAGCCCCAGCTCGGTCACGAGCGTCGGGTTGCTCCACGTAGGTTTTGCCCCGATACAACTCTAAGCTAAGGTATTGTCCATCAAAGCGGGTAAACATCCTTCCCGAATCGGCCAGAATGACACGGGCGTTGCCGCTGCCCTGGGTATGATCGTAAATCATCACGCCCATCAGAATGTCGCCGTCGTCACCCAGCTTTTTATTCACTTTAATGGTGTATCCCGGAATGCCGTTGTAGAAAACGCCCTCCCGGATATCTAAGGCCAGCTTCTGTTGCCGCAAATCCCATAACAGGCTGTAGGCGTTGAGGTTAGCAATTGGCACAATGGTGTTATTAAACCAAAATGCCCCCAGTGACAACACCACGCTCACCAGCATGACCGGACGCAAGATCCGCGTCAGGGAAATGCCGGATGTTTTGATCGCCGTTAATTCGTGGTGCTCCCCGAGCGTGCCGTAGGTCATCAGCGACGACAGCAACACGGCCAGCGGCAGCGATATCGGGATCATCAGCACGCTGAAGTAAAACAACAACTGGCCTATCACGCTCATACCCAAGTCTTTACCCACCAAGTCGTCGAGATACTTGAGCATGTACTGGGTCAGCAGAATAAATTCTACTACCGCAAACGTGAGCAGAAAAGGTCCCGCGAAGGCCTTTAAAATCAGTTTATCGAGTTTTTTCATGGTGGTTCAGCGCAAGCCCTACTAACGGCTGTAGCCGAGAAAAAGTAAGGAGCGAAAGTAAAACGAAGGTAAGACTCGTTTCGCTCCCGCTCCCGCCAAATTGTAGTGTAGAAATTTACCCCCCCACTTGCTCGCGTAGTTTCTGGATGAGGCTTTCCCACATTTCCTGCAGCTCTTCGTCGTCGGTTTCCTCCGAGTAGTCAACTATACGCAGGTACACTTCCTGAGTCAGCTGCGACTCTTCCAACGAGAAGTCCAGGTAATTGGCATCGGGCATGTGTCGCTTGTTGTGGTCCAGAAACACGAAGCGTACCGAGCGGTTGGTACGATGCGAGTTCATCTCCGCAAAATGACTTTGGTTGTCCCAGATGAAATTGTAACGATGATCCTCGTCGATGCGTACGTCCTGACAAAACCACTGCGACAAGCCGGAAGCAGAAGCTAGATAAGGATAGAGAATCTTGGGCGACGCGTTTACAGGGTATTCTACCGTAAAGCGATGTTTAGAACGAGTTGCAGAAAGCGGCATAGGTAATAATTAGGTAAGAGCGGAAAGGCGTCCTTAAAAGGATAGATAGGAGCCAATATACACGGGATTTTTTTTGCGCAAGGGTTGCGCTGCATCAAATCTTGTGCCTACCTTTGCGGCACCAAAAACCCGGCGGGGTAGCTCAGTTGGTTAGAGCACAGGATTCATAACCCTGAGGTCACGAGTTCAACTCTCGTCCCCGCTACAAGAAAAGGCCTTCCAGCAACAGGAAGGCCTTTTCTGTTTTCGACAATGTGCGTTTTTGAGTCATTTATCATCCCTAAGCTGTACATTGTTGCGCTGTCAGCAGGCTTGGAGTAAGTGCCATGAGACGTAGGCATGCCGTTGTAAGCTTGCGAAAAAGCAAGTGATCAAACAAGGGCTGTGCGCCCCGATTTACGCTAGCGAACAGAAACCGTATGCGCCTGCACAGTGCGACGTAAGCTGTTGAAAAACTGTGCCCTCTCCTTTTCGCCAGTGCCGCTAATAAGGGTCGATTTTTTCATGAGGTTCTCCAAGTTGGAAAACATAAAGTCATTGAAGCCTTTGTCGGCGGTGCCTACAAAGTAGAGTACGCTATGATTGAGAAACGTCAGGCGAGTTGGGCCCAAATCGGCAGCGAAGGTGTTGTCGCCCAGGATTAACTCATTGACAAACAAGCGATACGCCGGCCCGGGCGAAGTCGGCCCTTTGCCCAGAATAAACTTAGCACCAAGCTCGGCCTGCGCTTCGATGTAGTCGATGAGTTCGGCCACCTTTTCGTAGAGCAGGGCTACGTCATTGTCGGAAGCAAATGCGCCGTAGTCCCTGAAAAAGGTAATCTGGCGCAAGGTGCTGTTCAGGCTCTCCGCGTTCCATATTTCGGTGGTGGGCACTTTATTATATAGCCGGATGATGCGCTGACTGATCGCGTGCAAAGGTCGATAGCGCTCGTCGCCGATCCTGAACTTCACCCCTTTCAACTTCTCGTCGTGGAGAATGGACTTCATCCAGAAGTAGAACTTAAACTCGGCTAATTCCGGAATCTGGAAGTGATAGAAAAGTGGTATATCCTTGATTAAGAAATAGATATGCGCAGCAGGAAAGCTATTGATCAGCACAAGCTGTTTTTCTACGTCCAGCATCCAGCGCTCCATGCGGTCTTCGGGCTGCATGTCGGGGCGGCCCGTGAAAAGCAGCCACTCGGTTTGGGGAAATAGGAACTGATCGATGGAGACTTTGAAGTGGGCACCGATTTTCTGCACTTCCGTCAAGTCGATGGGCTTTTCGCCTCGGATTCGCCGGTACGCACTGTCGGTACTGATGTCCAGCACGTCGGCCACTTCCTCCACCAAGGATTGGTGAGGCAACAACTTGACTTTGAGGTGCTGGAAAAATTGCACTTGCGCGTTGGGAGCGTCCATATGAAAGGCGAGTAGCAAGTATTGCTACACTTTTTCAAGAGTTAGTAAAAATTGCAATTATTTCAAAACCAAGGTCTTGGCCTAGCACCTAATTACTTACGCGCCGTCTGTTGTAGGCTGCGCAACGCAGGATTAGCAGCAATAAAAAAACGACTCCGCAGAGGTCGATTAGTTCCCTCTCACCGCGGGCGATACCTTTTCATAGCTAGTCCATCGATGATTCCCCTGGCCTTTCCTTAGCCCGTCACGGGGCTGTGCTGGCCGCAAGCACGATGCAGTACAGCAGATTTTTGCTTCCACCAACGCAACCCACGGATATGGATAGGATCAGATTTCAGCCGGAGCCGGCCAACGGATTTTACAACACGCTCAAGTGCCGCGTGAATACCCATTTTGAGCAGCAGGCGCTGCCCCGATATGCTACGGCCGGAGCCGTGGGAAAGGCCATACTGTTTGCGGGATTGTTTGCGGCCAGCTACGCAACGCTCCTGCTCGTAGCAATGCCCTTAGGGCCGTTTTTGCTGCTGTGGTTTGCGATGGGTGTGTTCATCATTCTGGCCGCCATGAGCATTGTGCACGATGCCGCCCACGGCGTGTTTTCGGCCCGGCCCTGGGTGAATATGGTCCTGCTGCGGTTTGCCAACTTGGTCGGCGGCGACGGCTATATGTACAAATACAAACACACCGTATCGCACCACGCCTACACCAACATTCAGGGCTTGGACATCGACTTGGAGCAAAGCACCATGGTGCGCGTGACGCCCTTCACTGCCTCCCGGTCGGAGCACCAGTACCAACACCGCTACATGCGGGTGCTGTACCCGTTTTATATCCTGTTTTGGGTCTTGTTCCGGGATTTCAAATATTACCAGCGCGAAAAAATCGGGCCGGTCACGGCGCACCATCCGGTCGTGCAGTGGGTGACGCTGTTCGCTACCAAAGCGTTTTACTTTTTCTACATGCTCGTGGTGCCGGCCTTGGTGCTACACGTCGCGTTCTGGCAGATCGCCGCAGGGTTTGTGTGCATGCACCTGGGCTCGGGCGTAGTGGCCATGTTTGCGCTGCTGGCCAACCATGCCGTCGAAGACTCCGTGTTTGTGGTGCCCGACCCCGATGGACGCATCCATTGTAGCTGGGGCGAGCACCAGCTGCGCACCACCGACGACTATAGCCCTGATTCACAAATAATTAGCTTTTTGTTCAGTGGCCTCAACCACCACGTAGCGCACCATCTATTTCCGCGCTACTGCCACGTCCATTATCCGGCCATCACCAAGATTGTGCGGGCCACTGCCGAGGAGTTCGGCTTGCGGTACCGCTACAATTCTTTGTTTGGAGCACTTAGCTCACATTTCCGGTTGCTCAAGAAGATGAGCACGGCCCGTAGATAGCTCAGTAAATCAAGCTACTCTTTGACCACACACAGTCATGGAAGACGAAGGAGAGATGGTATTGGCCGTGGTAGCTTTTGCCCTCGCGCGTTATGCGCTGCTGGCGGGCCTGAGTTACGCTTTGTGCTACCGGCCGGGTCTCCGATCCCTACAACGATTTAAGATTCAGCCCAAACAGCCTTCGGCCCGCCACATTCAGCACGAACTGCTGTATTCCAGTTCGACGGCCTGCATCTTTTCCTTGCTCGGAGTGGTGGTATACTGGCTATTTACCCACGGGTACACTACACTATATACCGATATTGCCCTACAGGGCTGGGCTTACTTCGGCGCTTCGTTCCTGCTGGTTCTGGTTTTTCACGATGCGTATTTTTATTGGTCGCATCGGTTGCTGCATACCCGGTGGCTGTATCGACATGTCCACATTGTTCATCATCATTCCACCAACCCCACCCCCTGGGCGGCCTACTCCTTTCACCCCGTTGAGGCGCTGCTGGAGGGCGCCGTGGTGTTCCCTATAATCCTGATTTTGCCCGTGCATGTGTATGTTTTTGGCTGCTTTCTCGTGCTCGTGCTGGCTGCCAATATTGTAGGGCATCTTGGGTATGAGTTTCTGCCGGAAGGAGTGCGGCGTAGCCTGCTGGGCAAGCACCTGACTTCCTCCACGCACCACAACTTACACCACCAGCTATTCAATAAGAACTACGGCTACTATTTCACGCACTGGGATATATGGATGAAGACTGGGCAGGATAAACGTCCCCGTAAGCGCTAGCCGGGCAGAAACCCAGCATAACCATGTAATTATCTAATTATCAATTGTTTACATAAAAATATATACTTGTATAGGGATAAAACCGTAGACACGATCGACCCCAACCCTACATGCGCTAATGGTAGTCTCCGAAGATCAAACCCAACGAGAGAAGGAAAAGCAGCTTGCTGCCGCGACCGCGTTACGCTGGATACGCGATGGTATGCTCTTAGGATTGGGCAGCGGCAGTACGGCCGCTTATTTTATCAACTCCTTAGGGGAAGCCGTGCGCAACGGCCAGTTACAGGTGCAGGCCACTGCCACATCACACGCCAGCGACGCCTTGGCCCGCAAGGCCGGCATTGCCATGCTCGAGCCCCGCCGTGGGTTGCGCTTCGATCTGACCGTGGACGGCGCCGACGAGCTCGACCCGCAATTGCGGCTCATAAAAGGCGGCGGCGGTGCTTTGCTGCGTGAAAAAATTATAGCAACTGCTTCCGATGCCCTGCTCATCATCGCCGATTCGTCCAAAGCAGTGCCGCAGTTGGGCCGCTTTCCGCTACCGCTGGAAATAGTGCCGTTCGCGCTGCCTTGGGTGCTGGACGCCATGGAAGCACTTGGCGGGGCTCCAGTCCTGCGCACCGATCCGAACGATGCGCAGACGGCCGTGCAGTCAGACCAAGGCAACCTCTTGGTTGACTGCCATTTCAACGCGCTCCCTGACCCTGCGCAGCTTGCCGAACACCTGCAACGCATCCCCGGCATTGTAGAGCACGGCCTGTTTTTGGGTTTGGCGCGCGCCGCGGTCGTAGCCCGCGAAGAAGGCGTAATGTTGCTGCGCCCCGGCCTCGAGCCTGTCCCCGCCGCCTCGGTTTCCGAACTTCTCTAAAAATTCAAGTTCGCTTTAATGCCCGAAGAGCTGAATACCGAACGGAAGAAAAGTATTAACTCGGCCTTTCCTTTTAACCCAACCTTCCAAGCATTTCTATGCATTATCTGCCGGCTCCCTCCCGCTACCACGACATGATCTATCGCCGTTGCGGCCGCAGCGGCCTCAAGCTACCCGCCGTGTCTTTGGGGCTGTGGCATAATTTCGGAGACGTAGACCAGCTAGCGAACTTCCGTGCGATTCTGCACCGCGCCTTCGACAGCGGCATCACTCATTTCGACTTAGCCAACAATTACGGCCCGCCGCCCGGCTCGGCAGAAACGAACTTTGGGCGCATTTTGCGCGAAGATTTTCGGGGCTACCGCGATGAGCTAATCATTTCTTCCAAAGCGGGCTACACAATGTGGGACGGCCCCTACGGAGATTGGGGCTCGAAGAAATACTTGGTTTCCAGCCTTGATCAGAGCCTACGGCGCATGCGGCTCGATTACGTGGACATCTTTTATCACCACCGCCCCGACCCCGACACGCCGCTAGAAGAAACCATGTCGGCGCTTGACCTGATGGTCAGGCAAGGCAAAGCCTTATATGTTGGCATTTCAAATTACCCGGCAGAGCAGGCCGCAGAGGCCATCCGATTGCTGCGCGAACTGGGCACACCTTGCCTAATTCACCAGCCTAAGTACTCCGTATTCGAACGTTGGGTAGAAAATGGCCTTCTGGATGTACTGGATCAACAAGGTGTCGGCTGCATTCCGTTTTCTCCTTTGGCCCAAGGATTACTCACAAACAAGTATTTGGGCAGCATCCCTGCCGACTCACGGGTGGCAAAAGGCGTAGGCTTCCTGCAAGAAAACCATCTTACCCCCGAACGGCTCGGCCAGATCAGCCGGCTGAATGACTTGGCTCTAACGCGCAACCAAAGCTTGGCCCAAATGGCACTGGCCTGGATTCTAAAAGACGAGCGCATTACCTCGGTACTCATCGGTGCTAGCAAGCCCGAACAACTCACGGACTCCTTAGGCTGCCTAGCCAATATTAAATTTAGCGCCGAAGAACTAGCCGCGATCGACAAAGAATCTGGGAAATAGCCCACCAATCGGTACCTTCTCAGCAAGAAATATCTAATAAAACAAAAAGCCCACTTCTTTCGAAGTAGGCTTTTTTACTTTTTTTAAGAGGAAAATCTATTTGATTTTCTCTACAATGCCTTTGAAAGCAGCAGGATGGTTCATGGCCAAATCGGCAAGCACCTTACGGTTCAGATCGATTCCGGCTTTCTTCAAGCCGCCCATGAACTGCGAATACGACAGACCGTGCTCGCGAGCACCTGCGTTGATACGCTGAATCCACAAAGCACGGAACTCACGCTTCTTGGTCTTGCGGTCGCGGTACGCATAGAGAAGGCCTTTCTCAACTGCGTTTTTGGCAACGGTCCAAACGTTCTTGCGACGGCCGAAATAGCCTTTCGCCAAACGCATTACTTTCTTCCGACGGTGGCGCGAAGCCACATGGTTTACACTTCTTGGCATAACCTACTTTTTTTTGGCGGCTGGCGACTACCTTCCTCGGGAGTCTTACAAAACCGGACGCCGGGTTTAAAATTTACTTACCACTCGCTGATTAGATGTTCAGCATGTCCTTCACGCGCGACATGTCGGCCGTGCTTACCAAGGTTACGTGCGTCAGGTTGCGCTTCTGCTTGGTACCTTTTTTCGTGAGGATGTGGCTTTTGAAGGCGTGCTTCCGCTTCACCTTGCCCGAGCCGGTGAGCGTAAAACGCTTCTTAGCACCGGATTTCGTCTTTACTTTTGGCATTGGAATATATATTGGAGAAATGAAATGCTGGTTTGGGCCATCGAAATCTTCCGCATGCAACTACTTATTTATCAAGCAGTTGCAAAAGGCGGCTACGATGACTCTTTGCCCTCTTTGCTAGCGCCGACCGGTACTTCCTTGGGAGCCGCAGACTTGGGTTTGGCAACCACAACGGCCTTTGGAGCTAGGTACAGGAACATGCGTTTGCCTTCGAGCTTGGGCAACTGCTCAACTTTGGCCAGATCTTCTAGTGCTTGCGCAAACTTGAGCAGCAGAATCTCACCGCGCTCTTTGAACACGATCGAACGACCTACAAAGTGCACATACGCTTTGATCTTGGCGCCTTCTTTCAGGAATTCCTGCGCGTGCTTGAGCTTGAAAGCAAAGTCGTGGTCATCTGTATTAGGTCCGAAGCGGATTTCCTTGATGATGACTTTGGTTTGCTTGGCTTTTAGTTCGCGGGTTTTCTTCTTCTGCTCGTACTTGAATTTCGAGTAGTCGATGACGCGGCAAACGGGCGGTACGGCGGTAGGAGAAATCTCGACGAGATCGAGGTTTTGCTCCTGCGCCATACGACGAGCTTGTTCGACTGGATAAATGCCCTGTTCGATGTTTTCACCGACGAGGCGCACTTCGCGAGCCGTAATCTTCTGGTTGATTTTGAACGGCTCCTCCACCTGAGCACGGGGGATGTAGCGGCGATTCGGGGTTGCTATGAGTTGGTCCTCCTTCTGAAAGGTGAGAAAAAGTCAATTTTCCGGGATCTCCCATGTGAGGCGGACCTCGCGAGGGCTATCAGCGGGCAAATATCCTGTTTTTTTTGGAATCTAAAAAAGTAGCTATATAAAATCCCCTATCTGCTTGCGGCCATCGGGGATGTAGCAACTTAGGCTTGAACGGACCTTGAAGACAATTATCAGGTCGACATTGTTCAAATCATCGTCCAAGCCTAAGTGCTGAAACACCTTTATTTTGCTTCCATCATCTCGGCTACTTGAGCCTGGAAGCTGCGGATAAAGGCCTCAATAGGCATGCTGCCTAAGTCGCCCTCCCCGTGCTTGCGCACAGCTACGATGCCGTTTTCCTGTTCTTTTTCGCCCACGATGAGCATATAAGGCACTTTCGCTACTTCGGCATCCCGAATTTTGCGGCCAATCTTCTCGTCGCGATTGTCGAGTGAACCCCGTAATTCAGCCTGCACGAGCCGGTCGTATACTTGCTGGGCGTAGTCTTGGTACTTCTCCGAAATGGGAAGCACAGCGAACTGCTCAGGCGACAGCCAGAGCGGAAAATTACCAGCACAGTGCTCAATCAGGACGGCCACGAAGCGCTCCAGCGAACCAAACGGGGCGCGGTGGATCATAACAGGCCGCTGACGTGAGTTGTCGGGAGCTACATATTCTAGCTCAAAGCGTTCGGGCAGGTTGTAATCTACCTGAATTGTGCCTAGCTGCCACTTCCGCCCCAAAGCATCGCGAACCATGAAGTCGAGCTTCGGACCATAGAAAGCGGCTTCGCCCAACTCGGTTACGGTGGTGAGTCCTTTCTCGGCAGCGGCTTCCTGGATAGCAGCTTCAGCACGGGCCCAGTTTTCATCCGAGCCGATGTATTTGGCTTTGTTTTCGGGATCGCGGAGCGAAATCTGAGCTGTAAAGTTGGGGAAATCGAGTGCTTTCAATACGTAAAGCACGATGTCGATTACCTTCAAAAACTCCTCCTTCACCTGATCGGGGCGGCAGAAGATATGCGCGTCGTCCTGCGTAAAGCCACGCACGCGGGTCAGGCCGTGCAACTCGCCCGATTGCTCGTAGCGATACACCGTACCGAATTCGGCCAAGCGCAGCGGTAGGTCACGGTACGAGCGGGGTTTCGTCTTATAAATTTCGCAGTGATGCGGGCAGTTCATCGGTTTGAGGAAGAATTCCTCGCCCGGATTTGGCGTCTTGATTGGCTGGAAGGAGTCGGCGCCGTACTTCTCATAGTGGCCTGAGGTTACGTACAACTCCTTCGCACCGATGTGCGGCGTCACGACCGGCAAATAACCTGCTTTCACTTGTGCCTTACGCATAAACTGCTCAAGGCGCTCGCGCAAAGCCGTGCCTTTGGGCAGCCATAAAGGCAAGCCGGCTCCTACCCGCTCCGAAAACGCAAACAGCTCCAGTTCTTTGCCTAGCTTGCGGTGGTCGCGGCGCTTGGCCTCTTCCAGCTTTTCTAGGTACTCGGTTAGCTCCTTGGCTTTCGGGAACGTGATGCCGTAGATGCGGGTTAGCTGCTTATTTTTCTCATCGCCGCGCCAGTAAGCGCCGGCTACGTTCAGCAGCTTCACCGCCTTGATCGGGCTGGTATCCGGAATGTGCGGCCCACGGCAGAGATCGGTGAAATCACCTTGGGTGTAGAACGTGATGCTGCCATCTTCCAAACGCTCGAGCAAGTCTAGCTTATACGGATCGGCTTTTTCGGTAAAGTAGGCAATGGCTTCGGCTTTGGGCACAGCACGACGCTCGTACTGGCTTTTCTTCCGGGCCAGTTCCAGCATTTTCTTCTCGATTTCGGGGAAGTCATCGGTCGAAATCGTGCGGCCTTCGCCCAAATCGATGTCGTAATAAAAGCCGTTTTCAATTGCTGGCCCGATGCCCAACTTCACGCCGGGATACAGCGCTTCCAGCGCTTCTGCCATCAGGTGAGCCGAAGAATGCCAGAAAGTAGCCTTCCCAGCCGTGTCGTTCCAGGTCAGGATTTCAAGGTTAGCGCTTTCGTCGAGCGGGCGGTGCAGATCGCGCACCTCACCGTTGACGCGGACAGCCAATGCATTGCGTGCCAAGCCTTCGCTAATGCTAGCAGCGACATCGTAACCCGAAGTTCCGGCTTCGAATTGGCGCACGGAGCCGTCGGGGAGCGTAATATCAATCATGTTCGAGTGGTTACAAAAAGAGGCGGAGGCCCGCAAGTTAGCAGCTTGGGGCGGATTTGATGAGTGAAAATAACGGGATTAGCCCCGCAATGGAAGTCGAATTCGGCCTCTGAAATGTGGACCAGCGATTTTTCTTCAGGGTTACAACTCTAAACAAAGTCAGTTTTGAATCAGTTGCCAGCACTTTACTGAAGCAGAAGCTTAATATATAACTATTTGATAATCAGAATATTATAAAATAAGCACAATCGAGCTCCCCTCCTAATAGCCCGTGGGAGTTCTTCCAGACAGGGGTGCAATTGGCTCGATCGGAGCGGGGCGGTCCGCATCGGCAGCAGATTGGCGACCGCGTTCGCCTAGCTTCCAGACCTTGTAGGTCCAGTGCTTGTTGCCAGGGTTTTCAGCCACCAACAACCGGTACTGTGCCTGGGCTTCAAGCACTTGCCCAAGGCTTTCGTAGCTTTCGGCCAGCATTTGGCGGGCACCGGCCAGGCGCGGCGCACGGCGTAAAGCACGCTGCAAATGCGGCACTGCTTCAGCGTATTTGCGTTGCTTATAAGCCATAAGGGCCAACCGATAATCGGCGCGATACTGGGTTGAATCGAGTTGCACGGCCCGGGAGTAGCGGCGAGCGGCACTGTCGGGCAGGTTTTGTAACTCAAACTGACGCCCGTAATCATACCACAAAGCCGCATAGCCCGGTGCCAAGCGTAGCCCGCGTGCAGCGTAGGTAGCCGCCTCAACAGGCAAGCGGTAGGCATTCGACAGGAACGCCAACTGGTGCAGAATCTCGGGTTGGCGCGGATCGCGGCTCAGACTGGCCCGCAAATAATTCAGCGCCTGCACCGTGTCGGCGGTGGCGGCATAAGCGATGCCTTTATAAAATAGCGCCGCCGGGTGATCGGGCTCCTGTTGAAGTGTGCGGTCGAGGTGGTCGAGGGCGGCTTCGTAGCGACGAGCAGCCAAGTTGGTTTCGCCCACGAGCAGGTTGAGTTCCGGCGACGAATAGCCATGGCGCGAAGCTTCTTCCGCTGCTGCCAAGGCTGCCGGCAGCATATTCTGGGCCCGCAAGGCCCGTGCTTTGATAAAGTAAAACTCCCCCGGCGAATCGTCGAGCTCCAGCGCCTGGTTAATATCCTGCAGGGCGGCGGCAGTCTGGCCAGCATCGAGGCGAAACGCGGCCCGACGGGCATAGAGGCCTGCGTTGCGGGGCTGACGGGCAACGGCACCGTCGAGCTCGTCTGCCTGAATTTTGGGCCCGCTCTGCACGGTGGCAATGTTCACCATTACATCCGGCTGCTCGGTTGGCTCAGAGGAACCGCAAGCCGACAGCATTGTAACGGATAGAGGCCACAAAAGCCAGGAAAAGCGCATGGCAACTATAAAATGAAAGGCAAATACTAGTACTGCAAAGATAAGCGTCTGGCTCCGGATGCTCCACGTGTGCCTTATCGGCTGGGTGCCGCAGGCGCTTCCGGAGATGAAATCTTGAGCTTGCGTCGCATCTGATCGTAGAGAAGGCGGCAACGACGGCTTAGCTCCAAATCTTCGCTCGTGATAGGCTGAATGGCATTGGCCTCTTCTAGCACTTTATACGCCCGACTGAACTGCTTACGGTTGATGTGCACGCGGGCCAGATCGTAGCAAAATTGCAGGCGCTTGGGGTCGAGCTGATGCGCGCGTACCAACGCATCGACCGCTTTTCGGCTACTGGCACCGTTGGGCATACCTCCCAAAAACAAACTACTAAAGGCGCGTTCCAAGATGTTATAATGATCCACGCGAAAGTGCCAGCGCCCCAGGAGTGCCCACGCATCGGCCCAATCGGGGCGGCGCGCCACCGCCATAAACACATACGGTTGCATTTCCTTATAGGCGTACAGCCGCCCATAGGCCGTGCGCAACGTGGCCTGAGTTACCAATGACAGTGCCACGGCATAGTTGGCTTCCGCCCCATCTGGGTTGACGGCCAGCGAGCGGTCGGCATATTGGCGAGCCAGCACGAAATAGGCGTTTTTGCGGGTTTCGTCGCTGTAACGGCCGCCTATTTTCATACTCAGCAACGAGGCTTGCCACAACGCATCGTAACGCCGGGGATCGCGGGCCAGAATCTCCTCGTACTTGGCCAATGCCTCCGATTCGCGGTACTCGCGCTGCAATACGCGTGCTTCGGCCAGCAGTTTTGGAATGCTGACAGGCGCCGGCTGCGCGGCGTTGGCTTCGGTTCCCTCGCCTGTAGCTTGCGCCCGTGCAGTCTCGCCCCTGCCTACGAGCAGGAGAACGAGAAAGAGAATGCCAACACGCAGAGACGAACCCATACAGAATTTTACTCAAAAACGCTTCACGAAAGCATTTCAGTATAAAGTATTGGATATCAGATAGTTATGTAAATATTAATTACTCGCGTCTTTTGCAAATAACGATCTACCAAACCAAAACTTCTAAGCCAACGCCCACTCGCGGCATGAAGCTGACTAAGTGCGCCCAATTTGGCAAGAAAAAGCCCCGGCTTATCGTCCGGGGCATTTCTTAAAACAACTTTAGTTGCGATTTGGGTCGCCGAAGCAACGCTTGCGCTCGCTCCACATCTTCAGCCGTAATATCGACGGGGCCAGCCAGCTCCAGGGAAGCTTCGGGTACGGCCGCTGCTGCTTGGGGCCGCGGAATGGTGGCCGGACCGCGCTTTTTGGCCACAACCCGGCGTTCTGGCTCGGGCGCTTCGGCCGTCAGGAGCGTGATTGCGTGGATCTTAAAGTAATTCAGCTTGTTGCCCATTGCCTTCCACCCTTTCACGTCGATAAACTCGTGGAGCTGGATTTTCTCGGTCTCTTTGTCGGACTTTTTGTCCCGCTGCAGCTTCACCTCAATTTGTGGTTCTGGGTGCGCCGTTACGGCCAAGAGCTTCGAGCCTTTGGTTTCGGAGATGAACGTAAAGCGCTTGCCAATTGTGGTGGTTTCGATGTGGAATCGCTTGACGTAATGCACTTTTGTGTCGCCCTCCATATACACCGCTGAGAGCACCAGATCGTGCTCATTCTTGCGCAGCAAAGCAATGTTTCCGGTTTCGTAGTGGTTGCCAACATCGAAAGAGGTCAGTTCGTAGCTGCCGTCTTTGTACACCACCACAATCGTATTATCGGTGTCGAAGGAGCCTAGGTAACGACCGCGGCCTTCGGTGTTGAGGCGACCGATTACTTCATCATAGAAGATTTCGCGTCCGCCCAACGTGCTGTCACCCAAGGCTTTTTGCGTAATCTTCTTGACAGGCTGCTTGGTCACGATGTTGCCCATCGAGCCTTTGCCTTTGATGGAAAGCTCCGCGAAATCGAAGTCGAATTGCTTCACCCGCGCGGGTGCTTTGTCCGACAATTGAATGCTGACAATCTCCGACTCGGAATTGGGATTCGCCGTCAGATACAGCACTTTCGAGCCCTTCGAGCCCTTGGTAAGATCGTAGGTTTTATCGCGCGTGATGCCCGTCACCAGGAAGCGCTTGGCATAGCTTATCTGCGAGCCGCCGTCGAGGTAAACCATGTTGTACACCAAGCGGTCGTCGTTTTTGTTGTAGATACCTACATGCAGAATGTCCTTGCCCACGAAGGTTTTCTCCGCGATTTTGACCACCATAAACGAGCCGTCGCGCCGGATGGCAATGATGTCGTCCATGTCGGAGCAATCGCACACGAATTCGTCCTTTTTCAGCCCGTAGCCCACAAAACCATCTTGGCGGTTGACGTAGAGCTTCTGGTTGGCTACGGCTACTTTCTGCGCCGATACCACGTCGAAGGTGCGCAGCTGCGTTTTGCGTTCGCGCCCCGCGCCGTATTTCTTCAGTAGGTTTTCGAAGTAATGGATGGCGTAGCGCGTGATATTTGCCAGATTATCAGCCACTTCTGTTAATTCAGCTTCGAGACGTTGGATGTATTCGTCAGCTTTAAAGCCGTCGTACTTCGAAATGCGCTTGATGCGAATTTCCGTCAGGCGCGTTAGGTCATCTTCCGTGATTGCGCGACGCAGCACAATGCGTGTATCGTTGGCCTTTTGCTTCTCGCCGTCGATGCGCACAAACTTTTTCAGGCCGGCATCGATCGTTTCCAGAATCTCTTCCCACGTCTCGCATTCCTCGATTTTGCGGTAAATGCGGTTCTCGATGAAGATTTTTTCCAGCGAAGCCGAGTGCCATTTTTCGTGCAGCTCGTCCTGCCGGATTTCCAGCTCACGCTCCAGCAAGCGCACCGTTTTCTGGGTGCTCAGGCGCAGCATGTCCTCCACCATCACGAAGCGCGGCTTGTCTTCGATGATGACGCAGGTATTGGGCGAAATCGAGACTTCGCAGTCGGTGAAGGCATAGAGCGCGTCCATCGTCAGGTCCGGCGACACGCCCGTGGGCAGGTGCACCTGAATCTCGACTTCGGCTGCCGTGTTGTCCACGACTTTCTTAATCTTAATTTTATTCGCTTCCGAGGCCTTCACAATGCTTTCCATCAGCGCCGTGGTGGTGGTGCCGTACGGAATGTCGCGAATGACGAGCATGGTCTTGTCGGCCTTCTCGATGGTGGCGCGCAAGCGGATTTTGGCACCGCGCTGGCCGTTGTTGTAGTTGGTGATATCGCAAAGGCCGCCGGTCGGGAAATCCGGATACAGCTCAATATCACGCCCTTTCAGCACGTCGATGCTGGCTTTGCACAACTCGCGGAAGTTGTGAGGCATGATCTTGGTGCTGAGGCCTACAGCAATACCTTCGACACCCTGCGCGAGCAGCAGCGGAAACTTCACCGGCAACGTCACGGGCTCGCGCTTGCGGCCGTCGTAGCTGAGTTGCCAGTCCGTGATGTCAGGGTTAAATACAACGTCAAGCGCAAATTTCGAGAGGCGCGCCTCGATGTAACGCGGCGCGGCCGCGCCGTCGCCGGTGCGGATGTCGCCCCAGTTACCCTGCGTTTCAATGAGCAAATCCTTCTGGCCCAGGTTTACCATCGCGTCGCCGATGCTGGCGTCGCCGTGCGGATGGTACTGCATCGTCTGGCCGATGACGTTGGCAACCTTGTTGAAACGGCCGTCATCCATTTCCTTCATCGCGTGCAGGATGCGGCGCTGCACCGGCTTCAGGCCGTCTTCGATGGCGGGCACGGCGCGCTCCAAAATCACGTATGAAGCGTAGTCCAGAAACCAGTTCTGGTACATTCCGTTGACGGTGGCCACGTCGTGAATGGTTTCGCCGGGCGCAAATTTGGGCTCTTCCTCCGACTCTTCGGCTGGCTCGAGCACCGGTTTTTCGTCCACAGGCGCACCATGATCACCGGTGCTAGTATCTTCAATAAGTATCTCAAAATCAGATACTTGTGAATAAATAACAGTTTCTTCCGTCGCGGACTGCTCCGCAGGTGTCTCGTCGCCCGTGGCGGGGGCTGACCCGAAATCAATGGTGTCGCCGGCCGCAAACAGATCAGCGGGCAAAGCGTGTGGATTCGGGTCTTGTGGATTATTCTCTTTTGACACAGCAGTAATAAAGTGTGGCGGACTTGCCACTTCCAAACAAAAAACTATCGGTGCGAAGGCACCGCCGAAGCGGCGCTAACGGTATGCTCGTGCTCGTCAACTACGCCTTCGGCGACGGCCAAACCGTGGTTGGGTTGCAGGGGTACCACAAAAAACAGCGGGGTCAGCAGGTACACGGCAAACGCGGCCCATACGCTCACCCACGCCAGGGCGGCTCCCAACGCGTAACAAATCGGGCCTACCAGCGAGCGCCCCAGCAGCGTACGCTTGGGCACGTAATGCGAGGCGTCGCGCAGCAAGTTGTCGTTGATGTAGCTGTGCAGCCACACAAACAGCAACGTATTGACAACCATTACGATACCAAAAAAGCTCACGGCCACCGGATTGTACGGGTACTCGCCCAGCAGCGCCGTCGGGAACGGAATGAAGGCCTGAGCCATCAAAAACAAAGCGTTGATCCACATGGCCGCGTAGCTGCAGCATCGGGCGAGGCTGAAAATGTACGAATGATTGACCCAAAATTTACTGACCACAATAAAGCTAATGGCCCAGCTCAAAAATTTCGGTACCAGCAACCGCAGACCGTGGAGCAGTTCGGCGACGGAACCGTGCGCCAGATGCGGCACCTTGATCTCCAAGATCAACAGGGTGACGATGATGGCAAAGACGCCGTCGGAGAACGCCTCCACGCGGGTGCGGTGCAAATTGCCGCGGCGTAACAAGTCCAGCAGGGCAAACATAAACAGAGATTGTGAGGGTCGGGCTGTTCAAAAGAGCAGTGCCCGGCACGGGTGAGTTCTGCACACTACAACCATTTCAACCTTCCGCAAATCTGCCGCATCAGCCGTAAACGGACCTGTACACAGCCCCACAGCGATTTACACCTCTACTGCCTCCTCCACGGGCAGCACGTCACTGGTTACCAAGTCTTTTTCCAAACGAAGATTGTCGATGATGAATTCCTGGCGGGCAGGGGTGTTCTTGCCCATGTAATACGTCAGCACTTGCTGAATCGAGCGATCCGATTGCAGGATAACTGGCTCTAAGCGAATGTTTTCGCCAATGAACTTACCAAACTCGTCGGGCGAGATTTCTCCAAGGCCTTTGAAGCGCGTAATCTCCGGGTTACGGCCCAATTGCCGCATGGCTTGTTGCTTCTCTTGCTCGTTGTAGCAATAAATAGTTTGCTTCTTGTTGCGCACCCGAAACAGCGGCGTTTCCAGGATGAATACGTGGCCATTACGCACCAGATCGGGGAAGAACTGCAGGAAGAACGTGAGCAGCAGCAGCCGGATGTGCATGCCGTCTACGTCGGCGTCGGTGGCCACTACCACCCGGTTGTAGCGCAGGTTCTCGATGCCCTCTTCGATGTTCAGGGCGTGCTGCAACAAATTCAACTCTTCGTTTTCGTAAACGACTTTCTTCTTCAACCCGAAGCAGTTCAGGGGCTTACCGCGTAAGCTGAACACGGCTTCGGTCTCTACGTTCCGAGATTTGGTAATCGAGCCAGAGGCCGAGTCACCTTCGGTAATGAAGAGCGTAGTGAGCGCTTCGTTTTCGTGTTTGTGGTCGTCGAGGTGGAGACGGCAGTCGCGGAGCTTGCGGTTGTGCAGATTGGCTTTTTTGGCGCGCTGGTTAGCCAGCTTTTTCACGCCAGCCATGTCTTTGCGCTCGCGCTCGTTTTGCTCGATGCGTTTTTTGAGCGCTTCTGCTACTTCCGGATTTTTGTGTAAGTAGTTGTCGAGCTGCTCTTTAACGAAATCAACAATAAAGCCGCGCACCGTAGGCCCGTCAGGCCCCATGTTGAAAGAACCCAGCTTGGTTTTGGTCTGCGACTCAAACACTGGCTCTTGCACCCGTACCGAAATGGCGGCCACAATGCTGCCTCGAATGTCGCTGGCATCGTAGTCTTTGCGGTAGAACTCGCGCAGGGTTTTCACCACCGCCTCGCGGAAGGCCGCCAAGTGGGTACCGCCCTGTGTGGTGTACTGGCCGTTTACGAATGAGTAGTATTCCTCGCCGTAGTCGTTGCCGTGGGTCATGGCCAACTCGATGTCCTCTCCTTTCAGATGGATAATCGGGTAGCGCACGCTCTCCTCGTCGGCTTTGCGAGCCAGCAAGTCTTTCAGGCCGTTTTCAGAGTGGTATTTCTGGCCGTTGAAGTTGATGGTGAGGCCCGCATTCAGATAGACGTAGTTCCAGATCTGGTTTTCCAGGTACTCCGGAATGAAGCGGTAATTGCGGAAAATGCTTTCGTCGGGTTGAAAGACCATCAGCGTGCCGTTGCGCTGCGAGGTCTTCACCGGCTTGGGGTCGCTCTTGAGCTGACCTTGCTCAAACTCGGCAGCTTTCATCAGGCCTTCGCGCACGCTTTGCACCAAGAAATAGCTGCTAAGCGCATTCACGGCTTTCGTACCAACGCCATTCAGGCCCACGGACTTTTGGAACACTTTCGAATCGTATTTGCCGCCGGTGTTGATCTTGCTGACCACGTCCACGACTTTGCCCAACGGAATGCCCCGGCCGTAGTCGCGCACTTGCACGCGGCTGTCGCTGATCTTGATGTCGATGGTGCGGCCGTAGCCCATTACGTGCTCGTCAATGGAATTGTCAATAACCTCTTTTACAAGCACATAGATACCGTCATCGTACGCCGAACCATCGCCGAGCTTGCCGATGTACATGCCGGGCCGAAGGCGTATGTGTTCGCGCCAGTCGAGGGAACGGATGCTGTCTTCGGTATAAGCGTGTGGGGCTTGGGGTAGTTCTTCGTCAGCCATCGGAAATGGGTAAGTCAAATTTGATGTAAAATAACGCAGAAAATCGGCTTTTTCCCGGTACCGTCCGTAAAGCCCGACCAATAGGATTGTTGTAATCTGGGCGGGCGCGGGCACAACTAACCTGGTTGGCAAAACCGTATTAGTCTAACCCGCACGCCGCCCTCAGAGTTCATCTGCGATTCTTCAAATATAGCCAATATACGGCTATTTTCCTCTCACAAAACTTCCCAATTTTATTAGCTAATGTTACCCCCTCCCAACAATTTTAATCAGCCGCGGCATCCCAATCCAACGTCTGAGGTGCGTCAGCAACCGGTGATTTACTACACGTTCATGCTGATTGGCTTGTCGCTGCTCGTGTTCGTCCTAAATCGGCTCGACGATATTCTGCTGCCCATCGCGTTTGCTGGTTTGCTGTCGATCCTGCTGCTGCCCCTGTGTCGGTGGCTGGAAACGCGCAAAGTGCCTCGCATTCTGGCTATTATCTTGGTGTTGCTACTAGTGATTCTGACCATTGCTGGCATTATGTATGCCTTTGCTTCGCAGATTATTCAGTTTCAGAGCGAGCTGCCGAAGCTGCAAAGTCAGCTAAATCAGTACTTCAACCAAATCCAGCAGATTATCTACCAAAAGTTTGGTATTCAACCCATTAGCAAAGACGAGCTTACGGACTCTATTGTAAAGTCCATGAAGAAGTCGGCCGGCGGGGTACTGGGCACCACCTTCAACACGACTACGGCGGTGTTTAGCAACCTGACGCTGGTTATCATTTACATCTTCTGCTTGCTGCTCTACCGCGATCACCTGCGCCAGTTCATGTTCCGCTTCGTGGCGCCGGATAAGCGCACCACCGTGCTGACGACCATCGACAACATTCAGGTGGTGGTGCAGGCGTACATCACGGGACTTTTCACGGTAATCATCATAGTATCAGTGCTTAACGCCATTGGCTTGTTGGTACTGGGCGTGAAGTTTGCCATCTTCTTTGCCATTTTCGCTTCGGTGCTGGCCATCATTCCCTACATCGGCATCATGATCGGGGCGGCCGTGCCGGCTATCGTGACGCTGGTGGAAACGGGTTCGCCCCTGCGGGCGGCGGGCGTGGTGGGCGTGTTTTTGGTGGTGCAGTTTCTGGAAGGCAACTTCATTACGCCCATGATTACGGGCTCTAAAGTGAGCATCAACCCGATGGCCGCCATTATCGCTCTGATTCTGGGTGGCGAACTCTGGGGCACGCCGGGCATGATCCTGAGCATTCCGCTGATTGCCGTGCTGAAAGTGGTACTGGACGCCTCCAAAACGACGGAGCCGTGGGGCTTCCTGCTCGGCGACATTGCCGAAGGGGAAGACACCATTCCGGCGGACAAAAATGAGCCGGGCTTTTTCGGGCGGCTCTGGGGCCGGCTGCGGGGCCAGGCGTAACCCCATGTCAAGTAGAACAGTATAATAGCCAAGAGACTGCATCTGTGGTCTTTGCTAAACTGATCTATTCATCATACCAAACACCCAACACAATGGCTGCTATCACAGAAGACATCGCCCGCGCATATAATGACCTCGTTGAAATCAACAAAACCGGCGCTAAGGGCTACCAAGAAGCCGCAGAAGGCGTAAGCAATCCCCAGCTGAAATCGGAGCTGAGCCGCTTCAGCCAGCAGCGCGCCCAATTTGCCTCCGACCTGGAGCAACATGCTCAGCAATATGGCATTAGCCCACAGAACGAAAGCACTGTGGAAGGCGTAGTAGCCGATGCCGCTGCTGCCGTACACCGCGGCTGGATCAACATCAAATCGGCCATCACCGGCCAAGACGACTCGGCTATTCTGGGCGAGTGCGAAACCGGCGATAAAGTAGCCCTCGAAGCCTATGAAAAGGCCATGAGCACTGGGTTGCCAGCCGAAGCTAAAAACGTAATTCAGAAGCAGCACAGCGAAATCTTGGCGGCTAAGAACCAGATTACCACGCTGAAGGGTCAGACTCATTAATCGGTTTTTTCCTTTCGCTGAAAGGCGGCTTGCTTCGGCAGGCCGCCTTTTTTTGTGCGCTGGCGTTCGCTAGACTCCTCGGCGCTGGACAAAATCTTGTGCAACCATTCGGCCGGTTATCTTTGTTACCATTTTTATTAGCACTTATCAGCCGCTTCGCTTTTGTACGCTATCATCGACCTTGAGACCACCGGTGGGCAGCCAACCCAGGACCGCATCACCGAGATTGCCATTTTTATTCACGACGGCGAACAGGTCATCGACCAGTACGAAACCCTCCTGAATCCGGGGCGGCCTATTCCTTTCTTTATCAGCCAGTTGACCGGCATCAACGACGACATGGTGCGCGATGCGCCCAAGTTTCATGAGGTGGCCCGCAAGATTGTCGAGATGACCGAAGGCTGCGTGTTTGTGGCCCACAACGTGCGGTTTGATTACTCCTTCATGAAGAAGGAATTTGCCGATTTAGGCTACAATTACTCGCGCAAAACCCTGTGTACCGTGCGCCTGAGCCGCTCCCTGATTCCGGGTCAGCCGAGCTACAGCCTAGGCAAGTTGTGCCAGAATATTGGCATTCCGCTGAACAACCGGCACCGCGCCGCCGGCGACGCCGAAGCCACCGCCATCCTGTTTGATCGTCTGCTCAAAATCACGCAGCAAAGCGAATCCCTGACCCAGCCCGGCATCAGCCCAGCTGATACGCTGGCCGCCGTCGACGCGGTGGCACCCAGTGGCCGCCAGCCCAAAGCCGCCAAGCAGCCCAGCCCCAAGCGCGTTACGGCCGTGCAGGAAGCCATCAAGACGGCTTTGCTCCCGCCCAACATCACACCCGAAAAAGTAGCTTCGCTGCCCCAGGAAGCCGGCGTGTATTACTTCTACAACGAGGAAGGCGAAGTGATTTATGTGGGCAAAAGCATCAACATCTACAAACGCATTCAGCAGCACTTCGCCGTTGATTATAAGTCGCGCAAGTCGCTGGAATTCAAAAACTCGATTTCGGACATTACCTGGCATCTAACTGGCTCTGAGTTGGTTGCGTTGTTGTACGAATCCGACGAAATCAAGCGCCTCAAGCCACTCTACAACCGCGCTCAGCGCCGCTCGGTGTTTCCGGCGGGCATTTTTCTGCGCACCGACGAAAACGGCTACCTGCGCCTTTACTACGGTCGGGCCGACGACCACGCCGAGTCACATCCGTTGATTGCGCTGGGCAACCAGTTCAAAGCCAAGGGATTCCTGTTTCATAAAGTATCGAAGTTCGGGCTATGCCAGAAGCTCTGCGATCTGTACAAAACCCAGGGCTCCTGCTTTGATTATCAGGTACATCGCTGCAAAGGCGCCTGCGTGGGCCTGGAGCCGCCCGAAGAATACAACAAGCGCGTAGAAGAAGCCATCGAGTCGTTTACGTTTGAGCACGGCTCGTTTGTGGTCATCGGCAAAGGACGTCGCGAAGACGAAAAATCCATTGTGCTGGTCGAAAACGGCCGGTACTTGGGGTTTGGTTACGTCGACGGCGAGTTTTCGGCGCGGCGAATCGGTGATTTTAAAGATGCGATCACGCGCTACAACGACAACAAAGACGTCCAACAGATCATCCGTCAGTACCTGCGCACACCGCACAAAGACAAAGTGAAAATCTTTCGGTGATTCTTCTGGTCGGGCCAATTATGTCAGCTACAAAAAGCATCGTTTCGGCGATGCTTTTTTTGTGTTGGACGAAAAGTTTAGGCAGTCCTATCCGAACTACTTAGTTTCGGATACTCAATTATTTACGCCGCGATTTTATCCTATTTCACAAGTATTCAAGCAGTTACATTCGGTCTGTATTTTTTTGTGACAAAAAATCTCGTTTAAGCCCAAAAAAGCTATCCTTCTGCTTGCCCTGCCCGTTTAAAAGCCAATACTGCTCCCCCATCTACCCTCCTATTGCACGTGTCACCCCGATCCCTGTATGTAACCACCGTTACTGCCACATGGCTGACCTGCTATATCCTACCGACGAATCGCTGTATTTTCATAATGAACTAGCCAGCGTTATTGAGCATCCCGCCAAGTTTGTGCGTATTGAATGGCAAATTGTGCCCGTGCGCAGCTCCGAGTTTAGGATGGTGTACGAGCAAGTATTGGCGCTCCTCAAAAATAAAGGATATACCAAAGTCCTGACCGATCACCGGAGCATGCCGCCCATTCTGCCCGAGGACAAAGAATGGCTGGCGCGCTGCTGGGCGCCCCGCGCCGTGCACGAAGGCGGCTACAAACGCTGCGCGGTGGTCCAAACTCAGGATTCCGCCAACTATTTGTATACCAAGCATATAACCCATGCCATAAATCACCTGGCACTGGAGGTAGGCCAGTTCGAAGATCAACAGGCAGCCGTACGCTGGCTGTGCTGCGCTTAATTATTTCACAATTATTTGATTATCAAATAATTAGAACAAACGGTGGCGCAGCAGCCAGCCAGCAGCGTCGAATTCGTTGGCGCGGGGCTGATACGGCTCAATTTTGATGGCTTTGCTCAAGTTGAGAGTGTTGCCGTCGCCACTGTCGAATACGGTAACGGACGTCTCGATATCCGACGGAGTATCAAGCTTTTGACGAATGATGTCTTGCCCCGCGCCATCGTAAATGCCAATGGCAAAGCGCTTGTCGGGCAGGCCTTCCAGCTCAAAAATATCGTCGCCACCCAAGCCATACAACTTAATGGAGCGCGTCTGGCTCACGTCGAACACGCGCTGCCCCGAGAGGCTGTCGGCGTGCTGCATGTGCTGTTGGTACACGCGCACGCGCACCTTGCCCTCGCCGGCTGGCTCAATCACAAAGCGCTCGGGCTTGTCGGTGCCGGGCAACTCGATGTCGCGCGAAAGCAACTCATAGAACTTCGCCGCCACCATCGGCAGCTGATCACGGCGACTGCGCAGCTTTTCTTCAAACTCGGCACCGGATAATTTGTAAATGTTTGCGGGCCACACAGTTAGCGATTTCTTTATGACCGCATCCGAGAGCTGGTGCCGCATCGAGTCGGCCACCTGCCGAAAATCGTCGGCCGTCAGGTACACCAGCAGCGTTTTGTCCATGGGTTCGGCGGCCCTGTTGAGGCCCTCGACGTCGCTGAGGCGGATTTCCTTGTGAAAGCTCTGGTAATTGGACTTCACCCAACTGATGATCTTGGTCAGAAATCCGTCGTCGAACTTAAAGAACGCGTGGTCGCGGTCGCGCGGAATGGCGCGGTAGCGCGTGGTGCCGTCGGGTGTCAGGAAGCTGGCCCAACGCCATTGGTCTTCGCGCCGGCTCCAGTCGCCCAGCCACATATCGAACAACCGCGAACGCAGGTATTGGCGCGTATCTATTTCGTAATCAGGACGATACCTGATGTTGGTAAAAACCTTGCGCGAACTCTCCACTTTGGCAGAGTGACCGAAGCTACTGACCAGGCTTTGGTCGCCTTCGGGGCGCTCCTCCAGCAGGTACAGGGCATTGGCAAACGACTTGCGAAACTTCCCTAGCGCCGGATCATCGGCCACGTACACCAGCCGCGGATTGGTAGAATAAATGCCCGCCGCCTCGGCCAGCGGCGGCACAATGTAGGCTCCATACGGATGAATGACGCTGGTTTGGTCTTTCATGAGCTTTCCGATGGGGCCATTTTGCAGGCGCGGCGGCAAGGCTTTGGTCGCATCTTTATCGACGGAGCGCAGCACGTATTGCACCCCGTTGCGATCGACGAGGCGTAGGTTTTTGGTTTGGAAGCTGCCCCCTTCTTGGATGGGCGTCAGGCCACCGGGCACGGCGGTGCGCAGGTTGAGGACCGGCGCGCGTACGGGCTCGGCCCATATCTTTCGGTAATGACGGCCCCAAAAAAATTGGTGCACCGGCCCGCGCAGGTACTGCGGCCCGGCGGCCACCTGCACCGTCGAGTCGGGGGCGATGACGGGCGGAGCAGAACTGGAAGCCGCCGGCGCCGAACACGAATACAGCATCAGCGCGCCGCTGAGGCAGGAAACCAGTCGGCCTTGCGGCGTAAGAAGACAATAGAGAGGCACGTGATCGGGAGTAAGGCTTCGGGACCCAGTAACCAGAACAGTTACCCGGACTTATAGCGCAAACGGCCCGGCAGGGGTTGTGTTGGGCTAGCTGTCCACTTTTATTGTAAAGTTGCGTTGAAGGATGGACGTTGTGTTCTCAATTCCCACTTGATGCCCCACCGCTACCTCTCTTGCTCGTTGCTCTTATTGCTGGCGAGCGGCTGCGCACGAAAAGCGTTTTTTCAAACCGATGCCCGCCTTTCCGACGGCCCTGCCGCCCCTACCGACAGCGCGCGGGTGGTGGCAGGACGCCATTATTTGCATGGCAGGCTCTACAACGTGTTTATGGGTGCGCACTACCGCTCGGTGTGGGCTTCGCCCGTTGTAGTGCCTACTTTTAATCCGCAGACAGCCGTGGCGGGCGGTGTGGAAGCGGGCAAGATGGGCGGCGGCTTTCAGAGCACCAGCATGACGCTGGATGGCCACAACGGCCGCGCCTACGCCCTGCGTACCCTCGACAAAGACCCGTACAAAACGCTACCTAAGATTTTTCAGAAGACGTTCGTACTCAATGTGGTACGCGATGCGACTTCTGCGGCGAACCCTTACGCAGCGTTTGTGGTGCCGCCGCTGGCCGAGGCCGCCGGCGTGTTTCACACCAATCCGCGGCTTTATTATATAAGTCCGAAAGAAACAGCCTTGGGGCCACACTCCGAGCGCTTTCGGGGCAAGGTGGTGATGCTGGAAGAAAAGTACAACGGCCCTGCCAACCTCACCCCCGCGTTCGGTAAGGCCACCGACCTGAAGGACACGGAGGACATGCTGCGCAAGCGCTACACCGATCCTACGCATCAGGTTGACCAGCTGGCCTTTGCGCGCGCACGCTTGCTCGACATCTGGCTGGGCGACTGGGATCGGCACGAGGGACAATGGCAGTGGGCTGTGTACGAGCAGGCTGGAGGACGCACGCAGTACCGCCCCATCCCCAAAGACCGCGACCAAGTTTTTTACCGCTTCGACGACGGCCTGATTCCGTGGCTGGCGAGCCGCAAATGGGGCGTGCGCAAGTTTCGCACCTTCAAACCGGAGTATGAAGACATTGCCGGCTTGGTTCGCAATGCGCGCTTTATTGATGCGCGGGCCCTGAGCGAAGTCACCTCTCAGCAATTCCAGCAGCTTGCCACCGATTTGCAGCAGCGGCTCACCGACCACGTAATTGAGAAAGCTGTTCGCCGGATGCCACCGTCGGTGTATGCCCTGGAAGGTGCCCGCACGATAAAGGCGCTAAAAAAGCGGCGTAGCAACCTGCCCGGGGCCGCCCATACTTTTTATCGGCTGCTGGCCGAGTGCGTCACGGTGGTCGGTACCGATGCCAATGAACACTTTGTGGTGGAGCGCCTTAGCGACTCAACTACCCAAGTCAGCATGTACCGCATTCCCGATGAAAGTGAGAAAGCACCCGCCGACACGCTGCTCTATCGGCGCCTGTTTCGCACCAACGAAACCAAGCGTCTCGTTCTGCACGGCCTCGACGGAAAAGATGTGTTTGAGGTGCGCGGCAACGTAAAGCGCGGCATCCGCACCGACATCTACGGCGGCCCCAACGAGGACACAGTGCTGGACACCTCTCACGTACGCGGCTGGAGCAAAAAGACGCGCTACTACGACACCAACCGCGGCAACGAACTCACCAAAGGCTCTGAAACCAAGGACAAAACCGAAAAAGGCGTGCTCATGCACGCTTACGACCGCGAAGGCTACTAGCAAACTAAAGCAATTGCCTTATTAGCAACTCATTGTCTATAAACGAGTTACCAATAAGGCAATTGCTTTAGTTTGTGCTTAAGCTATCTCGCTCAGCATTTCCAGCACCATGTGCTCGGTGGGTGTGAGCAGGTCGTTTTCTTCCGGATTGACGTCGTGTTTGCGCAGGTAGTCAATCAGCTTATCGGAGTTGAAAAGTTCCACCACCTGCGGGTGAATGTAGTATTTGCTGCACACGGTGGGCGTGTTGCCCAAGCCGGCAGCCACGTTTTTCACGGCGCGCTTCAGCACTTTGTCTTTGGGCAGGTCGGGTTCTTCGTGCAGCACACTTTCGAGGCATTCCACCATTTTCACGGTGCCGCCCCACGTCCGGAAGTCCTTGGCCGACAGATTGATACTCGTTACCTCTTGCAGATACGCATTTACGTCGCCCGACTCCAGTTCCTGGCGGTGGCCATCGGCAGAGTAGTACTGAAACAGATGCTGTCCCGGAATCTCTTTGCACTTCTGCACCATGCGGGCTAGGCGGCGATCGTGCAGCGTTACGTCGTGCGGGACGCCTTTTTTGCCCACAAACGAAAACCGAACCTCGTCGCCTTCTACTTGCACGTGGCGATCGCGCAGGGTGGTCAGGCCGTAGCTCTTGTTTTTCTTAGCGTATTCCTTGTTTCCCACCCGAATAAACGACTGGTCCATGAGGGTGAGCACGATGGCAATCACTTTTTCGCGGTCGAGCTTGGGGCGCTTCAAGTCTTGCTGAATGCGCTGCCGCAGGGCGGGCAACTTCTCGCCGAACGCCTGCAAACGGCTAAACTTCGTCAGGCTGCGCGCCTGGTCCCAGGCCGTGTGGTAGATGTACTGCTTGCGGCCCTTGGCATCGCGGCCGGTCACTTGCAGGTGCGAATTGGCGGAGGGCGAAATCCAGACGTCGGTCCAGGCCGGCGGAATCACAAAGCTGCTGATGCGGCTTAAGGTTTTTTCATCCGTGATCGCTTCCCCTTTGGCATTCAGATAGTTGAAGGTGCCATCGGGGCCGGCTACGCGGGTCAGGCCGGGCTTAGCATCGGTGAGGTAACGTAGGCCGGCGAGTTCGGCTTGACGGGCCGGATCTTTGTAGAGAACGTGCGCTTCGTCGTCGGGGACTAGGTTCTTTTTTTTGACTTTGGGGCGTGGGTGGGTTGTAGCGGGCATCGTAACAGGATAAGCCTGCTGACCAACATAGCCAGCGGGATTTTCTCTACGCAGAACCCGGCAGAAAGTAACGCACTCGCCAACCTAGGCCGCAAGCGCAATTCACGCCTTTTCATAATATATTGATTATCAATATATTATATAAATCAATTCAAGAACCACAGAATAACAAGCTACTTCCGGCGTTTTCGTTGTACCAGTGTCTCCTTTCCGACCGGGCACCGGCAGTATTAAGCCGCTCGAACACCCCAAAAATTAGAATAATTAAAAACGTCAAAAATATTATGCGCTGATTTTTTGGCCTCTACGAAAGATTAAAGCAAATCAATAACACTTCTGGTGGCCTTTCCGTATGCGGTTCCGGTGGTTTTGGCACCGTTTTCTCTCTTGCACTTTTCAGCCCGCCCTTTCTTATATACCAATTGCATCCTTACTCATGATCCGCTTCCTTTCCAAACCCTGGCTTCTGTTATCTCTGGCTGCTTCTCTTGCTACCTCGGCCTGTTCGGGCAGTGGCGATGGCGTGGTGCTCTTCTCCGTCGACGACGACAAAGCCCTCGGCACCAAGGTGGCGGCCAAAACCGATTCCACGTATCAGGCCAGCGGCCAGTTGCTTCAGCGCAGCGCCAATCCCCAGGTGTACCAGTTGCTCGACGGGGTGGTAAACCGGGTTCTAAATTCGGGTCAGCTTACCTATCGCAATGAGTTTCCGTGGGATGTCAAAATCATCAAAGACGACAACATCCAAAACGCGTTTGCCACGCCCGGCGGCCACATTTACGTATTCACGGGGCTGATCAAATACCTCGACAACGAATCGCAGCTGGCGGGGGTATTGGGTCATGAAATTGCCCACGCCGACCGCCGCCATACGTCCAAGCAGCTTCAGCAGCAATACGGTATCTCGTTGCTGCTGAGCCTAGTACTAGGTGAAAACCCCAACCAACTGGTTACCATCGCCAGCGAATTGGGCCAGTTGAAGTTTAGCCGCGACTTCGAGCGCGAAGCCGATTTGTATTCGGTGAAATACCTCAACGGCACCGGCTATTACGCCTGCAACGGCACGGCGGGCTTTTTTGAGAAAGCGCAGAAGGAAGGCCAGACGGGCGGTACGCCCGAGTTCCTCAGCACCCACCCCGATCCGGGTTCGCGCGTGGAGGCCATTAATACCGAAGCCCAAACCGAAGGCTGCACCGGCCGCACCGTCGACAACACCAATTTCGACAAGCTGAAATCGCTGCTGTAAATCAATAGCCTACCGTTTGAAAGGGCCTGTAACCAAAGTTGCAGGCTCTTTTTGCATAAATAGACGAGCTTAGCCCGGACTTAGTAGCATCGGCCTCTTAAGGCGACTCCACAACATCGGGGGCCGCTCCGTGCGTATGGATTTCCATAGCTTTGGCCTTTATCCTGCCTGTATGCCTTCCTTTCTTGATAAATTCAGCGACTGGGCCGAGCGAGCCGACAACCTCATTCTGCGTACCCGCACGCGCCTGGGCATGCTTGACCCGCTGCAAATTGTGCCGTATCGCAGCTACGGTACGCCCACACGGCTTTATGTTAAAGGCCGTTTGCTGACCGACAAAGGCATCGGCGAGCCCGACGCGTCCGACTCGCGCTGGCATAACCTGCTGAACATGTACCGGCGCTTCGAAAGCAACGAAATCAGCGGAGCGCAGCTCATTATCAGGCCCGCCGACGGCACCGAGCACGCTGTAGTCACCGACGAAGAAGGCTACTTTACACTTAACATCGAACCCCAGGCGCTGCCCGAACCCATCGATTTTATGTGGTATCCGGTGGATGTGCTGTTGCAGTCGGTGCCAGCTCCCATCCCGATGGCGGCGGGCCTGCGTACGCAGGCGCCAGTGCTTATCCCGCCGGCCGATGCGGAATACGGCATCATCAGCGACCTCGATGACACGGTTATCCAGACTTCGGCCACCGACATGCTGCGCATGGCCCGCACGGTGCTGCTGCGCAATGCCCGCTCGCGGCTGCCTTTCAAAGGAGTAGCGGAGTTTTATCGGGCCTTGCAGCTGGGCCGCAACGGCAAGCGCAACAACCCGTTTTTCTATGTGAGCAGCAGTCCCTGGAACCTCTACGACCTGCTGGAAGACTTTCTGACCCTAAACCAGATTCCGCCGGGCCCGTTGTTGCTGCGCGACATGGCGTTGGTGCGCCAGAAAGCCGGCGATGCGTCGGAGCATCATGGCCACAAGCTCAAAGAGATTGATAACCTGCTGCTTACCTATCCCAAGCTTCCTTTTGTGCTTATTGGTGATAGCGGACAGGAAGACGCTAATATCTACCGTGAAGTAGTGCGGCGCCACCCCGGCCGCATTCTGGCCATCTACATTCGCGACGTGCTCCGGCCCGACCGCGCCACGTTGGTGGAAAGCGTGTCGGAGGAGCTGCGGGCCGACAAAGTAGAAATGCTGCTCGTGCAGGACACGGTGCAGGCCGCCGAGCACGCCGCCCGCGCGGGGCTCATCTTCACCGAAGCCATTCCGGCCGTGGAGCAGGAAAAGCACAAAGACGAAACCACTCCCGACGACCCCGGCGAGGTACAAAAAGAAGGTTAAACGCTGTACAGAAAGCTAGCTTGAATGGTCGGCGACAATCACCCACTGCCCGTTCAGCCTACGAAAAACCAGCAGAAAATGGCCTTCCAAATCGCCGGCCTTGGGGCGCGTTAGGTGCCACTTGCCCACTAAGTGCGCGGCCTCGTCGCCGAGGGGCGTAATGCGCAGGTTGGAGAACACCAGCTGGCCCATAGCGGCAGCGTCGGGATAATTGCGCTTGTAGTTATCGAGGGTGGGCTGCCAGCCGTAGGTAAGCCCGCGCTTGCCAATGAACACCAACGAATCGGATTGCCAATAGCCTTGCATAAAGCCCGCCACGTCGCCGCGGTTCCAGGCGGCGGTTTGCGTAGTGAGCACTTGGGTAATGTCGCGGCGCAGCGAGGTGGCAGCAGGCACCTGCGAGCAGGCGCTTAGCAGCACGCCACAAATGAGAACCCAAAATATCTTTCTCATAATCATTTGATTATCAATTATTTATACTTAATTCTCCAGAATCTCTTTCACGTAAGTTGTGCCCCCTAGGCGGCGCATGTTGCGCAGGACGCGTTGCTGCTTGGCACGCGCCACAGGGCCGGGGTTGCTGGCCCGAAACCGCAGCGGATTGGGTAGCACGCCGGCCAGCAAGGCCGCTTCCGGCGGTGTGAGCCGATTGGCCGATTTGTGAAAGTAACGCTGCGAAGCGGCTTCGGCCCCAAACGTGCAATCGCCCATTTCGGCTACGTTCATGTACATCTCCATGATGCGGCGCTTGTTCCAGAGCAGCTCAATGAGCACCGTGAAGTAGGCTTCCAAGCCTTTGCGCACGTAGCTGCGGCCGTGCCAGAGAAACACGTTTTTGGCAACCTGCTGCGAAATGGTGCTGCCCCCCACGACCTTATCGTCGCTCTTCATGTTGCGCTTGGCAGCTTTCACCAGGGCATCGAAATCGAAGCCGTGGTGCAGCAGAAAGCGCTGGTCTTCGGCCGCGATCAGGGCCAGCGGCAGTTGCGGCGTCACTTCCCCAATGGTTTTGAAATCGTAGCGAATCCGGCGGCCGTCCTGCACGATGCCGTAGTAGCCTTTGCCCACGGGCGGGTGCGCCCGGCGTTCCAGCATAATCCAGGTGGCAGGGGGTGCTACCCACCGATACACGAGCACCCACGCCAGCGAAGTCAGAAATAACGCGGCTATCACTTGCAGTCCGATGCGCCACGTCCGCTGCCATAGTTGTTTGTAATTCGCCACGCGTAAAAAAGCCTTCTTCAAGCGGAATAGGTAAGAAAGGGAAGCCGCAAAAGTAGCGGATTCGTTGCCTTCCCAAGCCATCTGCGGCGGAGGCTTGTTATATTACCAAGCCTACTAGCCCCAACCCCGACGTCTTATGCGCCTTCTTCCGCTCTTCCCGCTCAACATTGTGGTGTACCCCGGCGAGAAACTCAATCTGCACATCTTCGAGCCCCGTTACCGGCAGCTAGTGCACGACTGCCTCGAAACGGACATGACTTTTGGCATCCCACCTTATATCCAGGACAGCGTGAGCCTACTGGGCACCGAAGTGCGTTTGGTGGGCGTTGAGAAGGTGTATGACAACGGCGAAATGGACATTCGGACGCGCGGGCTGCGCGTGTTTCGGGTGCAGGAGTTTTTCCGGCAGGCGCCGGGTAAGCTTTACGCCGCGGGTCAGGTGGAAGACATTGTAGACGATTCGGAGGAAGATGCGGTGCTGAAAACCCATATTACCGAGCAGGTGCGCAAGCTCTACGACATTCTGGGGCTGCGCAAGCTGTTTCTGGACCTGCCGCCCGACTACAAAATCTACGACATTGCCCATCACCTAGGCTTCAATATCGATCAGGAATACCAACTGCTGGAAGCCACCAGCGAACACGAGCGCCAGGAAATCGTGCGCGAGCACCTCGACCACATTCTGCCGGTGCTGCTCGAAACCGAGCGCCTCAAGGACCGGGTGCGCCTCAACGGACACTTTAAAAACCTGACGCCCCCTAATTTTTAGCCGAGGCCAAGTAGGCTTGAGCGTTTTGTGGCCTTTTCTCGTACCTAAAGCCTGACCTTCAAGCTCCAAAGCCTTGCCTACGTATCTACCTCACTTACTGATAGTTGCTTTTTTGTTGCTGTGTGGCTGGTTTGCCTACCGCTACCGACGCGAACGCAACTTTCGTCGTAAACCCTACGTGGCGCCAACTGCCCGCGCCTGGGCCAGCCACCAGCCCGATCCGGCGGCTGCGGTTCGGCATCGGGTGGCCTTGGTTGGCGACTTGGGCGCCGTAGCCACCGACGGCCACGACCCGGTGCTGAACCTGCTGCAAGGCTGGCTCCAGGAAGCCGGCCCGGCCAGCACAGTAGTGGTGCTCGGCGACAACGTGTACCCAACCGGCCTGCCCGCCGTAGGGCACCACGGGCGCAGCAACGCCGAGTTTCGCCTTGACATTCAGCTGGATACCTTACGCAGCTACGACGGGCGGGTAATCTTTTTGAGCGGCAACCACGATTGGAACAAGGGCCGCCGCGACGGCTACGAATACTTGCTGCGTCAGGAAGAATACGTGCTGACCCACCTGCCGGGCGCCTACTACTTGCCGCCCAACGGCTGCCCCGGCCCGGTTACGATGCAACTCGCCGAAAACGTACTTTTGGTAGTGCTCAATACGCAGTGGTGGGTGCAGCACGGGCCTCGCCCACTGGGCAAGGAAAACGGTTGCACCGCCACCGACAGCCGCATGCCTTTCGTGCAGCTTCAGGAAATTCTGGAGCAGAACCGCCACCAGCAGGTGTTAATTGCCGGCCATCATCCGCTGTACTCTAACGCCATGCACGGAGGCCAGTTTACCACCAAACAGCACGTTTTTCCGCTTACTCAGATGCACAAGCAGGCCTATGTGCCACTGCCGGGCCTGGGCTCGCTGTTTCCCATATACCGCAAACTTGTGGGGGCCGAGGAAGATATGGCCCACCCCCGCTACCGCACTATGCGCAAGCGTTTGCTACGGGTGCTGCGGCAGTTTCCGAACCTGATTTACGCCGCCGGCCACGATCATAACCTCCAGTATTTCAACTACAAAGGTGGCCACTACTTAGTCAGCGGATCAGGCAGCAAAACGGCCTTCGTGGGCAAAGGCGGCAAAGCCACCTTTACGCACGAGCACAAGGGTTTTTTTGTGATCGAGTACTACGAAAACGGCGATGTGTGGCTGCGGACCCTGGAGCCCGGCAACACCGATGGCACCGAGCGGGCACCAGAAGCATTTCGCCAACTACTTAGTAATCAACTTGTTCCGAAGCAGGCCCCAACACCTGCAAGCTCCGCGAGCTGATTTCTACCGTTACAGGGGAAGCCACCGTCAGCGGTTCGCCATCTACCTGCACCAACACTTGCTGCTGGCCGGGCACCGAAATACTGGCCCGCTGGCAGCGCAACCGACGCGTATAGGCCGAAGAATCGAAGTTTTCGGTGTAGAGCTGGTAGAGAATGCCCAAGGCCGCGGTGCCCGGAAAAGGCTCAATCAAACAGATTTCAAACCAGCCGTCGTCCAGCTTGCCTTCGGGGTTGATGATGACGTTGCTGCCGAAGGTATTGCCGTTGGCAATGGTCACCATAAACGCCGGACCCTCAAAGGTTTCCTGATCGGTTTCGATGCGATACACGGCGGGCTCGTATGACAAAAACTCCTGCATGGCAATGCGCACGTAGGCGCCGGGCCCGCGCGTGTCGCCGTGGCTAAAGCGCTCGACCACTAATGCGTTGAAGCCCAAATCGGCTAAGTGTACCGAGAAGTGCCCGCTGACGCTCAACGTATCAATGGCCCGCTCGCGGTGGCTCCAGACGAGTTCCAGGGCCTGCACCACATCCTGCGTAATGCCCAAATCTTTCGACAGGCCGTTGCCGGAGCCCAACGGAATAATCCCCATGGGCACAGCTACTTGCCGCGCCACCTGCGCTACCAAATTGGCCGTACCGTCGCCGCCGGCCGCAAACACGGCTTGGTAATTTCCTTCCTGTAGCGTGCGCTCAAGCTGAGTCACGTCTTGCTCGCCGGTGGTGTGAAAGAACCGCGCGTGGCGCCCGTGCTCCGCGCAAATGCCGGCGATGGTGTGTTCTAGCTCCGACTTATCGATGTCGCCCGAAACAGGATTCAGAACAAACAGTACTTCAGGATTTTGGGTGGACATAGCGAAGGAATGCGCGGCTGGGAAAACGGTCATTAGTACGTGCAAATAAACAAAATGGCCGAGCTCTGTCGAGCTCGGCCATTTTGGCGATAGGGATCCCAATGAATCCTTTAAGGTTTCAACCCAGCGGGCACGCCCCCCGGAAACTCGGCAGTGATTTCTTCCTGCAAGTGCCCGATACGGTTGCCCGGATTCGGGTGCGTACTCAAAAACTCCGGCGGATTGCTGCCCTTGCTTTCCTGATCAAGGATGTTCATTACCTGAATCATCGAGCGCGGGTCGAAGCCGGCTTTGGGTGTAAAATCTACGGCGAGCTTATCGGCTTCCAGCTCATCTTCGCGGCCGAAGCGCAGCGTCACAAGCTTGCCGATCATCAGGGCCGCCGCCGAGCCTACTGCCGAGCGCGGGTTGTTGGGGTCATAAGCGGCGATAGCGGCGGCACCGCTCAGGCCTTGCGTCAGCTGCGATTTGGCGATCTGCTCGGCCGAGTGCCGGGCTACTACGTGCCCGATTTCGTGGGCCAGCACGCCGGCTACTTGGCCTTCCGTCTTCAGGTTTTTCAGCAGGCCAGCCGTGATGAATACCTGCCCGCCCGGCAACGCAAAGGCATTGATGGTGTTTTCGTCGGCCAACAGGTGAAATTGAAACTTGTAAGGCGTCTGGGAAGCTTTGGTGCTGCGCACAATCTGCTGCCCGATACGCTCGACGGCGGCTCCTGCTTGCTTGTCGGGGTGAATGCCGCCGTATTGTTGGGCCATTTCGGGGGCGGCTTGCAGTCCCAGCGCAATTTCCTGCTGGGCCGTCATGTCGACGTGCTGCACTTCACCGGTCACATCGTTTACCGAGCGCTTACAGTAGTACGTCAGGAAGGTAAACAGTGCCATCAGGCCGCCAATGATAAAACGAAGGTTTCCTCTCATGAGTCGTCAGGTGTGGAAAGGGAGTTGAAAAAGGTAAGAGTAGGGGGTATTGGCTTGTAACGCGGCCTTGTGCGCAGGGTTGCCCCGCCGAAGGCAGCCAAAATTCTGTAACTACCGTATCAGGCTCAACAGGCCTTGGGGCCCCTCTCCTTTTTCTTTTCTCCACTACTCACAACCCTTTGTATATGAACCAGAAACGCACCTTCGGAGCTATTCTGACCATCTTGGGCATCATCGGCATCATTTACGGCGCACTCGGCTTTATGCACGTGGCCGGCGTCAAGCTCAGCACTGTAAATGCCATTGTACCCTTCGCGGTCGGCCTTATTTTCTTCTTCGCCGGCATCAATTTGGTGAAAGCCACCGGCGACAGAGCCTAAGTTCACAATCAGTTGATTACAAGATACTTACAAACAAAAAAGCCTCGGCGGTTGCCGAGGCTTTTTTGTTTGTAAGTACGGTCGGCTAGCCGTGCGAATCAATTCCCTGGCTGCGGGCAAAGGCCAGCAGAGCGGGGTCCAGTTGGAGCCAATTCGATTGGTACGCCACGCCCCGCGGCGCATGTGCATACACTACCGAGCCGCCATAAATAGCGCGGATGATGTCGGAACTTTCGTTGGAAGGCAAAGCCGGGCAGCCCTGGCTGCGGCCCAAACGGCCGTGCTCGCGCACAAAATCTTCGCTTACGTAATCGGCGCCGTGCACCACCACGGCGCGGGTAGCGGCGTTGGTGTTATAGCCGGGATCTACGCCTTTTAGCTTCAGCGACAAGCCGTGCTTGCCCGTGTAGGTGTGGCCCGTGACATAAAAGCCTAGGCTGCTCATTTCGGAGCCTTCGCGGTTGGAAAAAGCAGTGGCAAACTCTTCGCCGGTATTTTTGCCGTGGGCAACCAAGCTGTGAAACAACAGCCGCTGCTCACGCAAATCAATCACCCACAGCCGCTTTAGGCGGCTAGAGCGGTTGAAGTCGATGATGGTAAGCACATGCTGCGAGGGCGATATTACGCCGCGCTGCTGCAAGTTGTAAAACCCCACCAAAGCTTCGCGGTACACATCGGGAGCCAAATCAGCGGTTACCAATTTCGATTGCGCGTAGCTGCGCATGACGTGCTGCTCAAACGAAGCCAGGTATAACGTGCGGCGCGCTTCGTTCTCGATGCGGACCGCGGCAGCACCCGAGCCTGAGGAGGAAGCCGGACGGTTGGCAGCCGGCGAAGTCGCGGCCGGTAATAGTATGGAAGACAGCGAAATAAAAGCGCTGGCAAAGGCTGTTCGAAAGGAATTCATGGGTTGGGGCAGTCGCAACAGGTTGTTTTAAGTAGTGGCAGCTCCGGGCAAGCAAAACGAAAATAGTACTTTCGTGTCATTATAACGGTCCTCCTAACCGTCATAGTATCCGCGTCAGTTCCTATTCCTCAATTTGTTATGTTGTTTCGCCGATTGTTGCTAGTCCTCCCCGCCTTGGTGTTTGCCGGCTGTGGTCACTCGCTTTCCGAGCTGCCCGGCTTCGACGCGGCCGCGTGGCGCAGCGATCGTTTTGCCTGCCAAAACAAGCGCGCTGCGCTGCTGCCCGCCCTCGAAAAATCGCGTGACCAGCTTTACGATAGCCGTACCAGCGACATCGACGGCATCTTGGGCCACCCCGACGAGGAGGAGCTAGCCGACCAGAACCAGCGCGTGTATACCTATTACGTAGAACCTGGCCCCCAATGCGAGCCGGCTCATCTCCACTCGTCTGCCCGCAAATTCACGTTGCGCTTTAGCGCTACCGGCACCGTGATCGAAGTGCAGTACCTGCGCTGAGGCGGGTATCTAATTTTAGCTAGCCTTATATGCAAAAAGGCGGCTCCGAGGTTTGGAGCCGCCTTTTTGCATATAAGGCTAGTAAAGCTTTCGGTGCGAATTAGCCGACGCCATTTTCGCCGGAGTCAGACTTGGGCTGCTCATCCTGTGGCTGCTCGTTGCGGAGCAAGCTCAGCTGAGTAGGCGTCAGGATGCGGCTGCATTCGCTTTCGTATTGCGCTTCTAGCTCAGCCATTTTGGCTTGGCGCAGTGAGCTGTTATCGCGGTACTGCCACTGGATCTCGTCGGCCTGGGCAAGCTTGATGCGGTTGATGTTGCGGAGCTTAATATATTGACCCTCATTGAGTTGCAATTTACCACTCATATCGCGGGTAAGGGAAGTCACCCGATTTTCGGCGGGCTCGCCGGTGCCGGGCAGTTCGGCGTGGCGGTCACTTCTTTGGGCAGCAGCGGAACCAGCAACTCCCAGAAAGAACAGGCAGGTTACTAAAGCAGATTTCATAAAAACGGTGGTAGAAAGGTTGGCGGGGTAGAACTACGGTACTCTTACGGAAGAGCTTAACAAAAGATCTTAAACTTAGATTATTTATTAATTTCCTTTTTGATAGTCCAAATATATATTGGATTAATGTAATACCAAATTTTTTATGAGAATTTTTATCAAACCAGATATTTCCTGAACTCAGCCTTGGAGTTTACAGTTAGCGTGAGCGACCTCAAAAGGCATAAAAAAAGCCGATTCCAGATTGGAATCGGCTTTTTCAGGAAGAGGGCAGGTTACTCAACCCCTTCCATAGGTTTGTGATCAGGGCTCTTGAAATATTGCATAGCCACCAGCGAAATGATCATCCCGCCCATGCTGCCCATCAGGATAATTGCCAGAAAAGCAATCACTACCGACAGGTCGGATCCGAACAGATCGCGGGCTCGTGTGAGTTGCTGCAAGATGTCGGGCTTGATGACGCTAAGAATAATGAAGAAGAAGCCCAGCGCAATCGACGCTACCATCGCCGTAATAATACCCGTGCCAAAGCCCTGCAGGTACGGCAACCGGTCGTCTTTGGCCCGTTTCAAATTCATGATGGCCAGGATCACCCCGACGGCCAGAATAACGAGATCGAGGGCTCCGGCGCTCATATTCCTGAAAAAGTCGGCCAGCACGGCAATGAGCGTGTACACAATCAGGACTGCTGCTGTCAGGAGGCCGTAGCGGAAACCATTGTTTTCGGCAGTAATGCGAGCGTCAGCCATATAGGTCAGAAAAAAGGGGTTAGGAAGAGGATCAGAATGAAAACTTAGGAACTGCAGGCCAGCCGTCCGATGTTATACGACTCGCAGGCTGCGCGCAGTTCAATGCTGATTTCCTATACTCTTTTCAGCAAATGGATGTTGTGCAGCTACTTATTTTTTTTGTTTTCGATAATCCCGATTCAATTTACCGGCTTGGCAATGCGCTGAAAATGAGTCTGAAATTTTCATTTGGGTTTGTATCAGCTATTTAATTGCGCAAGAGTATTTAACGTGCCCCGAGGCATTTTGCGTAATTTCGCGCGCCGTTTCTCAGGCCCGCTTTCCGTTTAATTTTCGTTTCTCCGCTTTATCATATGATCAGCACTTCCAACGTAAGCCTCCGCTACGGCAAGCGTATCTTGTTCGAAGACGTAACCATCAAATTTTTGCCGGGCAACTGCTACGGCCTGATCGGGGCCAACGGCGCCGGCAAATCGACCTTCCTGAAGATTCTTTCGGGCGAAATCGAGCCGAACACTGGCACCGTGGATTTGCCGGCCGGGCAGCGCTTGGCGGTGCTGAAGCAGAACCAGTTTGCCTACGATGAGTTTCCCGTTCTCCAAACCGTAATCATGGGCCACCAGCGCCTGTGGGGCGTGATGGAGGAAAAAGACGCCCTCTACGCCAAACCCGACTTTTCGGATGCCGACGGCGAGCGCGCTGCTGTGTTGGAGGGCGAATTTGCCGACTTGGAAGGCTGGAATGCCGAATACGAAGCCGCAGAACTGCTTAGTGGTCTGGGCATTACGGAAGACAAGCACTACACGCTTATGTCGGACTTGGGCGGCTCGGAAAAGGTGCGGGTGCTGCTGGCACAAGCCCTGTTTGGCAACCCCGACGTGCTGCTGCTCGACGAGCCAACCAACAACCTCGACGCCGAATCGGTGTTGTGGCTGGAAAACTTCCTCGACAATTTCCAGAACACGGTAATTGTAGTATCGCACGACCGCCACTTTCTCGACGCGGTGTGTAACTACATGGCCGACCTGGATTTCTCGAAAATCACGATGTATCCGGGCAACTACTCGTTCTGGTACGAAAGCTCGCAGCTGGTGCTCAAGCAGCGGCAGGAAGCCAACAAGAAAACCGAAGACAAGCGCAAGGAGCTCGAAGAGTTTGTGCGGCGCTTTTCGGCCAATGCTTCGAAAAGCAAGCAGGCTACCTCACGGCAGAAGCTGCTACAAAAGCTTACCCTAGAGGACATTAAGCCCTCGTCGCGCAAGTATCCCTACATCGCCTTCAAACCCGAGCGTGAAGCCGGCAACCAACTGCTGACCGTCGAGAATCTGTCGAAATCGGTGGACGGGCAGACCGTTTTCCGCAACGTTAGCTTCTCGCTGGATAAGAAGGACAAGATTGCCATTGTCGGCCGCGACGACCGGGCGGCCTCCCTCCTATTTGACATTCTGTTCGAGCAAGCCAAGCCCGACACCGGCGAATTCAAGTGGGGCACGACCATTACGCCGTCGTACTTCCCGAGGGAAAATAGCGAATTCTTCGAGTCTGACCTCAATTTGGTAGACTGGTTGCGGCAATATTCGGCCGAGAAGGACGAGAGTTTTATCCGGGGCTTTTTGGGCCGGATGCTGTTTTCGGGCGAAGAGTCTTTGAAGAAGGCGAACGTACTGAGCGGTGGGGAAAAAGTCCGCTGCATGCTCTCCAAGATTATGATGGAATCGGGCAACGTGCTTGTGCTCGACGACCCGACCAACCACCTCGATCTGGAAAGTATTCAGGCCCTCAACAACAGCCTGCGCGATTATACGGGCACACTCATCTTCTCTTCACACGACTTGCAGTTTATTGAAACGGTAGCCAACCGCATCATCGAACTCACGCCCGACGGCATCATCGACCGGCGCATGAACTACGAAGAATATCTGGCCGACGACCAAATCAAAACGCAGCGCAAGCGCATGTATCAACTTGTGTCTTAAGCACGTTGTAACGTTATGAAACGACTCTTCTGCCTGTTGGTTTTGGGTGGCTCGGCGCTGTGGCTGGCGCCTACGGCATCGGCCCAAACCGACACGACCCGCACCACCGTCAAACCGCAGCTGAATACGGCGCCTCCCGGGCCACCAACCCCGGCGCCGCGCCCGGCTGATCAGCCCGCGGCCCGGCCTGCGGTGCCCGTACCGGCTCCGCCGCCCGTCGATCAGCCGTTGCCGTCGCAGACAGCCCCGCGCAGCGACAGCCCCTCCGGCCTCGATTTTCCGGTAGGTGCTAAACTAAAGGCTGATGAGCCCAAGTCGAAGTACTTTCTTTACACCAACTTCGGGCTGGGCTATAGCAGCAACCCGTACAGCGGAGGCCAGTTTAGCGCTAGTCTGGCGCCGGCCATTGGGTATCGCCTCACCGATAAGTTCTCATTTGGCCCCGGCATCAGCTACGCCTTCAACAGCGTGTCGTTCCCGAGTGACTACCGCACGATAGGGTTCCCGAACAGCGTACAGCTTAACAGCTTGGGTATCAAGGGGTTCGCGCAGTACATGTTCTACCGCGAATTCTTCATTCATGCCGAATACGAAGTTACCCGCGCCGAATCGTACAACGTGTACGAAGTGATCCCTCAGCAGCAGTACGAAGTTGTGAAGGTAAAGCGCACCCTCAACACGCCTTTGCTGGGCCTGGGCTACCGTCAGCAATTTGGGCAGCGGGCCGCCGGCGATATTACCGTGCTTTATAATTTTAATGACGGTTATGATACGGCTGGCTATCCGTTGTCGCCTTACGGCCAACCGGTAATTCGCTTCAGCTTTTTATTCGACATCGGGCGATAACGCATTTTCGGCTCCCGAATCGACAAATAAAAAAAGCTGCTCCATTGCTGGAGCAGCTTTTTTTATTTGCGTTTTTTCAGACTAAATAGAATTTATTTCGACTCGTAAAAGCCGAAATAAATACGCTACACCGCGTTGCCTCTAATCAGACGTAGCAATACGGCTACAATGGCTATAACAAGCAGAACGTGAATGATTCCGCCGGTGTAGAAGCCGCCGAAGAAGCTAATAGCCCAAATGATTACTAAAATGACGGCAATAAGATACAGCAGATTTCCCATGGTGGTTGGAATTAGGTTTGATGAAAGGAAGGGAGAGAACGAAGCGCCTGGAAGGGTCTAATCGGGATGGATTAGTTTGGAAAGGCGATTTGCGGATTTGTACGCTAACGTTTTGAAAAGGATATATTCGACTAAAAGAATTAGATATACCGGAGAGTTATTTTTTTTGAAAAATGCCTTTTTGGGCAAATTGAGGCCTTTTTTAGTTTCACTTATTTTTTCATTTGTAGGACTACGCTGCGATTGGCGGCGCTTTGGAGGCGGGTATTTTCGCGCTAGCTTTGCAGCCACGCGCTTTTTCGGAGGCGCGCTTTCGTATTCCCACCCACTTTTACCACCCTCACATGACCAACGTCGCCGTTATCGGCTCGGGTACTATGGGCAACGGCATTGCCCACGTGTTTGCTCAACACGGCTTTGCAGTTGCCCTCATCGACATCAACCAGCCCGCGCTGGACAAGGCCCTCGGCACCATCGGCAAAAACCTCGATCGGCAGGTAGCCAAAGGCAGCCTCAGCGAAGCCGACAAATTGGCTACCATCGGCCGCATCACCACGTTTACGTCCATTGCCGATGGCGTGCGCAAAGCAGAATTGGTAGTCGAAGCCGCCACGGAAAATGTAGATCTGAAGCTGCAAATCTTCCGCGACCTCGACCAGCACGCGCCACAGGAGGCGATTTTGGCATCCAACACGTCGTCTATTTCCATTACCAAAATTGCCGCCGTTACGAAGCGCACCGACAAGGTTATTGGCATGCACTTTATGAACCCGGTGCCGGTGATGAAGCTGGTAGAAGTGATCCGCGGCTACGCCACCTCCGACCCAGTGACGGCGCGCATCATGGAGATTTCGCGGCAACTGGGCAAAACGCCCACAGAAGTCAATGATTATCCGGGGTTTGTGGCCAACCGCATCCTGATGCCGATGATCAACGAGGCCATTTATAGCCTGTTTGAAGGCGTGGCCGGCGTGGAAGAAATTGACACGGTGATGAAGTTGGGAATGGCTCACCCCATGGGCCCGCTGCAACTGGCCGACTTTATCGGGCTAGACGTGTGCTTGGCCATCCTGCGCGTGCTGCACGACGGGTTGGGTAACCCCAAATACGCTCCTTGCCCGTTGCTGGTGAACATGGTCATGGCGGGCCGGCTGGGCAGTAAGTCGGGCGAAGGCTTTTACTCCTGGACGCACGGCACCAAGGAGTTGGTCGTGGCAGAACGGTTCAGGAAATAAAGCCCTGCTCTCACCGCTAGAAAAAGCCCCCGCCTTCTCAAGATGCCGGGGCTTTTGTGCGCTGTCTCCACGGTGCACTTAACGCCCAGAAATGCTGTTTATAAACTTGTCTCTGTAGGGCAAATCCTGCAATCTACGGGGCGTCACGGAGCTCGTGGCAAAACATTTAGGCGGCTCTCTTTGTGAATACGTACTACGTTCTGGCCTTACTGTTCAGCTGCAAGGGCCAATGTAGTGGTTGCCTAATACCTAATTGAATCTCAAGCATCTATAAAACATGGAACAAGCAACATTTGGGGCCGGCTGCTTTTGGTGCGTCGAGGCAGTTTTTCAGAACCTCAACGGCGTGGAGAAAGTAGTGTCGGGCTATACCGGCGGACGCATCGCCAACCCCACCTACAAGGAAGTATGCAGCGGCCTGACGGGCCACAACGAGGTCGCCCAGATCACGTTTGACCCGGCCGTCATCAGCTTTGAGGAGTTGTTGGAAGTGTTCTGGAAAACCCACGACCCTACCTCGCTCAACCGGCAAGGCAACGACGTGGGTACGCAGTACCGCTCCGGCATTTATTACCACAACGACGAGCAGCGCCGCATCGCCGAAGAGTACAAGCAAAAACTCAACGACGCGCACGCTTTCGAAAAGCCCATCGTAACGGAAATCCTGCCCCTAACGGCATTCTATCCGGCCGAGGACTATCATCAGAATTACTTCAACCAGAATGGCAACCAGCCTTATTGCCAGTTTGTGGTAAAACCCAAAGTCGACAAGGTGCGGCAGGTATTTGGCGAAAAGCTTAAAGCCACCGCCAAATCATAAGTACTTGCTAATCAATTATTTATAAAAGCCGTTTCGCTTAACTGCGAAACGGCTTTTTTGTGCGTTGCATCGACATGTTAAGAGTAATTTCGGCATTGGCCACAACGTAGCTCGACCTAACCAAATCGCTGGTTTCGAGTAGAAGCGATACCACGCATATTTCTACGACTGGCATGGGCAAATACGTTATTATCATTCACGGAGGCGCTGTTCAAACCGATCCCTCGACCATTCCGCCCGAGAAGGAAGCCAAGCTGAAGGCAGGGCTGGCGCAAGCGCTGCACGCCGGCTGGGAAATTCTGCACAAAGGCGGCAGCGCACTGGATGCGGTGGAGGCTGCGGTGCGCGCCATGGAGGACAACGAAGATTTCAATGCCGGCCGCGGCGGGATGTTTACCCTCAACGGGGAAGTCGAAACGGAAGCCTCTATCATGGACGGTGCCACCTTACAAGGCGGCGCCGTGAGCTGCGTTAAGCTGGTAAAAAACCCCATTAGCCTGGCGCGGGCGGTGATGGAAAAATGCAAGCATACCTTTCTGACGGCCGAAGGAGCCCAGGAATTTGCGCTGGCCCAAGGGCTGCCGTTGGAAGCGCCTCACTACTTCAAAACCGAGCCGCAGCGCCAAGAATGGATGGAAATCCTGCAAGAGCAAGCGGTAGAGCACGCCGACCGCCACGACACGGTCGGGGCCGTGGCTTTGGATCAGGAAGGGAACTTGGCCGTGGCTACTTCAACCGGCGGCATCGAAGGCAAGCTCAAGGGCCGCGTCGGCGATAGCTGCATTTACGGCGGTGGCACCTACGCCAACAACGAAGTGTGCGCGGCCTCGTGCACCGGCGACGGCGAAATCATCATGCTCGGCGCGTTAGCCCATGAGGTGTACGCCCTGTGCAAATACAAAGACCTACCCATTGCAGAGGCCGTCCGGGAAGCAATCAGTATGTACGCCGACAAGCTGGAAGGCGACCGCGGCATCATCGCCCTCGACCCGCAAGGCAACTTCGCCCTAGAATCGAACACCAACGTCATGCGCCGCGCTTACCGCATCAATGATGAAGAGCCGTTCGTGGACATTTGGATGGATAAGAAGGCCTGAACCCCAGGCCCAGCGGGATTTTAGGCCAACTTCAACTCATTCATATAATTATCTTATAATCAGTTATTTAACAAAAAAGCCCTTGCTTGCGCAAAGGCTTTTTTGTTAGGCTGAACAGACTGCAAATTTCTCGAAATCGAAAATCCATTCGAATTCGTGGATCAGACCGAAACGTTGTATTCCCGCAAGGCATCATTCAACGAAGTCTTCAAATCGGTGCTGGGCTTGCGCTGACCGATGATCAGGGCGCAGGGCACATGATATTCGCCGGCCGGGAACTGCTTGGGCAAGCTACCCGGAATGACTACCGAACGCGCGGGTACGTAACCGCGGTATTCTTTTGGCTCTGAACCCGTTACATCGATGATGCGGGTGCTGCCGGTAATGGTTACGCCGGCACCAATTACCGCTTCTTTGCCCACGCGGCACCCTTCCACCAAAATGCTACGGGAGCCGATAAAAGCGCCGTCTTCGATGATAACGGGCGCCGCCTGCACAGGCTCTAGTACGCCGCCCAAGCCTACGCCGCCGCTCAGGTGCACCCCCGAACCTACTTGGGCGCACGAGCCCACCGTAGCCCACGTATCGACCATCGTGCCCTCTCCTACCCAAGCGCCAATGTTCACGTAGCTGGGCATCATGATAACGCCGGGGGCCAAGTATGCGCCATAGCGGGCCGTAGCCGGTGGCACCACGCGGACGCCTTGTGCTTCGTAACCGGTCTTGAGGCGCATTTTGTCGCGGTACTCAAAGGGCTTCAGCTCAATGGTTTCCATCTGCTGAATGGGGAAATAGAGGATGACGGCTTTCTTCACCCAGTCATTTACTTTCCACTCGTCGGCGTCGGTGGCGCCGGGTTCGGCTACGCGGAGGCGGCCTTTGTCGAGCTCTTCAATGACGGCGTGAATGGCGTCGGTGGTGGCGGCTTGTTGCAGCAGGCTGCGGTCGGCCCAGGCAGCTTCGATGGTAGCTTGCAGGTTGTTCATGGCAACTGTATTCGGCAAAATGTGAGGAGCAAAACTAGCACGTTTTCGCTCGGAGTTGCTAGACTAGGGCAGCATCCAAATAAGAGAGTATAGACGGACGTAGCGCAGCAAGGAGGGCACTGCGAAGGTTCCGCATTTGGAAGTAGCAACCACAAAAAAGCCCCAAGCACAGGGCTTGAGGCTTTTTTTTAAGTTTCGTCAATACGTAGTTAGACTCAGCTCACCACGCGAACGCGCACGGCAGGCGAAACCAGCTGCTGGCCGTCTTCTAGGGTAAGCACGAAGTAAAACTGCAGTTGGTTGGGGTTGGTGGGGTCAGTGGCCACAGTGGCCGGCACTAACCCGGTAACGGTATTGCCTACGCGTTTGGTAAAGGCCGTGTAGGTAGCCAAATCAGATGTGAAAGTGATCTGGTTGGAGCCATTGCCGGCAATCGGCGTCAGGGTTTTGGTAGTGGCGTTGTAGTTGTAAGCCGAGGCATCGATGCCTAGATACGCCAAACCACTGGTTCCCACAGTTATCCTGCTGATTTCCTTGATCTTACCCTTATTGGCAGGTATTTCCAAAACGATTTTGAACGTGCCCGCCCCGTTGTTGTAAGGCGCCGTCACGATGGCATACCGTTCAAAAAATTCTTGGTTGGCAACTGTGACCGGTATGTCGGCTACGCTGTCTTCCAGCGGTGACAAGCTGTTGTCGCCGTAGTCCTTTTTACAGGAAATCACGCCCAGCGAGAGCAGCATAAGCATCAGAAAATGTATGAGTTGCTTTTTCATCTAGGTAGCACAAGTTGAAGTACAAAAATCACGACCTACTTGGTGGCCCACCATACCGGCACCGTAGTGAGCGGCTGCGGCGTGGGAATGTTCTGCGAGTTGGCCGCAATTTCCGCGTTTGGGTAATACAGACGCGACGGGATCTCCGTGGGGCTTTCCGAGCTGGCATTGGTAGCGAGCGGTAACCGCGGGAAGCCCGTGCGCCGATAATCGTTATAGGCCTCGTAGCCGTTGCCAACCCAGGCAATCCATTTCTGGGTGATGATCTGGTTGAGCTTGCGCGTGTCGGAGCCAGCCAGGGTCACAATCTTGGGGTTGTCGGCGAAGTACTTGGTGATATCCGCAGCGGCGACGCCTGCTTTGGTCATAGAGGCAGTGATTCCTTCTTGAAAGTACCGCTGGGCGTTGACGTTATCTTGCAGCGACAGGTAATATTCGGCCAGAATAAAGGCTCGCTGGAAGTTCGTTACAATCCGCACCGGGGCTTCGCCGCTAGCTCCTACCACGTAGGGTGCGTAGCGTGAGCGATTGGTGCGAATGGGAGCTGCCGCCGGGTTACCGTTTACGAAGCCCGTAAAAAAGCCGAAGGGAGTAGACGTGGCCGTGGTGTTGGTGGGAGCAGCTACGGGCCCGGGCGTAGAAGTGAAAAACAAAGGCAAACGAGGGTCTTTGTTCACGTTCAACGAATCCAGAAAACGCTGACTCAGCATCTGATCATCAGGGCGCGTTACATAGTTGTAGGCATAGAAAGGATTTTGGTTGCCTACTGTAGTACCGAAAGCCACCTGAAAATCTTCGGCGTTTGACGAGATATAAGCCGTGGCGCCTTTCGCTAGCACTTCTGCAATTACTTTATTGGCAAACGCCGGATCCTTCTTGCTGATGGTGTTGGCGAACTTTAGCAGCAACGTATTGCCGAACTTTTTCCAGTTGGCGATCACTCCTTTGTAGATCACGTCATCAGCAGCCGGCTTCAGTACGCTGGCCTTGTCCAAATCGGCCAAGCCTTCGCGCACCAGGTCAAAGAGGCTTTGGATGCCCAGTGAGGAGTTGCCTTCATAGATATCCTGCTGCTTGTCGAAACGCGGTTGTAGGTTTCCGCTCTGGCCTTGTAGGGCTTGCGAGTAAGGAATGTCGCCCCATAAGTCGGTGGTAAAGGCAAAGTTGTACGCCTTCAGCAACTTAGCAATGCCAGCGTACTGCGGGCTGGCTTCTTGGGTGGCAATGATGATCTGCTGCGAATTGGTTAGGGCACCGCCGTAGAGCTCTAGGTTCCATTGGTTGTCGTAGTTGCCCCGCAGCAAGTAGGTGTCGTAGCTTCGGGGTTGGTTTGCGATGCCCGCCGTGTGCTGGATCAGCAGCTCGGTTACCCGTCCCAGATCGTTGCCAACGGCAAAGCCCGTTGTGATTTCAGCACCCGTGAGCAGGACAGAAGGCGGCACTACCAAAGGGCGGTTGGGATCGGTATTTACATCCAGGAATTCATCCTTTTTACACGCCACCGCAGCCAACGCCAGCACAGCGCCCAAGCAGTATCGGATTATAAGTAATTGCTTCATATATCGTTGATTGACAATTCATTAGAAAGTAAACCGAATGTTGGCGCCGTACGTGCGGGCATTTGGCGGACCTTGTAGATCCAGGCCGCGAATGTTGCCGGCACCTTGCGTGTTCAGCTCGGGGTCAAAATTGGCGTTGGGCGCGTAGTAGAACAGATTGCGCCCCGTCAGCGACACGCCGATTTGGCCAAACGGCAAGTTCGTTAGCAAGCTTTTCGGCAAGTCATACCCCAGCGACACTTCACGCAAACGGTACACCGTAGCATCGTACACGTTCAGGTCACTTTGCAAACCAAACGCCTGCCAATAGCTCTGGGCGTCAATCTGAATGTTGTTGGGCCGGTAGGTACCGTCGCCGTTGGCAATTACGCCCGGAATGATGCGGGGCAGTTCCCGGTTCTTGCCCGTTTCGGCCAGCGCCCCCGCCGATCGGTAGAAGCCATTGGTGAACGACAGCACATCGCCTCCTTGACGCGTATCAACTAAGAAAGAAAAGTTGATGCCGCGATACGAGAAGGTATTGGTGATGCCGCCCTGCCATTTGATGTTGGGGTTGGCAATTACTTCATTCTGGATATCAGCTACAAACAAGCCCGTACGGCCGTCGATGATGTATTGTCCGTCGGGCGTGCGAGCTTTTTTACCGCCTACAATCACGCCGTAGGGCTGGCCCTCCACGATGAACGGTAAGCTGCCGATAAAACCAGAGCCGTTGATGCGCGCGCGGGTGATGCCCGGTGCCAAGCGCACCACTTTGTTGCGGTTGCGGGTGTAGTTTGCCGTCACATCCCAGCGGAAGTTATCGGTGCGGAAGGGAGTAATGGTCATCAACCCTTCAAATCCTTTGTTGTCGAGGCGGCCTACGTTGTCGTAGTGCTGGGTGAAGCCTGACGTAGCAGGCACCGTAACCGGCACAATTTGGTTGTCGCTGATGGAATAATAGTAAGTCAGGTCAAACGTCAGGCGGTTGTTGAAGAAGCCTAAGTTCACACCGCCCTCATAGGACCTGGTAAATTCCGGCTTCAAGTTGGGGTTGCCCAGAATGGTGCTGATGGCAAAGCCACCGGCCCCGTTGAGCGGGAAGCTAACGCTGGCTACGTTGTTACCGACCGAAGTCACGTTGTAGTAAGTCTCCAACGCATACGGATCGGCGTCGCGGCCCACCTTGGCAATGTTGGCGCGAATCTTACCGTACGAGAAGAAGTCGTTGGAAATCTTAAACGCATCGGAGAACACAAACCCTGCGGTAGCCGAGGGGAAGAAATAGGTATTCTTTTTCTTGGGCAATGTCGACGATTGGTCAATGCGGCCCGTCACGTCCACGAAGAGGTAATTGTTGTAGGCCAGAGACAGCTGGGTGTAATAACCGAGCAGGCGCTGGAGCGAGGAAGTTTCCCGGGTACCATTCGAAAATACAGCCCCTACGGAAGTGTTCTCAAACCCTGGCACCAAAATGTTATCTGCCTGCGCACTGATGGTCTGGAAACGGCGCTGGTTGATGTTCTGGCCCAGTAACAAATTGGCACTGAGCCCATTAACCAATACCCGCTCTTTCTTCAACGTAATGAGCAAGTCTCCGTTAATTTCGCTGCGGAAGATGGATTGATCAAGCACCTGCCCCGTGGGAAGACGCGCGGCCCCGACGGCATACACCTGCTTACGACGGTCGGTGTACGTATCCAGACCGGCGCGGTAGGCTACGTTCAGCCACGGAGCAAACTCGTAGCTCAAGTTGGCCACGTTGATAAAGCGCGTCAGGTTACTTGTGGTTGGGTTGTTGGCGAGGTTCCACCGGGGGTTGTCAAGGCCCGAGAAGAACACGCTGCGGTTCGTAACCGGATCAGCATACGGAAGCCCCATCAGATCGTAGCTGCGCGGCACGCTCACCAGCGTACCAAAAGCGCTGCTGCCGTTGCCCACCAGCGGCCCTAATTGATTGGTAGATATCAAGTTAACCGAAGCACCGGCTTTGAGCTTGTTGAGCAATGTGGTGTTGCCGCCGATTTGCACGCTGGTCCGTTTCAGCGTGGCAAAGTCCGTGATGCCTTTCTGGGAAGTGTTGTTGACGTTGAGACTGAAGTTCTGGTCTTTGTTTCCCCCTGCCAGGTTCACGCCATTCGTAATGAGGTGGCCAAGCTGAAAATAATCCTTGATGTTGTTGGGATAGGCTTGGTACGGGATGGGCGTGCCATCAGGCCGCTTCAACGCCCCTATTCCGTTTACGACCGTTGGGGTAGTGCCAAACCGCGGTCCCCAGGAGTTGGTCGTGCCTGAGTTGATATCTCCGTTGGCCGTGGTCAATACGCCGAACGTACCCTGGCCGTAGTCGTTTTGGAACTTGGGCAGGCCATATACTTGCTGCACGCTATAGCCGGAATTGACGGTTACTTCCAGCTTTTTGTTTAGGTTCCGGCCCGATTTGGTGGTGATGATGATGGCACCCGAGGCAGCCCGCGAACCATACAAAGCCGCCGCCGCCGGGCCTTTCAGCACGTTGATGCTTTCGATGTTGTTGGGGTCGATGTCCAAGGCGCGGTTAGAGGTTTGGGCGGCGCCTAGGGTACCCAATGTTGTGCCGTTGGTTACGTCCAAGGAGTTGCTGATCGGAATCCCATCGACCACAAACAACGGCTGGTTGCTGCCCTGCAACGACGTGATGCCGCGGATGTTGATGTTGGTCGAGGAGCCCGGCAGACCGCTGGCACTGGTGATGTTTACGCCCGAAACCTTGCCGGCCAGTGCATTCAGCACGTTGGGTTCCGACCGCTGGGCAATTTCATCGCCTTTGATCTGCTGCTGGGTAGTGTTTACTTCCCGAATATCCCGCTCGATGCCCAGCGCCGTTACCACTACTTCTTTCAGCTGCTTCGTATCCGAAGCCAGCGCCAGGTTAATCTGCGATTCGCTGCCTATCGCCCGCTCGACCGTGGTATAGCCGATCGAGCTGAATACGAGCGTGCCTCCTGAGGCCGGAACACTGAGCGTGTACGTACCGTCGGCGCCCGTTGAGATGCCGTTCGTAGTGCCTTTCACCAATACCGTTACACCGGGCAAACCTTCCCCGGATTGGGCATCAGTCACCTTCCCAGATACGCTTCTGTTCTGGGCCGTCACCTGCTGAAGCAGCGTGACCATGAGTAGTATACTCATGAGTAAAAATCTTTTCATGCAGAAGTGAATGAAGTTGAAAAATGAGCAAAATGAACAAGGCTAAATCTCAAGCTAGAAGGAAATTTTTTCTCAAAAAAGTAAAACCTGCAACTTTTCACAAGTCTCTGAATTCATACACCCACACGGGCTATAATGTTATGTTTTAAGCAGATATGTTTTTCAAGTCGAAGCTCCGCCGTTGAAACGCCTGTCAGAAATAGCTAATGCTTTTCGCTGCTTTTTGCGCCGGCCAACTCCTGTGTAAGTATAAAAACCGGCATCTTTGGCTCCACCAATGGCGTCGTCTCCCCTGCTTTTAGCTTCCGTACTCAAGCCCGTGGACGACACGCGCATGTTTGAAAAATTTGGGCGCACCCTCGCCAGCCGACCTGACCTAGAGGTACACATAGCCGGCCGCCGCGCCCCACACCCACGCAACGCCCCGAGTAACCTCCACACCCACGAGCTGCTGGATGGCTCGCGCCTGAGCTGGCGGCGCCTGGCAGCCCAATGGCGCTACTGGAAGCTGTTACGCACGCTGCAACCGGCGCTGGTGGTGGTGCACGCCCCGGAATTGCTGCCGCTCACGCTGCTATGGCAGCGCTTCGGCCGTCGTCGCCGGTTTCTGTATGACGTGCGCGAAAATTATGCGCTCAACATCCTCACGCAGCAGGTGTACCCGCATCTAGTTCGGCAGGTGCTGGCTAAGCTGGTGCGCTGGGCAGAAACGAAGGCTGCCCGACAGGCTTACAAAGTCATATTAGCTGAACGCAGCTACGCCGAGGAGCTGCCTTTTGCTTTGCCGGAACGCACTATGATTCTGGAAAACAAATACCAACCCCAACCCCACGAGGCCGCGCCCCAACCCAAACAACGTCTTCCAGCACCTCACGAGCCGCTTCACCTGCTATACTCCGGCACTATTTCGGAGCTAAACGGCGTGCTGGAGGCCCTTGAATTCACCCGTCAGTTGCGCACGTTGTGGCCCGGCGCTCACCTTACCATTGTCGGCTTCTGCCAGCAGCCGGCGTTATTGACGCTGCTACAAGCCGCGATTGCCAACGCACCGGGGGTAGTCACCCTCATCGGCGGCGACCAGCTGGTACCACACGCAGACATTATTTCCGCCATCCGGCGGGCGCATGTCGGGCTGTTGCCTTACCGGCCGCATCAGAGTACGTGGCGCTGCCTGCCGACCAAGCTCTTTGAATATGTAGCGCATGGCCTGCCTGTTATCATCCCCGATAACAGTCTATGGATCAATTATTTACAAAATGATAGCATTGCGGTAGTCTGCCGGGATTTTACTTCGATGGAAGCCGTGCAGGACGTAGCCACGGCGCTTTCCAAAACCCGTTTTTACCCCCACGGAATTCCGGCCAACGTATTATGGCAGTCGGAGGCGACAAAATTGTGGGCAATAGTAGATTCTTTGCAGTAACTGCCGACCTTCGCACCCCGTTTAGGAGAAAAGTGCCGTTTTGCTTTACATTCGCCTCTCTTCCCCTGCTCTTTTTTGCCCGCTAAATTCCCTACTTGATGAATACTCTCCGCTACTCCGAAATTGCCGGCGTTGGCCACTATGTGCCTGAACGCGTGGTGAAAAATGCCGACCTCGAACAAATCATGGAAACCACCGACGCGTGGATTCAGGAGCGTACGGGGATTCGCGAACGGCGCTATTTCACCGAAGGCGTCGATACCACGGCCAACATGGGCGCGCAGGCCGCCCGGCGCGCGCTCGAACAGGCCGGTCTCACCCCCGACGATGTGCAGCTCATTGTATTTGCCACGTTATCACCCGATTACATATTTCCCGGGTCGGGCGTACTGCTGCAACGTGAACTGGGCATCAAAGACAACATTCCGGCCCTGGACGTGCGCAACCAGTGCTCAGGCTTTATTTACGGCCTGTCGGTCGGCGACCAGTTTGTGCGCACCGGCATGTACGACACCGTATTGGTTGTGGGCTCCGAAATCCATTCTTCGGGCCTCGACAAAACAACCCGCGGACGCGCCGTTTCCGTCATTTTTGGCGACGGCGCCGGGGCAGTGGTGCTGCGCCCTAGCTCCCGCGAAGGCCACGGCATCCTGAGCACCCATTTGCACGCGCAAGGCGAATACGCCGAGGAATTGATCGTGAAAGAACCCGGCTCCAACCGCGAAGGCCGGGTGGAAGTGGCCCTGGCCAACCCCTTGGACATGTATCCTTACATGAACGGCACCAACGTATTCAAGCACGCTGTGGTGCGGTTTCCGCAGGTGATCAACGAGGCACTGGAGCAAAACGGCTATAAGTCTTCCGACATCGACATGCTGATTCCGCACCAAGCCAACCTGCGCATTACGCAGTTTGTGCAACAGAAAATGGGCCTCAGCGACGATAAAGTGTACAGCAACATCCAGCGCTACGGCAACACCACCGCCGCTTCCGTGCCCATTGCCCTGAGCGAGGCCGTTGGCGAAGGCAAAATCAAGCGCGGCGATCTGGTATGTCTGGCTGCGTTCGGCAGTGGCTTTACGTGGGCCTCGGCGCTCATTCGCTGGTAATTACTTGGGAGCTTCGTGCACAAGCCTCATTAGCTAAGTAATTAACAATCAATTACTTAACTAATGAGGCTTGTTTCTTAGATTTTAAGCGGCAGTTTCAGATTTGAATTACGTATTCCGCGCACATCCTTCAGCATTCTAACAGTGCCCAGCTATACCGAGGAAAATTACCTGAAAGCGATCTACAAACTGGCCGAAGCCGCGCCGGGTGAGGAAGTCAGCACCAATCGTATTGCCGACGTCATGCAAACCCGCGCCGCCTCGGTTACGGATATGCTGCGGCGCCTGGGTGAGAAGGGCTTGCTGCACTACCAGCGCTACCGCGGCGTGTCGCTCACGGCGGAAGGCCGGCGGCTGGCGCTCCAAACCATTCGCAAACATCGCCTGTGGGAAGTATTTCTGGTGCAGAAGCTGGGTTTCAATTGGGACGAAGTGCACGAGGTTGCCGAAGAGATGGAGCACCTGCAATCGCCCTTGCTGATCCGCCGGCTCGACGAGTTCCTAGGGTTTCCGCAGCTTGATCCGCACGGCGACCCCATCCCTACCGAAGACGGTGCCATGCACCGCCCGCAGCACCGCTTGCTCGGCGACCTCGCGCCCGGCGAATGCGGCACGGTGGTAGCCGTCAAAAACACGTCGCCGCTGTTCTTGCAATACCTCGACAAGGTCGGAATGGGGCTAGGTTCGTTATTTGAAGTACTAGATAAAGTTGAGTTTGATAACTCACTGGAAATCAGAGTAAACCAAAACCAAGTCGTTTTGGTATCTGCGGAAGTAAGCCGCAATATTTTCGTGACGGCCTAGTACAATTCAGTGCTCAGCTTTCGCGCTGTTTGACCAGTTTTTGCCCCCACGCAGGCGCACTTTAGAGTTGCTTACCTTTGCGGCAACCATACTTGTTGCGCCGTGCCGTCTCCCCTCCCTCTTGCCCTTTCCGACACCATTGTAGCCCTTTCAACGCCGTCGGGTGCGGGCGCAATTGCCGTCATCCGGCTTTCCGGACCCGATGCAATTCCGATTGCGGATGCCGTTTTTGCGGGCCGCCGCCTGCGCGACCAAGCCACCCACACCCTGCATTTCGGCACCATCCGCGACGGCGACCAGATCCTGGACGAAGTAGTGGTGTCGCTGTTTCGCGGGCCGAACTCCTACACCCGCGAAGATGTGGTTGAGATTTCGTGCCACGGCTCGCGCTACATCGTGCAGCAACTGCTGGCCCTGTTGGTGCGGCGCGGCGCCCGGCTGGCCGAAGCCGGTGAATTTACCAAACGGGCCTTTTTACATGGAGCCTTCGACCTTACCCAAGCCGAAGCCGTCGCAGACCTGATTGCTTCCGACTCGGCGCTGTCGCATCGGGTGGCCATGCAACAGATGCGCGGTGGCTTTGCGCAGGAGCTGCGCAATCTGCGCGCCCGCTTGGTGCAGTTTGCCGCCTTGCTAGAGCTGGAGCTAGACTTCGGCGAGGAAGATGTAGAATTTGCCGACCGCACAGGTTTGGTGAAGCTGCTACAGGAAGTCCAGACGCTGGTACAGCGGCTGCTGCGCTCTTTTGAGCTTGGCAACGTGATCAAAAACGGCGTGACAACGGTTATTGCCGGCAAGCCAAACGCTGGCAAATCGACGCTGCTCAACGCGCTGCTCAACGAAGACCGCGCCATCGTGTCGGCCATCGCCGGCACCACTCGCGACATGATCGAAGACGAGGTAACCATAGACGATATCCGCTTCCGTTTTGTCGATACGGCAGGTCTGCGCGACACCACCGATGTGGTCGAATCCATTGGTGTCGAGCGTACCAAACAGCGCGTGCAGCAAGCCGCATTCGTGTTATATCTCTTTGATTTGACGAGCACTAGTCCCGCTGAGGTTCAAGCAGAGATCGAAGCCCTGGAAGTCCCGCGTCACGTACCGGTTTTAGCCATTGGCAATAAGCTCGACGTCGCTTCCGATGACGAAATCGCAGCCTTCCAACGCCTCCCGAACACCGTGCTGATTGCTGCTTCCCGCGGCGATGGCTTGGATGAATTGCGCGAAATTCTGCTCCAACGCGTACGCGGCGAAGGCCTCGACCAGATTGGCTCGTCTACCATTGTCACCAACCTGCGCCACGCCCGCAGCCTCGAAACCACCCAAGCCGCGCTCCACGCCGTGCTTGCCGGTCTGAGCCACGGCACCGGCACCGAGTTATTGGCCGCTGACCTACGGCACGCGCTGGCCGCGCTGGGCGAAATCACCGGCGAAATTTCTTCCGACGACCTGCTCACCAGCATCTTCACCCAGTTTTGTATTGGCAAGTAAAAGCATCTTTATATAAATTATTGATTATCAATAATTTATATAAAGATGCTTTTTACCTAAACGTAGTTGCTTCAGCGGTGTTGGTCGTAGACCTTGGGTTTTGCGGCCTGTCGTAATCCTTGCAGCTCTTCCGCGTTAAGCGACTGTCCCGCAGCCGCTTGCAGGGCATCTAGCAATTGCATCTCCGTCCGAATGCCTACCACAGCCGACGTAATGGCGGGTTGGGCCAGAGCAAACTGAATAACCACTTCGGCAGCAGTACGGGCAGGGTCTGCTACGGCGCGCACGGCCGAGGCGGCCTGTGCTACTTCCTCCTGCGCATACCCGAGGTAGGCCGTGGCCGGCTTCTTCACCAGCAGCCCCTGGGCGAAGCTGCCGCGGGCCAGCACGCCAATCTGATGCTCTTGCAGCAGCGCCAATATAGTTTCCTCAGGTCGCCGATCGAGCAAGCTGTATTGCATCATGACGCTGGCAATCTGCGAGCGCTGCACGTACTCCCGAATCACGTTGGGCCGGATAGAGGAAATGCCGTAATACCGGATTTTCCCTTGCTGCACCAGCAGTTCAAAGGCCTCAATGGTTTCGTCGATGGGGTCTTCCAAGGTACCCCCGTGCAGCTGGTAAAGGTCGATGTAATCGGTTTGGAGCCGTTGCAGGCTGTGCTCTACAGCCTTGAGAATGTACTCTTTACGCGGGTTCCAGTCCCAGCCGCTGCCGTCGGGGCGCCATTGGTTGCCCACTTTGGTAGCAATGATCACTTGATCGCGCAGGCCGCGGAAGGCCCGACCAACCGTGGCTTCGTTTTCGCCTTTTTGGTACAAATCGGCCGTATCAAAAAAGTTTACTCCCTGATCCAAAGCCTGATGCAATAAGGCAGCATTGTCCCTCGGATCATCACCCAACGACATGCACCCAAAACTCACCTGACTCACCCGCAGGTCGGACTTTCCCAGTTGTTTATACTTCATGAGCTGTTGAATTGAGAAGTATGCTTACGAAAAGGGCTTTACCAATGGCTAATTCCTGTTCCAAGCCCTATACTTACTGGTATTTGCCACGCTAAATGGAGTTCATTTTCATAGGTTTTTCAGGATTTCATTTAAATAACCAACTGCAAGCCTAATTTTACGGCTTCCCTTTTTTCAGTCCTTTTTTTCTAACAACACCGTTGGGTAAACTACAGTATAGAGTGCAAGCGCTCCTTGCGCTTTCCGGCTTGCCGGTAATTCTTTAGTTTCGCCCCGCAACCACCCTCTAACCAACTCTTATGGCAGAGTCTGCTGAGATTATCCTCGACGGGAAATCCTATCCCTTCCCCGTTTTTGAAGGTACCGAGCACGAAAAGGCAATTGACATTGCCAAGCTTCGCGACCAAACGGGCTATGTTACCATCGATTCGGGCTACAAGAACACCGGCGCTACTAAGAGCGCCATTACGTTTCTCGACGGCGAAGAAGGCATTTTGCGCTACCGGGGCTACCCGATTGAGCAGCTGGCCGAAAAGTCAAACTTCCTGGAAGTAGCGTATCTGCTGATCTATGGCACGCTGCCCACCCAAGCTGAACTTGATAGCTTCGCTCACCAAATCACGACGCACACCTTGGTGCACGAAGATGTACGGAAGATCTTCGACGGCTTTCCATCGGGGGCTCACCCCATGGGCATCCTTTCGAGCCTAATTTGCTCGCTCACTGCTTTTTACCCCAAAAGCCTTGATCCGAACCAGAGCCCGGAAGAGACCAACCTGAACATCATCCGCCTCATTGCCAAAATCTCGACGATTGCGGCTTGGTCGTATAAAAACTCGGTGGGCCACCCGCTCAACTACCCACGCAACGACCTCGACTACTGCTCGAACTTCCTATACATGATGTTCGCCTTCCCTACGGAGAAGTACGAAATCAATCCGGTAGTAGTGAGTGCTTTAAACAAATTGCTCATTCTACACGCCGACCACGAGCAAAACTGCTCGACTTCCACGGTGCGTCTCGTAGGCTCGGCCAATGCCAGCCTTTACGGTTCGGTTTCGGCCGGTGTAAACGCGCTGTGGGGCCCGCTACACGGCGGGGCCAACCAAGAAGTGATGGAAATGCTGGAAGCCATTCAGGCCGACGGCGGCAACACGCAGAAATGGATCGATAAAGCCAAGGACAAGAACGACTCATTCCGTCTGATGGGCTTTGGCCACCGCGTGTACAAGAACTTCGACCCGCGCGCCAAAATTATCAAGAAGGCCGCCGACGATGTACTAACGGCACTGGGCATCAACGACCCGTTGCTGACCATCGCGCAGGAGCTAGAGCAAGCGGCTCTCACCGATCCTTATTTCGTTGAGCGCAAGCTGTATCCGAACGTCGACTTCTACTCGGGCATCATCTACCGCGCCATCGGCATTCCAACAGAGATGTTTACGGTGCTGTTTGCTATGGGCCGCCTGCCGGGCTGGATTGCCCAATGGAAAGAAATGCGCGAGAACAAGGAGCCAATTGGCCGTCCGCGCCAGATTTATGTAGGTGAGTTGGAGCGCGACTATGTTCCCGTAGAGAAGCGTTAAGCAAGTTTAGAGCGTTCTAGAAACCCGCTCCCCAACTTGCATTTACTCCTACTTGAGCAAACGCCTCGGCCAAATGGCCGAGGCGTTTGTGTTGTAAGGGTAGTTTGAATATGCCGGACCCAATCAAAAGGCACTAACCTCAATTATACTTGCCTGTTTGATTTGTATACAAAGCTGTTTGATTCTTAATTTCCGGTTGGCGAGTGTGTTGAAGACCTTTGTATCACGTCTTTAAGCCAAGCTAGCGCTAGCTTGGCTTAAAGACGTGTACTATCCACCTCAGCGGGCCTATTGGCCCAAAACAGTATCATGGCAGACAAAAAAGTATGGCTAATAACCGGTGCGGGTCGGGGTCGGGGTCTCGACATAACGAAAGCCGTGCTGGCTGCTGGCCACGCCGTAGTAGCTACCGGCCGCTCCAGGTTTCTTCCGTACTGAGTTGCTGACGGAGGAGTCTACTAACTTCGCAAACAACCCCATTGCAGATTACGATGGCCGCCGCGAAGCGCAAATGGAGTTCTGGAAAGGCTATAACGGCCAGCCGGCCGGCGACCCGGCCAAACTCGCCCAGGCTCTATTGTCGATCGCCAGCCAATCAACGCCTCCTCGCCGCTTTCTGGCTGGGGCTGATGCCGTAGGCACTGCCGACCAAGTAGCTCGCGATCTACAGCAGCAAACCGACGCCTACCGGGATCCGTCTTCTTCTCTTGGTTACGACCAATAAACTGCCAGCAATTAGTGCTGCTGGAGGACCAAGGAAGCGGAATACCCGTACGTAAATCAACTCATGGCTACTCCACCCAACAACGTTGAACCCTCATGGGTACCTCTCATTCTACAACGCAAGCTCCAGATATCTTTCCGCTCTCTTCGCCCAGCGGCGGCGAAATCACGGTCCTGACCATGCAGGAAGCGGACTGTGGGATGGGCCATTACGACCGGCGCGACGTGTTCAAGTGTGTATTGGTTGTGAAAGGGGCTAACGCGCTCCACTACGCCACGCGCAGCTATGCCATTGACCAGCCCGCACTGGTATTTACTAATCGCTTGGTGCCCTTTTCGTGGGAGCCCGTTCAGGGCTCGGTAGAACAGGAAGGATATATCTGCGCCTTCACCGAGCCTTTTTTGCACTCGGCCATGCGCGGTATCAGCCTCAAGGAGTAAATGTTTTACCGCGTAGATGGCAACCCCGTGTATTACCTCGACGACGAGCAGCGGCGCTACCTGAGCGAGGTTTTTGCCCGCATGCGCCGACTGTCCACATAAAGACGACCTGTTGCGGAACCAGCTCGCGCTCCTCGTCCACGAGGCAGCTCGGCTGCAGCCGGCCAGCCCCTATCCTGCCGTAGCCACCAACGCGGCTGAGCGCGTCACAAACCTGTTTATGAGCTTGTTAGAAATCCAGTTTCCGGTAACTAGGTCCTACCACGAGCCCATCCTGAAAAATGCGCAGGAGTTTGCCGACCGGCTGGCAATCCATGTCAACAGCCTCAACCGGTCGGTAAAAGAATTCACCGGCAAGCCTACTACGGCTCATATTGCCGAGCGCTTCACCCGCGAAGCCAAGCTGCTTCTGCACCACACCGACTGGAGCGTAGGAGACATCGCCGATCGCTTGGGATTCGAGTAAGCCACCTATTTTCATCGGTTTTTCAAGTTACACACGGGCACCACGCCTCTAGCGTTTCGCCAAGTAGCGTGAGAAATAACAAGCATCTCTGTTGCGGGATATATGCCGCTCAACAAATCGACAACATACAGACATAAAAAAACGCCAGCCTTATCAGCTGGCGTTTTTTTATGATTTGACAAGGCGCACAAACTATTTTGCAACCCCTTTACTATCAATAATTTACTAACGAATATTCAGGGCAGTCATGCTGGCTTTTGCCTCCGAGTACACCGCCATTTGACGGGGCCACAGAATAGCTGCCAAATCCCACTCGTAGTGATCCTGCACTTCGGCCAACCGCTGGTCGAGAGCAGCCGGATCGGCCGCAAGTTGCTTTTTCACGTTTTCTACTTCCGACAACATCCGCAGGTTCAACTGCTTTACCTTCACATACTGACCTTCGCTCAGGCGGGTTTTGTCGGCAATTTGGCGAGTCAGCGTTTTGGCGCGGGCTGCCACTGCAGGGGTGTCATTCGTAGCTGCCGTTGCGAGCACCGACGTGCTGAAAAAAGCACCTACCAACAGAAGAGAGTAAAGAGTATTTTTCATAGGAGTTGGAATGTGGGATGGATAAAAGAAAGTAGAATGAAGTGGGAATTGAAGTATACGAGTATTCAAATACTTCGATCATCGTTAGCCCCTGATTTTTATTACAATAGCCAGATAAATTAGCTTCATCCAGCGATCAGGAGCCGTTAGAAAATTTCACGTTGCGTAGAAGCTTGAGTTTCTGCGCAACGTGAAATTTTCTAAGACTATTTTATGGCGCTACTCAACGCCATCTGGCTGTTGCGCAGTTGCTGGTAAGCCATGAGCTGCGTAGGCCGCAACAAAACAGTAGTCTCTTGCTGGTAGCGTCCTTGAGCGGTAGCCAATTGCTGATCCAGGACAGCTGGGTCGGCGGCGTAACGTGACTTCAACTCGTCCATTTCCATCAGCATCCGCATGTTAACCTGCTTCAGCTTGACGTACTGGCCCTCGTCCAAGTGCATCTTATCAGCCATGGCGCGCGTGAGGGTAACGGCGCGGGCTTGAATGGTGGTAGGAACCTCGGGTTCCGTTTCGGCGTGCGCAACGACAGTCGCCTGCAAGCTCAGAAAGAGACTAGCCAGAATGTAAATTTTTTTCATACTACAAAACGGTGGAGGAAGCTTGAAAAGTTAAAAACTCGGTTTTTGAATGTGCTAAGAATGCATTTGGACTAAGTCCGTCTGCCTTCTATCACTATCGCTAGTGAATGCTCAAACATAACACTTTATTTTAACAAAAAAAGGATTTTTTATAACTATTTACCAGTAAAAATTGAACAATAGCAGTATAATTGTCTGATTACCATAATGATATTAGTGATACAAAGAAGAAATACTACAATATAAAAAAGCCCAGCTTTAATTGGGCTGGGCTTAGAATAAGACAGAAAATAGAATTCTCTCAGAGGATTCGAAATTCAATGCGGCGGTTCTGCTGCCGATGCGCGTCTGAATCGTTTGCGGTTAACGGTTTGGTCTCACCGTATCCTTTGTAGCGTAAGCGGGCCGCGGCTACCCCATGGCTCACTAAGTAATCATACACCGAGCGCGCCCGGTTCTGCGACAACACAATATTGTCAGCGTCGGCGCCTACGTCGTCGGTGTGGCCCGAAATCTCCACTTGCACGTCTTTGTACTGCTGCATAAACTGAATAAGGCGATTCAGCTCCGTGCGGGATTTCGGCTTCAAGGTGTACTGCTTGGTATCGAAAAACAGGTTATTGAGCACAATACTGCGCCCGGCGCGCATGGGCTCCAAATAAATATCTAACGTAAGCGGGTCGAACGTACGCTTGTCGGTGTAGTCGAAGCTCAAGCTCTTCATGAGATACTTGTCGGCAGCGGCGTACATGGCGTATTGCCGTCCTTCGTTGAGCACAACCGTATAGTCGCCGTTTTCTGGGTCGGAGGTTACGTATTGCGTAAGCTCGTCAGTGCCCAGGTCGTAGAGCTGCACATCGGCCTGAATGGGCTTTTTGGTTTGGGCATCGTACACCCGGCCTTGGGTGTAGGTACTGGTTTCGCGGGCGCGAACTTCTGGTGGCACCTCAAACCCAAACAGCTCGACGGGTCGGTCCCGTTCTGCTTTAACGCCCGGCTCTGAGGCCCGCGAGCGCGAACAAAATCCGCGACGGTTGTCGGAAGTGATGAAAAGCGAGGCTTCGTTTTCAAAAGTATTGAGCGGATAGCCTAGGTTTTGGGGCTCACTCCAATTCTTGCTGGGTTGCATTTCGCACCGATACACGTCAAGCCCACCCATACCGACTAACCCGTCGGTGACATAGTAAAGCGTGGTGCCGCTGGCGTGGATAAAAGGCGCCATGTCTTTGCCGGATGTGTTCACCGGAGCGCCCAAGTTGCGGGCCGGGCTCCAGGTGCCATCGGCCTGAAGGGTGGTGACGTAAATATCTTCCTGCCCCTTTCCTCCACGTCGGGTCGAGGTAAAGTAAAGCGTACGACCGTCGGCCGAGAGCGTAGGCTGCGAATCCCACTCCACAGAGTTCACATTGCGACCTAGGTTTTGGGGATTGCTCCAAGTATTACCCGTGCGCCGTGAAATATATAAGTCACAGCTACCCAATGAGTTAGGGCGATTACAGGAAGTAAAGACCAGCGTTTTGCCATCCCCTGAAATCGAGCCTGCGCCTTCGTTGTAGGGTGAATTAATGATGGGAGAAATCGAAGCCGGCGTGCCCATCGAACCATCTTTGTTCTGCCGGGCGACCATAATGTTCTCGTCGGCAGAATCATCAGGACTGGCTTTGGCTGTGAAAATCAGGAACTGATTGTCTGCCGTGAGCGCTGGGAAGTATTGGTAATAGAAGGTGTTAAGTGGCCCGCCCAAACGTACGGGGGTGATTCCCACGGGTTTCGCCATCGCGCTCAGCGCAAAAGTGCAGTTCTCAAGCTGGCGCTGGGCCCGAACGGTGCTGCGTTGCGCTTTGGAGGCCGTTTTGAGGTATTTCTTGTAGCTGTCAGCAGCCACTTGGTACTCCCCGAAGCTCATCGCCAATTCGCCTAGCGTGTAATAATCGTTGGAGCGAGCCGGGTTGAACGACATTTTTGCCAAGCCATCGCGGTAGGCTTCGAAGGCCGGCTTGTTTTCGCCCATTGCCTTCAGCAGCGACCCCTTCAGCACATACGGCTCCCCTAGCGAGGGAAACTTTTGATTGAGCAAGTCCAGCGTTTCGATTGCCTTGTTGAAGTCACGGCCCTTCGCCTGCGACTGGGCTTTTTCCCACAGATTGCGGGCTTTGGAGTTGGTAGTTGACAATTGCGTTTGCGCCATCGCCTGAGAAGCAGATAACGCACCGAACGCAAGTAACAGCCATACCGGAATGGGTAGCAAACAACGCATAGGGCGGGAAGCTACGGAATATCAAGATACTTGTGCGTCTGCAAGGATACCTGCCAACGCGGATTTTGCTTGACGTAATCCACGATCAGGGGCGTCATTTGGGCGGCGCGGCCCCACTCGGGTTGCAGGTACAGGCGGCAATCCGAACTAACCTGCGCAGCGTGTTCCTCAGCCCAAGCAAAGTCGCTTTTGTTGAATATGACCACCTTTAATTCGTGAGCCTGACGCAGCACATCGGACAAGGGGGCCTTGAACTTCTTGGGTGACAAGCAGATCCAGTCCCACTGTCCTGAAAGCGGATGCGCCCCAGAAGTTTCAAGCCACGTTTGGCAGCCAGCCTCGTGCAAAGCGTGCGTAAGCGAGGTCAAGTCGTGCATGAGAGGCTCGCCCCCGGTAATCACTACGTTGCGACCCGGATAGGATGTAGCAGCCTCCACGATCTCGGGGATGGCAACGCGCGGGTGCTGGTCGGCGTCCCACGACTCCTTGACGTCGCACCAGTGGCAACCGACGTCACAGCCACCTAAACGCACAAAATAGGCAGCCCGGCCGGTGTTATAGCCTTCGCCTTGAATGGTATAAAACTGCTCCATGAGGGGCAGTGCAAGCGCCCCTGTCCCGGAGGAAAGCATGGGCGTCGACGTTACGGGAAGTTCGTGCAGCAAAGCAAAAAATAAACAGATGTGCCGAATCGAAAGTAAAGCAACTGCCAACTAACCGCAGCAAGTTCCCTTACTGCCGGTTAGCCTTTACAAAGTAGCACAAAATCAGGCTAGTTGAAAGCCTAGAAACAAAAAAATAGGACTCTACCGGGGATACACTTCGCCTTTTGCTGCCCGCAACGTATTGAGCAGCAGCATAGCAATGGTCATGGGTCCGACTCCACCTGGCACCGGAGTAATGTAGGAAGTTTTAGGAGCCACTTCGGCAAAATTCACGTCGCCCTTCAAAGTAAAGCCCGACTTTTTGGAAGCATCCTCTACTCGCGTAGTGCCCACATCAATCACTACTGCACCGGGGCTTACCATATCGGCCGTCACAAACTCGGGCCGGCCTAGCGCGGCCACCACGATATCAGCTGTACGGGTGATTTCGGCCAGGTTACGCGTACGGGAGTGGCATAAGGTAACGGTACAGTTACCAGGCTCTAAGTTCTTGGCTAACAGAATGCTAACCGGAGTACCCACGATGTTGCTACGCCCGATCACTACGCAATGACGACCATTGGTTTCGATGCCATAGCGGCTGAGCAGCTCCACGATTCCGGAAGGCGTAGCAGGCAGCAAAGCCGGCAGACCCGCTACCATTCGCCCAATGTTCATCGGGTGGAAACCGTCCACGTCTTTCTCCGGCCGAATCGTTTCGATGACTTTTTCGGAAGAGATATGGGCCGGCAGCGGCAACTGCACAATAAAGCCGTCGATGCCTGGGTCGTGGTTAAGCTCCTCTACTTTCGCCAGCAATTCCGCTTCGGTAACGTCGTCTTCGTAGCGAATCAGCGTTGACTCGAATCCCACGCGCTCACAGGCCAGGACCTTGTTGCGCACGTAGGTTTCGGAGCCGCCGTCGTGCCCAACAAGAATAGCCGCCAAGTGCGGCACTTTCTTTCCAGCCGCTTTCAGCTGCGCTACCTCAGCAGCGATTTCAACCTTAATATCTTCAGCCGTTTTCTTGCCGTCGATGAGCTGGTAGGTAGTCGAAACTTCGGGAGTAGTGGTCATGCGTGTTGCTTTATACTTGGTCCGTTTTATGTTTGGCTTCGTGGGAAGTAATAGCAGCGGCACCTTCAGCCAGAATGGCTTTTTCCATCTCCGGCCAATCATCGCGCCACCGAAACTTGCGCTCTTGTCCCTTGCGTATCTTTTCTAGCTGTGCTTCGCTCGTACAGTTCTTGGTGAGTTCTTTGGACATGTGTTGGGAATAATCATACGCTGCCCTTTCAAGAATTGTATGAGGTGAAAAGAAAATTTGAATCAGAAACAAGCATAAAAAAACGCGCCCTTGAGAGGCGCGTTTCTGACTTTAGTCAATTTTAAGAACGGCTAAAAAGGCTTCCTGCGGGATTTCGACGGAGCCTACTTGGCGCATCCGCTTTTTGCCTTCTTTCTGCTTTTCGAGCAGCTTCCGCTTCCGCGAAATGTCGCCGCCGTAGCACTTGGCAATAACGTTTTTGCGCAAAGCTTTCACCGTTTCGCGAGCAATGATCTTCTGGCCGATAGAGGCTTGGATGGCGATGTCGAACATCTGGCGGGGCAGCAACTCGCGCAGCTTTTCGCACAGACGCCGGCCCCAGTCATAGCTCTTGGAGCGGTGCACAATGGCCGAAAGTGCATCCACCTTCTCGCCATTGAGCATCACGTCAAGCTTCACCATATCCGACTCGCGGAAGCCGATCAGCTCGTAGTCGAGCGAAGCGTAGCCGCGGCTGATGGTCTTGAGCTTGTCGAAGAAGTCGAACACAATTTCCGACAGCGGCAGCTCGAACGTCAGCTCCACCCGCTCGGAAGTCAGATAGCTTTGGTTCTTAATGATGCCGCGCTTGTCCATGCACAGCGTGATGATGGCTCCCACGTATTCCGATGCCGTGATGATCTGGGCCTTGATGAAAGGCTCCTCGATGTATTTCATCAGGTTCGGCTCCGGCATTTCCGAAGGCGCATTCACGATCAGCTGCTGGTCTTTGTTGCCAATAGCGTGGAACTGCACCGAGGGCACCGTCGTGATCACGGTCATGTTGAACTCGCGCTCTAGGCGCTCCTGCACAATTTCCATGTGCAGCATGCCCAGAAAACCGCAACGGAAGCCAAAGCCAAGAGCAGCCGACGTTTCGGGCTCCCACACCAAAGCAGCGTCGTTGAGCTGGAGTTTTTCCATGGCCCCGCGCAGCTCTTCGTATTCGCTGGTTTCAACCGGATAAATGCCGGCAAATACCATGGGTTTTACATCCTCGAAGCCGTGAATGGCTTCGGCCGTGGGGTTGAGTACGTGCGTGATCGTGTCGCCGACTTTTACCTCGCGGGCTTCCTTGATGCCCGAAATCAGGTAGCCTACGTTGCCCGCCGCCATCTCGGGGCGGGGCTCCTGGTTGAGGCCCAGAATGCCGATTTCGTCGGCGCCGTATTCCTTGCCGGTTGCCATGAAGCGCAGCTTATCGCCTTTGCGCATGGTGCCGTTCTTGATGCGGAAAAGCACTTCGATGCCGCGGTATGAATTAAATACCGAATCGAAAATCAGGGCCTGCAACGGCGCATTAGGGTCGCCTTTGGGTGCCGGAATCCGGTCGCAGATAGCGTCCAAGATTTCCTTGATGCCAATGCCAGCCTTGCCCGAAGCCGGAATAATTTCTTCGCGGTCGCAGCCAATGAGGTCCACAATCTCGTCCGAAACTTCCTCCGGCATGGAGTGCGGCAAATCGATCTTGTTGAGAACCGGGATAATGGTCAGGTCCGAGCCAATGGCTAGGTAAAGATTGCTAATTGTCTGAGCTTCAATACCTTGTGAAGAATCCACAATCAGCAAAGCGCCTTCGCAGGCGGCAATAGAGCGGGATACTTCGTAGCTAAAATCGACGTGGCCGGGCGTATCAATCAGGTTGAGCGTGTACTGCTCGCCCTTGTACTGATACTGCATCTGGATGGCGTGGCTCTTGATGGTGATGCCCCGCTCGCGCTCCAGGTCCATGTTGTCGAGCAACTGGGCTTGCATGTCGCGCTTCGCCACCGTGCTGGTAAATTCCAGCAGGCGGTCGGCGAGGGTGCTCTTGCCGTGATCTATATGAGCAATGATGCAGAAATTGCGAATGTTCTTCACTAGTGGGCTATTTTCCAACTGCAAAGGTAGGCAAAACGGGCTGGAAATGCTAAGCAGACCCGCCGAAGCACTGGCTCAGAAGGTATGCAACCCCAGCTTCAAGACAAGGCCGATTCCCGGCTAACCCGGTTACTTTTTCTAGTAGTTGCCGCGCTGTATTATGCTGGTTACGCCGAAAAAACCGACCACTACCCGGAAAATTCCGTTGTTGAGAAGGTCCGCTTTCCTAATAAAGCAGCAGGGCTGCATCACTTAAAAATCAGTGTTATTTTACAAGTAATTGGCTGTCAATTATTTATAAAACAATGCTTTCGTAGCTTACTTCTGACCATTCTTTTTAAAACTACAACCAACATGGGTATCACTCTCGAACAAGCACAAACCGCCATTCAGGCTGCTCACCAAAAAGCCCTCGACATGGGCGTCAAGATGAATATTGCCGTTGTGGATGCCGGCGCCAACCTCACGGCTTTCGTTCGGATGGACGACGCGTGGCTGGGCTCGGTGGATATCGCCATCCGGAAAGCCAAAACCGCCCGCTTCTTCGATATGCCTACCGGCGATTTGGGCAAGGCGTCGCAACCCGGCGGCTCGCTCTACAACATCGAGCACTCCAACGGCGGCCTGATCACCTTTCCCGGCGGCCTGCCGATTAAAGACAGCACCGGCCGCATAGTCGGAGCCATTGGCGTATCGGGCAGCACCGTCGAAGACGACTACGCGGTGGCGCAGGCCGGCGTAGAGGCCATTTCGGGACTGTAACGCGCAAGTTTGGTTTGTCAAGATTGACGGGGCCCGACGCCCTAGCTGGACTTTAACCTCCTGCATCACAGTGCGTAGGCAAAGCTGCCGTTCTTTCCTATTCACCTAAACTCTTCCTGCCATGAGCGTACAACTGAATCCCGATGCCGTCGCGTTTGCCAAAAAGCTGATTGCCGACGGCAAACTGAAAAACGACCAAGGCCATTGGGGCCAGCACAACCCTGATTCGAGCGCCGAAAACAAGTTTTTGGACAAGCACGAAATTGCCGAGTATGGCCAGTGGCACCTCGGCCTCGACAAAAGCAAGGGCGAAGACACCAAAGGCCGCTACCATTTTCCCTACGGCGACTTCAAAACCGTACACCGCGACGGCCTGATTGCCGCCAAGGAGCGCGCCGCTCAGCAAGGCTACTCCGACATTGAAAAGGCCGCCGACGAGCTTTTGCAAGCGCTGGAAAAGAAGGCCGCGAAGTAAATCACCAAGGCTTTAAACGCCACAGCTAGGCAGCTTTCGAGCCGCCCGGCTGTGGCGTTTTTGCGTATCTTGAAGCAGGTATTTCCTTTTGTGCTTATGCGCCCTACAATCACCGAAGACGTTATTACGCTCCGCAGCCCGGTGTTAGCGAAGATGTCGGACGACGAGTTTTTCGACTTCTGCCAGCTTAACTCTGATCTGCGCATTGAGCGCACCGCTAACCGCGAAATCTTAATTATGTCGCCCACCGGCAGCCGCTCCGGCAAACGCAATGCTCGCCTCAATGGGCAGCTTTATACATGGTTTATTACAGCTAAAACAGGCGAAATATTCGACTCGAACACTGGCTTCACCCTCCCCGATGGCTCCATGCTGTCGCCGGATGCTTCGTGGGTTTCGGCCGCCAAATGGAATGCGCTTACCACAGAGCAGCAGGACAAATTTGCGCCGGTATGCCCGGAGTTCGTGGTTGAGCTAAAGTCCGCTTCTGATTCCATAAAAACATTGCAAGCCAAAATGCTCGACTGGCTGCGCAACGGCGCGCAACTTGCGTGGCTTCTCGTACCCGAAACGGAAACCGCATTCATATACCGCTTAGGCCAGCCAGAGCCCGAAGTGGTGCAAGGATTTGATAATGAGCTTACCGGGGAGAACATACTACCAGGATTTCGGCTGCGGCTGGCAGAGCTGAGGTAATTGCCACAGAGAATACCTCCAAAAAGCATATGGATGAATCCCTTCCAACTCCCCAGGCCGTTTCTCATTTTGTAGAAGCGATAGATTTCAAATTACCAGTTTGGCACCTTACATTATTGAGCGAGAACTACGAGCAAGAATTTGATCTCGCAGACGGAAAATACCTGCACTTGTGGCCCTTAGCTGATCTTATAGAAGCAAACCAAGATTATCAAGCGGACGAAAACTATCCAGGTTTCTTCCTTATAGGCACTTATGGAGGAGGGGAAGCTTGTGCAATCGAAAAAGAAACAGGCAAGATTTACACAGTGCCTTTTATTGGCGACATACCGGAAGATGCCGTACTGGTAGGGAATACATTAGACGACTTAATAAAATACTTACACCAACCTTGGTAATAAAAGCCCCGCTCCACCCCGCCGGGGCTTTTTTCGTACCTTAGCCCTCCTATTTTCACCCCACCCACTCCGCTATGCAAGTAGCTCCTGTAGCTCCCTACAAACCCCAAAACCACATTCGCATCGTGACAGCGGCGGCGCTGTTCGACGGTCACGATGCAGCCATCAACATCATGCGCCGCGTGATCCAGAGCAGCGGCGCCGAAGTTATTCACCTGGGCCACAACCGCTCGGTGCAGGAAATTGTCGATTGCGCTATTCAGGAAGATGCGCAAGCCATTGCCATTACCTCGTACCAAGGTGGTCATAACGAGTACTTTAAGTACATGCATGACCTGCTCAACGAGCGCGGCGCCGGCCACGTGCGCATCTTTGGCGGCGGCGGCGGCGTGATTCTGCCCACCGAAATTGCCGAGTTGCAAGCCTACGGCATTGAGCGCCTGTATTCGCCCGACGACGGCCGCGCCATGGGCCTACAGGGCATGATCAACGACTTGCTTGCGCGCTGCGATTTCCCAACGGGCCAAAACCTAAACGGCGAAGCCGGGCACCTCAAGGAGAAAGATGCCCGCAGCATTGGCCGCCTGATTTCGGCCGCCGAAAACTTCCCCCAGGAGTTTGAGCGCGTCAAGAACCAACTCGTAGCCGATTTTCAGGAGCGCGAAAGCAATGATTCACAACTACTTGACAATCAACAAAATACGCATAGAGCCCCGATTTTAGGAATTACGGGCACCGGCGGCGCCGGCAAGTCAAGCTTGGTGGACGAGTTGGTGCGCCGTTTCCTGAATGACTTCCCCGACAAGACGATCGCCATTATTTCCGTCGATCCGTCGAAGCGCAAAACCGGCGGCGCCCTGCTCGGCGACCGCATCCGGATGAACGCCATCAACTCGCCACGGGTGTACATGCGCTCGCTGGCCACGCGCCAAAGCAATCTCGCCCTGAGCCGCTACGTGCAGGACGCAGTGGATGTGGTGCGTGCGGCCCAGTTCGACCTGATCATCCTGGAAACCAGCGGTATTGGTCAATCAGACACTGAGATTATCGAGCACTCCGACGCGAGCCTGTACGTGATGACGCCCGAGTACGGCGCGGCCACGCAACTCGAAAAGATCGACATGCTCGATTTTGCCGATGTCATTGCCCTCAACAAGTTCGACAAGCGCGGTGCTCTCGATGCCCTGCGCGACGTACGCAAGCAGTACCAGCGCAACCACCAGCTCTGGGACAAGCCCCTGGACGAGATGCCCGTGTATGGCACCATCGCCTCGCAGTTCAACGACCCAGGCATGAACCGCCTGTATCGGGCTGTGATTGAGGTCATTAGCCAAAAGACAGGCATCGCTTTCGCTTCGCACCTCGAAACGACTAAGGAGGATTCGGAGAAGATTTACATCATTCCGCCTCACCGCACGCGTTACCTTTCCGAAATCGCCGAAACCAATCGCCAATATGACCAATGGGTTCAGAAACAGTCCGAAGTGGCCCAGCAGCTTTTCGGACTCGACCAAAGTATCGCCGCCGTCCGCAGCCTCGAAACCGGAGGATCTAACGGAAGCAGCGGGAGCCGCAGCGATCAACCAGACGCCGGATCAATCGTGGCCGGCCTGGAGAAAGCATTCCAGGAAATCAAGCTCCGGCTGGACGGCCAGAACTGGAAGCTCCTGGAAACCTGGCCGCAAAAGGTAAAAGCCTACCGCGATCCGGAGTTCATCTTTAAGGTGCGCGACAAGGAAATTCGCATCAAGACGCACACCGAAAGTCTTTCGCACCTCCAGATTCCGAAGGTGTCGCTGCCGCGCTACACGGCCTGGGGCGACCTTTTGAAATGGCAGTTGCAGGAAAACGTGCCCGGCGAGTTTCCGTACACGGCCGGCGTGTTTCCATTTAAGCGCGAAGGCGAAGACCCAACCCGCATGTTTGCGGGCGAAGGTGGCCCTGAGCGCACCAACCGCCGCTTCCACTACGTATCGGCAGGCTTGCCAGCCAAGCGCCTGAGCACGGCCTTCGACTCGGTGACGCTCTACGGCGAAGACCCCGACATGCGGCCCGACATCTACGGCAAAATCGGCAATTCCGGCGTGAGCATCGCTTGCCTCGACGACGCCAAGAAGCTGTATTCCGGCTTCAACCTCGCCGACCCCATGACGTCGGTTTCGATGACCATCAACGGGCCCGCCGCGACGCTGGCAGCTTTCTTCATGAACGCGGCCATCGACCAGCAATGCGAGTTGTATATAAAGCAACACGGACTGGAAGCCGAGGTTGATGCCAAGATCACTGAGATTTATCAGGCAAAAGGCACGGCCCGCCCCCACTACCAGGGCGAGCTACCCACCGGCAACGACGGCCTCGGCTTGATGCTGCTCGGCGTTACCGGCGATCAGGTACTGCCTGCCGATGTGTACCAGCAGATCAAAGCCCGCACGCTTTCGCAAGTGCGCGGCACGGTGCAGGCTGACATCCTGAAGGAAGATCAGGCGCAGAACACCTGCATATTCTCCACGGAATTTGCCTTGCGCCTCATGGGCGACGTGCAGGAATACTTCATCAAGGAGAAGGTTCGCAACTTCTATTCGGTCTCGATTTCGGGTTACCACATTGCCGAGGCCGGCGCCAACCCGCTCACACAGCTCGCGCTTACGCTGAGCAACGGCTTTACGTTTGTGGAATACTACGTCAGTCGCGGCATGGACGTGAACGACTTCGCGCCCAACCTGTCCTTCTTCTTCTCCAACGGCATCGACCCCGAATACTCGGTGATAGGCCGGGTGGCGCGCCGCATTTGGGCCAAGGCCATGAAGCTGAAGTACGGCGCCAACGCCCGCTCGCAGATGTTGAAGTACCACATCCAGACCTCAGGCCGCTCGCTGCACGCCCAGGAAATCGACTTCAACGACATTCGCACGACGTTGCAGGCGCTCTACGCCATCTACGACAACTGCAACTCGTTGCATACCAACGCCTACGACGAAGCCATCACGACGCCCACTGAGGAGTCGGTGCGCCGGGCGATGGCTATTCAGCTGATTATCAACCGTGAGCTGGGCTTGGCCAAAAACGAGAATCCGCTGCAAGGCTCCTTCATTATCGAAGAGCTGACGGACTTGGTGGAAGAGGCTGTGTTACTGGAGTTTGACCGCATCACGGAGCGCGGCGGCGTGCTGGGCGCCATGGAAACCATGTACCAGCGCGGCAAGATTCAGGAGGAAAGCCTGCACTACGAGATGCTGAAGCACACTGGCGAGTACCCCATCATCGGCGTGAACACGTTCCTGTCGTCGAAGGGCTCTCCCACTATCATTCCGGCCGAGGTTATCCGGGCCACGGAGGAGGAAAAACAGTATCAGATTACGATGCTCGGCAACCTTCACGCCCGCAACGCAGCCGAAGCTCCGCAGCGCCTGAAGCACTTGCAGCAAGTAGCCGTAGCAAATGGCAACTTATTCGAGGAGCTGATGGAAACGGTAAAGTTCTGCTCGCTTGGGCAGATTACGAATGCGCTGTTTGAGGTAGGTGGGCAGTATAGAAGGAATATGTAGCCTTTTTAAACTTAGCTACTAAAAAGCGTGCTCTTTCAATGAAGGAGCACGCTTTTTACATTTCTGGTGCTGTCAAATGCCGTCCCAAAGCAAACTATTGCTTGTGCGGCGTTCTAAGTGGGGGCCATTTGGAAGCTCTGATGTGGGAAATATGCTACGGAGATTTAAATGCAGTGGCCGGGTGCTTAATTTGTCGCACTCTATCTCCTTCTAAACTTCTCTCCGCAATGGCGCACTCCGCCTACAAACTTCCAGCCTGTGCTAACTGTGAATACCCCTTTAAGGCCGCAGAGAATTTTTGTCCCGACTGCGGCCAGCAAAACCACCCGCTTGACCTTTCTTTCGGGCACGTGGCCGAAGAAGTGCTGGAAGGCGTGTTCCACTTCGATGGCAAGGTATTCCGCACGCTGCGCCTGCTGCTGTTTGCGCCGGGGTCGCTGACGCTGCGGTTTTGGCAAGGCAAGCGCGTGGCTTATGTGCCGCCCGTGCGCCTGTATGTGTTCATCAGCTTTCTGTTTTTCCTGCTGCTTTCGCTGGCGCTACATGCCCCGGAACATGGCGCAACGCGCACACTGGGCGAGCGACTACGACAAACCAGCATTCAGTTTCGGGCCGATTCCATCCGCTTGGCGGGCAAAATGCCCACCGCCGATTCAGCCCGCATTAAGCTATTGCTCCGCAAAAGCAGGCACGTTGCGGTGCTCAACGGCATTGTGAACTCAGACGTGAACAGCGACACCGTGGAGTACCGCCGGTGGAACGGCGTGCTCTACACCCCGCAGGAATGGCGAGAGTTGCCGGACTATTCGTCAGCCCAGTTCGACGATGTGCTCCGCCGCCACGGCCAGGAGCCTTCGGTGCTGTCGCGCTTTGTGCTGCGGCAAGGCTACCGGGTTATGCAGTCATCGGAACAGGAACTTTCTCACCAGTTCGTGCGCGGTATATCATTAATGATGTTCGTGCTTATGCCGGTGTTTGCGCTCCTGCTCAAACTGCTCTACATACGGCGGAAGCAATACTACCTTGCCCACTTGATGTTCGCTATTCACGTGCACTGCTTCGCCTTTCTACTGTTTTCCGTGAACATGGCCCTCAGCCTGTTTGCCCACATGCCTGCCAAGTCCATCTTGGTAGTGTTGCTCATCGTGGCCCTTTACTTGGTCTTGGCATTGCATAAGGCCTACCAACAGAACTGGCTGAAAACCGCAGTGAAATTTGCTTTTTTGCTAGGGCTCTATAGCCTTGTCATTGCTGTTGGGTTGGTAGGCGCGCTGGGCTTAAGCATGGTATTGGTTTAAGCCTCAGCCAATCTCCTCCCAAAAGCTGACACGAGTTACCCCAACTGGCGCGAGTTTAGCGCAGTGTAACTCATGACCAGCTTTGGGTGGAGTTTATGCCTCTACTGCCGCGCAAGCGACGATTCAGAACTATGCCGCTTCGAGAAGTTTGGGCGGCGTTTTCGTTTCAGCAAGAGGCGAAAGACTTTAGTTTAGGCAGCATAAGCCTACACTGTTACCTTGTCGCTCAACCAGAACTGAGTACTTACTCAGCATTGTAGACCAAGTATTATATAATGCATTTATTATCAATACACTACATCCTTTCACCTATCTTATTGTCATCTAGCGCACATGAAACAAAAGCTTCCTTTTTGTCAGGTGGTACTAGCAACGCTCCTGCTTGGGAGTTGCTCTGAAAACAAAACGCAGGGTGAGTCGGCAACGAACGACAGGTCCGCTCCGGCGGCCTCCCAGGCTAGCGCCGGCGACTCTGCACGGGTGAGTGGCAAGCCTTGCGACATCAAGCTGGGTAACATCCATTTTACCAAGGCCATCAACGGTGCCGATACCTTGACGAAGGTTGATCAACAGGGGCGCATGGCATTTCGGGTCGGCGCGAAGAAAGACTTTTTCTGTGATCCCAACGACGGCAAACTGTCGAACAACACGGCGCCCATCCTGCTGGCGAAAGTGGACAACACCAAGCCCTTTACGCTGGTAGCCAAAGTGATTCCCGGCTTTACGCCCAAAGGGCTTTACAATGCCGGCGTACTCTACATCTACGTAAACGATACGTTCTGGCAAAAGCACTGCTTCGAGCAGGACGAGCGCGGCAACCACCGGATTGTGACGGTGCGCACCCAGGGCACTTCCGACGACAACAACCACGACGTGGTGAAAAGCCCGTGGGCGTACATGAAAATCTCGTCGGATACGCGCACGGTGGCTAGCTACTATTCGCTGGATAATAAAACCTGGCAACTGGTACGGCTCTACAAAAACAACTACCCCGCCGAAATCTGGATGGGGGTTAGTGCGCAGTGCCCCGTTGATACGGGTACGGTAAGCCATTTTGAGCAGATAAGCCTGACGCAAAACAGCGTTGCTGATTTTCGGATGGGGAAATAGCCCCTTGATCTGCCGGGGTTAATAAAAATACAAATACTTGATAACCTGATAGTTATAAACGTTTAAAAACTCATTATTCATAATACTCAGCCATTCACCCAAGCACAAGCCATGCACCGGGTCATCTCTCCCACCATGTCCAGAATTTTACCGGTCATTGTGCTGGCCCAGTTCTTTTGCACCTCGCTCTGGTTTGCGGGCAATGCCATTGCGGCGGAATTGGCGGCGGCGTTGCAGCAGCCGTCCACGTTTGTGGCGCACCTGACCAGCGCTGTGCAATTGGGATTTATCACTGGTACGCTGGTTTTTGCCCTGCTCACCATTGCCGATCGCTTTTCCCCTTCGCGGGTATTCTTCCTCAGCGCCCTGGCGGCGGCCCTATGCAATCTGGGCATCAACCTGGGCAGCCTGGAAGCGGGCAACTTGCTCGCCTTCCGGTTTCTGACTGGTTTTTTCCTGGCCGGCATTTATCCCGTGGGCATGAAAATCGCCGCCGATTACGTGCAGGCAGGCCTGGGCAAATGGCTGGGCTTCCTGGTGGGCGCGCTGGTTGTGGGCACGGCTTTTCCGCACTTGCTCAAGAGCGTCACGGCGCAGCTGCCGTGGCACTACGTGACGCTCACCACCTCGGGGCTGGCGGTGCTGGGCGGCGTGGCCATGCTGCTGCTTGTGCCGGATGGGCCTTACCGCAAAAAAGGTCAACGGTTGCAGCTTACGGCCTTTGCGGCGGGGTTCCGGCAGCCGAGCTTCCGGGCCGCGGCATTCGGGTACTTCGGCCACATGTGGGAGCTTTACACCTTCTGGGCTTTCCTGCCTCTGATCCTGACCACCTACAACCACGCGCACCCCAACGCCGAGCTGCCGGTGTCCCTGTTGTCGTTTTTGCTGATCGGGGCCGGCGGCTTGGCCTGCGTGAGCAGCGGGCTGCTCTCGCGGGTGGTGCCCCCGCGCAAGGTAGCCACGACGGCGCTGGCCTTGTCGGGCACGTGCTGCCTGCTCTCGCCGCTGGTGCTGCGCAGCAATTCGGCGGCCCTGCTCCTATGTTTTCTGTTTTTTTGGGGGCTGATGGTGGTCGCCGATTCTCCCTTGTTCTCCACCTTGGTGGCCCAAAGCGCGCCGGAAACATCGCGTGGCACTGCCCTGACCATCGTGAACTGCCTGGGTTTTGCGATTACCATTGTTAGCATAGAAGTTACGCGGTGGCTCTCCAGCTACGTAAATACGCATGATCTCTTTTTCATGCTCGCTTTGGGGCCAGCACTGGGGGTGCTGGCCCAGCTAGGCAGCCGCCAAGCAGAAGCGGTGGCATCGTAGTGGCCGTGGTGATGCATCCAGAGAAGCAAAATGCAAAAGCAACCCTCATCTGTTCGCGTCTGGAACAGGCCTTCCGGATCCCATCCTGCTTCGGACAACTATACATTTGATCGGATACCAGGCACAAGAGAGCGGTAAATGTCTAGCTTTACTCCATGCGTAGGGCTTTCAATGCTTGGAATTGGAGACAGAATCTACTAGCCGTGCTAGTAGCGCTGGCTGCCTGCTCATCACCCGAACAGCAAAATGACGCACCCGCTAAAGACCCAACCACGGGTGAAGTCTACGCCCGGCGCCGCGTCGTGGTATCCGACTCGTTGTACCGGGGCCGCGTGCTCGACCGGTACGACTCGGTGCTGGTGGACACCCGCCTGCAATACCTGCTGAAGCTGCCGCGCCGCCCCCCACTCGATACCCTGGCCTTGGGCCAGCTGCTGGGCTGGGACTCGGTGACCGTCCACCGCCGCATTGCCGACGCCTTGCCTTACGAAGAAGCCCCAGCCGGTTACCCGGTTCAGCTTAGCCTCACGGCGGCCGAAGCCAAACGTGTGCGCCGCGACAGCACCGACTGGCCCAACCTAACGTTGACCGAGCGTCACCAGCGCGCCTACACCACCAGCGCGGGTGCGGCGGTGCTGGGCTACACGGGTGCGGAGGCGCAGGCCTTTTTCCGCCAAGCCAAGCGCTACCGGCGCGGCCGCTTTTATAGGCTGCGCAGCGGCGGGGTCGAAACCTACTACAACGGCCTGCTCACCGGGCACCGTGGCTACCTGCACCCTTTGGTGGATGCAAAGGGCAAAGAGCACGGCACCTGGGCCCGCGACACCACCTTTCAGCAAGGCCAGGACCTGCACTTGACTATTGATGTGAAGCTACAGGCCTACGCAGAAAAACTGCTGGGAAACCGCAAAGGGTACCTGGTGGCCCTGGACCCGCGCACCGGAGAAATTCTGTGCTTCGTGTCGGCGCCCGTATACAAGGCGGCCACCCTCACCGCGCCCGACCAAGCGGGCGTGCGGGCTAAACTGCTGGAAAGCGAAGACATGCCGCTGCTCAACCGGCCGGCCATGTTGGCCAATCCGCCCGGCTCGGTGTTTAAGCTGGTAAATGCCGCCGTGGCGTTGCAGATGGGTGCCATTAGCACCTCTACCTCTTTTCGCTGCGACCAATCGCTTATCAGTTGCGTGCACCGCCATCCGCAGGCCCAAAGCCTGACGCTGGGCCTGAAGTACAGCTGCAACCCCTACTTCTACCAAGTGCTGCGGAACGTCATCAACCGCACGCCTGACAGCCTGGCCCTGGATTCGGCAGCCGCCCGCCATGCCAATCTAGCGCTCTGGCGCCGCTACGCCCGGTCGTTTGGCCTGGATTCGGTACTGGGTGTGGACATCCCGCGTGAAGCGCCCGGCTTCTTACCCACCCCGGCTTATTACGATAAGGCTCGCCGCACGCCCTTCTGGACGTATCGCTCCATTTACTCACTCAGCATCGGGCAGGGCGAAATTAACCTCACGGGCCTGCAAATGGCCAACATGGCGGCCATCGTTGCCAACCGCGGCTGGTACTACACGCCCCACCTGGTACGCAGCATCGGAGCAGGCGGGCCGCTGCCGCGCTTCACCGAAAAGCATCATACCCTCATCGACAGCGCCAACTTTGCCGCGCTGGTGCCCGGCATGGTGGCCGTGATGCAGCGCGGCGGCACCGCCGATGCTTCCAGCCTGGCCGATGTGGGCATCACGGTGGCGGGCAAGACCGGTACCGTGGAAAACGACGAAGGCGATGATCACGCCGCGTTTGTCGGCTTCGCGCCGGCTGACAACCCCCAGATCGTCGTAGCAGTTTACGTCGAAAATGCAGGTTTCGGGGCTACGGCCGCTGCCCCTTGCGCCGTGCTGGTGATGGAAAAATACCTTCGCGGCAGCATCGCGCCTCGCCGCAAACGTTGGGAAGCGCGCATCCGGCGCCGGGCCCAGAACGGCTACTAAGCGAGGCTAGCCAGAGATCAGCAGGAAGCGGGTACCAGAACCGAGCCCAGCGCCCTTCATCAGTAAGTATAAGCAGATCCAGTTTGGAATAAATAGATATTTCTCGACGCACTTACGCACTCCTCGCCGCCATACGTTTCTAGAAAACTTATCTAGCCAATACCAGCAGAAATTGTTCGTTGTACTTACATTCTGAGTAGCACATTCGCTTTTTCGTTGAAATCAGCTTTGCATAGCTTCATGAAACGTAGCATTTGGCTCGGCGTGGCGGCCCTGCTGCTGGCGGGATCCGTGAAAGCCCAAGGCCTGGCAGGCATTTGGCAAGGTGTAGAAACAGACCCTGATGAGCCGGGAGCCACCTGGCCGTCGGTGCTGCGGGTGCAGAACGGCAAGGGCACGGGCCTGTTTGGCGTGATGTATCAGGAAGCAACGGAGCGGCCGGACGCAACGGTGACGTTTCAGGTTCGGGCCACCCAAACTCCCGGCGGCATGCGCCTCGAACACGTGCGTAAGCTAAACGAAACTGGGGCCACCCCCTTCACCTACTGGTGCGAAGGCATCATCGTGTTCACCTACGACCCCAAGCTGGAAAAGCTGACCGGCCGCGCTGACTACGACCCCGTCGGCCATTGCGACAAGGGCACTTACACGCTTTACCGCATCAAACTAAAATCGGCGCCTACTGTGCTGGCAGGCACCGAAACTACCCTTCGTGTATCGGGCCGCAACGTGCGCTGGTACGCCGACGCGGACCTGAAACAACCGGTAAACAGCGGCAACGAGTACCGCACCAAGCTCAGCAAAGCCACTACCTTCTACCTGACGCAAGGCTACTATCCTACCCGCGAAGGCGCCGTGGTGCCCATTACCATTCAGGTAAAAGGAGCTGTAGCCAAGGCCGAACCCCAACAAGCCCCCGCGCCGGTGCCCCCACCAACCGATACCGACCGCTCGGTGCCGGCACCCATTGTATCGGCTAAGCCTGTGGCGCTGCCGACGGTGCTGTTCAAGCTGGGTACGCCGGAGCTGTTGCCGGAGGCCATTCCGGCTCTGGATCAGCTAGCAGCAGAACTCCGCGAGCGGCCTGCGCTGCGGTTGCAGGTTGCGGGCCACACCGACCGTATTGGCGAGCCGCAGAAAAACCTGACGCTGTCGGAGCAGCGCGCCGCGGCGGTAAAGGAGTACCTGGTAAAGGCGGGCATTGCGCCCGACCGTATCAGCACCGTGGGCTATGGCGACACCCACCCACTTTACCCCTCACCCGATGCCCGTAACCGCCGCGTGGAAGTATCGGAGGCAAAATAGATAAATATACAAATATTTGATTACCAAGTATTTATACACAAGTAGGGTTTCGCTTAATATGCCTAATCAGTGCACAGCCACAGGTTTCACTCCAGCTTTAGGGTTCAAATACCGCTCACGCAATGCAGCACTGGGCATAGTGGCTTTGAGTACCGGCACCGGTTGCGATGTAACTACCTCGAAGCCTTCGATCAAGTCCTGTTGGGTTAGGGGCAGGTCGGCGCCGCCCACGTACAGCGAGCAGTAAAACTGCATCCAGAGCTTGCCACGAAACGTTTGGGAAGTCGCGCCGGAGGCAAACGTGTTGTGCAGCACGTAGTCTTTGGGAAAGCCCAATCACCGAATGGTCGCAGCGTAATCGGAATCACCAGACGGGCCAATCGCGGCTTCCGGCACTACAAACAGCGTTTCGCCGAGCACGTGAAAATAGGTATCCGTGACGCGCGGGCGGTTGAAGACGTTTTCCGAGTACTCGGGTGCGTCCTGTTTACGCGGTAAGCAAAGCGCACCGACTTGGTGCGCGGATGGTACACCACAATGCGGTTGCTATCGGGCACCATGCGAAAGCGATACTGAGCGTTTTCGCCGCGAAAACCGCTTAGGCAGCGCATCAGGTCGTGCTCGCCCCATACTTCGTTGGAGAAACGGAATGCCGTTGAATCCTCGGGCTTTGGAGTGCGCACGCTGGCTTGCACCACCAAGCCCTCACTAGCCAAGTGTGGCGAGTAGCACACATCGTACTCAGCGCGGGGTTGGGCCGCGGCCACTACGGGCAGCAGGCAGCATAAAAAGAACAGGATTTTCATAGCAGGCAGGGCAGTTCAGCGTCGGGGCAAATGTAGCCTGGCTGATAGTCAGCGTGTTTCACATCTACATGTGATCAGCAGGGCCATCGGGCCTTGCGCCGGAGCATAACCTATCGCCCACAGAGCAGTTACTACTACCAAAGCTTAAAGTCCATTCGCCCCAAACCACTACCATGACCATTACCATCGCCCAAAATTCTGCGCATCCCCTCACCGTCAACCGCCTAGGATATGGCACCATGCGCCTCACGGGCCCCGAGATTTGGGGTGAGCCGGACAACCGACCCGAAGCACTAGAAGTACTGAAGACAGCCGTTGCCGAAGGCGTCAATTTTCTGGATACCGCCGACTACTACGGCGAAGACGTGACCAACCGTTTGATCACGGAAGCCCTGCATCCTTACCCCAACGGCTTGGTTATCTGCACCAAAGTAGGCGCTACCCGCAAGCCCGATAAAAGCTGGGTGGTGTTCAACTCCCCTGAAAACCTGCGCACCAGCATCGATAACAACCTGCGCACCCTTAAGCAAGACCAGATTCAGTTGGTGCACTTCCGCATCATGCCCCACAGCGAAGTACCGTTTGACGAGTCGCTAGGAGCCATGTTTGAGATGCAGCGGGAAGGCAAAATCCAGCACGTGGGCCTCAGCAACGTAAGCCGCGAAGAGTTGGAAGCCGGCCTCAAGATGGGCCCCATCGCGACGGTGGAAAACATGTACGGCTACGGGCAACGCACCACCTTGAAGACTCCGCACGGCGAAAACCGCGGCGGCGAGGAAGTACTGGATCTGTGCGAGCAACACGGCATCCCGCTCATCCCCTATTTTTCCTTGGTAAACTCCCTGCCAAAGGCCACCGCCAAAATCGCGGAACTAGCCCAGAAGCACAACGCCTCGGAAGCCCAGATCAACATAGCTTGGCTGTTGCATAAGTCGCCCTGGATTCTGCCCATTCCTGGCACCTCTTCCGTAGCGCACCTGCGCGAAAACCTGAAAGCCGCCGATATCCGCTTGAGTCAGGAAGACATGGAGTATTTGGGATAAACTGCAAGTTGCTTACCATCAGAATATTGCGTGCGGGCTGGTGTAGGCCCAGCCTAGCGCCTTGAGCATGGTCACGGGCTTGCCGGTCAGGTGCGTTACCTTCTCGATGACGACGGTGTGCAGATCTAGGTTTTGGTAGTGCCGGGCTTCGAGCAGCCGCACCAGTTTTTGGTAGGGCTCCTTCTGGCCCGGCGTTTCCAGTTCGCCTACCTCTATAAATACGTGCACGGGCAAGGCGGTGTGCTTGGCGTGATAAGCGCTTTCAAAATCGAAGACCTTGCCCTTGTCGTAACCCAGCGCCGGGCTGCCAATGAGGATGTTACGGAACAGCGTGGGCTTTTGAAACAGGACGTACGTGCCGAACAGACCGCCCATCGAGTAGCCATACAGCGAGCGTTGGGCGGGGTCGGCTTGGTAGTTCTTTTCGACGAAAGGCATCAGTTCCTGCTCAATAAAGCCCAAAAACGCCGGTGCGCCGCCGCTGCCGGGCATGGCTGTGGTGGCCGTCGGAGTGAAGTCGCGGTTGCGTTTGTTGGTAGGCGTACCGATGAGGCCGCCATCGCCAATGGCTACCACCAGCGGCTCAGGAATGTGGTATTCGGCCATGAGCAGCCCCAAGTATTCGAGCGTGGGCGAAAAGTCGTTGTCGCCGTCCACAACATACAGCACCGGGTACTTCTTGCCCGCCGCCTGAGCGTAGCCGACCGGGAAGTGCACGTACACGTCGTAGGTGTGGCCTGCCACTTTCGACTGCATTACGCGGTGCTCAGAGTTGGGCACTGTAACCAAACTAGGCTTTTGGGCTTGGGCAGCGTTGATTAGTGACAGAAATATCATTAAATATAATACCCTCACAATCAAATACTTATCCATACCGAAATAGAACGATTAAGCCGAAACGTATTCATACCAGTGCCCCAGCAAGTTAGGCTTTCTTAGCAGCCGCCCCACGCTACCGGCAAGTTCAGATTCTGGAGGGCGCTACGCCGTACCGCTTTTTGAAGGCAAAGGAGAAGTGCGACAAGTCTTCGAAGCCTACCTCCAAATACGCTTCCGACGGCGCTTTGCCTTTCTCTTTGATCAGGTAATGCGCCTCTTGCAAGCGGCGCTGCTGCAACCAGCGGCTCGGCGAGAGCTGAAATATCTTTTCAAAATCGCGCTTAAACGTAGCCAGACTGCGGCCGGTGAGGTAGGCAAATCGCTTGAGCTGCACGTTGAAATGGAAGTTGCGGTCCATGAAAGCCGCCAGATCAATTTTGCCGGGTTCGCTAAAGTCGAACAACACGTCTTTCAGCTCCGGATTGCTCTTGAGCAGCAGCATGATGGCTTCCCGCGCTTTCAGCGCCAGCAAACTCTCGTTACCGGGTTGGGCCAACTGCTCGTAGGGCTGCAACGAATCGAGAAAGCTTTTGTAGAGCGGGCTGAGCGGCAGCTCCACAATGGCCGCGCCGGCGGGGTGTTTCTCGGCATGGTAACCGTATTCGAGGCTGAACCGGCGCAACGTTTCCTGGTCGAGCGAAATAGACAAGGATTTGAATTCGCCGTGCGCAGGTGGGTGCTTGCTGAACTTGACGAGGCGGTTGCGCTTGCTGAGCCGCAACGAGCCTTCGCCGAAAACCTGCTCGCGGTCGCCGTCGTTGGTGACGAGCGTACCGGCCAGCTGATAGCTCAGGATGTGTTCGGGCACAAACTGTTCGCCTTCCCGGCTGGCTGTGAAGTAGCAGGAATAAAGTATTTGCGGCCGCGCCTGGGCTTCCTCTTTCATAACTATTGCATTACAAACAACTTACAAACATAGTTGAGCGGTCCTGGCCACGCCCTTTGCTGTTGACGAATCGCTTGGTGCACTAAAGTAAAGCCTGTCCTGCTTCGCGGCGCGCGGCAGGACAGACCAACAGCAAGTTATTCTGCGGCTACAGAAAACAGATTTTTACTGTATGCCTTTCAGGCCCATCAGCGACTTACCGGCGGCGCTAGTCAGGAAATTTTCTGCATCGTCGGCGTCGGTGGAAACGCTGACGGGCAGCCAGTGCTCCTGCTCCGCTTGCCGGGCCGCATCCGCTTTTTGCAGGATGCCGATGGCCTCGCTGCCCAGCACCAAGTGAACTGGCGGCGCAGGATGCTCGGCCAAAGCAATCAGCACGTTAGCCGCTTTATTCGGATCGCCCATGGGCACAAATTGGCCGTTTGACAAGAAGTCCGCCATCCGATCGACGGTGGTTTCGTAGCCTTCCACCGGCGGGGCATAGCTCATGGAAGGCCCGGCCCAATCGGTGCGGAAGCCGCCCGGCTCCACGCTCGTCACCCGGATGCCAAGCGGCGCAACCTCCTTCGATAGGGCTTCGGTAAAGCCACCCAGGCCAAATTTGGCCGCTTGATACATGGTAAGGCCCGCCCCGCCGACGCGCCCACCTATCGAGCTGATTTGCAATATGGTACCGGAGCGCTGCTTGCGCAGGTACGGCAACACGGCGCGGGTAACGGCGATGGGGCCGTATAAGTTTGTTTCGAGTTGACTGCGCACCTGCTCTTCGGTAAAGGCCTCGGCTGCACCGGTGATGCCAAAGCCGGCGTTGTTGACGACCACGTCGAGACGGCCGAAGTGGGCCACCGCATCGGCTACGGCCTGGGTTATCTGGGCCGGATTGGTCACATCCAAAGCCAGGGGCAGAATCTGGCTCTTGTATTGTGCAACGAGCGGCGCGAGCTGTTCGGGCTGGCGGGCCGTAGCGGCCACCCGACCGCCACGGGCCAACACTGCTTCCGTCAGGCTACGGCCCAGTCCCCGCGAGCTTCCGGTAATAAACCATACTTTGTTCATGATTTCTAGAGCGTTAAGTTCCAGACAAAAATCCGGCTGAAATCAGGCAGCTACTTTGTTGTACGGCTCAAAGTTGGTTTGTTGAAAAGCTCACGATTTTCCTCAGATGCTCCTACCTTGTGCGAAGCGTGCGCCCGCACCGTTTCAAAGGCCCCATCTTTACGCTCATTCCGTAACTCTCACCCGATGAATACCACCCGCAGACTTTCCCTGGCCGCTGCCCTCCTGCTTGCGGGCCCCGCCACCAGCTTCGCCCAAACCACCAGCCCCTGGAACAACAAACAATGCGCCGTTGTGCTGACGTATGACGACGCCATCGACGTAGACCTGGACAACGCGGTGCCGGCCCTCGACTCCCTCAAGCTGCGGGGCACGTTTTACCTGATTGGCTCCTCGCCGGTGGTGGCGCGCCGGCTTGACGAATGGCGACAGGCCGCCAAGCGCGGGCACGAACTAGGCAACCACGCCCTGATGCACCCTTGTGACGGCAGCTTGCCCGGCCGCAGTTTCGTCACCCCCGACAACGACCTGAGCAAATACACCGTCAGCAGGGCCGTGAGTGAGGCCCGCGCCAACAACACCTTGCTGAGCGCCATCGACGGCAAAACGGCCCGCACCTTTGCCTACCCGTGCGGCGACCTCACCATTGGCGGCGTCAAGTTTTACGACCAACTGCAAAAGGATTTCGTGGCCGCGCGGGGGGTAACCGGCGGTCTGCAAACGCCCGCGCAAGTCGACCTGACCAACATCGACAGCTACATGATCAACGGACAATCGGCTGATTATCTGATTGATCTGGTGAAGAAAGCCCAGCAGTCGCACACGCTGCTGGTGTTTCTGTTTCACGGAGTAGGCGGCGGCCACTCGCTGAACGTCGATCTGAAGGCGCATCGTCAGTTGCTGCGCTACCTCAAAGCCCACGAAAAAGATATTTGGGTGGCGCCGATGGTCGAGGTGGCCGAAAAAATCAAAGCGTACCAACTGAGTGCCGGCAAAAAACAAGGGTAAGCCTTACAAAAAGCCATGTTTATAAGTATTTGATTACCAAATGCTTATAAAAACCACCAATCCCAACTGCCGCTGTAGCTGCTTTAGCTACCGCAGCAGTTGGGATTGGTGGTTTACAAAACCGGCACAACAGACCCGGCGCTTACTTCGGATTGGTTTTGACGGAGGCTACTTTAGGAGCAGAGCCTTTGATGGCCTCTTCATCAATAGCTGTAACCTGACCCGCCGCGACCAGCCAGTGTCCGTTTTGCTTCACTAAAGTCATGGTTACTCTATCACGAGTCGGGCCTATCTTGTTCGTGCCCCTGTTGACCCCGTCGGGCGGGTAGGCGACGCCGATCGCCATAATCTGGTTCATTACTGCCACGTCTGGGGCAATAGCCCGAATGGTCATTTCCGAAGATTTGAAAGGCACGCCTTTATACATCTTGGTGAAAAGCTTCAGATGCCCCTGCACCAGCTGCTGCTGGCCGCGCCATAGCATGCCGATGGGCGTAATGAAGCTTATGTCTTTGGTCGTGTAAGTGGTCATTTCCTGAAAGCGGTGGTTGTTCAGGTTGGCCTCCCAGTGATTAACCGACTCACGGATGCCCTTTTCGTCCGCAGGCGTGAGGTGGGCCGGCGCCATCTGGGCCAGCGACAAACGACTGGAAATCAAGCACAAAATGACTAACAGAAGTGTTTTCATAGGAGTGTAGGTAAAAATGAACATTCACTTCAGCACCCTGCCTCGGGCACCAAAACCAGCCGGCGTATCTCGGCTCCCGCGCAACCTCATCCACTTTCCGGCCTAGTCAGGCACCCTGCGAAGCGTTCCTGCTGCGTCGCCTACTACCACTTTCTTATATATTATAAGTTACTAATATTGAGCCAGATACCAAGCCATCGGCACACTCGCGGGTAGGTTATTCGATGCAGGAGGCTTGTTGAGTCGGCGGGGAGGCGCTGGGCTTGGCTTTTACCAAACTCTTTCAAGCCCGTACATTTGCCGAGCAGCATGCTGCGTTTTGTCTTACCCAACTTGCTTCCTCCGCTCCCGATATGACTGTTGATCAATTCTTTGCGTTATTTCTGGACGAATTACGAAGCAACTCCAAGCTCACCAGCTACTACAAGTTTTTGGCCAACCCGGCCAGCTTTGAGTTTCGGAAAGTGTATGTTACGCAGCGCCTGCACTACATCCTGGATCGGCTGCCCAACACCGAGGCCGCCATCTGGGACTGCGGCTGTGGCTACGGCACCACGGCTATTTTTCTGGCTCTGAACGGCTACAAAGTCCACGGCACGACGTTGGAATTTTACTTTGAGCACATCCCGGAGCGGCTGCGCTACTGGTCGCAGTTTGGCGACGTGTCGGGCTTTACCTACAGCTACGAAAACCTCTTTGACTCGCCTCCAGCCCCGGCTTCCTACGACCACATCATCATTCAGGACACGCTCCACCACCTCGAACCGCTCCAAGATGCGCTGCGCATTTTCCGGGAAGCGCTGCGGCCGGCTGGCACGCTTATCATCGTAGAGGAAAACGGCGGCAACGTGGTGCAAAACACCAAACTCTACCTGCGCCGGGGCAACAAGCGCATCATCGAAATCCACGACCCGCAGCTCGATAAAAAAATCCTGCTGGGCAACGAAAACATCCGCAACCTCGCCACTTGGCGACGCGAGCTGGCCCGCCAAGGCTTGCTCATTTACCCCGCCGACGTGCAGTATATCCGGCTGTTTCCGCCGTTTATGTTTAAGGATGACAACGCCCAGCAACTGGTTGAGCGCGAAAACAAGCTGTGGCGCCGCAATTCTTTCCTGAAAGAAAACCTGTTTTTCGGCCTCAACTTCACCGCTGGCAAAGCTCCCAAAGAAGGCGGCGCCTAAACAAAACTCCCCTCCTCAGCCGAGGAGGGAACGCGGCAGCTTCGTTGCCGCCGGGGTGGTTGAATGATTGCGGATGTTGTTTAATTGTACTTCTAAATAAAGGTTTTACCACCCCGCACTACAGGCACCCCCTTGATTAAACAGAAGTTAACGTGGCTTTATGCAAGCTATACCGTCACAAATAAATGATGCTTGCATAACAATTTTATAACGGTTGCGTAGTATCTTTGCACTCAAGAACCTGATTCACTACTACATACATTTTTGCCATGAAAAAGAGCACTGCCGCTGTTTCGTCGCTATTGGTACTGGGGGGCCTTGGCTCGCTGGGGTACCTGGCCGCTCAGGTGCTGGACCTGAACCTGTTTTTTGACCTGCGGGACGAAGAAGAGTTTCACTACTGCTAGTTTTTCTGGCTGAGCGGCTTGGTCGCCGCACGATTATCCGGAGGGCTCCGCTATAAAGCGGAGCCTTTTTATTTTGCCCAAAAACCATCTGAACGTCATAATCAGGGCCTTACCTTGCGCGGCCAAAAAAAACCACATCCATTCCGAGCGGTTTTCGGTACTTCACAGTACGGACGGCTCGGAAGGGGCCGCGCCCGTGTATTTCTCACTCTTCCTTTTTCCCATGAACCTAAACACCCTCAAGGAGCAAATCAGCTACATCATTGGCCGCGATTTAGCTCGCAACTTCGCCCAGCAGGGCCTCGACCTAAACATCGACGTGCTGGCTGACAGCCTGAAAGAAGGCATTGCCGGCCAGCCCAGCCGCCTGACCCAAGAGCAAATGCGCGACGCCATGGCCCAACTGCAAGCCCAGATGGAGGCACAGGAAGCCCAAAACGGTGGTAGCCAGCCTCAGGGCGGTGGCGGTGGCGATGCCAAGGAGGCCGGTGAAGCTTTCCTGGCCGAAAACCAAAACAAGCCCGGCGTGACCACCCTGCCCAGCGGCTTGCAATACGAAATCCTGACGGAAGGCACCGGCAAAAAGCCCACACGCAGCAGCTCCGTCACGACGCACTACCACGGCACCCTCATCGACGGCACCGTGTTCGACAGCAGCTACCAGCGCGGCGAACCCGCTACGTTCCCAGTCAATGGCGTAATCGCGGGCTGGACGGAAGCGCTTCAGCTGATGCCCGAAGGCTCGAAGTGGCGCCTTTACATTCCGTCGGAGCTGGCGTACGGCACGCGCGGCGCGGGCCGCGACATCGGTCCGAACTCTGCCTTGATTTTTGATGTAGAGTTATTGCGCGTCAACAACTAGCGCTTCCAACCAAAGGATGACCACCGACCCAACCGCTACCGGCACGTTCCCAACCTGGGTACGTACGTCTACGGCCGGGTCGGTGGCCCCACCTGCCCCCATGCCTTCTGAAGAAAGCTTTCCGCTAAGCGCCTCCGAACCTCTTGAGCCTTCGCTCCCGCCGCTGCGCAGCTCCGATGGGCGGCTGGAACTCACAGCCGATACGCTGACCGTAAATGGCCAGCGCTTTCTGTTGCTAGAGCTTGAAGCGGTCGAGCTAACCCCGGTGCGGTGGCTGCTGTGGTATTTGCTGGGTGGGTTTGCGCTGGCGGGTTTTGCGCTAGCCTTTTTGCAAAACTGGCTTCGCACGATGCCAGCCATGCTAGGTCTGGCGGCTAGCGCATTATTATTCGTGTATGGGCAGCGCGGTACCAACCGTTTGCGCTTGCACCGGCTAGGGCGCGAGGCCGTGCACTTTGCGCTTCCCGGCGAGCCCGAACGCTGGCAGCAGCTGGCCCGCGAAACCAATCGCCGCATCCGTCGTCGGCACGACGAGGCTGCGGCGGCTGCGGCTGCGGCCTTGCTTCCTCCGCCCACGTACGAGGAGCTGCCGCCAGGCGCCGAGCCATCTGCTTAGGAGCATTACTTACCTCTTTTCTTTCTACCAAACCACTTGGGAAACGGAGTCCCCGATTTGCTCTGCGTACCCTACCTTTAGGCGCTTTTTCGCCGGGAAGATTTCTCCTTCTATTTCTTACTATGGACGCCAAACATCGGCACACCGCCATCTCGACTGCCGGCTTGCTCATTGCCCTGGGCATTATTTACGGCGACATCGGCACTTCGCCGCTGTATGTGATGAAAGCCATTGTGCCTAAGGAAATTGATCCGCGCCTCGTGTACGGTGGCATCTCCTGCGTGCTCTGGACCCTGACGCTGCAAACCACCGTTAAGTACGTATTGCTCACCCTAAACGCCGACAACAACGGGGAGGGTGGCATTTTCTCGTTGTTTGCCTTGGTACGGCGCCGGGCATTCTGGCTCACGATTCCGGCCATTGTCGGCGGCGCGGCCCTGCTCGCCGATGGTGTCATCACTCCTCCCATCTCGGTGTCCTCGGCCATTGAAGGTCTGGAAACGGTGTATCCGCACATCCCGACGGTGCCCATTGTTATCGCCATTATAATGGGCCTGTTCTTGTTGCAAAGCTTTGGTACTCAGATAGTTGGCAAAGCATTCGGACCGATTATGTTCGTGTGGTTTACCATGCTGGCCGTACTGGGAGGCTCTTGGATCGCAAAACACCCCGAGATCCTGAAAGCCGCCAACCCCTACTATGCCTACGAGTTGCTGGTTATGTATCCGGGCGGGTTCTGGCTGCTGGGTGCGGTTTTCTTGTGCACGACCGGAGCCGAGGCCTTGTATTCGGACCTAGGGCACTGCGGCAAGGGCAACATCCGCATCAGCTGGATGTTCGTGAAAACCTGCTTGCTGCTCAACTACTTCGGACAGGGCGCGTGGCTATTGGCTCACCAAGGCGAGCAACTCAGCGGACGCAATCCGTTTTATGAACTCATGCCGCCGTGGTTTTTGCTCATCGGCATTGGCATTGCCACCATCGCGGCCATTATCGCGTCGCAGGCCCTGATTACGGGCTCATTTACGCTGGTGGCCGAGGCCATCCGGCTGAACATGTGGCCCAAAGTGAAGCTCAACTACCCCACCGACGTAAAAGGCCAGTTGTATGTACCCAGCATGAACCGGCTGCTGCTGCTGGGCTGCATCGGGGTGGTGCTCTACTTCAAGCGCTCCGAACACATGGAAGCCGCTTACGGTCTGGCCATTACGCTCACCATGCTCATGACCACCCTGCTGCTCACGATGTGGCTGCGCTCCAAGCGGGTACCCATGGCGGTTGTGGTGTTGTTCGCCCTTGTGTACGGCGTTATCGAGGGGGCTTTCTTAATCGCCAACCTCATCAAGTTTCCGCATGGCGGCTGGGTTTCGCTGGCTATTGGCTTGGCCCTGATGAGCGTGATGTACACGTGGCTGCGGGCTTTCTACATCAAGCGCCGCCTGACGGAATTCGTTAAGATTGAGCCGTATATGGATGCGCTCAAAGAACTCAGCGACGACGATTCGGTGCCGAAATACTCGACGCACTTGGTGTTCATGACGTCGGCGGAGCGGCCTTCGGAAATCGAGTCCAAGATCATTTACTCCATCTTCCAGAAACGTCCGAAGCGCGCCGACATCTACTGGTTTGTGCACGTCGACACCACCGACGAGCCGTATACCATGGAGTACAAGGTGGTGGAGCTGGCCCCCGACGACGCCTTCCGCATCACTTTCCGGTTGGGTTTCCGGGTCGAACAGCGCATCAACCTGTACTTCCGCAAAGTGGTCGAAGATTTGGTGCGCAACAAAGAAGTGGACATTACCTCGCGCTACGAATCGCTTAGCAAACAGCACGTTACGGGCGACTTCCGTTTTGTAGTACTGGAGAAATTCCTGTCAGTCGAAAACGAATTTCCGCTCATGGAAAAGCTCGTGATGCAGGCCTACTTCTACATCAAGCAGTTCATCGCCTCCGAAGACAAGTACTTCGGCCTCGATACTAGCTCGGTGAAAGTGGAAAAAGTGCCGTTGGTTATCACGCCCGTACGCGACGTGGCACTTAAGCGTGTTATGTAAATATTTGATTATCAAATATTTATAAAAAGGCCTCCCAAACATGGTTTGGGAGGCCTTTTTGTTGGTTGCCTGTGTCTAACTGCTGTTACTTATTGTTCTTCAGCCATTTGCCCAAGACACGCAGTTGCGCCTCCGTAGGATTCGGCAGCTGCTCGATGCGGTAGCGCTGGTTGGTGCTGGCCAGCAACGGGAACGTGAGCTCTTTGATCTGCCCCTCGCGGGTCACCAGCACCGTGACTTTAGTGCCCGCCGGACGCCCTGCGAGCGCTTTGCCGGGATCGTCGGCGAGGCGGTTGCCGTCGATTGCAAGGATCTCGTCGTTTACGCTGAGGCCGCCTTGCCAGGCACTTCCGTCACGTACTACGCTGGTTACGATGTATTTACCGCCCGTGGCGGCACCCAATGCGCTAACGTTGGCACCCGTAGCCGTGACGGTAGCCCCGAGCATGCCATCGGCCGAAGCAGGCGTCTGGGTCACCTTCAGGCCAGCGTAGCCCAGTACCGTGTTGTAGTCCAGCGTTTGGGTGCCGTAGACGCGGGTGCGGAAGAAATCGTCGAAGCGGCGGCCAGCCACTTTGGCTACGGCATCCTGAAACTCCTCGTCGGTGAAGCCGCGCTTGCGCTTCTGGTAATACTCGGCGTAGAGGTAGCGCAGCACGTCGTCGAAGCGTTTTTCGCCGTTGGTTGCGTTCAGCACCATCAGATCAAGCTGCCCTACAAGGAGTTGACCTTTGTCGTAGTAGCTGATGCCGATGTTGTTGGAGTTTTCGTTAGGCCGATACTGCTTGATCCACGAATCAAAGCTCGATTCGGCGGCCGACTGCACCTTGTTGCCGGGCGTATTTTCGACGCGGGTAATGGTATTGCTGAGGCTAGCCAAGTAGTTTTCGGGCGTGGTAAAGCCGGCCCGTTGCACAATTTGGTCGCCAAAGTAGCTGGTGCCGCCTTCGCTGAGCCAAAGCATGTGCGTGTAGTTCTCGGTATCGTAATCGAATGGCCCTAAGGCAATTGGCCGAATGCGCTTCACGTTCCAGAGGTGGAAATACTCGTGCGCCACTAAGCCCAAAAAGCCCTTATAGCCCGCTTCAGTAGCATACGAGTTGCGCGAAACAGACAATGTGGTGGAGAAAAGATGCTCTAAGCCCCCGGTGCCACGGTCGATGTTGTGCACAATAAATAGATAGCGATCCAAGGGGTTCTGCCCCACCACGCTCTGCGCCGATTCGCACACGCGCTTCATGTCGCCCAGCAGGCGCTGTTCGTCGTAGCGAGCGTCGCCGTACATGGCCACCGTGTGTGGGGTGCCATTGGCCACAAACGACAGGATTTTCTGATTGCCGATTTCGATAGGAGAATCGGCCAGCTCGTCGTAATTGCTCGACTGAAAGGTAAACGGCGCGGCGCCGGAAACCGGCTTCAGGCTGGTCGAAACCTGTCCCCAGCCCGCGGCGGGCTTTACCGTGAGTGTACTTGCAAGTTGCTTGCTATCAGCCGGATACATAAATACGCTAGTACCGTTGAGGTAGCCGTGCGAAGCATCAATGAAGCTGGTACGCACGCTTAGCTCGAAGGCATAGACGCTGTATTTTACCGCAAAGTCTTTCGTACCAGCGTGGTACACGCGCCAGGTATTCTTGTTGATTTTTTCGGTGCGGAGCGCTTTACCGGCAGCCGTTGCCTGAAAGCCTTCGACGTTTTTGGCAAATTCCCGCACCAAGTACGAGCCGGGTGCCCACACGGGCATTTTTACGTCGGTGAATTGTTTGCCGAAGCCACTGAGGGCAATTTCGACTTCAAAGTAGTGGGTTTGCGGGGCCGGCATCGAGAGGGTGTAGCGCAGCGAAGAAGCCGCGACGGCTGGCCCAAAATGGCCCAGCGCCAACACCAGCACGGCCGCCAGCAAGAGGCGGAAACGAGAGTGGGGCATGAAAAATGATAAGAGTGAAAGAAGTAGATTTATTCCGACGGCAAAAGCCGGCAGAGGTTGCAAGGTACGGCTGAAAATGGGCCCCTTGCCAGCGTTTTCAACGCAAAGGGCTGCCTTGCGCAGCATACCAGGCGGAACCCACGGCCAAGCTCTGCCGTTAGCAAGGCCGAAGCAATCGTTTACCTACCTCTTTTTCACCTATGCGCTACGTCTGGATTGCTTTTCTGAGTTTTGCGGTCGTGTTGCTGGTACTGTTAGGCCGGCAGCGGTTGCATCCGGGTGGCTCGACGAAATCGGCGCCGTTGGTGCAGCGTATACCCGTCGAAGCGCCTGCCCGCACCGCCGTTTGGGTTGACAACCGCCCGGCGGTCCGCGCCGATAGCGTAGTGCGGTATGCGCTTCAGCACATTGGCACCAGTTATTGCTACGCGGGCAGCACCCCCGAAACGGGCTTCGATTGCTCAGGCTTTGTCAATTACGTGTTTGCCCATTTCGGCGTGCCGGTGCCTCATTCTACGGCGCTGCTGATCAATACGGGCCGGCCAGTGCCGCGCGAAGAAGCCCGCAAAGGCGACATTGTGGTATTTACGGGCACAGCCACCACTTCTACCACGGCCGGGCACGCAGGCATCGTGATTTCGGAGCCGGGTCAGCCGCTCCGGTTTGTGCATTCGTCGTCGGCCCGCAAGGAGTCGGGCGTCAAGATCAGCACCGTTGAGAACACCGATTACGAGCGCCGCTTTATGGGGGTGCGCCGGGTGCTATAATGCTGATTTGATATAAAATATTAACAGTCAACCATATAGCAAGAGCCGCCCTTTCGGGGCGGCTCTTGCTGTTATAGAGGCTGGGTACCCCTGAAAAAGCGATACCCGGTTTGCCTATGCACACTCTACAGAAGAGTTGCTGGGCAAACCGGGTATCTAATCCTTCAAATCTTACCAAGCGACGAGTCTGGGGTACAGCCCCGTCATCTCCTTATATAGGTAAGACCATGCCGTAATGCGGGAAAGAGCCGTAAAGAAAGGCTAAATCCGCGCTAAGCTGTTGTTAAGCGCGTCCGGCGGTGAAGCGGACTACATTCGACAGGCTTGGCAGGATTTGGTTGGGACTACTAGACATTTTGTACCTCCTTTCTTTACGTTTCACATAACCCCGGCCGGGCTTCCCAGTACCTTAGGGCGGCGTGGGTCGGGGGCGTAGCACTCACTACTGGTGGGTAAAGTTAAAAGAGCGCGGGAAGGTTCAAAATTAAAAGGCCATTTTTTATAGCGAAGGGGCCCTATTTGGCCCATATGGCTGATTATCAGGCACATTTTCTCCAAGCAAACTAGCAAATATTGCTAAATCTGTATGCCTTCCGGGCTTGGCCTCAAACTTGCAATTGTGCTTGCAACGCTTGCCTCCTCCACGAGCCATCCAGATTCAGGAGTTTTCCCCTATCTTTTCCCCCAAACCAGTCATCTTCCCTCCCATGAAAAAAACCCTGCTCCTGTGTCTAACGATGCTGTTAGGCTTCGTTGGCGTAGCCAGCGCACAAACTCTTTCGCCGCTGGGCGTATGGACCAACGGCGAGAAAAAAGCCAATTTTGAGATCTACCAGTGCGGCAACAAGCTGTGCGGCAAGATCGTGGCGCTGACCGTGCCCAACGACCCCAAAACCGGCAAGCCCAAAACCGACTCGGAAAACCCCGACCCCAAGCTGCGCTCGCGCCCCCGCCTGGGCCTCGTGTTTATGAAGGACTTTGTGTACGACTCGGATAACAAGTGGGACGACGGCAAAATCTACGATCCAGAGAGCGGCAAAACTTACTCCTGCTACATGAAAATGCTGGGCGCCAACTCGATGGAAGTGAAAGGCTACATCGGCTTTTCGCTGATCGGCCGCTCACAATCTTGGACGCGCGTGAAATAACCCAACGGCGGCTTCTGCTCGTATTTATACAGCGACTTCCCAGCTTGGGTGGTCGCTGTTTTTTTATCTTGCGCAAATGCTGGGGCCTGCCAATGCGCAGTCCAATCGTGTAGTAAAGCCGGTACGCTGTTGAAATATCTGTGGGTGGGGTTGTTGCTGTGGTGGGCTGCGGCGCCCCAAGTGGGCTGGGCCCAATCGGCATCGCCGGTTGGCGTCTGGGTTGACGACGTAGCCGAATCGCACATCGAAATTTATCGGTGTGGGGAGAAGCTATGCGGCCGCATCGTCTGGCTGAATCAGTCACAGGATTCCGTAACGGGGCGGCCCAAGACCGACCTACGCAACCCCGACCCCGAAAAGCGCAGCCGACCGCTGCTCAACTTGGTAGTGGTGCAAAACCTGACGTACAACGCCAGCGATGACCTCTGGGACGGCGGCGAAATCTACGACCCGCACAACGGCCATACCTACTCCTGTTTCCTGCGCCTGGACCGCCAAGACCGGCTGGAAATCAAGGGATACATCGGTTTTCCCATGATCGGCCGCTCCCACTACTGGTCGCGGGTCGCGAAGTGAAGTGCGGCTAAGAGGTATCGAATTCCAGAAGGCCACTTTAATAAATATTTGACAATCAGATAGTTATTAAAGCGGCCTTCTGGGTGCTTAATAAATCTCCTCGATGCAATAACGCTTGCCGCGGAAGTCGAAGGACTCCCCGGTGCGGCTCGACGACATGGCCTGAAAGAGCGGCGAGAAGGCCGAAATGGCGCAATACGGCTCGCCTTCGACTTGGATTTCGCCAATGCTCACCGAAATATAAAAGCGCTGGTCGTTGGTGACAACTACTGAGCCCAGCCCCGGCTGGTCTTTGGGCGGACGGGCTTCGGGCACGCGCTGCAACACTTGCAGGCCCGAAAGCGCTTCGTCGAGTTGGCGGGCATACAAGTCGCGCTGAATATGACAGGCCTCGCGAAACGACTCAAACTTATCTTCGATGGCGCCCTGACTTTCGTTGGCGCTTTCCTGCACGTCGAGCATGGCTTGGCGGGCGGTGTCGGCTTTCTGCTGCTGCACGCGGCGGCATTCGGCTAAGAGTTGTTGTTTGAGTGTAGTGCGTTGTGTGGCAGTCATAGGTAGCTGATTAACAGATAGATCAAGTCATAAAGACGAGCCTTCTCAAACCAAGTTGCTCTTTCTTCTTAGAAACTATTTTGCTGGGCCCGTGTTTGCACTCAGATCGCGAATCTCTCTCCCGTTTTGTTGAATTTTCTAAAAAAGCTCTTATCCGCTGACCGCGGGGCTGACTCGACCAACTGGCAACCGTTGGAGCGCACCCCCGCCGAGCAGACCGCCCACTCGCAGTGGGTGCACCAACGCGTATACCTTAACTGGATGGGGCCTTTTTTTAAAGCCTACCATTTCCGCAAGGCTGGTGTCACGGATCGGGGGTTTCGGGTGCAGCTCGCCGACGAATGTGGCCGGTACGGGGCACTGTTTTTCTTCGATCCGAGCATCGGGCCGGGCAACTTTCGCCACTTGTTCGATTTTATTCGCGATCGGGTGCTGGCCCTGGGTTACAACCTTTCTACCTCCGACCGCCGCGTGCTGCACCACCCGCGCTACACCGAAACCATCGAGAAGCATTTCCTCAAGCCCCAGCCCAAAGACTGCACCGTGACGGGCCGCTGCAACCAGCGATTCGGCACCGTTACCGTCGATCTGGTGAGCATCAACGGGCAGCCGGGCTTCATTCGCTTTTTCAGCAATCCTTACCAAGACAACATTTTTACGGTGGCCAAATCGTTTGATGAACTCATGGACGCGGTGTTTAACCTGCCGCCCGCCGATGCCGAAGTGCAGGCTCGCATCAAGGAGTACGCCAAAGCGTAAGCAGCTTTAACACTGCTTTTCACACTAAAAAGCCCGATTCACTGATGTCGATCGGGCTTTTTGCTGGATTTAGAAGAGCGTTTAGAGGCGCACAAACCGGCTCTTCAGTACTTGCCCTGCGTCGGTAGTCAGCCGCAGTTGGTAAAGGCCCGAAGCAAGATTATGGGTATCAATCTGACTATCAATTGCTTGCAAATTCTGCTGTAATACTGTCCGGCCCAAGGCGTCAATCACCTCGGCGTGTGCGGCGGCTGGCAAGCCGGCTACCTTCAAATAATCGAAGCAGGGATTGGGATAGATAGCAAACTCGACCTCGACGGGAATCCCCAGCGTTTCATCTCGTTGCACCGTCGAGGACCCATCGAGCACCCACTGGTTTGGGTCGATCTGGAGATCGGTTGCGGTACCGGTGACAGGCAACACGACTTGCGTAGTGGACTGATTCTGGTGAAACCGGACGACCTGCACTCCGGCGCTGGTGGTGATGCCTAGGTCAAGATCGGTGTCGAAAAAAGGGGTGGTCGTGGGCCAGGAAGCAATCTCCACGGAGCGCACGTACAGTTTATCCCCCACTTGATTCCAAAAGATGTTAAACGAAGGATAGCCTTGCCCACGGTACCACTGCTCGAAAAAGTAACCCAGCGACCGGCCGGCTTCGGCCTCAAATACTTTCTGCAAATCGGTGGTGCGCGCCGTCCGACCGCCATAGGTGGTTTGGTAGGTACGCAGCGCGTGGAAAAACTTGGCGTCGTCGTTGAGCAGGTAGCGCAGCATATGAATAACGGCCGCCCCTTTCTTGTAACTCAGGCGGCTATCGAAAATGCGACTCGTAGAGGTAGTGTCGCTTACGCGCACGCTGCCGCTGGGCACCCGTTGGGTAGTGTTGTGGGCATCGTCCATCCAGGCGCGGGCCTGCGCCGGGGTGCCCAATGCCTCATACGACAGGTACTCGCCATAGGACGCGAAGCCTTCGTTAAGCCAGATGTCTTCCCACGAAGCGCAGGTTACGTTGTCGCCAAACCACTGGTGAAACAGCTCGTGGGCCGTGAGGGTGAAGCTGAAGCCACTTTGCGTGGTCATGGTTTGGTGCTCCATGCCGCCGCCGATGGGCGCCATGCTGTGCCCGTATTTCTCCTTGGCAAACGGATACGGACCAACCAGCTTCGAGTAGTTTTCGATGAAGCCCGGCGTGCGGTCAATCTCGGCGCGAAAGTCGTTGAGTGCCGCCTGATTGTAGATATAGTTGACAATCGGGATGCGCGCCCCCCCGACGGGGTTGGCGTAGTTTACATACTCCGCATAAGGCGCCACGGCCACCGAAATAAGGTAGTAATCAATGGGATAGCGCTGTTTCCACTCGTAGCGGCTTTTGTTGTTGGCCAAGGGCGTAACGCGTTCGAGCACGCCATTGGAGCCCACCTTGTTGGGGTTGGTGGTGGTCACCCACACGTCCGACGAATCGGCTTTGTCGGTGAGCACTTGCTTGCAGGGCCACCATTCGTAAGCATAAAAGGGCTCCGACAAGCTCCAGGTGACATTGGTGTTGTACTGCGCCACCAAAGCTGTATTGAGCGCGTAATCGACGGCGGGTGGAAGTTGGCCGTTGGGCACCGCCGCGCCGTGGTAATAGATGTAGGCGTTGAACAGCGAAGCCGCGGGCACTGCCTGGGCCAGCCCTACCGTTACATCACCGACACTGCGGCGCACGCCCAGGCCCCGGCGGCCGTTCACCACCACCGAATCAATGACCAGCGAAGGATACAGCTCAAAAGCCAGCGAGTCGAGGGCCTGCGTGGCGCGGGCCTGCATGCGGGCGTAGCCGGCCACGTTGCGGGACGTGTTTTCGAGCGCGATGTCGAGCTTATAATAGGTTACGTCGTAGCGGTCCATCTTCCGCCGGTGGCTCACGGTGGTCGCGGGCTTGAGCAGGGCCGTAGTCGAGCGAGCCTGCGCACACGTCAGGGCAGCGTCGGGCACAGGCACTGGCGTACGCGTCTGGGCGCGGGCGGCTGTCATCAGCGTCCACAACAGCAGGGTCCTCAATAGGGATAGGTTAGGCTTCATGCAAGCGTTAGGGAGTATAGCACTTCCCAGTTAACATCTTATATTACAGATAGTTACCTTAATCAAAATACCGACTGCGAAAGTACGCGGTCGGAACGCGATTTTGTATCTTGTAAGGAGAACGCAACTTACCTTATTGTCTTCTGCATGAACGCATTTTTACAACGGTTTTCGTTCCGAAAGTACGCGGGCTTGCTGCTTTTGCTGCTAATTAGCCAAGTAGCTCACGCCACGCACATTGTCGGGGGCGAGCTGGACTTGCAATACAAATCGGGCGGCAGCTACCAGCTGACCCTGACGCTGTATTTCGACGCGATCAATGGCAGCCCCGGCGCGCTGGACAACGACCTGACAGCCACCATCTTCGAAAAAGGGACCAACCGCCGGATGCAGGACATCGTGTTGCCGCTGACTAATAATACGTTCGTGGCCTATACCAACCCGGCCTGCACCTCGCCCTCGCTCAGCACCCGCCAGCTTATTTACAGTCGCGCGATTGACTTGCCGGCTGCCTCATACTCCAACGGCACGGGCTATTACGTGGCCGTGGAGCGCTGCTGCCGCAACAACGGCATCAGCAACATCGTGGCGCCCGGCGATGCCGGCCAGACGTTTTACCTGGAGTTTCCGGCCGTGTCGCGCCGGGGCCAGCCCTTCATCGACTCGACGCCGCGCATTTTTCCGCCCCTGAGCGATTATGCCTGCCGCGGCGAGCTGTTCTACTACAACTTCGGCGGCCAGGATATCGACGGCGATTCGCTTGTGTATGAGTTGGTTACCCCGCTGAACGGCCACTCCACGGCAGCACCTACCAACTCCAAGCCGCTGGCGCTGCCTGCCCCCTATGGCAACATCACCTGGAACGCGGGCCTGAGTGCTACCAACCAAATTCCGGGTACGCCCACGCTCAGCATTGGCCGACAAACGGGGCGTTTGGAGGTGCGGCCGTCGCAGCTCGGCTTGTTTGTGTTCGGCATCCGGTGCTCGGAATACCGCAAGGGAGAGAAAATCGGGGAAGTGCGCCGCGATTTTCAGTTGAAAGTGCTCAACTGTCCGCAAAACCAAGCGCCTTCCCTGACGGTGCGCACGACGGGTCGTACGAGGGCCTACCGCGAGGGCGTTGATACGTTGCGGCTGACCACCAGCAACCGCTGCGCAACCCTGCGTTTCACCGATCTCGACCCGGCTTCACGACTGAGTTTGTCGTTGCATCCGGTCAATTTTACGGGCGCACTGCCGGAATTGTCCCTTGCGCAAGGCACCGTCCGGACGCAGGGCGCACCCGACACGCTGGTTTCGCAGCTGTGCTTTCCGGCTTGCCTCGATACCAAGGGCAAGGTGTATTTACTGGACGTAATCGTGGCCGACGATGGCTGTAGCCTGCCCAAACGCGACACGGTGCAGGTGGCATTTACGTCGCAGCCCGACCCCAATGCAGCGCCCTCGCTGGTCAGCACGGCCGGCCCCACGTTTCCGCTGCACGTTCGGCCAGGCGCTACCATCACCTTCGACCTGACCGCCACCGACCCCGAAAACGACCCGCTAACCTTGGAGATGACCGGCCGCGGATTTGCGCCCACTAGTTTGGGCGCGCAATTGGTGCAGGGCATCAGCAACAACCAGCTACGGGGCCGCTTTACGTGGCGCGCGCCCTGCCCAACGGCCAGCAAGTCGCTGTACGAATTTGAATTTACGGCGGCGGCATCGCCCTGCAACACCAAGCAAACAGCCAGCGTGGTTGTTCCCATCCAGATTGATTATCAGAACGTGGGCCCTACGCTGACCAGCTCGCAGCCGCTTGCCCTGACCGGGGAAGCCCCCGTGGTGGTACGAAGGCCGCTGGGCGGGACGTACGAAGTAACGCTGGAGGGCCTGGATGCCGACGCCGACCAGCTGACGCTTACGGCCGCCGGCAAAGACTTCGATCTGGCCGCGGCGGGCATGAGCTTCGAGCCTCACAACGGGGCTGGCCGTGCTACCGGCGTCTTCCGGTGGCAGGCCAGTTGCGACGCGGTGACTGCGCTCGGCGCGCTGGAAGTTACGTTTCAGCTTCAGGAAGCAACTTGCCTGCCCAAACCTCAGATACGCACGGTGCGCTTTGAAGTCACAAATACGGATACCGCCAGCTTCTTGCCACCCAACGTGTTCACGCCCAACAACGACGGCAAAAACGACTTTTTCACTATGCCAGCCCTGCCGCCCGACTTCTGCGATTCGCGCTTTGCCGTCATCCGGATATTCACGCGCTGGGGCAACGAAGTATACCGCACCACCGACCGCACCTTCAGTTGGGATGGCGGTCAGTTGCCCTCCGGCGCGTATCTCTACCTAATCGAGTACACGAATAAAAAGCGCTTTAAAGGTTTGGTCACCATTGCACGATAATATAACTACTTATATATCAATTACTTAACTTTTAATTAATTGTATAAAAAAGCTCCGGCGTGTCGGCACCGGAGCTTTTTTATGCGGTTGATTTGCTTCAATACAAGAAGAGGAACATTGCAAACAGCAACACCCATAACCCGTCGATGAAGTGCCAGTAGATGCTGACCATGCGCAGCTGGAGCCGGCGGTACGGATTGCGGATAAACACCAACGTCCGGACGCCGTCGTGGGAGGCGTGCAGGGTACGCAAGGAAAGCACCGTCAGGAACAATACGCCGCCCAGCAAGTGAGCCACGTGCAAGGCCGAAATGATGTAGACGTACGTGCCGCTGGCCTCGCCCGTAAACAGCACTCGCTGCATCATCAGGTCGTGCCAGCCCAGCACTTGCAACCCGGCAAATGTCAGCCCCAGAATCAAGGTTGCGCCCAAGCACCGGGCCAAGTTGGTAACGTCGTCTTGCTGGTACAGGCGCCGGGCTTGGCTGAGCGTGTAACTACTTACTAGTAAAACGATTGTGCTAATGGAAAAGTAGCGCGGAAACGGGTGCAAGCCCGTGGGAATGCCGCTAAAAATGCGCGTCCGGACGTACATCACCATCAGAATGGCGAAGAGCACGGTGATGCCGATCATGCCCAGATACAGGAGCATGAGCAGCGGTGGCACCCGCTCCATGCGGGCAAAGGCAGAGGGTGGACGGCCTGCCCCTACTTTGTCTTTATGTTCTTTGTCAGAATTCATCGGGTGGTGATGGCGCGTATGTCTTGGCAAACCAAAAAACGGGCCTTTAGTTCCGAGCCGGACCTCTCCAACCGCACCGTAGGCCTTCTGAACAAGGTACGCAAAAAACGAGCGGATGGCTAGCTCTTTTCGCGGTTACTCGCCCCGAAAAAACGAGCCTAGTTTACCCAAAACGGCGTTGAGCGTAATCTTCGGACTACGCCCGACGCCGAAGGTCACGTAGGTTTTGCCGGCCACCCGCAAGTCGAGCACCAAGCCCAACCGCCGGGCCAGGTCGTTGAGCTGCTGCAAGGGGTCGGGCGCGTTGGCGGCCTTGGGCTTTTTTGGCGCTCCTTTGGGCGTACTGGTGAGCTTGTCGAGTACGCGCTGGCTCGGTATATTAACGATCAGGTACGTGCCCGAAGCCGCCACCTGAATGTCGTCGCCGTCGTGCGAAATGACTAGCCGCGCCTCAATTTCGAGCGCGTTAGCCAAGGGACGAAGGAGTAGCTTGGGGCAACGCCGCCGATGGATTTTCGCCGCGCGTGCGGATGCGCAACGAGCCGTTGAGGCGCCACGTCGCGGGCACTGCATTAACATTCTGACTATTAGGCACTTGCAATTCCATCTGATCGAACGTAAACGAGAGTTCTACGCTGCCCGAAAGCTTGGAAAGTAAAGCGGCCGCTGTGTCGGCCCAGTTAGCGGCGGGTTGTTGAGAAGAATCAGCCATGAAAGAGAAAAAGTAAGGGGTAGTAGCGGTAGAGAAAAGTTGCGCTTTCGCTTACGGAAAAGCGCAAGTTGTAGGTACAATTTCAATGTTCGGTGCTTTCCCCACAACATTATTAAATCCTTGGTTTAGCTTAATCCAAATAATTCTACTTACGTAAGCGTTTTACGCACCCTTGCCGCGATCCCTCTTCCTTTCGTTATGCCCCGCCCCCGCTCCTTCCGCCCCTTAGTTGCCGGCTTTGCACTGACTGGTGCCGTTTGCTGCACCAAACCCGCGACCTCATCCGAGCAGGTGCGGGCCGTCAGCGAGCCGGTAGCGGCCCACACTCCGCAAGCGGCACCGCCCACAGCCGTCGACTGCGCGCACCCTTTTGGCCTCTCCGACAACATGGAGGTCGTGTATGAAATCAGAGATGCCGCTGGCAAACCCGCCGGCCAAGTGCACAACCGCGTGGTGCGCCCCAGCACTGATACCAACAAAGAGAAAAAGCAGACCGTGACGCTGAACAATGTGTTGCTGAAGAGCGGCACCTATGATGAAAAAAATAAACTTCTTCATCTTCAGGACCTTACCTTCTTCTGCCGCCGCGACACGAGCTTTACCGATGGCATGGCCCAGATCAACTACGACGCGCTGAAGTCCTTCCGCGACCGCCGCCTTGCCTACACGCCTGTGCCGCTGGCGTGGCCCAATCAGCCCACAGTCGGCAGCCAGTTGCCCAGCGGCGGCGTCACCATCGACGTGAGCAGCTCGGTAGTGGCCATCGCGAAAGTATATACCACCCTGCGCAACCGGCGGGTGGTGAGCGGCCCGGAGAAAATCAGCACGCCGGCTGGCACGTTTGAGTGCTACCGGGTAGAAGCCGAGCGCGAGCAAGGCACTGCCCCACACGCCGATCTGGTGCTGCGTAGTGTGGGCAGAGTAATCGATTATTACGCGCCCGCCGTGGGCATCGTGAAGACGGAAGTGTATAACAAAAACAATAAGCTGGAGCAGACGCTTACGCTGGTATCGCGGAGCGGCGGGCAGTAGTAGCGCAAAAACGCTATTTTAGGGCGACTGTTCTTCTGACCACGCCCTTACCTTCCCGCCCATGCTGCGCAACACCTTTATTGTCAATGCATTACTAATCGGCTTACTGGGCTGCCAATCAAACACGCCGCCCCAAAGCGCGACGGCAACCGCAAGCACAACGGAAAAGGCCGTAACGGGCAAAACCTACGGCGCCGCCATCACCAGCGCGGGCGCGATTCCGGCAACCGAATTGGCCAAAGTACTCGGCACACAGGATTCGGCGCAGGTCAAGCTGATTGGCAAAGCCAGCGAAGTGTGCCAAGCCAAAGGCTGCTGGCTCACTATGCAAACGGCCAGTGGCAAGCAAATGCGCGTGCGCTTTAAGAATTACGCCTTTTTCGTACCCAAAGACATCGCCGGCAAAACCGTAGTCATCAATGGTTGGGCGCACCGCGAAGAAGTGCCCGTTGAAAATTTGCAGCACTATGCCAAAGACGCCGGCAAATCGGCGAAGGAAATTGCTGCCATCACCAAACCTGAGCAACAGCTTAATTTTGAGGCAGATGGCGTGTTGGTACAGGAGTAACCACCCGACTTTTCCGACAACTTACTCCCCTGAGGCTACCCGAAACGGTAGCCTTCTTTTTTGCTCCAACGCCAAAACGCATGGCTTAAACCAAGCCGACTGCCGTATTTTTAAGCGTCTGAATCTTCGTTTTCCTTTGTCCTTTTGTTCACCCGCCGTTCAGATGCACTTGTTATGTCCGATCCAACTTCCCCGCAGGAAAGAATAAAGACCCTCACCCAGCGTCTGCATCACCTTAATTATCAATACTATCAGAACGACGTGTCGGAAGTTCCGGATCAGGAGTTCGACCACATGCTAGCAGAGCTTCAGGCCTTGGAAAAAGAATTCCCGGAGTTTGTGCTGCCCAATTCGCCCACCCAGCGCGTTGGGGGCACCGTCACCAAGCAGTTTCCGACGGCCTTGCACCGCTACCCCATGCTGTCGCTGGGCAACACCTACTCGGAGGCCGATCTGCGCGACTTCGACGAGCGGGTGAGCCGCGGCCTCGAAGGAGCCGAGTACACGTACGTGTGCGAAATGAAGTTCGACGGCGTGGCCATGAGCCTAACTTACGAAAACGGCGAACTCACCCAGGGCGTCACGCGCGGCGACGGTACCCGTGGCGACGTGGTTACCAATAACGTACGCACAATCAAGAACTTACCCCTCCATCTGCGCCCGGCCCCAAACCAACCGACCGAGTTTGAGGTGCGCGGCGAGATCTTTATGCCCATTACCGTTTTCGACGAACTGAACGCGGAGCGCGAGCAAAACGGCGAGGCTTTGCTGGCCAACCCCCGCAATGCTGCTAGTGGCACCCTCAAGCTTCAAGATTCGGCGATGGTGGCCGCACGACGGCTGCGATTTTTTGCGTACAGCTTTCTGAGCAGCGGCCGCACCTTCCCCACGCACAGCGCGTCGCTGGAAGCCCTGAAAGCCTGGGGGTTGCCGGTGTCGGATACGTGGCGCCTGTGCCATTCCATCAACGAGGTGCTGGACTTTGTGCATCACTGGGAAAAGAAGCGCTTCGAGCTGCCCGTGGCCACCGACGGCATCGTGATCAAGGTCGATGACCTGCGTCAGCAGGAAGTTCTGGGCTTCACCTCGAAGAGTCCGCGGTGGGCCATTGCTTATAAATACCCGGCCGAAAAAGCCCGTACGCGCCTCAATTCCATTCAATACCAAGTGGGGCGTACCGGCGCCGTGACGCCAGTAGCCATGCTTACGCCCGTGCCGCTGGCCGGAACGGTGGTAAAACGGGCTTCCGTACACAACGCCAACCAGATAGCTGCCCTCGACTTGCGCATCGGCGACATGGTGTTTGTGGAGAAGGGCGGCGAAATCATTCCTAAAATCACGGGGGTTGACCTCACCGCTCGCCCGGCCGACAGCGAACCGATCAAGTACCCCACCGAGTGCCCGGCTTGCGGCACGCCGCTCATACGCCCCGAAGGCGAAGCGCACTTCCGCTGCCCCAACGACGAAGGATGCCCGCCGCAATTGAAAGCAAAGCTCGAACACTACGTTTCCCGTAAAGCCTTGAATATCGATGGATTGGGAACCGAAACGGTGGGTCGCTTCTTCGACTTGGGGTTGGTCCGGACGCCGGCCGACATTTATGACCTCACCGCCGCTACGCTGACGGGCCTAGAGCGGCTGGGCGAAAAATCCATCAACAACCTGCTCAAAGGCGTCGAGGCCAGCAAGCAAGTTCCGTTTGATCGGGTGCTGTTTGGGTTGGGCATTCGCTATGTGGGCGAAACGGTGGCCGAAAAGTTGGCTGCGCATTACCGCACCATCGATGCCATGGCAGCCGCCTCAGCCGGCGAGCTCGCCGCTACGCCCGAAGTGGGCGGCGTAATTGCCGAATCGCTGGCCGAATGGTTTTCCGACGCCAACAACCGCGAGCTAATTGAGCGGCTGCGCGCGGCGGGCGTGCAGCTTGCCCTGACCGGCGAGCCGCCCCGTGCCCAAAGCGACCGGTTGGCCGGCCTCACCTTTGTGTTGTCAGGTGTATTTGAGCAGCACAGCCGCGAAGAGCTGCAACACCTGATTCAGCAGCACGGCGGCAAGATAACGGGCTCTATCAGCAAGAAGCTCAGTTACTTAGTAGCCGGCGACAAAATGGGCCCTGCCAAACGCGAGAAAGCTACCGAACTGAAAGTGCCCATCATCAGCGAAACCGATTTGCTGGCCATGATTCCTTCTGACCTCGAAGCCGAAGACGATGTTGCCGGCGCTGATGCCGATACCCTTTCCCTGACTGGCGACCCAACACTAACTGCACCTGCCGATTCTGCCGCCGAACCGGGCAAGCAGGGTTCGTTATTCTAGGCATTTGCCTTAAAAGTAGAGTACTCCGGTCGTTCGCACCTTTGACGTGAACGGCCGGAGCAACTTTTTTATGCAAATAGCTGACAATCAATTATTTAGTAATTTACCCACGTAAAAAGGCACGTTAGCCGTTCCGATACTGCCTTGGTCATCCGCGACCGTCACCATCAAACGATAGGGGCCCGCTTTGGCCGGCGTTCGGATGGTAGCACTCAAGCCTTCGGAGGCTTGCACCGCGTTGGGCACCGGCAGGGGCGCTGTATGCAGCTCCGCCGGCTCGATGGAAAGCGCAGGCTGGTCGTAGTCGGGCACAACGCTCCACCGGATCGTGAGCGGGTCGTTTTCGGGGTCGAAAGCGGTAATGGTGGCCTGATACGGTGTATTGGGCTTCAGGATAATATTCTCAGTATCAATCTTTTTGTTTAGGCTGACTGTTCCGATATACGGGGAGCGGTTGGCAGGATAGCGCCCGGTCCAGAGATGTTGCATCTCGTCGGCCAGCGCAGTTTTTTGCCCCGTCGCCGAAAACGTGCTAAACCACGACGATGTGTATTCCTGCTTTTGGCCCCAGTAAAACACGTACGAGCCCAAGCAGCGCGGATTGTTGGCGATGACGTTTTCGTAATTGAGGCGCACAAACTCGGCCTTGGCGGAGCTGCTCTGCTCAAAAGCCGTCTTCCACTCCGCCGCCTGCGATTCCCAGTAGCCCGCCGCTCCAAATTCCGTGATCAGGTACGGACCATCCCACCCGTTGCGCTCAAATTTCAGCGGCACTTTATACAGATTCCGGAAGGCGTTGGTGGCAATAATATCGATACTAGGGCAGGTTTTGCGCATCAAGGCAAAGTCGCGCAGCGCCGACGAAAGCACCAGCACAGTCGGGTGGTTGGGGTCGAGTTCGTGCACCATGCGGGCCACTTCTTCTACGGCCTCCCACACCTGCACGCGGCCCTTCGAAGTGTTGTCGAGCTCGTTGCTGACGCCCCACATCAACAAGGCGGGGTGGTTGCGGTACCGCAGCACCTGCTCACGCAGTTCGGCTAGTTGGCGTTTGACAGCCACCTTATCGTAATAATCGAAGCCCTGCTGCCCCGTGCCCATCCACAGGCCCAAGGTCACTTTCAGTTGATTGCGTTCGGCCTTATCGAGCAACGTGCTGGCATAGTCGGTGCTCCACAAACGCACCGAATTGCCGCCGGCTTTGTGCAGCAAATCATAATGCTCATAACCAGCCGCTCCTTTTATCTGAAAAGGTTTTCCATTACACAGCAACTGAAAGCCCTTAGCTGTGCGCGCCACTTTCACAACCACCGGCAAATTTTGCTTGCTTGCAACCTCGCGGGGGTCAGCTTCGCTCACTTCTGACACGGTATTTGCACTTTGGCAAGTCAGCAAGCTGAGGCTTATCCCACACAGAGTGAGCAGATTATGCAGCGCTATCATGGAGAGTATTCTTCTTAGGCAGAGTAATGCAAATTAAAACCTGATAAAGTTATATCTTAATTTCGATTATTACTATTTTTACGCTACTTTGTATACGGATTGCTCTGTGTATGTATGGAGAATCAAGTGGTTAATACTATTGTAAAGCTCTGAAGGACAGCTATTTTAAATTACGTGGCAATGCCATTAACAGAACTATCGGCTCGAATGAACTTGGCAAAGCCCCTTGCTTCTGTTCCTCAAATCCAATCCCGAAATGCGTCGGGCCTACGGGTCATGCATTTTTTGGTGGTCACAGGGATGCTGCTGCTAATCAACTTTCTGTGGTGGTTTTGCGATAAGCAACACATCGGCTATGCCCCACTTTTCTGGCTTCTGACCCTGTCCATGGGCTTTAAGCTTCTGCGCATGGTGCACGAGTGGGTGCACTACTGCGGGGTAAGCGAACCGGTGCGCCCCGACGCGGCGCCGGTCGTAGTGAAGCAGCACCGTTTTACCGTCGATGTACTCACCACGGCCTGCCCCGGCGAGCCGCTGGCAATGTTCGAGAAGACGCTGCGGGCGATGCAAGCCATTACCTACCCGCATACCAGCTACCTCTGCGACGAAGGCGACGACCCCGTGCTGCGCCGGCTTTGCGCCGAGCTGGGCGTTGTTCACGTCACGCGACAGGTTAAAGTTGACGCCAAAGCAGGCAACATCAACAACGCCCTGCGCCAGGCGACGGGCGAGCTGTGCGTGGTGCTCGACCCCGACCACGTGCCCACACCCGATTTTCTGGACCGGGTGGTGCCTTATTTTATTGATCCGAAAGTGGGCTTTACGCAGGTTGTGCAAGCTTATGGTAATCAAGCAGATAGCTTAATTGCCCAAGGTGCTGCCGAGCAGACGTACCATTTCTACGGCCCTCTGATGATGGGGATGAATCGTTTCGGTACGGCCTTGGCCATTGGAGCCAACTGCACTTTCCGACGCACTGCGCTTGACTCCATCGGTGGGCACGCACCCGGTCTGACGGAGGATATGCACACGGCGATGCGTCTGCACGCCCACGGCTGGCAAAGCGTGTATGTGCCCGAAGTGCTCAGCCGCGGCTTAGTTCCTTCTTCGCTGGCCTCGTTTTATGCCCAGCAACTCAAATGGTCGCGCGGCGCCTTCGACCTGCTGTTTCGCGTCTATCCGCGCTTATTCAGCCGTCTTACTTGGAGCCAGAAGCTCCACTATGCTACCCTGCCACTTTATTTTTTGGCGGGGGTCATTACCCTGATCGATCTGGTAGTGCCGGGTATTGCGCTGCTTATCGGACGGTTTCCATGGTCGATTGAGATGACCGGTTTCGCGGCGCATTTTCTACCGCTGGTTGCTATCGCCTTGGTAATCAGACTGTATTCCCAAAGGTGGCTACGCGATCCGCGAGAAGTGGGCCTGCACCTAGTAGGCGGATTTCTGCGAGCGGGCACATGGTGGGTCTACACGGTGGGCTTTGTGTATGCTATTCTGGGCATCAAGGTGCCGTATATTCCTACACCCAAGGAAAGCGCGCTGCCCAACGAGTGGCGTGTTTCGGCCCCCAATATTGCGGCAGGCTTGCTCAACTTGTTGGTGGTTCTCACGTTGACGCACGAGGATCGCCATAATGTGTATTCGTTGGCTATGACGGCCTTTTGCTTGTTCAACGCGGCTTCCATTTTTGCGTCTGTCGGCCTTGGCTTGCATCGTGTGCACCTTTCCCTGGCGCGGCTCGCAACCCGGGTGTCGGAATTACAGATAGCTGGCCGCGTGCTCGGCTTGCTGCAAGCGGCCAACGACGGAGCGAAAGCCTTACTGCGGCGCCCCGCAGTGGCCGCAACTTCGGCCGTCATGATTATGGGGTTGATGCTTACGGGCACCTTGGCGTTGCATTGGCATGCAAATCAGTACGTTGAATCGCCCACCAACTGGGCCTTGGATGGCGGGCCTACGCTTCACACAGGGATTGCGCTAAATCTAAAAGCCCATTCAGCAGCCTGGCAACCCGTCACAACTCGTCCCGACGTGGTAGCACTGGCTATTTCCGTATCCCCTTCCCCCGACTCCGTTACCTCCTTCCCAACCGATTGGGTGCGCAGCCAGCTTACGAATGAGCAAGTACCATTACTAACCTTTTCCTTAGGCACTGCCACCGCTCCTATCACTCCCGGTTCTGTGGCTCTTGGCCAGCTAGATGCATATTGGGACCATTGTTTGCAAGCCCTGCAAAGCCTGCAGCGGCCCGTCCTGATCCGGTTGGCTTGGGACCCTGCCTTGCGCACCCAATCCCCTGCTATTACGTCCGCAGCCAGCATCAAGGCTTGGCGCCATGTGGTGGAGCGCTGTAGGCGCGGCAAAGACTCCAATATTCTCTGGGTGTGGGATGCGCCTGCCCAGCCAGATTCTATGCGGTTTTACTACCCCGGCGAACGCTACGTCGATTGGGTAAGCATAGACTGTTCCAAACCATTTCGCAACGAACGCCCTGCCTCCGATTCTCTGGCGGCCCTGCAAACCCGCTACGAGCAGTTTCGAGCAAGCATCGCACAATGCGAAGATTTGCATGGCAAGCCCGTACTGGTAGTTGGCCCTGCCATCAGACCGGACCGGTTGGGCCAGCAAACGCAAACCCTCGGCAAATCTTATCCAGAAATTAAGGCTGCCATTTTTGGCACTACGCCTATTTTTGAGCCCGTCTTAGCCACAAGTATAAATAATTGATATTCAACAACTTGCACAAGGGCGGTGGCCGGGCACTTCAAGTGCTTCCGGCTCACCGCCCTTGTGTCTTATCCTTATCCAACTTATCCCACCCGCATTTCCCTACTCAAAAGCTGAACCACCTGTTTGTAGTCGGAAGAACAACGAAGTTAACAACTCTCTAGTCCTGAATTAATACAATTATATATTCTTCTAATATCAATTGCTATAATAAGCGCCTACCTCGGTAATAAACTATAATTGCTTAAGCAGGCTACCTCACTTATAAAAAATTTATACGAACGACAAACTGTGATTTTAATAATACGGCATTCTCATCAACGCTAATCTCATCATGTAACTTTTTAGCTGTATAAGACTTTTCATCAGTTAACAAGTATCCCAAAAATTATTTCTTAAATGCTAAATCCAAGGCCAATGACCTGAAAATCATCCAAAACAGGATGATGCAAATATTATATTTTAACATTCTGAATCTGTTCTTAAAATCTTTGAAGAATGTTCATATTTTAATAATGACAGCTATGCTATAATATTGAGCCTGAAAACAATAAGGGTTCAAGCATGAAGATACAGCTACATTTTCTCTTACTTTTCACTTTCCTTTTTTCCTACCGTGCGCAAGCAACTACGTATTACGTAAGTGCAAATGGCAATGATAAGGGCGCTGGCACTTCTGTCGCGACGGCGTGGCAAACGATTGAGCGGGTAACCACTGCCAGCTTGCACGCTGGCGACCGCGTCCTGTTTGAAGGGAACCGAACCTTTATGGGTAGTATTTATCTAGGGAGCAAAATTCAGGGAACGAAAGCCCAGCCTATTGTGATTAGTTCCTACGGTAAAAGCCGCGCCACCATTGCCAGCGGCAAATCGTCTGGGTTCTACGCCTACAACGTCGGCGGAATTGAGTTACGGAGCCTAAATTTTGTGGGCTCCGGTCGCCTTTCCAATACCGAATCTGGTGTTACTTTTTACCTCGACTCCGCTAATACGCACCTCAATCATCTGGTGCTCGACAGCTTAGATGTTAGTGGTTACCGCTCTGGCGGAATTTCAATTGGTAGCTGGAATGGCGCAAGCGGGTACGATAATGTCCGGGTCACCAATAGCTCAGCCCATGCAAATGGCGATTCAGGTATATCCTCATATTCTGAGCTTCTCAATGCCCACCACAACTGGTACATCGGTGCTTGCAAGGCTTATGACAATTCAGGCCGTGCTGATGTAACGTATACCAATACGGGTAGCGGTATTGTAATTGCTGGCGTAGACGGTGGCTTGGTTGAACATTGCGAAGCCTACAACAATGGCTGGCTCAATGCAAACCCCGGCGGTGGCCCAGTTGGTATCTGGGGGTACTGCTGCAACAATTTAGTGATTCAGGAATGCGAGTCACATCACAACCATTCGGGCACCGCACACGATGGCGGCGGCTTTGATTTGGATGGTGGCTGCACCAACTCAATCTTACAATACAACTATTCTCACGACAACGAAGGCGCCGGCTACTTGCTAGCTCAGTACTACGGGGCCCCCGAATTTCACGATATAACCATTCGCTACAATATAAGCGAAAACGATGCTCGTCGCTACAACCAAGGAGCTATTATGCTGTGGTCGTCTGGATCGAACGGAGGAATTCAACGAGCCAATATCCACAACAATACTGTTTTCGTAACTCCGGCTGCCGACGGCTCTACTCCTAAAGCCATTTCTATCATTAGCGGCGACGTCTCTGAGATCGCTTTCACCAACAACGTGTTGCAAACAACTGGTGGGTTGCCGATAGTATCTTCCCAGACTACGCAAGGCGTGCGTTTCCAAGGCAACTGTTACTGGGGCACCGACCAGGCGCTGACGCTGCAATGGGGAGGAAGCACTTTCAACTCACTTACTGAGTGGCGGACTGCTTCTGGGCAGGAACATGTTGGCGGCCACGCAGTTGGCTTCGACATCGACCCTAAGTTCACAGCGCCCGGCTCGGGTGGCACGCTGAACCGTTCTCCTAATTCGGCCTTAGCAGCTTATGTATTACAGCCTACCTCGGCCCTGATCGGGGCGGCGCTTGACCTGAATGCGCTGTTTAGCTACTCGCCTGGCCCACGCGACTTCTACGGCACGCCTACCCCGCAGGTAGGCCTGACGGGCAACGTTGGCGCTTACGAAAGCAACCGCGTTGTACAGGCAGCTCACAACTCTTCCACAACGCCAACGATTTGGTGCTCCGCTTATCCTAACCCTGTCCAGGACGCGTTGCATATCACGACCAACTCGCCAGCTTCTGGCTCGATCACGGTGCGCCTTTACGACGGGCTGGGCCGCTTGTGCCGCACACACACAGGCCGCTCTAACGACCTGCTCATTCCGGTAAGAGACTTGCAAGCGGGCAATTATTTCCTTCAGGTTGAAAGCGGTGCGCAGCGTTTCGGTCAAAAAGTAATCATTGGCTCTAGCCTATAAGCTTCTCATACGCAACAGTTTATACATCATATTTTACAACACATTCTATATCAAGCATTTATCATTTATCAAAGAAGGCCCCGGCGCTTGCGCTGGGGCCTTCTTTTTTTATCCTGATTCGCTGAAGTATGCACTTCTAAAAAACAACAAGTATGAAGATGTGTAAAAGCTAAAAAGGCGCTTGGGAAGTCCTAGGTGCCTTTTTAGCTTTTACAACGAGCTCTCTATCAATGCACTAAAAGCTATTTACCATGCTGTTATGCAAGGTACGCGGCGACCAATAGCCGCTGGCGATGATCCGGCGGATGGTATAGAGCGGATCTTGCTGATCGCGCTTTTCGGCGAGGACAAAAGCTCCTACAAAACCGCGCTTTTTCAGCTCCGGAATGGCTTCTGGGTTCCAAAGGCCGAATGGGTATGCGAAGTATTTGATGTCCTTGCCCGTGATTTCTTCGAGCGTTTTGGTGGGCTTGTCGATCTGCGTCACCCAATCCTGGCCTTGGTATTTCTTCACGTTGTGGTGATCCCAGGTGTGCGAACCGATTACGTTGCCTTCGTCGGAAAGCTGTTTTACCTGTGCCTTGCTCATGTAATTGGGGCGGCCCAACGATACGGTCATCACAAAATACACGCCCTTGAAGCCGTATTTCTCCAGCGTTGGGCGCGCGATCGTGAACTGATCCAGGTCGGTGTCGTCGAAGGTGAGCATTACTGGCTTGCTGGGCAGCGGCGCGCCGGTAGCCAAGTAAGCATACAACTGATCGGGCAGGATGGTGTGGTAGCCGCTGTCGGCCAGCATCTTAATCTGCTCGCGGAAGTTGGCTACCGGCACGATGTAATCCTTCGCGCCCTTCGAGTCGCGCGGACGCCAGTCCCGGATCTGGTGGTAGCACAAAATCGGTACTTGGTCGCGGCCCAAAATGGTTTCGGCGCTGGCAATTTTGCCGGCCGGAATGCTGCTCGGGTCGGGGGCCGACGCGGATGCCGGAGCCGCAGTGGTAGCCGATGAATCTTTGGCAGACTCAACGGCAGATTTGCTCATCGATGCGGAAGCCGTAGCGGATTTGGTTTCGCAGGAAGAGATGGAAAAAGTTGCGGCCAGGGCGGCAGCGAGGAACGCACTACGGGTTACTACCATGTGAACGGCGCTGCAAAGCGAGCGCAAGAGAATCTTTGAAAAGAAAAAGAGGTGATGAAAAGCCGCAACGACTGACTTTGTACCTTCGCGTTGACCTTACGGGTTACAAATCAACAGCTTCTTTTCCGCATGGACAAACTCCGAGGCACGGGCGTTGCGCTCGTTACGCCCTTTACTCCCGCCCCCGACCACGCCGTAGATTATGCGGCTCTGCGGCGCTTGCTCGATTTTACGATTGAAGGCGGCGTCGAATACCTTGTCATCAACGGCACCACCGCCGAATCGCCCACCGTTACCCCCGACGAAAAAAACGAAATCCTGCGGGTGGTGAAAGAGCATGTAGCAGGCCGTGTACCGCTCGTGTACGGCATCGGCGGCAACGACACGGCCGGCGTCGAAGCCACTTTTCGCTCAACTGACCTCACCGGCATCACTGCGATTTTGTCGGCCAGCCCGGCTTATAACAAGCCTTCGCAAGCCGGTATTATTCAGCACTATCTGCGGCTGGCCGATAGCAGCGCGTTGCCTATCATCCTCTACAACGTACCCGGCCGGACCAGCTCCAACATGACCGCCGAAACCACCCTCCGGCTGGCGCAACACCACAACATCATCGGCATCAAGGAAGCCAGCGGCAACATGGAGCAATGCATGACCATTGCGGCACGTCGCCCGGCGGGTTTCTTGCTCATCAGCGGCGACGATCTGCTCACTACGTCCTTGGTTTCTTTTGGGGCCGAGGGCGTGATTTCGGTGTTGGGCAATGCTTTTCCGAAGCGCATGAGCGACATGACGCGCTTGGCCCTCGACGGTCATTATGCCGAGGCCAGCAAGTTGCTCTACGAATTTCTCCCTCTGAACCCGCTGATGTACGAGGAAAGCAACCCCGTGGGCGTGAAAGCAGCCTTGGAAGCCTTGGGCTTATGCTCGGCAGCAGCGCGGTTGCCGTTATTGGAAGCGTCGGCAAGCCTCAAAGATCGCATTCAGAAGTTGCTGTAAGACAATAAATTACCATAACAGAAAAGCCCTGCCGGTTGTCCGACAGGGCTTTTTTATGTCTGATGATCAAATTGGCTACCAGCCGCTGGCGAGCACATCGGCGACGTGCATGGTTTTGATAGGCTTTTTCTCGCGGCGAATGTAGGCGTCGAGGTGCATGAGGCAGCTCGTGTCGGTGCTCACGACGTAGTCGGCGCCGGTGGCCAGCGCATTTTCCACTTTCTGCTCGGCCATGGCGACAGAAATCGCTTCGAATTTGACGGCAAACGTGCCGCCGAACCCGCAGCAGGTTTCGCTTTCGTTCATTTCCACGCGTTCGAGGCCTTGCACTGCGTCCAGCAAGAGCCGCGGCGCTTCCTTGATGCCGCACTCGCGCAGGGCCGAGCACGAATCGTGGTACGTGTATTTGCCCGGCAGCTGCGCCCCCGCGATCTGTTTCACGCCCAACACATCCACCAGAAACTCCGTCATTTCGAAAATGCGGCGCTGCAAGCCGTGGTACCGCGCCTGGTCGGCGGTGCCGTCGAACAGCTCGGCGTAGGCGTTGCGCACCATGCCCACGCACGACCCCGACGGGCTCACGATGTAGCGGTCGGGCTGGTTAGGGAAATCGTCTAAAAACTTACAGGCTACCTGGTGGCTTTCCTGCTTATACCCAGCATTATAGGCTGGCTGGCCGCAGCAAGTCTGGTTGGCATTGTAATGCACTTCGCACCCCACTGACTCCAGCACTTTCACCATGTTCATGGCCGTTTGCGGAAACAATTGATCGACGAAGCAAGGAATAAATAAATCGACAGCGGGCATGAGAAACGGTTGAGAGTAGCTGGTGAGCAAGCTCAGAGGGAAGTGAAATCAAGCTAAAAATCCACCGAGATGAATTTTTCAATATATCTATAAGTAATTGACAATCAATTACTTATAGATAACTAGTTAAAAACAGATTGGGCGTAAGACTGGGCGGCGGCGAAAGCCTCCAGGTCTAGCCCCAAATCTACGTGATGGCTGCTGAAAAAAGCCACCATATTTTCGGTGGGCATGTTGCCGGTCAGTTGGTCGGCGGCCATGGGGCAGCCACCGATGCCGCCAATGGCCCCGTCGAAACGGCGACAACCGGCCAGATACGCGGCTTCGACCTTTTCTTGCCACGTAGTCGGGGTCGTGTGCAGGTGCGCTCCGAATTCGATGGTCGGAAACTCAGGGATGAGTTGGCTGAACAACGGCGCGATTGTGTCCGGCGACGAAACGCCAACGGTATCGGATAAGGCCACAACGCGCACGCCCATGTCGGCGAGGTTTTGCGTAAACTCAGCAACCGTTTCGGGTCCCCACGGATCACCGTAAGGATTACCAAAGCCCATGGAAAGGTAGGTAACGAGCGTTTTATCGTTTTTTTCGCAGAGGTCCTGCATGTGCGCCAGCTCGGTAAGCGCCTCCGCAATCGTCTTGTTGGTGTTACGCAGCTGGAACGTCTCTGAAACCGACAGTGGGAAGCCTAAATAGCTGATTTCAGGGAAAGAAGCGGCCGTTTCAGCACCGCGCAGGTTGGCCACTATGGCCAGCAGTTTGGTGCGGGTAGTGCTCAGGTCTAGGCCGGCCAGCACTTCGGCCGTATCGCGAAGCTGCGGAATGGCTTTGGGCGACACGAAGCTGCCGAAATCGAGGGTATCGAAGCCGACTTGCAGCAATTGGTTCAGGTAAGCGGTTTTAGTAGCAGTCGGGATAAACTCGGGTAAGCCCTGCATGGCATCGCGGGGGCATTCGATGAGTTTCATAAAAAAAGGTGCGTGGAAGTGGAGGGCGTATCGGACAAAAGTAAAAGATAGGGCGAAAACCGGAGTGCTCCTCACTTTTAGCTCGACAGGCTGCATACGAAGGTTGCGGCGGGCAATCTGAAACTTCGGCAAGTTGACAACGAACTCCGTGCTTTCGTCAAAGGTTATAACGCCATATAAAGCGCTTGATTCTATTTTCTTCGAATGATTTTTGGTTTTCGTTCCTACGCCTCGGGGCTACTCCTGCTACTTCTTCTCACGGCTTGCGGCAAGCAACAAACGCTGCAAGGCATCTTTCAAAAAGCGACGCCGCACGAGGCCTACGCCCGCCGCCTGCGGCAAACGGGCCTCGACCAAACGGCCCTGGGCCACGACTGGCTCACGGCCGCTGACCGCGCGTTGCGTGACTCGCTGGTGGTTACGCTCCCCTTTCAGGAAACCGGGTATTTCCGCGCCGATCGGGCCACGGCTGCCTCCTATCGCTATGCCGTGCGCGAGGGCGAAACTGTGCGCATCACGCTGGCGCTGGGTGCTGGCACCGATGCCCGCGTGTTTCTGGATGCCTTTGAGCTGCGGCCCGACCGCCCGGCGCCCAAGCTGCTGGCTTCGGCCGACACTACGGCCCTGTCGTTCAGCTATGTAGTGGAGGACGACCGGCAGCATTTGCTACGGGTTCAGCCCGAATTACTGCGCTCGGGGCGCTACACCCTCCGCATTCAGCGCGAGCCGTCCTTGGGTTTTCCGGTGCGAGGCAAAAGCGACGTTGCGGTGGGTAGTTTCTGGGGCGCCGACCGCGACCGGGGCGCTCGTCGCCACGAAGGCATCGACATATTTGCCAAGCGCGGCACCCCCGCCGTAGCTGCCGCACCGGGCCTGATCACGCGCGTGGACGTGACGCCGCTCGGCGGCAACGTGGTGTGGCTGGCTGATACCCAACACGGGCAACACCTTTACTACGCCCACCTCGACAAGCAGCTTGTGCAGCCCGGCCAAATGGTACGCATCGGCGACACGCTGGGGCTAGTCGGCAACACGGGCAATGCCCGCACCACTACGCCGCACCTGCACTTTGGCATTTACCGCGGCGGGCGCGGCGCCGTCGATCCGTTTCCGTTTGTACGCCACGCCGATGCCACGCCACCGGCACCACGCACCAACCCCGAGCGGCTGGGCCAGTGGGTGCGCGTGCGCGACAAAAGCGCCGAGCTTCGTCGGACCCCTTCTCCTCGAACTGGCACCGTAACGGCGCTGGCCCGCAATACGCCCCTGATGGTAGTAGGCAGCCAAACCGACTGGTACCGCGTGCAGCGCCCCGACGGCACGATGGGCTACGTATTGGCGAAATCGGTGGTCGCGGCTGCCGACCCATTGCGCCGCGAATCGCTGGCTGCTGCTACGGATTTGTACAGCCAGCCCTCCGCCGACGCAGCCTCACTGGATACGCTGCCGGCCCAGACGCGGGTGGCCGTGCTGGGCGAGTTTCGCGGGTTTCGGCTGGTGCAAAGTCCTAGAGGAGAGATAGGTTGGCTGCTTGCCAAGCCCGCCCCGCATTCGTAGCAAACTTTGTGCATTCTTCACCCGCCGTTCATATGGCCGGCGTTAGTTTGCAGTGGTGATTGGAGTAAACGCGGCATGACTTCTTGCAAAAGAAGTTGTGTCGCGTTTTTCTGTTTGGGCAGATGTACCTCGCGGAAATGAAAATCAACAGAAGGGGCCTTGCTTGCGCAAGGCCCCTTCTGTTGATTGAGTAAACATATGTTTTTATAAGTGTTTGATTATCAAATTCTTATAAAAACAGCGCTTTATTCCGCGATCACAACGGCTTTCTGAAGCTTTTTGGCGTAGGCAATCCGACGTTCCCGGCCGTTGTTGCTGATGTAATCGAACCCCACGGCTTTGGAATCTTCTTTTACCGAGGCCCAGGCCTGCGGGTCAATTTCGGCGGGTTGGGCAGCCGAGCGGGCCACGGCGGGTTGGACAAAGCGGTCTTCCTTGAAGAAGCTATTCATCGCTTTCAGAATGGCCAACTCTTTGTCGCGTACCGTGGTAGCGGGGGCATCCCCCAAGTCGGAGTCGCTCATCAGGGCGGTAGCCGGAATTACTTCGTTGCGGAGCGTGTCGCCTTTGCTGCTCAGAATCAGGAAGCGCGCCTGGGCCGTCGCGATTTTCGGCCCTTGCAGCAACAGCACGAAGTTATCCTTGGCTTTGGTATTAGAAAAATAATGCGTCGTCCGGACGGCGTTGAGCACGCTGCGGCTGTTGAGGCGGCTGCGTTGTGCTTCCGGCGTGGGCGTAAACACCTGCGGACTCTTGGCAGTGCCCATTTCGCGCTCGGTATTGATACAGGAAGTGGTTTGCAACAAGGTTGCGAAAGAAGCAAGGAGGAGAAGTTTCTTCATTATCGGGCAATCGTCCATTAATACTTGTGGGCAAGATGGTAAACTCGTCAGCCCATCGGGAGGGTTCGCTCAGGCAGCTAATTTTGTACCAAAGCTCGAATTCGGGGCTTTTTACCGGAAAATAAGTCGCAAGGTTATAGTCTGATGCTAAAAAATGAATGCGGAATTCCGAGCTACAATCTGCCCTTGCAGTATCCGGCGCAAGCTTAAGGCTTGAGATTTGAATTCCAACGATTTTTTTACAGCCAGCCCAACTCTATGCCTACTGTCCAGCGGGGCAACTCCGGGTATGCGGAGTTGGCGGCGCGGGTAAAAGTATCGGAGAGGCGATATCGCCCCACCAGCGCGTATCGCCCCGAACCCAGCCGGGCACCTACGCCATACGTCCACCGCCGCACGTAGTTGAGGCCGCGCTCGCTTGCTACCGTCCGCTTGGCGCCGGCAGCCCCGCCCCGGTCTTCGTAGTGATGCACGGAGCTTGCTACCCAACCGCCCCACCCCGTGAGGTCGAGGTAGCGCCCGATGGCGTTGCCCCGCCGCCCGTAGTTGAGCCGCACAAAGGCTTCGCTTTGCAACTGAGGCAAGGCCACGTATTCGCGGTAATGCGTTTGGGCATCGGGCAATACCTTCTGGCTGTTCTGTTTGAGGTGATAGCTCAGGCGGGCATAGCGCAAATCCAGCCCGACAGAAGCAGCCTGGCTCAACCGAAACTTATTGCGCAGGCCCAGAAACAGCTCACCCGACTTGCCATACTCCAACGCGGCTCCCGCTCCGGCCGGAGCCCCAACCACGGCCGCATAACCCAGATAAAAGTGGTTGTAATACGTCCGGTTAGGGCCGAAGGAGCTCCGAATGGTGTCTTCGGCTACGTCGGCGCGCAAGAGCACTCGCTGGGCTTGAGCTGGAGGCGTCAGCCTCAACACCAGCGCCGCCCCGATAAGGAGAACAGTCGAAGCCTTCATTGCACAGAGTAGCTTTGGGTGAAGCCGCGGTAATGCACACGCACCGTATCGCCCGCCCGCAAACGGCTGAGCGGCAGCCGCAACACAGCTCGCTGCGTGACTTCCAGCACTTCGTAGGTGCGCAATACGCCGTAGCGGTCGGCAATGTGCCAGTACAGGTAGTCGGGGTGCGTCGGAGGCTGCGGCGCCGCTTCCCCGGCGGCTTCGCCTTGCTTGGGCTCGCCCGACAAAGGTGGCTTCAGCTCCTCGCGCCCTACGCGGGGCACCGAAGGCGTTTTGGGGGCCAAGCTCGTTACGCGCACCACCGAATCGGCGTAAAGCGGCAACGTACGTGCCGACACGTAAGCAGCTGAAGGTCTGATGATTACCGAAAGCAATGAATCTTCCCGCACCAAGTCGAACGCGGCCTCTGTTCTGGGCTTTCGCTCCTGGAGCAAAGCCGATGCCCGCGGCAATCCGTAGCCGTGCGCGTAGTCGAAATACGGATACAAGTCGGCTGATTCCTGAATCTTGGCAAATAGCTGCATCACCGTCAGTTGCCTGTTTTGCTGCCAGGCGCAGGCAGCAAAGCCCACAACCAACGGACTAGCAAACGAGGTGCCCTGCGTGCGCACATACCCGCCAGGCGCGGCGGCCAGCACCGTTCCGAATGCCGTGACGTTAGGCTTAACCTGGCGGTCGGCGCTGGGCCCGTAACTGCTGAAGTCGACGTGCAGGAACGTATCGGGGTCAAGGCCCCCGACAGCCAGTACCGAGTCGCCGTCGGCAGGCGTGCCCACGGTGTGCCAGTCTTCGTTATCGCCGTCGTTGCCGGCGGCATTCACTACCAAGATGCCTTTGCGCACGGCCAGCTCCGCCGCGCGGGCCACCAAGCTGGTGTAGCCGTTCATCTGCTCAGGAAAATACCGACGATTGGTATAACCTAGCGATGAATTAATGATGTCGGCGCCGTTGCGATCGGCCCATTCGGCGGCGGCCAACCAGGCTTCTTCCTCGGCATAGATCTCCCGGTGGAGCCGCTCGGTGCGAGCCAACAGGAATTCCGCCTTGGGTGCTAGTCCCAACGGGGTACCATCGGGAAGCAAACCGGCAATGCACGAGAGCACTTCCGTGCCATGCGTGCCGCCCGCGAATACGGAGTTCCGGCGCTTCACAAAATCATAGGTGGCCACAATGCGCTTGTCGCGCACCAAGTGCTGGAAGGCCGGATGATGGTCGGCTCCGTTGAAGCCCACGTCGAAAATGGCAATGCGCAGGCCGCGTCCATCGAGGGTAGCTGTCTGAAAATCAGCGGCTCCCAGGCTGGCCGTTTGGCGACGAGCCAGTTGTCGGTCTTCCGCACTAATTGCCTCGTTGCCAAGGGCAGATAAGCTAGTCAGGGCAGCAGGTAACAAGGAGGCGTCGGGCCGCCGCGTCACGGCGCGTACGCCCGGCAAATGCCGCAGCCGCGTCGCCTGCATGGGGGTTGCCCAACAGGAAATTGCATTAAACCAACGGCTTACGAAAACCACCGAATCGACCCCAGCCTGTACGCGACTCACATAATCGGGGCGCACCGGAAAATCACTGCTGTCGGCGGCGGGCAGGTGTTGCCGCCGCCGCCGGGCCTGAGCCTGGGGTGAAAAGTAGGTAGCGGGATCAAACCGAACGCCCCCCTTGTCGCGCAACTGCACCCAATAACGGGCCGTTTGCGGCATCGGTTCGGCCGCGGCCTGCGAAGTAATACCCAGGCATACAGCGCTCGCAATCGATGCGAACAGCTGCCAATGCCGGACCCGGAACGAAATACGTAAGCGAGGAAAGAAAAACAACACGGGAAACACAGCCAATATGCGGCGGAAGGTACGACGGCCGTCGCAGATGTATAGCAATTCTCGCAAGCCCACGCTAAGTTGCCGCACCTTTGGTGGTTGTCAACGCTGGGCTTCTTGGTGGTGCTCCCTCGGCAACTCGGCAGGAAGCTCGTCCGTTTGAAGGCCCAATCTCCAACCCTTTCTCCCTTTCCTTATGAATCTGAACCTCCCTCGTACCGCGCTGCTGACTTTGTTAAGCGCAGGTATTCTGATCGGCACTCCGTCGTGCGTATCGCAGAAGAAATACATGGCCCTGCAAACTCAGCGCGACGAACTGACCAAATCCAGAGATCAACTGCAGGCCGAAAAAGCGGCGCTGGAGCAAGAGAAAGCCCAAAGCGAAGAACAGTTGCGCAACAACCTGCTCAGCAAGAATCAGCAGGTAAACCAACTCAATGCCAACCTTGGCTCGACGCAGGAACAGTTGAAAGAGCGCGAAGCCCGACTCGCCGAAATGCAGCGCGTGCTCGAACAGAAAGATCAGGCAGTGAAGAACTTACGCCAAAAAGTAGCAGACGCTCTGCTCGGTTTCAATGCCAACGACTTGCAGGTAAATCTCAAAAACGGCAAAGTATACGTGTCGTTGTCGGAGCAGCTGCTGTTCAAATCAGGCTCTACCAAAGTTGATCCCAAAGGCCAAGAAGCACTCAAGAAACTGGCCACGGCCCTCAAAGGAAACCAAGACGTGAACGTACTGGTGGAAGGCCACACCGATAACGTGCCCATCGCCCGCGGCACCGCCGGTATGCGCGACAACTGGGATCTGAGCGTGCTGCGCGCCACCGAAATCACGCGCATCCTGACGACGGCCGGCTTGCCAGCCAGCCAGGTAACTCCTTCTGGCAGAGCACAATACTTGCCTGTCGCTACCAACGATACGCCCGCCAACAAAGCCCTGAACCGCCGCACCGAAATTATCCTGACGCCCAAGCTCGACGAGCTGTTCCAGATTCTGGAGCAGAACTAGCGCAGGATTTACCAAGAGAAATGGTGAGGAAAACAGCCATCGAGCATGGGCTTTGCGGTTCTTGGCTACCTTACAGCTTCTCTCCCCTGTAGTTCCTGCAATGCCTCCGTTGATTTCCTTGGGTGCTGTACTGTTGCTGCTCGGCTTGGGCATGACTTACAGCCTACAAACCGGCAAGCTCACGCGCGCGGGAGCCGGCACTGGTGGGGCGCTCGGGCTATTGATTTTCCTAGGCACCGGTTATACGGGCCTGGGGCTGCTGATTTTGTTTTTCTTGCTGGGCTCAGGCGCGACGGTCTGGCAACGCGCAACCAAGCAACGCTGGGGAGTAGCGGAAGCGCACCACGGCCGGCGCACCGCGGCCCAGGTAGTAGCCAACGCCGGGGTGGCTGGCGCTGCGGCCTTGGTGAGTTGGGTGTTGCCCGCCCATGCTCCACTCTGCCAGCTTCTTTTGGCCGGTAGCCTGGCGGCAGCCACCGCCGACACGCTCTCCTCGGAGCTGGGCACCGTCTACGGCCGCCGGTTTTATAACATCCTGACCTTGCGCCCCGATACGCGCGGCCGCGATGGCGTAGTCAGCGCCGAAGGCACGCTGTTGGGGTTAACAGGCAGCATCCTCCTAGCGGGTGTGGCCACCTTGGGCTTTGGCTGGCCCCAAGCATACAGCTTCTGGGTAGTGGCGCTGGCCGGCACGGTGGGCAACCTAGCCGATTCGGTGTTGGGAGCTACGCTCGAGCGGCGTGGCATACTTTCCAACGACGCGGTCAACCTACTCAATACTCTTACTGGCGCCGTCACGGCTGCAGTCGGATATGCGCTACTGGGGCTCCCGTAGGTTCTGAAACAATGGATGGTCCGCGAGGCATTTCCTGCCGGTGAAACTAAAACCGGTAGCGCGCGGACCGCCCAGCACTATTCTCTTGATTGGCAACAGGTTAGCCAAGTCGCTTCTTGCCGATAGCCGAAGTAATATCCTCTGGCTATGGACATAGCACTAGGGTTAAGCGAATTTACCAACCCGCTTTCAGCCAGCCTTCCTACTATCTGCTTCTATTGCTGATGCACCGCCTACGTGCGGAGCCACCAAACCAGACCTGCTCCCAGCATCAGGAAAATAAACAACAGCACCAACGCAGTGCGTACGGTGCCCCACTTGAGACTATACTCAACCCTTCTTCGCTCGTACCTCATACACAATACTATACAGCGGAATTTCCGAAAAGGTTTGCGGGCCGTTCCTGCTAGTGCCGGGGCCTTTTTTCTTCTATTTTTCGCGCAGCCGCCGCCGCTCCATCAACACAAACAAAACCAGTGCGAGCGCAAATAGAAGGAAGGTTTTCAGCCGCACATCTGCGAGTGAACCTATTTTAACAAACGTATAAAAGAACCTTTTCACCGAGTTCGAGTCAACATACCGAGAACATAAGGTAACTCATAAAATCCGAACAAGCCCACATAACTTATTGAATTTAAATTGCTTATACATTCACAACCCGCATTAGGCGGTGTGGGCCCTCTGCTTTTCCGCCGCCACGTTGAACAGGGCTGCGAAGCCCTACTGCCAGTAAAATTCGGCGCGCTTAACCTCTCAGACTTTCTACATAGCGCGAATACCCGGCCACCGAAGCAGTAGTGTGAGCAAGCATGGAGCTAGGCAAACATGAACAGTTGTACATATGAACAAATGACCATACATTTGCAGCAGAAGATGACACCTCCCATCCCCGCTTCTATCGACCTGAACCTTTCCATTGAAAAGATGGAAAAGGTGGCCTTCATTCTCAAAACGACGGCCCACCCCACCCGTATTGCCATCGTGCAACTGCTGGCCGCGCAGAAAAGTATGTCGGTCAACGACATCAGCGAAAAGCTGGGGGTGGAACAAAGCCTAGCCTCGCACCACCTCTCGGGCATGAAGCTCAAAGGCATCCTGAGCAGCCACCGCGACGGCAAAAACGTGTTTTATTCGCTGAAAATGCGCGAAGTGATCGATGTGATCCAGTGCTTGGCCGCCTGCACATTTCTGTAAGAAGCAAGGCATTTTTTAGCGCAATACATGAACACCCATTCATAATTTCATACGTTCTTCCACCCCGCATGCTTCATTATTTCGGCTACTTCGCCGCCATTTTTATTGGCCTCTCCCTGGGCATCATGGGCGGCGGCGGCTCCATCCTGACGGTGCCGGTGCTGGTGTACTTAATGGGCGTGAGCCCGGTGCTGAGCACGGCTTACTCCTTGTTTGTGGTGGGCTCCACGGCGGCGGTGGGGGCTTCGGGCTACTTCCGCAAAGGAATGGTGTCGGTGAAAACGGCCGTGGTGTTTTTGCTGCCTTCGTTAGCGGCCGTGTTTTTGGTACGCAAAGTCTTGCTGCCCGCCATCCCGCACGAATTGTTCACAGTAGGTAAGATGGTGTTTACCAAAGACTTGCTGGTGTTGGTGGCCTTCGCCGTGCTGATGGTAGTAGCGGCCACCTCCATGATTCGCAGCCAGCAGGCCGAAACGATACTTGATGAAGAGCTGCACCACAAGCACGCCTTCAATTACTTTCTCATCTTGGGCATCGGTCTGGTGGTGGGTCTGCTCACGGGCTTTGTAGGTGCGGGCGGCGGCTTTCTGATTATTCCGGCCCTGGTGCTGGGCGCGCGGCTGCCCATGAAGCTGGCCGTGGGCACATCGCTGGCCATCATTGCCTTAAACTCCCTGATCGGCTTTACGGGCGATCTGAGCGCGGGCACGCCCATCGCCTGGGCGTTTCTGCTGGGTTTTCTGGCTTTTGCCCTGGGCGGCATTGTGCTGGGCACTTACCTAGCCCGCTTTATTCCAGGGGCTAAGCTCAAGCCGGCTTTCGGCTGGTTCACGCTAGGTATGGGGACTTTCATCTTACTGCGGGAGCTGGTTTTTATCCATAAGTAACTATCTGATTACAAGTTATTTACATAACCAAAACTCTTTACTTCGGAAGTTTCCATGAAAATCGAACAGTTTGAAGACAAGGGCTTAGCGCATTTTTCCTACGCTATCCTGAGCGAATGCGCCCGCGAAATTGTGCTCATCGACCCGGCCCGTGACCCGCAGCCGTATTATGACTTTGCAAAGGCCCACGACGCCACCATCATCAGCGTCATCGAGACACACCCGCATGCCGATTTCGTGTCTTCACACCTAGAGATTGCCCAGCAGACCGGCGCGACCATTCGCGTGAGCAAGCTGCTCGGAGCTGACTACGCCCACGAACCATTTGACGAGGGCAACGCCTTTACCGTTGGCAAACTCACTTTCTGGGCCCTGAATACCCCTGGCCACTCGCCAGACTCGATCAGCATTGTGCTCAGCCGCGAGGGACAGGACGTGGCCGTGTTTACGGGCGATACGCTTTTCATCGGGGATGTGGGCCGCCCTGACCTGCGCGAGAAAGCCGGCAACCTGACGGCCAAACGCGAAGAGCTGGCCCGCCAGATGTACCACTCGCTGCGCGAAAAGCTGATGGTGCTCGAAGCCGACGTGCTGGTGTACCCGGCCCACGGCGCGGGCAGCCTCTGCGGTAAGGCGCTCAGCGGAGCCAACAGCAGCACCATCGGGGCCGAAAAAGCCGGCAACTACGCCCTACGTCCGATGAGCGAGGAGGATTTCGTGAAGGAACTGCTGGCCGATCAGCCTTTCATTCCTAAGTACTTCGGCTACGACGTGGCCCTCAACAAAGCCGGTGCCCCGGCCTACGCTCCGAGCGTGCAGCAAGTGAAGCGCTTGGCAACTGGCGCGCCCCTGGAGCCCAGTGTGCTGGTGGTGGACACACGCCCCGAAGCCGAGTTCAAGCAAGGGCACGTGACCGGCGCGCTTAACATTCAGCAAGGCGGCAAATTTGAAACCTGGCTGGGCTCCATCGTGGGGCCCGAAGAGTCGTTTTATTTAGTAGCGGCTGACGAAAAGAATCTGGAAAATCTGATTCGGAAAACGGCCAAAATCGGCTACGAGGCCCTGATTAAAGGCGCGCTGATAGGCTCACCTTCGGCCGAAGCCACGCTGCCGCAGCTTGACGTGAACGCCTTCCGTAGGCACCCGGAAAACTATACCGTTGTCGACATCCGCAATGCCGCGGAAGCCAAAGCGGAGCCTTTGTTTGAAGGCGCGCTGAACATCCCCTTGCCCGAATTGCGCGAGCGAGCCGGAGAAATTCCGGCCGGTAAGCCAGTGGTGGTCCATTGTGCCGGCGGCTACCGCTCCGCCGCCGGTGCTAGCATCGTGGCCCCGGTTCTGCCTGCTACGCGGGTGTTCGACTTAGGCGAAGCGGTAAAGTCCTTCCAGCCGACTGCGGTCATTTACTAAAGATCTCATTAACTGAGATTTATAAAACGCCATCAGCATACCATGTTTGACTTTTTGAAATCATCTTCGAATTACCAGAACCTGACACCCGCTCAATTTGCCGAAGGACTGCGTGAACCCGGCGCAGTGCTGCTTGATGTGCGCCGCCCCGATGAGTTTGCCGCGGGCCATCTGCCGGGCGCCCTCAACCTCGACGTGACGGCCCCGGATTTCGCGCAGCGCGTGGCCGCCCTCGACAAAACCCAGCCTACTTACGTGTACTGCCGCAGCGGCGCCCGCTCCGCAAACGCCGCAGGCCAGATCGGTTCGGCAGGCTTTGCGCACGTGCGCAATCTGCTCGGGGGCGTGCTCGACTGGCCCGAACCGCAGGTGCGCTAGCCTCTCCCTATTTCCTTCCCGAATTTCTAGTGCATGCTTGACCTACTCCGCCAGCCGTGGCCTTGGTACGTGGCTGGCCCCCTGATCGGGCTGACTGTGCCTGCGCTGCTACTCGTTGGCAACAAAGCGTTGGGTATCAGCAGCTCGCTTCGCCACATGTGCGCGGCCTGCGTACCGGCCAACATTCCTTTTCTGACTTACAACTGGCGCGCCGAAAGCTGGAACCTGTGGTTTGTGCTCGGCATTGCCCTTGGCGGCTTTGTGGGCTACCGCGTGTTGGGGCACCCCGACGTAGTGGCCATTTCGCCCGACACCGTCCGCGACTTGCAAGCGCAAATGCACCTGACCGATTTTTCGGGCCTGCTACCCAAAGAGCTGTTTGCTATTGAGAACTTAGCCAACTGGAAAGGCTGGGTATTTCTGGTGCTGGGCGGCTTTTTGGTAGGCTTTGGCACGCGCTACGCCGGGGGCTGCACCTCGGGCCACGCCATTTCGGGACTATCAAATTTGCAGTGGGTGTCGCTGGTAGCCGTGGTTGGTTTCTTCGCGGGCGGTCTGCTGATGACGTGGGTCATTTATCCGCTGTTATTTTAATTCGGGCTGCGCCATGAAAAAGAGTAAGTACTTGACACTGGGCACGTTATTCGGCATTATCCTAACCAAGAGCGAAGTGATCAGCTGGTTCCGGATTCAGGAGATGTTTCGATTTCAGAGCTTCCATATGTATGGCATAATCGGCTCGGCCATCGTGGTAGGGCTGCTCTCCATTCAGCTCATCAAGCGCAACCGGCTCAAAACCATCCACGGCGAGCCCATCACCCTCACCAATAAAAAATTCACCCACGGCACCTGGATCGGGGGCCTTATCTTCGGGTTAGGCTGGGCCCTGACGGGTGCCTGCCCCGGCCCGCTGTTTGCCCAACTCGGCAGCGGTGTGGCCTCGGCCGCCGTGCTGATTGTGGCTGCCCTGGCGGGCACTTGGACCTACAGCGCCCTGCGCGACAAACTGCCCCTGTAGCTCCCGACGACAGAGAACACATCATGCAGCAATCCGGGAATTAGCGACCCACCTATAAATACTTTATAGTCAATCGCTTATGTAATGCTAGGGCATTTTACTTAAGCCCTCCCACTTTACTTTCCAGCTTTTCGGGATGCCGGGGTTAGCTTCTTTGCAGCCGTCGTAGCCGGCGCACATGAGCGCAACGGCGGTCAGCAATCCACCGTTGCCGGGCAAGTAGATGGGCAGCCGGCCTTCTTGGTAGTTGTGGCCGCTGGGCAGATAAGTGTTGGTTCGCACTTTCATTAGCAGGGCATCAACGGCTTTGTCGGGCAGGCCGAGGCGGGTGGCGGTCATGGCGGTCATGGGGAAGTCCCAGCCCCAGGTTTTGTCCCAGCTCCAATCTTTCCAGATCAGGTCGAAGGTGCGGCGCATGATGGCGGCGTCCTGCTGGCCGGTGGCGGGCATCATGCCCAGCGCCGCCAGCACCGACGGATGATCGGTTTTGAACTCGGGGTTGGTGTACGAATCCGGAGCGCTTTCGGCGGCCAGGTACACGCCGTCGGCTTGGGGCAGCTTGGCGAGCTTTTGCAGCACGGCATCCCACTTGGCATTGCGCGCAAGTCCTTGGCGCACACGCCATTGCTGAGCCGTATTCAGGGCCCAATTCCAATATACCAGCTCAAACGTCGGGTTGAAGGTTTCTTCGGGCTTGAAGCGTTCCTGGGCCGGAATTACGCCTTTGCCAAGTATGTAGCGGTCTTTGTCTTGCTCGAAAAACGGGAACGACGCCATAAAGTCGGCCGTAGCCGACACGCGGTCTTGGTACAGCTTCAGCGTGGCCGCGTCGGGGTGCGCACGGTAGCATTCTTCGGCCATATAAATAAAGTGCGGCTCCTGCCAGATCAGAAATGCCCCCACCGACGACGGCCCTTCCTGCCCCCACGGATCGGTCATTTTCTGCCACCGCAGGCCCTCGTAGCCCTGGCGCTGCGCTATGCCGCGCGCCACAGCCTGCACGTCGGGGCGGGCGTACCACGTCAGGGTTTTTTCGAGCAGCGCGGAGCGGCCCCACAGCGCAAAATGCGCCGAATGCCACCAGATCATTTCCATGTGCGGCCGCCCATACCAGCTGTTGAACACTAGCCCGGTTTCCTGCGGCGGTACGGAGCCAGCCCCCTGAAGCTTGGTCAGGTACTGCGATAGCACGATGCGGCGCTCCAACTCTGTGGCACGCGGGTCGGTGGTACCGCCAAAATCTACCGCCCCGCCGCTTTGCCAGAAGGCCTGCCACTGCTGCTGGCTGTTTTGGCGGGTAGCCGCAAATGCCGGGGCAGCCGCAGGGCGCGGGCGGGGCGAAAAGCGGCAGCTGACCTCCAGCACCTGCTCGGTTTTGCCTGGCGTCAGGACGAACTCGTGGGCCCGGCCTGCCGCCAGCGTGGCGGTCTGTTGCCAGCTCAGGGCGGCGTAATATTTGGTGGTATCGAGTTGGTGCACCACCAAGGCAGTGCCTTTCTGCTGCGCTGCAATGGCCGATTTGTGCTGATCGCTGTGGGCGTAGTTGGTGCCCATATCGGCCCAAGCGGCGGTCGGAAACGGGAAACGCAGTGCCACTTTCAGCCGCCCGGTTTTCAGCAGCGCCGATTCGATGCGCACGGCCACAGCGTCCTGCTGCTGATGCCCCACAGTCACGACCTCGACAGGCACATTTTCTACCGTGAAGTGACTTTTGATTTCGCCGGTCCACGGGTTGAGTTCCTGCCGGATATTGCGGATATCCTTGATCCCGGCCGCCTGCCCGTTCTTTTTCAGGATAACGAACCCCAGGTTGCCCAGCTGCAACCGGTGCGGATTGGCCCGAAAATACTCCACCGCTTCTTGGTCGCCCGGCGTTTTCACCTGCACCGAATAGCTGACTTTGCGGCCGTTCAGGGTGTACTCGCGCAAGCTTTGGTCAAACTTGTAGCCCTTTGTGTTCGGAAACGAATGCCAGCCCCACTCCGACTCCGTACCCAGCGGCACGCCCTTCTCGTAGTATGCCGGAAAGGTCTGCAAACCAGTTACATCCACAGTAAAAGCAAACGCTCCATTGCCCACCGACAGCGACGACAGCGTATCCGTGGAGGTCAGCACGACTTTGTGCCGCTCCACCAGCGCTTTGCGGTCGATGGGTGTGGATTGAGCAGCCAGCGAAAAGCTACCGAAGGTGAGCAGTAGCGGCGAAAGTACTTTCGTAAAGTATTGCATTACAATAACTTATCGTTACATCTATTCTTGTAGCAGAACGACTGGCTGGCAAGTCATTCCCTACTTCACGCGAAGGGTCGTGACGTTGCCGGTTTGTTTATCGACTTCGAAGGCGGCGGCATTGGGCATGCGCTTCGCCCAATCGGTGCGGGGCACGAGTACCTGCCAATGCGTGTCTACGTCCACGACCCGCGCCGAATCGAGCTGAAAAAGGGCGACGTTGGGCTCCTTTTGCAGGTAGCGCGCAACGGCGGCGCGGGCTTCGGCTTCGGTAGGAGCACCAGCCGAAACGGCTGCAGGCGCAGAAGGCGGAGTGGATTGAGCAGACTGGTCGGCCGCGGAGGGCGTTTGCTGGCAACTTGCCAATCCGAAGATTGTCCCGAGCGCCAGCAGCAAGGCGAAAGATTTCATCATGCGGGCAAAGTACGAAAGGCCAGCCAAGCGGAACAGCGGCCAACTCTAACATTCGCGCCAATGCTTAGTAGTGCACGTAATTTTTTCTAACCGTCGCAACGAAAAACGATAGCTTTAGAAGCAGAAATTGCACAGCCGGCGCAGGCAGGCGGCGCAAACTTTCCCGTTCCTTTTGATTGAAATTCTACTTGATGTCTACGTTTTCAGCCGCCCGCATCTCCGACCTTCGCAAAAGCAAAGGCTTGTCGCAGGAATTGTTGGCCGAAGAATCGGGCGTGAGCCTGCGCACCATCCAGCGCGTGGAGCAGGGCCACACCATTCCGCGCGGCCACACGGTGCAGGCGCTGGCCGCCGCCCTCGACGTGCCGCTCGAAGCGTTGCAGGCCGCGCCCGAACCCGCGGCCGTGCCGGCGCCGACTGCTCCGGCCCTGCGCTCCGACCCTGAATTTTTGCAGCTGCTCAACCTGAGCGCCCTGAGCTTTCTGGTCGTGCCGCTGCTCAACTTGGTGGTGCCGCTGCTGCTGTGGCGGGCCCGTCGCCACGACACAGCGCACGTCGCCGACTTGGGCCGGCGCGTGCTCGGTTTCCAGATTTTGTGGCAAGCCGGGAGCTTCTTTGCCTTCCTGCTGGCCGTAGTGGGGCAGCTGGTGGCGGCCCGGTATTTTAAGGTAGTTGTGCCGGGGCTTTTTGTGGGCGTGATGGTGGTCACGTATGCGCTGAACGCACTTACCATTGGGTACTACGCCCTGCAATTGCGCCGGGGTCGCCTCGACGTCTATCGCATCCGGCTATAGATAATTCATTGATACACAAATACTTAACCATAATGGCGGCAAAATGTCGGTAATATGGCGCACGGGCGAGGCAATTGGGGCTCCTACTTTTGACGCAATCCTTCACCCCCCGGCTAGCGCCCTATGAAACTCCTTTTCAAAGTTTTGATTTCCCTGTTGCTGCTCCTCGTTGCGGGCGGCGTTGGTGGCTATTTTTTCTTCCGCAACCAGTTTGAGCCGGCCCCCAACCAGCTCGTAGTAACGGGGCTACCCGCCTCATGTGACTTCGTCTGGCTGGCCGATACGAAAGCCCAACCCGCCCTGCCCCACGCCGCGTTGCTCGTGCCTGTACGCATCACCGGTTGCCCGCGCACCTGCTACTTTCAGTTCGATACCGGGGCGCCTTCGTCGGTGCTTTACGCTAATCCGCTGGCGGCGCTGCGGGCCCGCTACCCAGCTACGCAGCAAGCTCTGCTGCCCCAGGCCGACACGCTGCATAACTTCGATTTTGCGTTAGGCGAGGCTCGAGTGCAGGCCCGCCGGCTGCGCGTGCTGCGCTACGGCGCTCAGGAATTACCAGCCGATAGCACCGCGCCGGTAATCATTGGTACGCTGGGGGCCGACGTGCTGGACGGCCGGGCGCTGGTGCTCGATTACGGCCGCCAACAATTCCGCCTCCTTCCGCAAGTGCCCGATAGCCTAGTGCGCCGCGCCGCGTTTGTGCCCCTTGCGTACAAAAGTCGTCGGCTCCTGCTGGAAGCCGGGTTGCAAGGCAAAACGGAGCAGTTGCTATTCGACTCCGGCAGCAGTGCTTTTGCCCTCCTGACCAGCAAAACGATCTGGCAGGCGCTGGCGAAACCCACCGCCACCGAACGCACCGATGCTGTCAATTCGTGGGGCAAAACCCTGACGAACCACACCATCTCAACGGCGGCGGCTTTGCAGCTGGGCAATACGGCCGTACCGTTACGCACCGTCACCTATGTTGAAGGCATGAGCCTGTGGCAGAGCACCTTAATGCGCTTCTCGGGCATGGGCGGCATGCTCGGCAATGAGGTCTTCCGCGACCACACCGTTATTGTGGATGTCCGGGGCGCTCGATTTGGCATTATCCCGCAGCCCGACACCGCAACGCCAATTTCTGGCGGATCGTAAGTAAGACAAACAGAAAAAGAGTTAAGTGGGCGCATTGTGCGGCACCCGCTTAACTCTTTTAATTTCTTAGTAGTTAGCGTGTTACCTCAACCGGAGGATGAAAGGTCAGAACCGGTGCTGCGGTTTCCACCGCTACGGCTTCGGCCACGCTGCCTTGCAGAAAATGCCGTAGGCCCGTGTGGCCATGGCTCAGCATTACAACCAAGTCGGGATGGGCTTGCTCGACGTAGCGCGGAATGCCCGCGCGTACTTTCGGAGCATTGTACACATCGGGTTGATATGCAGCTAGTTGATGTCGCTGGGCAAAGGCTTTGATGCGCTCAAGGGCGGCATCGGCCTGTTCGGCGCTCGTCACCACATCGAGCAGATGCAGTTCGGCTTCGGGGAACGCCGTGCACACCTGCCGCAGGCTGGGCACAGCCAAATCGGCTTCGGCGGCGAAATCGGAAGCGAAAACAATCGAGTGCACGTCGAAATTGGGCGCCGGATGTTTCACCGTCAGCACCGGGCAAGGCGAAAGCCGCACTAGGCGCTCGGCGTGCGAGTCGGGTGTGAATAAGTGCGTTACGGCGTGGTGCTCCTGCGCCCCTACCACCACCAAATCGATCTGGTGCTCCTGAATCACCTCCAGAATCGAGTCGTCGACGTGGCCGGTGGCAATGCGATCCTGCACCTGCACCTCCGGAAACTTGCGGGCCACTTCATACATCAGCTCATGCATGCGCCGCTTGGTCTGTTGCAGCAGCTGCACCATGTACACACCATGCCGCGACGAGCCCCCCACTATCCCGCCGGTCGTGATCATGCCGGAGGCCGCGGGGGCATCCACCACGTGGAGCAGGGTAATGTGGCCGCCGGTGCGGTGGGCCAACTGCGTAGCTACTTCAAACGCGTTGTGCGCTTCGGGCGAAAAATCGGTAGGAACAAGGATGTTTTGCATGGCTGGGGCTGGTATAAAGTAAGCCGTACCCAGGCGGCCTGCCTCGGTAACGCCGGCAGGATAATTTACGAAAATATTGTTGTAAAACCGTGTTTATATTACTTGTACTGCCGCGACGTTCTTTTCACAGATGCACGGCTACTTACCGCTGGGGCGCAAAGGGCTCGGATTTGAAAGCAAACTCGCTGATTACGAAAGCGTTTGCGTAAAGAAAGTCAGCCCTTTCCAAGCAAAGCTGCCCGGGAATGAGCATTTTTACTAAGTGGCGCCGCACCGGTGCTAAGTAGTTGACGCTCTATGAAAAACAGCCCCAGCTCACCCGACAAAACCCCACTCGAAAGCCTCGAGCTTTGGGAAGACGACCTGCTGAACCGCTACCCCGACCCGGACGCGATTGCGCAAGGCCGCGATACGGATGCGTACCGCAACTACGTGGAGCCCACCCGCGATTCGGTGCGGGAGTTTTACCGCCTCAACCACCTGCACCAAACCTACGACTTTGTGCAGGCCAAGCGCCAGGAGTTTCTGGGCTTCGACAAGCGCGAAATGCCGGTGTGGGATGCGTTTCAGTTTCTGAACCAGCTCGTGGACGACTCGGATCCCGACACCGACCTCGACCAGTTTCAGCACTTGCTGCAAACTGCAGAAGCGATTCGGCAGGACGGGCACCCCGACTGGTTTGTGCTGGTGGGGCTGCTGCACGACATGGGCAAGGTGCTGTGCCTGTTTGGCGAAGCGCAGTGGGCCGTGGTGGGCGACACGTTTCCAGTGGGCTGCGCTTTCTCCGATAAAATCGTGTATGCGGAATTCTTCCAACACAACCCCGACGCGCACGACCCGCGCTACAACACGCAACTTGGTGTGTACGAGCGACATTGCGGACTGCGCAACGTACACATGTCGTGGGGCCATGACGAATACGTGTACCACATGGTGAAGGACTACCTGCCCGAGCCGGCCCTGTACATGCTGCGTTACCACTCCTTTTACCCGCAGCACCGCGAAAACGCCTACGCGCACCTGCTCGACGCCCACGACCGCGCAATGTTCAAGTGGGTCGATCTGTTTAACCCCTACGACCTCTACTCGAAAAGCCCCACACCGCCCAACTGGTCTGAGCTACGCCCTTATTACGAGGAGTTGGTTGCCAAGTATTTGCCGCCCACGCTGAAGTTCTAACAGAGCAGATTAAAGCTTTAAAACATTGCATATAACTAATTTACAATCAATTGGTTATATACATAGTATTATTTTTGAAATGCTGGCGTACCGGCGCAGACTGCTTAGTTTCCTTCGGTCGTTTCGGGTTGGGCTTGGTAGCGCAACGGGGCGTTATCCAATACGGTCAGAGGCAGGGCGATTGTGAATTCGGTGTACTCACCTTCTTGGCTCTCAACGGTGAGTGAGCCGCCATATCCTTGAGTAACAATGTCATAGCTGAGCGACAGGCCCAGGCCCGTGCCTTCGCCCGGCGGCTTGGTCGTGAAGAAGGGTTGGAAGATCTTGCGCTGAATGGACTCCGGGATGCCTACGCCGTTGTCGCGCACCTTGATAAGCACCTGATCGCCAACCCAGTGCGTGCTGATCCGCACCCACGGTTCGTACCCGGCTCCCTCCTGTAGTTTGCGCTGCTCGACGGCATAAAATGCATTGGCCAAAATATTAAGCAACACCCGCCCTAGCTCGGCCACGACAATAGGCACGGGCGGAAGGGTCGGTGCCCACTCGGTCCGGACTTCCACGGAACACGCTGGGCCGTGGGCGCGCCAGCCGTGATAGGCCAGGCGCAAATACTCGATGCAAACCGTGTTGAGGTTGGTCGGCTGCCGCACGCCGCCCGGCCGACGGGCGTGTTCGAGCATGCCCCGCACAATGCGCGACGCCTGTTGCCCGTGCTGTTTGATCTTGTAAAGGTTTTGGGTCAGGGAGGCCCACAGGTCCGTTTCCTGCGCCGGCGCGGCCTCGTTGGCGTGGGCGGCTCGCAGCTCGGCTACCAACTCGGCGCTTACTTCAGAGAAGTTGGTGACGAAGTTGAGCGGGTTTTGCATTTCGTGGGCAATACCGGCCGTCAGCTCGCCCAGTGACGCCATTTTTTCCTGTTGCACCAACTGCGCCTGCGTGGCTCGAAGCTCGGTAAGGGCTTGGTGAATCTGGTCGCGCTGGGCCTGCATTTCCTCTTTCTGCTGGCTAAGCAACGCGTTGGCGCGCTGCTTTTGCTGGTTGTTGCGCCACAGCAGCACACTCAAGCCGGCCACAATCGTGAGGGCAGCCAGCGAGCCGAAGAGCAACAGCCGCTGCTGGTTGGCGCGTTGGCGGCTGAGCTGCTCGTTGCGCGTGAGCAGCCGAATCTGCGATTGCTGCTTGTCGAGCTCGTAGGTGTACTGCAAGGCAGCCGTGCGGCGCAGCAAGTCCTGGCTGTTGAGGCTGTCTTTGTAATCCATGAACAGCACATGATAGCGATAGGCCTCAGCGAAACGGCCCAACCGGGCGTTGGCCTCGGCCAGCACTGAGCTGGCATCGCGGCTTACGCTCTTGGTGCCGTTGCTTTGGCTGGCTTGCAAACTCTTCTGACCGTAAATCAGGGCGCTGTCCGGGCGATCGGTGTGCAGATAGGCCCGCGCCAGGATGAGGTGTGCCCGCGGCAGGCTCCCGACCGCATCAAGCTTCCGCAACCGCTTCAGACACTGAAATAACCCGGCGAAAGCCTTCGGGTAGTCGCCTATGCGCTCATTGACTTCGGCAATGGCCAACTGGGCAATGGTGATCCAGCCTTGGTTGCCAGCCTGCTCAGCCAGGGCTAGTTGCTGCTCTTGGTATCGCAGGGCCTCGGGCCATTTCCGCTGCCGGCCGTACAGCTCGCCCAGCCCCGACAGGCAATGCACGATACCGTCTTGGTCGCCGGCTTGCTGGGCCAGGCGCAGGCCGTGCAGCAGGTATTGCTCGGCTTTGCCGTATTCGCCTACGGTTAGGCAGGTGTTGCCTAGCTGGCTGTTGAGCAACGTGATCCATTTCTGGCTGTGCAGGGCTGTCGCGATGTGCAGGCCTTCGAGGCTGTAGGCCATGGCTTGGGAAAACTGCCCCTGCCCCGACACCGCATACGACAAATTATACAGGCACGCGATCTGGCTAAGCTCGTCGCCGAGCTCCTGAAACAGCTTTTGGGCTTGCTTGGTGTACGTCAGACCCAGCCCGTACTCGTTGCGAAACCGATAGTAAAAGCCCAGCCCCAGCAGCGCCGTGGCCTCGCCCTCCATGTAGCCCAGCTTGCGCGCCAGGCTCAGGGCCTCTTGGTAAGCCGCCAGACTGCGCTTAGAAGCGTTGGCCCGCAACGCAAAAGCCAATTTGTTGAGGAGGTTTACACGTGCCGTATCGGGCTGTGAATTGGCCTGTACAGCCGCTTGCAACCGCTCGGCCGCCGGGTCTTGCGCTCCAATACCTGCCTGCACAGTCAGGAAGCTAAGCCAGCAAAAGAGCCACAGGGTTTTCATAGGGAGCAGCACGTTAGGAGGCAACTCACTAATAAGATATTGATTATAAATTATTTGCTAAATAAAAAAAGCTCGGATTGCCGCCCGCGCGCCTACTGCGGAGCTTGGATGCAGAGCCAAAACCCGCGCTCTTGGCCGTCTGCACATAAATTCGTACTTTCTAATATTCATCTCCCTAACGCACTTTGCCTATGCCCAACTCCTCCTGTGCGCGCTGCTGCTGAGCAGCCGGTTGTGGCGAAGGCAGCGCCGATGGGCCCACAACAGTTGGTGCTGCCGGAAAACTACCCTGTTGTGCCGAAAATGCTTCGGTTGGCACCCTTTGTTCTTCCGACAGGCCCTTTGGCCATCTGGCAGCTAAGATGGCAGGCCGCCTTGCTTGCAACAAGCACTTGCCTACCAGTCCTTTACCCGACCGGGCGGCTACTATGTTGCCAAACGCCGGAACGAGCCATCGTGTCCGAATAATTCATTCGCCAGATGTATCCGACCCATGCCGCTCACCCCATTCGAATAAATTTTTATGAAAAAATTTATTGGCAATATACCCACGGCCCTTAGCGTTCTTTGCGACCAGCCAGCCAGCATCCTACTTTGGCTAAGCATTTTATTATTAGCAAGTTGCAAAGACGGCGCCCAGCACGAGATAGCGCCCGACACGTACCAACTGGAAGCGCAAAGCGACCTGAAGCTGAAGAAGCCCGACTTGATAGTGAAGCCCGGCAAATCCATTCAGGCGGCCATCGACAAGGCCGAAGCCGGCGATCTGATCCTGATTTTGCCCGGCACCTACCGCGAATCTTTTCAGGTCAATAAGCCCCATATCAAGATCGTCGGGAGCCCGTTTGTGGTCATTGAAAACCCCGGCGAGGCCGAGGATGGCATTTTCGTGGGCGGCCGCAGCCCCGAACCCAGCAACGCCGACGGCTTCGAGCTGTACAACGTGACGCTGCGTGGGTTTGAGGAAAACGGCGTGATCTTAATTCGGGTGAATGACTTTGTGCTCAGCCACGTAACTACCATCAAATGTGGCGAATACGGCCTTTTCCCGCTGTTCAGCAACGGCGGCCTGATTGAGTTTTGCACGGCTAGCGGCCACACCGATACGGGCATTTACGTGGGCCAGTCGGAGAACATAAAAATGCGCAACAACAAGGCTTTTGCGAACGTCAACGGCCTCGAAATCGAAAACTGCTCGCATGTGGTGGCCACCAACAACCAGTGCTACGACAACGTAGCGGGCATATTGGTGGTGCTGTTGCCGGGCCTACGCGTGACAACTTCCACGGATATAGTGGTGGAAAAGAACCGTGTGTACAAAAACAACCACATCAATTTTGCCGAGCCGGGCGCGGGCTTTGAAAGCTTTGTACCCAGTGGCTCCGGCATTTTGGTCGTGGGTACCGACGGCACCCGCGTGGCGCAAAACTGGGTGCAGGACAACAATTTCCTGGGCATTGCGGTAGTCAGCACGAAGCTGCTGGGCGGTTTGGCGGGCTTGCCGGATGAGGCTTTCGCGCTCATCAACCCCGACCCGGATGGCGCGCAGATTGTCAGAAACCGGTTGGTGCACAACGGCATGGCCCCGCCCGCCGGCATTCCGCTGCCCGGCGTCGACTTGCTCTGGGACGGTACCGGTGCCGACAACTGCTGGCGCGACAATGCCTACGCCACCAGCTACCCTGCGGCATTGCCGACGTGCGCCTGGAACGCCTACGCCCAAGGGCGGTAAGTCAAAAAGACGCACGACCAGATGCAAAACGAAAAGGGTGGTTTGAGCTACCACTGGTATGCTCAAATTAACCTTTTTCAGAAACATTGCAGGTAAACACCTCACTCGCAAGTAGTTGTGACAGTATTCGATAGCAAAGCGAACAACCGCCCTAAGCAGGTTGTTTTACCGGCTAGCTTTCAATATTATGTCAACACCACTTGCTGCGCTGCCCCTATCGGTCCTCGACTTGGCAGCCATTTTAGAAGGAAAAACGCCTGCCGATACATTTCGCAACAGCCTCGATTTGGCACAGCACGCCGAGCAATGGGGCTACAAACGCTTTTGGCTGGCCGAGCACCACAACATGGCCAGCATTGCCAGCTCCGCCACGTCCGTCCTGATCGGGTACATCGCCGGGGGCACGTCCACCATTCGGGTTGGCTCGGGCGGGGTGATGCTGCCCAACCACGCGCCGCTGGTGGTGGCCGAGCAGTTTGGCACCCTAGCCACGCTGTATCCTGGCCGCATCGACCTGGGCCTGGGCCGCGCGCCCGGAACCGACCAGCTCACGGCCATGGCCCTGCGGCGCGATTTGCAGGGTTCGGTAAACGACTTCCCGCAGAACGTGCAGGAGCTGCAAGCTTATTTGTCGGCCGAAAACCGTGGCAGTAAAGTACGCGCCATTCCCGGTGAGGGGCTGGACATTCCGATCTGGCTGCTGGGCTCCAGCACGTACAGCGCGCAATTAGCCGGCATGCTGGGCTTGCGCTTTGCCTTCGCCAGCCATTTCGCACCCACGCATTTGCAGGCGGCGCTGCACCTATACCGGGCTCATTTTCAGCCTTCTGAATATCTATCGGAGCCGTATGCGGCCGCGTGCGTGAACGTCATTGCCGCCGACACGGATGCCGAAGCCAAACGGCTCACAACCTCTTTTCATCAGTTTGCCTTGGGCGTTATCCGCGGTTCGACCAAGCCCTTGCAGGCCCCGGTCGATAGCATGCGCGGCCTCTGGAACGAGATGGAGAAAGAAGCCGTCGAGCAGATGATGGCCTACTCGTTCGTGGGCGGGCCGGCCACGGTGCAGAAGCAGCTCGAAGCCTTCGTGAAGGGTACCCAGGTAAACGAACTGGTGGTGGTTTCGCACATCTACGACCACGCAGCGCGCCTCCGTTCTTACGAGATTCTCAAAGATCTTACGAAAGTCGAAACAGCTGCCACAGTGCCCGTTGCCGCGTCTCAGCTGAACTAGAAAGACATGAAAAACATGCCTAGAAGCATTTGATAATCAAATACTTATAGGCATGTTTTTCATGTCTTGATATAAATACAACCTTACCGATTTCAGCTTGCCGCTTGGCGAGTCTGTGCAGGATGAATTGCGGCAACGCCAAGGCTCCCTACCTTGTGCTCCTATGCGGACCCTTCTCCTCCTGACCCTCGGCCTGCTTACCGCTGCCCCGGTGCTGGCCCAACAACCCAACACCCTTTACCGCGCCACCCAGCGCAAAGTCAACGACTTGGTGCATACCAAGTTGGATGTGCGCTTCGACTACGCCAAGCGCTACCTCTACGGCAAGGAATGGGTGACGCTCAAGCCCCACGGCTACCCCACCGATTCGCTGCGCCTGGATGCCAAGGGCATGGATATCAAGGCGATTGCGTTGGTGCAGGGCAATGCATCGCAGCCCCTGAAATACGACTACAATCAGCAGCAACTGCTGGTGCACTTGGGGCGGATAGTACCGGCCGGCGAGGCGTACACCATCTATATTGAATACACCGCCAAGCCCGACGAGCTCAAGGCCAAAGGCAGCGCGGCCATTACGGGCGCAAAAGGCCTGTATTTCATCAACCCCGACAGCGCGGTGGCGGGCAAGCCGGTCCAGATTTGGACGCAGGGCGAATCGGAGGCCAACTCGGCCTGGTTTCCGACCATCGACAAGCCTAACCAGAAAACGACCTCCGAAATCAGCCTAACCGTGCCGAGCAAGTACGTCACGCTCTCCAACGGCAAGCTGGTGGGCCAAGCGGCAGCCGGCCCCGGTCTGCGCACCGATACCTGGAAAATGGACGAGCCCCATGCGCCGTATCTGGTCATGATGGCCATCGGCGACTTCCGCATCACCAAGGATACGTGGCGCGGCAAGGAAGTGGCGTATTACCTCGAACCCCGGTACACGGCCCAGGCCCGGCAGGTTTTTGGCAAGACGCCCCGCATGCTCGAGTTCTTTTCCGAGCGCCTTGGGGTGGCTTTTCCGTGGAATAAATATTCCCAGGTGGTCGCCCGCGACTACGTGAGTGGGGCCATGGAAAACACCACGGCTTCTCTGTTTGGTGAGCAGGCCCAGGGCACGGCCCGCGAGCTGCTGGATTGGGAATACGCCGGCGTGGAGCGCGAAATCGCCCACGAGCTGTTTCACCACTGGTTTGGCGACTACGTAACGGCCGAAAGCTGGAGCAACCTGACGATGAACGAGTCGTTTGCCAACTTCTGCGAAGTGGTGTGGGCCGAGCACGAATACGGTCCCGACGCCGGCGCCGCCCAGGCCGAGCGCAGCCAAAGCACTTACCTGCGCACCCCCGCCAACTACACCAAGCCGCTAGTCCGCTTTCACTACGACGACAAAGAGGACATGTTCGATGCCGTGACCTACCAAAAGGGCGGCACCATCCTGAACATGCTGCGGCACTACTTGGGCGAGGACGTGTTTTTCAAGGGCTTGCAGCGCTACCTAACCCAAAATGCCTTCGGCACCGGCGAACCCCACCAACTGCGGCTGGCCTTGGAAGAAGTTTCGGGCCAGGATCTCAACTGGTTTTTCAATCAGTGGTATTACCGCGCCGGCCACCCTACCGTAACCCTTGATTACCAATGGGATGCGACTCGGAAACAGCAAGCCGTGATCGTGCATCAGACGCAGGCCGGCGAGCCGTTTATCCTGCCGCTTACGGTGGATGTTTATGCCGGAGGGCGCACGCAGCACTACCCTGTCACGCTGCGCCGTGCCGTGGATACGCTTTACTTCCCGTCGGCCACTAGGCCTGATCTGGTGAACGTGGACGCCGAAAAAGTGCTGCTTTGGCAAAAGCAGGACAATAAATCGCTGGCAGAATTTGCCTATCAATTTCGCCACGCGCCCCGCTACCTCGACCGCCGCGAAGCCTTAGCAGCCGCCAAAGCCCAAATAGCCAACCCATTGGCGCAGAAGATTTTAGTAGCGGGTTTGCTCGACAAGTCGCCCGCGCTGCGCAGCTTGGCCATCGACCAGCTCGACCTTCAGAACTCAGCCCTGCGCAAAGCCGCGGCGCCCGTTTTGGCGAAACTGGCGACCAACGATTCGGTGGTGCAGGTGCAGGCGGCGGCCCTGCTGGCATTAGGTACGCTGAAAGAGAAACGCTACGCCAAGCTGTTTGGTAAAGCGCTGGAAAGCAAATCGTACCGGGTGCAGGGCGCGGCGTTGCAGGCGATGTTGCCTCTGGATCCGAAGCAGGCGCTAGCGCGCGCGACGGCCTTCGAGGCTGACAACAAGGGCGCCTTGACGGTTGCTTTGGTGGAAGTGTACGGCCAGGCTGGCGGCCCGGCGAAGTGGCCGCTGGTCATGGCCAAGTTCGACGCGGCCGACGCAAACGGGCGCTTCAACATGCTGTCGGGATTCGCTGCACTGCTCGGACGCCTCGACGACCCAACGGCTTTACGCCAAGGCATTACGCGCATCAAAGACTTGGCGGTGCGCTACAAGCCTTACGGCGTGGATGCCCGCCTCATTGCGTTGCTGCGCGAATTGCAACAGCACCAAGCCACTCGCCCCAATGCGGCCGAAACAACTACGCTAGTCGAGCAGGCCGTGGCAGAGATTCAGGCGGCCAAGTAGCGTAGCGGCGGTTGGGTTTCGGTTAAAAGCAACCTCTGAGGAGCAGTAGGAAACGGTATTATTTGGGCAATGCACAAACGGGCGATGCCAATCCCAGTGAAACCCAATATATTATCAAGATTATTACAAGCTGCTTCCGGCATTCTGTTTCGCCTAACTCCGCTTCTCATGACAAAACCCTCTACTTCCTTTCGCCGTCCGCTGTTGTCTGGTGCCGCGGCTTGTATGTTGGGCTTGCTCGCCGTGGCACCCAGCCCAGCAGCCGCCCAAACCAGCATATCGCCCGCTAAGCTGGAAGCCCTCAAGAAAGAGCTGACCGCCGAAATCGACAAGCAGCAGAAGTCGACGCAGCAGATGGTGGATATGGTCTTCAGCTTTGGCGAGCTGGGCTTTCAGGAAGTAGAAACCTCGCGCTACCTGACCGACATTCTGAAGAAAAACGGCTTCAAAATCGAGCAAGGCATTGCAGGTATCCCCACGGCCTGGACGGCCACTTGGGGTTCGGGCAAGCCGCTGATTGCCGTGGGCAGCGACATCGACTGCATTCCCAAGGCCTCGCAAAAGCCGGGCGTCGCGTACCACGACCCCATTATTGCCGGAGCGCCGGGCCACGGCGAAGGCCACAACTCGGGCGTGCCCCTCAACATCACGGCCGTGCTGGCGCTCAAGAAAATCATGGAGCGCGAGAAAATTCCCGGCACGCTGATGCTCTGGCCGGGCGTGGCCGAAGAATTGGTGGGCGCGAAAGCCTACTTCGTCCGCGATGGCTACTTCAAAAACGTGGATGCCTGCATTTTCACCCACGTCGGCGATAACCTGAGCGTGGCGTACGGCGACGCGGGCAACAACGGGCTGGTTTCGGTCACGTTCAATTTTGAAGGGGCTGCTGCCCACGCGGCCGGCGCGCCGTGGCGGGGCCGCAGCGCCCTCGACGCCGTGGAATTGATGGACATCGGCTGGAATTACCACCGCGAGCACATGGAGGTCACGCAGCGCTCGCACTACGTAATCACCGACGGCGGCGACCAGCCCAACGTCGTGCCCTCGAAGGCGTCGGTGTGGTATTATTTCCGCGACCGTACCTACCCCAAGATTCAGCAGATGTACCAAGACGGCATCAAAATGGCCGAAGGCGCTACGCTAATGACCAATACCACAATGACTTACGAAGTATTGGGTAGCGCGTGGCCGGGTCATATGAACAAACCGATCGCGGAAGCGATGTACAAAAACATCCAAACGGTGGGGCTGCCCACTTGGAGCGAGGCCGATCAGATTCTGGCCCGAGCTGCCCAGAAAGAAACCAAAGCGCCCAAAACCGACCGCCGCAACAAGCCCATCGACGGCTTGGCTACCCAGCTGGATTCGCTCAAAAAGCCCGAAACGTTCTCCATCGGCGGCGGCTCCGATGACATCGCGGACATCTCCTGGAACGTGCCTACGGTGGTATTGAGCTACCCCGCCAACATTCCCGGTTTGCCCGGCCACCACTGGGCCAACGCAATTGCCATGGCCACGCCCATCGCCCACAAGGGGGTCACGGCGGGCGCCAAAGCCGAAGCCCTGACGCTTTTGGACATGCTGGTGAAGCCGGAGATCATCAAGGACGCTTGGACGTATTTCAAGGATGTTCAGACCAAGGAAGTCAAGTACACGCCGCTGGTTTCCAAGACCGACAAGCCCGCTATCACCCTGAATAAGAGCATCATGGCGGAATACCGGCCGCAGATGAAGAAGTACTACTACAATCCCAGTAAATACAAAACTTACCTAGAGCAGTTGGGCATCAAGTACCCGACCATCCGCACGGATAACGTGCCAGCCGCTGGTGCCGGCGGCGAATAACCTACTCCCCCTAACTATTTGCTTGTCAAGTAGTTAGGAGAATACTTTAAATCAACTGGTTATCAAGTACATCTAAAAGCGCCCGCACGACACCGAGCGCTCAACTTGTCACGTATTCTTCCGCATGAACCAAGTGTACAGAACCACAATTGGCCTGCTGGTGTCGGGCCTGACAATCGCGATGCCGCTGAGCGGATCGGCCCAACAGAAAAAGCCGGCACCCAAAAAAACAACTTCCGCCGATGCGCGCGACGCCATCCGCGAGAGTGACCTGAAGCGCGATTTGTTTGCGCTGGCCGGCGATCACTACCGCGGCCGCGAAGGCGGCACGCTCGACGAATTGCGCGCTTCCGCCTGGATTGCCGAGCAGATGCGCGCCATCGGGGCCCAGCCCGCCGGCGACGACGGCACGTATTTCCAGTTTTTCCACATCCAGCGCACCCGCATCACCAAGGGCAGCCGCCTGAGCATTGGCAGCCACCAGCTCAAGGTGAATGAAGATGCAATCATCACGGTACCAGGCATTTCCTCGGTGAATGCACCCATGGTGTTTGTGGGCACCGGCACGCCGGAGGAAGTCGCCAAAGTCGATATCAAAGGCAAAGCCGTGGCGCTGGTGTTTTCGGGCACGCCACCGGCCAGCACGATTTTTCGCTACTTCCTGAACACGACCATGCGCACCCGCTCGGCCGAGTTGGTGAAGGCTGGCGCGGTGGCCGTGGTGTACGTATCGGATGCGCGGGCACAGGAGATTTTTAACCGCTGGGGCACCATCTACGAGCGCGGCCGCTACGACCTGCCCGGCGGCCCCAATACCAAAGTAGCGGAGCAGGCACCAACTATCTGGTTGCCAGAATCCGCGCTTTCTTGGGTGCAGCAGGCCGGACAGCAACTGGTGGCCAACATCAACGTGGAAAGCTTCAGCTATCCGTCCGTCAACATCGTGGCCAAAGTGCCTGGCACCGATGCCAAGCTGAAGGCCGAAAACGTGCTCTTCAGCACCCACCAAGACCACGACGGCGTGCGCCGCGCCGTGGCCGGCGACTCCATCTGGAACGGCGCCGACGACAACGCCACCGGCTGCGCGGGCACGTTGGCCGTGATGCGCGCTTTTGTCAAAAAGCCCGGCCGCCGCACGGCGCTGTTTGTGTTTCACGGCGCCGAAGAACGGGGTTTGCTCGGCTCGCGGTACTATTCGGCCACGCCGACGGTGCCCAAAGAATCCATTGTGGCCGTGCTGAACGCTGAGATGATCGGTCGCAACGCGCCCGACAGTGCCGCGCTGCTGGGCTCGCAACGCCCCCACCGCAACTCCCAGGATTTGGTAAACCTGGCGATGACCGCCAACCAAACCGGCCCGAAGTTTAAGCTCGACACGCTCTGGGACAAGGCCACGCACCCCGAAGGCTGGTATTTCCGCAGCGACCACTTGCCTTATGCGCGTCTGGGCATCCCCGCGATTTGCTATACCACGCTGTTGCACAAGGACTACCACACGCCCAAAGACGAGCCCGACCGCATCAACATCGCCAAAATGGCCAACGTCACCCGCTGGATTTACCTCACGGGATGGGCCGTAGCCAACCGCGATCAGCGCCCCACGCCGGACAAAGATTTCAAGCTGGAACGCTAGCCAGTCGGATGGAAACCCAACCTCTCAGCGGGAAAGTGGCCTTGGTGACGGGCGCCAGCCGCGGCCTGGGCCACAGTATCGCCCGCACGCTGGCCCAGGCCGGCGCCACCGTCATCGTCAATTACCACAGCAGCCCGGCAGCAGCCGACGCCGTAGTGCAGGACATTACGCGCCACAAGGGCCAAGCCTTTGCTATTCAGGCCGATGTAGCCGACACCGCGGCCGTAGAAAGGCTTTTTCGTCAGATTCGGGAACGGGTTGGGGCCGTGGATATTCTGGTGAACAACGCAGGAATTGGCGTGCCAAAGCCGTTTCTGGAAGTCACGCTCGACGATTGGCAGCAGGTGCTGCAAACCAACCTGACGTCGGCTTTCCTGGTTAGCCAAGCCGCGATTCCGGCCATGATGGCCAAACGTTTCGGGCGCCTCATCATGATCTCGTCGACGGCGGCCCAAACGGGTGGCGTCATCGGGCCGCATTACACGGCTTCCAAAGCAGGCCTGCTTGGGTTGGTGCACTCGTACGCTTCCTTGCTGGCGCAGCACGGCATCACGGCCAACGCGGTGGCACCGGCCCTTATCGAGACGGACATGATCAAAGACAACCCCAAGATCACGCCCGATCTGATTCCGATGAAGCGCTTCGGCCAGCCGCAGGAAGTTGCCGACGCGGTGCTCTTGCTGGCCACCAACGGCTACATCAACGGCCAGACCCTCAACGTGAACGGCGGCTTGTACATGAGCTAGCTCCAATTCGCTCGTCATCTACTTCTGCGTCATGCTTACCCGCCTCATTCCTTCCAGCCAAGAGCCTCTTCCCATAATCGGCCTCGGCACTTGGCAGACGTTCGATGCTTCCAGCAAAGCCGCTTATCCGCAGCTTTCACAAACCCTTGACGTACTGCACGTTGCTGGCGGCTCGGTTATCGATTCGTCGCCGATGTACGGGCGGTCGGAGGAAGTAATCGGTGATCTTACGGCGGACTTGGCGGCGCGGGATTCGTTTTTTTACGCCACCAAAGTCTGGACGACGGGCCGGCAGGCAGGTATTCAGCAAATGGAAGCCTCGCTGCGCAAAATGCGTCGCGCCCGCCTCGATCTGATGCAAATCCACAACCTCACGGACTGGAAAACCCACCTCGACACCCTGCGCGATTGGAAGGCCGCGGGCAAAATCCGGTACATCGGCCTCACGCACTACACCGATTCCATGCACGCCGAGCTGGAGCGCATCCTGCGCAAAGAACCCGTTGACTTTGTGCAGTTTAACTACTCTATCCTGGATCGCCACGCCGAGAAAAGCCTGTTGCCGGCCGCCGCAGACCGTGGCGTTGCCACGCTCATCAACCGACCTTTTACCGAAGGCAACCTGCTGGCGCGCGTGAAAGGCAAGGCGTTGCCCGCGTGGGCCAATGAGTTGGGAATCAGCAGCTGGCCGCAGTTTTTCCTGAAATTCATCCTCTCCCACCCGGCCGTTACGTGCATCATCCCCGGCACCCGCGACCCAGCGCATTTGGCCGACAACCTGAAAGCAGGCGAAGGCGAGCTGCCCGATGAAAAAACGCGCGAGCGAATGGCAGCATTTGTATATTCTATATAATTGATAATCAATCAATTATATAGAATCATTCGGTCTCAAATTTAGAACCTCAAGTTTACTTTCTCGTTCGGCATGAGCAGAATTCTACAGTTTCCTGTTTGCTATTTTCTGCTGTTACTCAGCACTTTGGCGCCCAACAGCTACAGCCGTTCACACTCCGCCCCGGCGCTCCTGAAAGAAAAATTTCCGCTTCTGGAAACGACCATCGCCGACATCCACCAGGCGTTTCGGAAAGGCGATTGCAACTGCGAGCAGCTGGTGACGGAATACCTCCGGCGCATCGCCGCCTATGACCAACCGACCAAGCTCAACGCCATTATCCTGACCAACCCGCAGGCCCTCACGACGGCCCGGCAGCTGGACGCGGAGTATCAAAAAACCAAAAAGCTGCGGCCGCTGCATTGTATCCCGCTCATTGTCAAGGACAACTACAACACGGCGGGTCTGCAAACTACGGCGGGCTCGTTGGCCCTCAAAGGCTTTGAACCCGCCGAAGACGCCACCGTCGTCAAGTCGTTGAAGGCGGCCGGAGCCATTGTGCTGGCCAAATCCAACATGGCCGAATGGGCCTTTAGCCCAATGGTTTCGATCAGTTCGATTGCGGGCGAAACGCTCAACCCGTACAACCTGCTGCACGTGCCGGCGGGCTCCAGCGGTGGCACGGCCGCGGCGGTGGCAGCCAATTTTGGAACGGCAGGACTCGGCAGCGACACCGGCAATTCCATCCGCGGGCCATCGTCGCACAACGCGCTGGTTGGGTTTCGGCCAACGCTGGGGCTGGTCAGCCGGGCTGGTATTGCGCCGCTGTATTTGCGCAACGACACCGGCGGCCCCATGACCCGCACCGTTGCCGACGCCACGCGGCTGCTGGAAGTGATGGCCGGCTTCGACCCAGCCGACCCGCTCACCAAGTACAGCGAGGGCAAAATCCCGAAAAGCTACCAGCAGTTTCTCGACAAAAACGGCCTAAAAGGCGCACGCATTGGGGTGTTGCGCACGCTCAGCGAACGCAACCCCGATCCGCAGGTAAAAGCGCTGTTTGAGCAATCGATCGCCGATTTGAAGAAAGCCGGCGCCGACATCATCGACCCCATCGAGGTTCCTGACTTCGCCAGCGTAAGCAAGGATCAGTGGTGCTCGGTTTTTCAGCACGACATCAACGAATACCTCGCGTCTTTGGGGCCAAACGTGCCGGTTAAGAACTTAAACGAGATCATTGCTTCCGGCAAATTCGCGCCGTACATCGCCGAAAACCTCACCTATCATCAGCAGCACGCCGAGGTGCAGCAGGGCACTTCCTGCGCCGATGCCTATTCCGATCCCAAGCGCATCGCCTTCCGCAAAGCCATTACCGACGTGATGGACCGCTACAAAGTGAACGCGCTCATCTACCCCACCTGGAACAACCCGCCCGCCAAAGTAGGCGATTTCAAAGGCTACAAAGGCGATAACAGTCAGCTTATTGCACCGCATACCGGCCAGCCCGCTTTTACCGTGCCCATGGGCTTCACCTACGACAATTTGCCGGCCGGGCTGCAATTCTTGGGGCGCCCCTTCGACGAGCCGACGCTTATCAAGTACACCTTCGCCTACGAACAAGCCACTCACTACCGCCAAGCGCCCAAACTCTTTCCCGCATTGCCTGCTGAGGCGCCGGATAAACAAAAAAGATAGCCCTTAAGCAAGTATTTGATTGTCAATTACTTGCCTAAGGGCTATCTGAAGAGCACGAATGTGCTGTGCAAACGCCGAACGCCGAAGTAACTGCGGCGCAATTAGGTCTGCGTTAGGGAGTTGCCGGCACCGGCTGGCGCAACAGCGGCTGCAATACGCCCCAAACGGTGCGGGCGACCAGTCGGTGCCCCGTCGGCGTGGGATGGATGCCGTCGCGCTGGTTGAAGCGCGCCACCCCACCGACGCCTTCCAGCAGAAATGGGATCAGGGTGAGCTTGTTTTCGCGGGCCAAATCGCCGTAGAGCTTTTTGAAATCGGCGGCGTAGTCGGCGCCTAAGTTGGGCGGTATCTGCATGCCAGCCAGCACAATACGCGCCTGCGGACTGCGACGGCGCACCGTATCGATGATGGCTTGCAGGTTGCGGCGGGTCGCGGAAAGTGGCAGGCCGCGCAGGCCGTCGTTGCCACCCAATTCGAGCACAAATACGGCCACGGGGCGGCGCAGCACCCAGCCCACGCGGCTTCGTCCCCCGGCCGTGGTTTCGCCACTCAGGCCCGCGTTCACGACGGTATAGCCCAAGCCGGCCGAATCAATTTTTTGTCCCACCAACGCCGGAAAAGCCTGTTCGGGCTCCACGCCGAGGCCAGCCGTGATGCTGTTGCCGAAGAAAAGAATGGTTTGCTTGGCTGAGGCGGACGCCGGCTTCGCAGGCGGTGGAGCTGCGTTTTCGGCCGGTGCGGTGGCTACATCGGCGGCGGGCTGGGAGCTGTTGCTGCCGCAACTAATGCAAAGGGCGAGCAGCAACCCGCAACTAAGTATGGACGGAACTGTTTTCATGCGGACAACGATTTTTTTGGGTATATGCGTAACGGTGGAAAGTATCCCAAAGGTTGAAACGTCTTGTAAGTTACCGTTTGATCAACCCGTTATCTCGCTCTTATTCTTTGTTTTAGCGCCGCCTCGCAGCGGTTTATTCCTTCCTGATTCGTGCTGAAAGTAGAAAACCTCACCAAATCATACACCAGCGGCGGCAGGTCCCTGACCGTGCTGGAGTCCGTCAGCTTCGAGCTGCAACCCGGCGACACCTTTTCCATTGTGGGCCCAAGCGGCAGCGGCAAAACCACGCTTCTGGGCTTGTGCGCCGGCCTCGACCGGGCCTCGTCGGGCAGCGTGTGGCTAAACGGCATTCGGCTCGACGACCTTAGCGAAGACCAACGGGCAGCCGTGCGCAACGAACACGTGGGCTTCATCTTTCAGAATTTCCAGTTGCTGCCCACCCTTACTGCCCTCGAGAACGTGCTGGTACCCTTGGAGTTACGCGGCGTAAAGGGCGGCGCCAACACGGCGCAGGCGCTGCTGGAGCGCGTGGGGTTGGGCGGCCGCGGCCACCACTACCCGACTCAGCTTTCCGGCGGCGAGCAACAGCGCGTTTCCCTGGCGCGGGCCTTCGCCAATCGGCCCAAAATTCTGTTTGCCGACGAGCCCACCGGCAACCTCGACGCCGATACCAGCGCCACGGTGGTCGAGTTGCTGTTTGAACTAAACCGCGAGGCCGGCACGACGCTGGTGCTCGTCACGCACGACCTGGAACTGGCCGCCAAAACCCAGCGCGTCGTGCGCATTAAGGGCGGCTCGGTCGTTTCCGATTCACTTGTCCAGCAGGCGGTTGCGCCCGTTTCGGCCTCATGAGTAACCTGCCTTCGGCTCGCCCCGGCGTGGCATGGCTCTGGCGCATGGCCTGGCGCGACAGCCGCCGCAGCCGCTCGCGGTTGCTGCTCTTTATCTCGGCCATTGTGCTGGGAATTGCGGCGCTGGTGGGCATCAACGGCTTCGGCGACAACCTCGCCCGCAGCATTGATGAACAGGCCCGCGAGCTGCTGGGCGCCGACTTAGTGGTATCGTCGACGCAACCCTTCGAACCCGGCCTGCAACCCACGCTGCGCAAGCTGAGCCCGACGCGCAGCAACGAGGTAGCTTTTGCCTCGATGGTGCAATTCCCTAAGGGACAAGGAGTTCGCTTAGCGCAAATTCGAGCGCTTACGGGCGGCTTTCCTTATTACGGCGACTGGGTGCTGGAGCCCGCAGCAGCGGTGGCGGCCTTCCGGCAAGCGTCGGCTTCGCAGCAGCGCGTGGCGTTGGTCGATGATGCGCTGTTGGTTCAGTTTGGCGCCCAGCCCGGCGATTCCATTAAAGTTGGGAAGCTGACCTTCCTGATTGCGGGACGCGTGCGCAAAACACCGGGGCAGTCGGGTTTCAGCGCGGCCGTAGCCCCGACGGTTTTCATTCCGGGTTCTTTGCTCAGCCAAACCGGTCTGGTGCAGCGCGGTAGCCGTATTCAATACCGCATCTACTACCAGTTTGCAGCAGGCACCGATGTCGATCGCCTCATCAAGCCCCTCGAAGCTCGTTTCGACAAGGCCAACATCGACACCGATACCGTGGCCAGCCGCAAAAAGCAAACGGGCCGGTCCTTCGCCGACCTGACGCGCTTTCTGAATCTGGTGGCGTTTGTGGCGCTGCTGCTGGGGTGCGTGGGCGTGGCCAGCGCCGTGAGCCTGTACGTGCGCGAAAAAGTGTCTGCTGTAGCGGTGCTGCGCTGCTTAGGAGCCAGCGGCCAGCAGGCTTTGCTGATTTATCTGCTCCAAACGGCTCTCATGGGCTTGCTGGGCGCTGTGGTAGGTGCGGCATTGGGCACCGCCGTACAACTACTTCTGCCCCAGGTGTTTGCCGGATTTTTACCGGTGGCGGTGCGCGTGGCCATTTCGTGGTCGGCGGTGCTGCAAGGCGTGCTGACCGGCGTGCTGGTGGCGGTGTTGTTTGCGCTGCTGCCTCTGTTGAGCATCCGGCGCGTGTCGCCGTTGCGGACGCTGCGGGCGTCGTTTGAGGAAGACTCCTCCCGCCCCGATCCGCTGCGCCTGGCGGTGTTCCTGCTGATTGCGGTCTTCATTACGGGCTTCGCGTACCTGCAAACCCGCGAGTGGAAGCAAGCGCTAGGGTTTGCGGCCGGGCTGGTAGTGGCCTTCGGGGCGCTGGCAGGCTTGGCGCAGGGGTTGCGTCTATTGGTGCGTCGCTACTTCCCTACCTCCTGGAGTTACGTCTGGCGGCAAGGACTAGCCAATTTGTATCGCCCTAATAATCAGACCATTACTTTAACTGTTTCGATTGGGCTTGGCGTGTTCCTACTGGCGACGCTGTACATGCTCCAAGGCCTGCTGCTGGGCCGGGTGCAGTTGGCCGGCGGTGGCCAACAACCCAACTTAGTATTGTTCGACATTCAGCCGGAGCAGCGGGTGGGCGTCAACCAAATCATTCAGAATCAGCACCTACCGATTTTGCAGCAAGTGCCCGTGGTGACCATGCGGCTGGCGGCCATCAACGGACGCTCGGGGGCCGATTTCCAAAAAGACAGCGCCCGGGGCGTCCCCAAATGGGCTTTTAGCCGCGAATACCGCGTCACGTACCGCAACAAGCTCATCACGTCGGAGAAGTTGGAAGCCGGGCAGCGCCCAGCGCTGGCGGCGGATGGAACGCCGCGTATTTCCATTGAAGATGGCTATTTCAAACGCCTCAAGCTCAAGCTCGGCGACACGCTGACGTTTAACGTGCAGGGTGTGCCCATTAACACCGTCGTCGGCGGCACGCGCATCGTCGACTGGACGCAGATTCAAACCAACTTTTTAGTTGTGTTTCCGAGCGGGGTGTTGGAAGCGGCACCGCAGTTCTACGCCCTCATGACCCGCGTTCCCAACAACGCCGTACTAGGCTCGGTGCAGCGCGCGCTGGTAAGCCGTTATCCCAACGTGTCGGCCATCGACCTAGGCCTGATTCTGCAAACGCTGGACGATATTCTGGGCAAGATATCCTTCGTTATCCGCTTTATGGCCCTGTTCAGCATCGCTACGGGGTTGCTGGTGCTGGCCAGTTCGGTGGTTGTAAGTCGCTACCAGCGGGTGCAGGAAAGTGTGTTGCTGCGCACGCTGGGCGCCAGCCGGCGCCAAATTCTGCGCATTACGTTGGTCGAATACGCGGTATTGGGGCTCTTGGCCGCTTTGGCTGGCTTGGTGCTGGCGAGTGCGGCAGCGTGGGCGCTGGCCTACTGGGTATTTGAGGTCAATTTTGCTCCCGAGCCGGGGCCACTATTGCTGCTGGCTGCCTTCACAACGATTCTCACCGTCCTGATCGGGTTGCTTAACAGCCGGGAGGTGCTCACGCGCCCGCCGCTGGAGGTGTTGCGCGGCGAAGCGGGATAAATACGTAGTATTTAAAGTTTTTCTACGTATTTATCACCGATAATTTTCGAAGGAATACGGGTTTACCACCAATTGCGCGTCTTGCTACAACCTTGCGGGTGTGGGGTAGTAAATGACTCAGGTTCGGAGGGCTTCTGAATGTGGCCACATGCCGTGGCTTCTCACTTAAAAAAAGCGCTGGGAATCGGGTTACTTTCTCCTCACCCTTTAAAGCAACGATATATGCTAGCAATGAGTTTTCGCGGCCCGCAGCGGGTCCGCGTACAGCAGAAACCCATGCCCGAGATCAAGCATCCGGAGGATGCAATTGTACGGGTAACGCGCTCCTGCATCTGCGGCTCCGACCTACATTTATACAACGGCAACGTCCCGGACACCCGCGTAGGCATGACCTTTGGCCACGAATTCATTGGCGAAGTTGTAGAAATCGGCTCGGAAGTTACCAAGCTCAAAGTGGGCGACATGGTAATAGTGCCATTTAATGTGGCTTGCGGTCGGTGTCATTTTTGCAAACAAGGCATGTTCGGCAACTGCCACGAAGCCAACCCCGAAGCAACAGCTGTGGGCGGCTTTTTCGGCTACGCCCACATTGGGGGCGGGTACGACGGCGGTCAGGCCGAATACGCTCGCGTTCCATACGCCAACGTCAGCCCGACGGTGATTCCGGAAGGCATGGACCCCGACGACGCGGTGCTGCTCACCGACGTAGTTCCGACAGGCTACCAAGCCGCCGAAATGGCTGGCATTCAGCCCGGTGACACGGTCGTGGTGTTCGGTGCTGGCCCGGTGGGCATTATGGCCGCGCGGTGCGCCTGGCTGTTTGGAGCCGGCCGCGTCATCGTGCTTGACGAGTACGACTACCGCTTGGAGTTTGTGAAAAACTACGCCAAGTGCGAGGCCTACAATTTCAAAAAGGACATGGAAGATGTAGCCATGTTCATTAAGAAGCAAACCGATTGGATGGGTGCCGACTGCTGCATTGATGCCGTGGGCGCGGAAGCTGCCGGCAACGCTGTGCAGACCATCACGGGCCGCAAGCTGCTGCTGCAAGGTGGCTCGGCTACGGCAATGCACTGGGCCATCAACTCAGTGAAAAAGGGGGGGATTATCTCAGTGGTAGGCGTTTATGGTCCCACGGACAACCTGATTCCACTGGGCAACTTCATGAACAAGGGCCTCACCATGCGCGGCAACCAAACCTCCGTGAAGCGCCTGCTGCCCCGTCTTATCGAACACGTGCAAAATGGCACGCTCAATCCGAAAGGCATCATCACGCACCGTATTCCGTTGGAAGAAGCTGCGGAGGGCTATCGCCTTTTTTCCGATAAGCTCGACAATATCATCAAACCCGTCTTGATTCCTCCTTCCGCCCGATAACCCCCACAACCATGGAACCGACTATCAACAACAGCAAGCCATCTCGCGCGCGCACCAAAACTCCGCCGACTGACCTGCCCGGCTGGGGCATCGACGCGGACCCCAAAAATGACCCTACCTACCCCATGAAGCAACGCACCGACGCGGAGCAGACGGGCTACAGCTGGGAAAGACCAACTTTGCAACAGCCCGACGTCGAGATACTTAAGTCGCTCGAACGGCCCAACCTGACGGCTGTGTTCGGCACGTCTACGCCGCCTAGCGGTTTGAGTGGCATGCTCCGTCGCCACGCCTACGCCAACTACAGCGAAAACGACAACCGGCACTGGTTCACGCTTGTGCTAGCCGACAAGATCAACGTGGTTGAATGCGTCCTCGACGATTTGGCCAGCGGCCATGTGCCCAACATCTTCAAGGAGAAAGGCTACAAAGCTTCTTGGCAACACGACCGCAAAGGTCTGATTGTCTCTCTTGGTACTACCCTAGCGATAACGGCCGGCTTGGCTTACTTGGCGTGGCCTAAGAATAAGCGGGGCAAAAAGCCAAAATCCAGGACCGTCTATCCTTCTTAAATCGCGATAGCAACAACAACAGTACTGGCAACAAAAAGCCCTGCATCCGCAAAGCGTGATGCAGGGCTTTTTGTTGCCAGTACTGAATATCTCTAAGGCATCTTGGACCTGACGCAGCTAGGAAGAGCTAAAGCCAGAAAACACCTTCAAAACCCGTAATCGGTAGAAGCAATACCAAGTATAGTATTATACTTGAGCTTTAAAGTTCTTTTGTTGGTATAGTTATAGCTAGTAATGATTCAAAGATTTGTTGTCTACATCAAATTTACGCATAATAATAAGTAAATCAACAACTTACAATAAAAAACATTAGTAAATATATATACTAAGGTTCAGTAGGCGTCCTAATTTATCAAGCGTCTTAGTCAGCAATGAACAATTTTGTATCTTATCCATTCCAATACAATTCACCACATTGGATTGATAGTCAATATACTACAAAATATGTTTTTATACAACTAATTGAAATTCAATATCTTATATAAATGCCGTGCTATCATGATACATCATTTGTATAAGAGCATAGGTACTAATTACACTTCTAGCCTCGTGGAAAAACAATAAAAAAATACATATTGTAGAAGCAATATTTTGTATGTTTGTCTTTCACCGTTCCACAACTATTTGCCACAACTCTACCTCATGCACCTTACGCAAATTCAGCAGGCGCTAATGCGCCTGGGTTTCAACGTGGACCCTGCCACGAATGTCTATTGCCAGGTCACGAACAAAGGAAAGATCAGCGTTCACCGCAGCGACAACAGCCCGACCCGCGGCCTGTTTATTGAAGGGCCGGGCGGCATTGTAGTCGGCAACCCCGTCAACGAAGACCACATGCACACCATGTTGGTAACGGCCGGGTACTAAATCCGCTCCTGACTTAAACTTCATCCCCAATCCGCTTCGCTGCGAATTGGGGATTTTTCATTTATATCTTATTGATAATCAAGCATATAAACAAGAGCCAATTTTGACACTACGCGAACAGAGTATGCGCCTGTTCGATAAAAACCCGGCTGCTCATCCAAGCCATCACCAGCACGACCAACAGGCCGCAAAAAGTCAGGAACAACGGGTGCCGGTACTCGCCTACCACCGATTTGCGGTGGGCCGCTACCAGCATTGTGCCGAGGGTAATGGGCAAAATAAAGCCGTTGAGCGCTCCAGCAAGAATCAGCAGGCTTACTGGCTTGCCAACTAGCACGAAAATGAGTGTCGACAACAGGATAAATCCGATGATGATTCGGTTTTCGTTGCGACTGATGCCGGCATGAAAAGACCGGAGAAACGTCACGGAAGTGTAAGCCGACCCAATCACCGAAGTAATTGCAGCTGAGAACATTACCACTCCGAAAAGTTTATAGCCTATCTGCCCGGCAGCCAACTTAAATACCGAAGCCGTTGGGTTGCCGGCGTCGATGGCAAGCCCTTGGCTGATCACACCGAGCGAGGCTAAAAACAGAAACACCCGGATAATCGAGGCCACCGTAATGCCCGACGCGGCGCTCGACGTAACCTGCGGCAAGGCGGCCTGCCCTTTCACGCCCGCATCCAGCAGCCGATGCCCGCCGGCAAACGTGATGTAGCCTCCCACCGTGCCCCCCACCAACGTGATGATGGACATAAAGTCGATTTTGGTAGGTGCCACCGTGCGCACCAGCGCCTCGCCCACCGGCGGACCCGACGTAACGGCCACATACACAATGCTTATGATCATGAGCAGGCCCATGATCTGCGCAAATCGGTCCATGGCTTTGCCGGCTTCCTTCACCAGAAAAATAGCGATGGCCATAGCCGCTGTAAGCAGGGCGCCCATTTGGGGCGTGATGCCAAACAGCACTTCCAGGCCCAACCCTGCCCCGGCCACATTACCGATATTGAAGGCCAACCCGCCGAGCACAATGAGCACCGCGATCAAGCTCCCCAGCCCCGGCAGCACAATGTTGGCAATGTCAGGCGCCCGCTTCTCGGCTACGGCGATGATGCGCCAGATATTCAGCTGGACGCCCAAGTCGATGAGCACGGAGGCCAGAATAACGAAGCCAAAACTGGCCCCCAAGGATTGGGTGAAAACGGTGGTCTGGGTGAGGAAGCCGGGCCCGACTGCCGATGTCGCCATCAGAAACGCGGCCCCGAGCAGTACGCTCCAATCTTTTCGTTGCTTCATACGGGCTTTGTAAGCAACGCAGCCTCTAGCACAACTCCTTCATCTGCAAGCACTTGATTAATTTGCTGGGCAAACGCCAATGCGTGTGCGCCGTCGCCGTGAATGCATACCGTATCGGCCTGAATTGCAAGATCTTCTCCGGGTAGCGTCCGGACTTTTCCTTCTTTTACCATGCGCACCACCTGCCGGATGGCTTCGTTGGGGTCGGTGATCAGCGCCTGGGGCAACCGGCGCGAAGTCAGCGTGCCGTTGGGCTGATACGTGCGGTCGGCGAAAACCTCCTGTGCCGTCCGCAGGCCCAGCTTTTGCCCGGCCCTGATCAGTTCGCTGCCGGCCAGCCCATACAGCACCAATTCCGGATTGACACGATGCAGGGCTTCCGCAATAGCCTCGGCGAGGGCCGCATTTACGGCGGCCATGTTGTAGAGGGCGCCGTGGGGTTTCAGGTGGTGCAAAGTGCCGCCTTCGGAGGCTACAAACCCAGCCAATGCCCCTAATTGGTAGACCACCATGTCGAAAGCTTCTTCCGGCGAAACTGCCATTTCGCGGCGGCCAAACCCCACCAGATCGGGCAGACCAGGGTGCGCCCCGATCGCTACGTTGTGTTGCAGGCACAGTCGCACGGTTTTTTTCATTACGGCTGGGTCGCCGGCATGGAAGCCGCAGGCAATGTTGGCCGAGGTCACAAAAGGCAGAATAGCCGCGTCGTGCCCAAGCTGGTAAGCACCGTAGCTCTCGCCCATGTCGCAGTTGAGGTCAACCTGCAAGGGTGGTGTCATGCATTCTCGATTTTAAACTGTAAACTCTTCTTAATCTGCTGAATATCTTGCTCTTGCTTGATGTACAGGCACTGTGCATCTTCCAGTGAAATCCTCTGAAACCGGATTTTTTGCCCCAGCGGCACCTGTGCCAAGCGCGAGAAATCGGCCGTAATCACCTGCGCAATGCGCGGGTAGCCACCCGTCGTTTGATGGTCGGCTAGCAACGCAATGGGGTGGCCTTCGGGCGGCACCTGAATGGTGCCAAAGGTAACAGCGCTGGATAGCAGCTCGCGCGGCTCGTCCCGAAACAAGGCCGGCCCTTGCAACCGGTAGCCCATGCGGTCGGAGTCGGAGGTAACGGTGAATTCCTGGTGCCAGAAATCGTGTTGACTGCTTTCGGTAAACAATTCGTAATCAGGGCCTTGCAAAACCCGAATAACCGGGCTCGCCACGGGCTGCGGGTAGAGCTGCGGGTCGGGAGTCCACTTGGCCTGGCCCCAATCTTTGGCGGGGTAAGCGCCAGCTAAGGCCTGCCAGAGCTTGTGCCCTTGCGGCGTAAGGCCAATGCAAGGCAGCAGATCGCCGGTTTTCAGGGCGCGGCCTCTGAACCCACCGATTTCGGCGCGCAGGTAAGTAGAATAGCTGCCCAGCACCTTCGGAATGGCGAAGCTTCCGGCCACGGCCAGATACGCCCGGATGCCCGAGCGCGGGGTGCTAAACTCCAGCACACTGCCGCGCCGCACCCACACGGGCCGGGCCATTTTTACGCGCTCGCCGTTGAGCACCGGCGACAAATCGGCACCCGTGAGGGCAATCAAATGATCGGCTTCGAAGCGGATGCGGGGGCCTAAGTAAGTGATTTCCAGGCCGGCGCTGTCTTCCGGGTTGCCCACCAGCAGGTTGGCCACGCGTAGGGCTATGGCATCCATAGCGCCGCTTACCAAAATGCCTTGCTTCTGGTAGCCGTGCCGGCCCAGGTCCTGCACCGTAGTCAGCAGCCCCGGGCTAAGAATGTTAAAACTCATACTCGCGGCGGCGTTCGAATTCCTTTTCTGTGATGGCCACAAACCGCACCCGGTCGCCGGCCTGTAACAAGCTCGGCGACGCAGCCTGCGGTTTGAATAGCTGAAGCGGCGTACGCCCAATAAGCTGCCAGCCGCCGGGCGTCTGAATCGGGTAAACGCCCGTTTGCAGCCCGCCGATCCCGACCGAGCCGGCAGGCACTTTGGTGCGCGGCTTGTCTTTGCGCGGCACCGCAATCTTCTCGTTCAGCCCACCTATGTACGGAAAGCCGGGCGCAAACCCGATCATGTACACCAAGTATTCGCCACGCGTATGCAAACTAATTACTTGTTTAACAGATAGTTGGGCGTAATCTGCTACAAACTCCAGATCGGGCCCAAACTTGCCGCCGTACCACACCGGAATCTCCACCACTTTGGAGCGCAGCTTCTCCTTCCGAGTTTCGGCTTGGCGCAGCAGATCGTGAATAAAGTGCGTTACTTCTTCATACGGATTGTAGCGGCCCGCCTGGCTCAGCACCCACGGATCATAGTAAACCGTGACGCTCGCAAAAGCCGGCACATATTCGATGAGGCCCGGAAAAGGGTGCTCGCGCAGGCAGGCGCTGAAGGCCTGCACCCGCAGGTGCGTCGGTAGCTCAATGGCGTCGCCAAACTGCACCACCAGTCCCGAATCGCCCACGGGCGCTAAGTGCGCGGCGGCTGTGCTGCTCGGGTTCCGCTGCGGGTTTTCCATTCTTGCGTCCGTTCGGAGTTGGGGTTAGCTGTGAAAGCTGGCGTTGGTATCTTGGGCCTAAAATAACGAGCAAAAAGCGGCGCACCGACCACCCGACGTGCAGTTTACAAGTATACCACGATTCGACACAAAGACTGCACTGCTATTCAGTGATCAACTCCGGTTCAGAATGAAAAACAGCTTATCTGCGTACGCCAAAGCCGGGTTTCTTGGTTTGGCGCTTGGTACTGCGGCTTGCAGCAAGAAAATGGTTATAACTGATAATCAGCCTGTTGAAAACGGTGTCTCCAAGGAACTGGCCGACAGCCGCAAGCAACGGATCAGCGACATAGCGTATGCGCTTCAGTTTACGGTTCCGGCCCGCAAAGACGACCCAATTCTCGCTTCTGAAACGGTGGCGTTCCGCCTGCACGATATTCAAGCTCCGGTACAGCTCGATTTTAAGGGAAAAGCTGATCATATTAAGTTGTTGACTATCAATCAGAAGCAAGTTGCTATTGATCACCGCAACGAGCACTTGGTATTGCCCGCTTCGGCGCTCAAAACCGGCCAAAATGAGGTAAAAATTGACTTTATCGCCGGCAATCTGTCGCTCAACCGCAGCGACGACTACCTCTACACCTTGTTAGTGCCGGAGCGCGCTCGCACGGTATTTCCCGTTTTCGATCAACCTAACCTGAAAGCGACGTTCCGGCTTTCCTTAACCTTACCGCTTGACTGGCAAGCCGTTGGGAACGGACCACTGCAAGATTCGGCAGTCGTTGGCAGTACCAAAACGTACCGCTTCGCCCCGTCCGATACGATCAGCACTTACTTGTTTTCGTTTGTGGCGGGCAAGTTTACGCGGGTTTCCCGCACGATGGCCGGCCGCCAAATGCAATTTTTGCACCGCGAAACCGACCAGGACAAGCTGCGCCTGAGCCTGGACCCCATCTTCCAGATTCATGCAGATGCGCTGGCGTTTATGCAGCAGTATACCGGCCTTCCGTATCCGTTCCGCAAATTCGATTTCGTCGCGATTCCTGATTTTCAGTACGGCGGCATGGAGCACGTGGGCGCCATCGATTATATGGCCTCCACGCTGTTTTTGGACGAAGGCGCGACGCAGGACCAAAAGATTGCGCGCTCCAACCTGATCGCCCACGAAACCGCCCACATGTGGTTCGGGGACCTCGTAACCATGCAGTGGTTCAACGACGTGTGGATGAAGGAGGTGTTCGCCAATTTCATGGCCGACAAAATCACGCAGGTGGCCGTGGCTAATTCCAACTACGACCTCAAGTTCGTCATCGACCATTACCCCGCCGCCTACGGTATCGACCGCACCAGCGGGGCCAACGCTATTCGCCAGCCACTCAACAACTTACAAGATGCAGGCTCGCTTTACGGCAACATTATCTACCACAAAGCGCCCATCATGATGCGGCAGCTGGAACGACTCATGGGCGCGGAGGCCTTTAAGCAAGGCTTGCAGGAATACCTAAAGAAGTACGCGCACGGCAACGCCACCTGGCCCGATCTGATCGCGATTCTGGATGCCCGCACACCCGCCGATTTGCAGGCCTGGAATCAGGTGTGGGTCAACGAGCCCGGCCGCCCTATCTTCGATTACAGCTTAAAAACGCAAAGCGGCCACATTACCGAGCTCACCCTCACGCAAAAGGCCGAAGACGGTTCCGACCGAATCTGGCCCCAACTGTTTGAGGTGACCTTGGTGTACCCCAACGGCGCTAAAGAGCTAACTGTGAACATGAACAAGCGGCAGGTAACAGTTCCTTCCGCGGCGGGCGCGCCGGCGCCTTCGTACATTTTATTCAACTCGTCGGGGTTGGGCTACGGCGTTTTCCCGGTCGAAAAGCCCATGGCCGCTGGCATGGCGGCATTGTCAAATCCGGTGGCGCGGGCCTCGGCCTACATCAACCTTTACGAAAACATGCTCAACCGCCGGGCTTTGGCTCCGGCGCAGTTGCTGGCCGTGTACCGGCAGGCGCTAACCAGCGAGACCGAAGAACTGAACCTGAAACTGCTAACCGGGCAAATCAGCGATATCTTCTGGAAGTTTTTGCCGCCGCCCGCTCGCGTAGCACTCGCTCCGAGTCTGGAGAAAGAGCTTTGGCAAACCATGCAGCAGCAGGCAGCCCCCAACTCCAAGAAGCTGTTATTCAAGGCTTACCAATCCGTGGCGCTGACCGCGGCGGCACAAAGCCAGTTGTATCGGGTGTGGGAGAAAGAGCAGGCGCCGGCCGGCGTGAAGCTAACGGAGGATGACTACACTGCCCTGGCCTTGGCACTAGCCGTGCGCGATTATGCCGCCGATGGGCAACTCCTGACCAAGCAATTGGCCCGCATCAAAAACCCCGACCGGCGCAAGCGCATGGAGTTTCTGATGCCCGCACTCTCGGCGGACGAGAAAACCCGCGATGCGTTTTTTGCTTCGTTGCAGGATGCCCAAAACCGGGAAAAGGAAGCGCGGGTCGTGGCGGCTTTGGGCTACTTGCATCATCCGTTGCGCCTCGCGACTTCCGAAAAATACCTACCCAAAAGTTTGGCTTTGCTGGAAGAAATTCAGCTGACGGGCGATATTTTCTTTCCGTATTCGTGGCTGCAAGCCACATTTGGGGCTTACCAAAGCCCTACGGCAGCCGCTACGGTTCGCACGTTTCTGCAGCAACACCCCGACTACAATCCTAAGCTGCGTGCCAAAATACTACAGGCCACCGATGATCTTTTCCGTGCCGAAAAACTAATGTTATAGGTAATATAACTGCCAATAATAATTCAGATTACCAGATTTGCATTCAGTCGATAAAACTAAAAAATATACAAGTAATAAAATTCGCAATTAAATTCTAAAGCCGAGCAAACGCCATCTGCTCGACCATTACATCCTGCAAAAATAGCCGAGCGATTCCTATTTGCTCAAAAGTCAATTCTGGCGACAAAGTCGGTTGTAGAATGTCAATTAAGCTCAACAATTCCGCCTTTGAAAGACTAATGCTTTCCTGACGCTGCAATGTATCGTATAACTTTCGCAAATCAGACATAACTTGCTCGTTTTCAATGCTTTGCAGGCCATCCTTGGTATTTACTAAAACTATAGCTTTGCTTATAATCGTTGCATATACCTTTGGCACATGAAAAATATATCGTTCACTCATAACAATGAGACTTTATAGCAGCACAAACTAGGAGTACGATTGATTTACAATCATTTTTATTTAATACTCCTATCCGAAAGAATTGTTATCATTATCCTGATAAAAGGCACAAATTATACTAAAGCTCAACAAGTAAAATTAATACATAGGAATGAATCTATTCTTTCTTACAATTAGCTTACCCTACTTAATTAGTTTGTCGGGTCGTTTAATCCAAACTCCTCTATTACGTGCCACGACCGGCCATCGTGGCGAAAGAGCTGAAAGGCTCGGACCGAAAATTCCGCTTCGAAATGCCGGGCTGCAAAAAGCGTGCGTAATTCGGGTACTTGTGCCGAAGACAAATCGCGCGTGGCCAAGGTCATGTGTGGGGTGAAAGGCCGCTTTTCGCGGGGCACCTCGGGCAAATGAGTGGCGCACCATGCCTCAAGCTGCGCCTGAAAAGCCTGTATGCCAGTAGGTTGGTTTATCTGCACAAATAAAGTCCGGTCACCGAACCAGGCGAAGTTGCGTAGGCCGACTGCAAATGGCGCCTGCGTAGCCGCAAACGCCGAGAGCGCAGCACGAAATTTGATTTCGAATTCTGGTGGCTGCCGCAACGGCGGTATCAGGGTGATGTGCGCGGGCAGCTTCAAAGCGTTACGGCTTCCCGTGAGGCGGTGTACTTCCTGCTTCAACCCCCACACCTCCGACAAAACCGGCTCCGGCGGCATCACCGCGACGAGATACAAAACATTCATAGTATTGATAATATATTATGTATCAACAAGATATATTATTACCGGCATCACCTTCAAGACTCCCACCAGTCGCACAAAAGAGCCGGCTGTCATCCTGAGCTTTGCGAAGGACCTCCTCCCGGAACAACAATTTGTTCTGGCGAAATAAGGTCCTTCGCAAAGCTCAGGATGACAGCCGGGTGAAGTGAGCAGACGGCCAAACAACGACGTAATACTGCCCAAGCAGGTCTTACAGGCCGTATTTGCTGATTAAATAGATCAGGGAGGCCATGCTGGCGCCGCCTAGCTCCAACTCGCGCCGGTTGACTTTGTCGAAGGTATCGGCGGCAGTGTGGTGGATGTCGAAGTAGCGCTGGTCGTCGCATTCGTAGCCGATGAGGGCCTTCACTTGGCCTTTAAGTGGCCCAATGTCGGTACCGCCGTGGCCAACGCTGATTTCCTCGCTGTGGTAGGGCACAAACAGTGGACTCCATTGCTGCACCTTCGCCACCACAGCCGGGTCGCCTTCCACGCCGAAACCGCGCGGTGTGAACCCGCCCCCATCCGACTCCATAGCGGCCACATGCTTTTCGCCGGCAGCTTTGGCTAGCTCGGCGTACTTGTTGCCGCCGCGGGTACCGTTTTCTTCGTTCATAAACAGCACCGCCCGCACCGTGCGCTCGGGCCGCAGCCCCGTGGCCTTGAGCAGACGCAGCACTTCCATGCTTTGCACGCAACCCGTGCCATCGTCGTGGGCACCCTGGGCCAGATCCCACGAGTCGAGGTGGCCACCCACGGTGATGATCTCATCGGGGTACTTCGACCCTTTTATCTCACCAACTACGTTAAACGACTTAACCTCAGGCAGTTGCTGACAAGCCATTTCCAGCTCCACGGTCAGGCCGGGGTCGGCTTTGAGCAGGTGGCTCAACTCGTCGGCGCCGTTGGTGCTGAGAGCCGCGGCAGGCACTTTCGTGACTTTTTCGTCGTAGGCCATGGTGCCCGTGTGCGGAAAATCGTCGTGGGCCAGCGAGAGCGAACGCACCAACGCACCCACAGCGCCCTTTTTAGCCGCTTCGATGGCGCCCCGGCGGCGCTGGTCGCCGGCGTCGCCGTAGGCCCGGCCCGTTTCGATGAACGTCGGGTTCATGGGGCGGTTGAAGAACACGAATTTGCCCTTCACCTTTTCGGCGGGCATAGCCTCCAGCTCGGCCCAAGTATCAATTTCTACCACGCCGGCCCGCAGCTTGCCGTTGGTGCCCACCGAGCCACCCAACGCACACACGTTCAGGTCGATGCCTTTGCCTTTGGCTGGTTTGATCTGGGCTTTTTCCTTGGCTCCGCGCACCCAGTGCGGTACCATTACTTCCTGCAGGTATACGCGGTCGAGTCCGAGCTTTTCCATCGTCACTTTGCCCCAATCGACGGCTTGCTGAGCCTGCGGCGAACCACTCAGGCGGCCACCGATCTTACCGGTAAGCTGGCGTAGGTTCTCATAGCTTTCGCCGTGCAACAGGGCCTGGTCGTAAATTTTGCGGATGTTGATGGAATCGGTTTTGGCGGTGGTTTGGGCGGCGGCGGGTGCAGTAGCCGAGAGCAGAGCAAAACCTAAAGCAGCCTGCCACCGAGAAAAGAAAGGGATCATATAGTAAAAACGTAAAGCGTAAAAGTTGAGGAGCTTTGCCCAGGAATTCAGCCGCCGAAGATAGAGCTACGGGACGCCGGACAAAACTTATTTCTGGCCTGCGCCATAGCGCGTGGCTTTTGCGGTGCTTGCGCCCTGCGCAGGCACTTTGACTTCGAGCAAATAATTGAATTCGGCATCGCCGATTGTCGGGACTGGGCGCGTGGCCCCGAGCGCTTCGGCTGTTTCCAGAATGGTGTTGGAATGCCCCACCACCACTACGGTTTTGCCGGCGTAGGTTTGTTTGATCTGGGTGGCCAACTCCGTGAGCTGCCGCGGATTATACACTTGCGGCGTAAGCTTCAGGGCCGCGGCAAGGGGAGCCACGGTGGCACGTGTGCGGCGGGTATCAGTGGTAAAAATGGCCGCGACTGGCTTGCTTTTGAGCTTGGCGCGCAAGGCCAGCGCCCGCTGCTCACCGGCCGGCGTGAGGGGTGGATCGTTGGCGGGCTCGGTGCCCTTTTCGGCGTGGCGCACGATGTAAACGGTTGTTACAGAGCCTTTTGCAAGATCAGCGTTCCCGGATTGCGAAGCGGCACATCCAGTAAAGCACAGGAAAAGACAAATGATTGATAACCAACGAAGTGCAGTACACATACAACGAGCAAAAAAGAGGTGTAACGATTCAGGGTGCGGCCAAAGACAAGCCCGATGCTCGGAAGCTGCTTTATTTCAGGCTAAGAATCTGCTTTAACTCGGCGTCGCTGACCGTGAGCAGGCCGACTTTGGGCAGCCGCTCGGTGAGGATGCGCCAGTTAGGCTCTTCCTTAAAAATCGGGCGGAGCAGCGCCAGCGCAGCAGGCACTTGCTGCTTGTTGGCCAGCGTGATGGCGTGCCAGTATTTCATTTCCAGGTTGTTAGGAAACATTTTCTCGGCGGCCTGATATTCCTGAATGGCCTTGGGCATGTCGTTTTTTTCCACGGCCAAATCGCCGGCGTTCATGTGCTCGTAGGCGCGGTGCAGCTTCAGCAGACGGCGCAGCTCGGTGAGCGGGGCCGCATTGTCGTCCACACGCAAATCGACGAGGCGGTCGGCCCAGGGGCCTTCGGTGGCCTTGCCGCGCACCACCAACAGCGCCGCCGATTGCCGGCCGCGAATGTCGCCGCCGGCTGCCTGGGCCGCGTCAAGCGCGGCCAGCACACGCTCAGCCAGGGGCAAACTGGCGTTTTGCTCGTAAGCTTTGGCCATAGCGGGCCATACTTTGTCATTGAGCATCATGTTGGCCTGCACCGAAAACTCCTTGCCGGCGATGTGCCCGGCCATGTCGACGCATTTTTTGCCGGTGTGCACGGCCACACGGCCCTGGTTGTCGAGAATGGCGACCTGGCGCACATCACGGCCTTCGTCGTTGGCAAGTAACTCATCCAGTGCTTGTTGAGCCGATTTACCGCTTTTCAACAACGCCAACCCGCGCAACCCAAACGACTTGTTGGTAAACGACTGCGTAGCCACGACGCCCACACCCGCCTCGCCCCACGAAACCGACGTCCCGACCGAAAACCAATGGCTTTGCACGGCCACGGCCATGTCGCCGGTGGCGGGGTCGCGGGCCACGATGGAGAAGGTATGCGCCAGTGGATCGGTGGTCGAATATACTTGAGCCGCAGCAACTTGGGCCAACCCGAGCAGCAGAACCGCCAAGGCGACCAGAGAGCGTTTTAGAAACATAAAGCAGATAGTTGTTAAGGGAAAGGCGCGTCAAGATAAATCCAAAATGGTGAGCAACTTACCGCCGGGCCAATTTCCCGATTCAGCCCTACCTTTCCGGCTGCCACTTGTCCTCCTTCGCGTGACTTCATCTGCCTCGTCCTCCCCTGCTATCATTCGCGTTCGTGGCCTCAGCAAGCGCTACGGCAACCATACGGTGGTCAACGACGTGGGCTTTACCCTAGCGGCCGGCGAAACCCTGGTGCTGCTCGGCCCCAGCGGCTGCGGCAAAACAACGCTGCTCAAGATGCTCAACCGCCTCATCGAGCCCGATGCGGGCACGGTGGAAGTAAATGGCAGCGACATCCGAACGCAAAAACCGGAGCTGCTGCGGCGTGGCATTGGCTATGTTATTCAGCAGGTTGGCCTGTTGCCCCATTACACCGTGGCCGAAAATGTGGCTGTAGTTCCGACACTGCTCGGTCACAACCCCGCCGACATCTCGACGCGCACCACCGCCTTGCTCACGCGCCTGCACCTGCCCGCCGAACGCTACGCCGGCCAATATCCCAGCCAGCTTTCGGGCGGGCAGCAGCAGCGCGTGGGCCTAGCGCGGGCGTTGGCCGCCGATCCGCCGATTATTCTCATGGATGAGCCCTTCGGCGCCCTCGACCCCATTACCCGCGCCGCCATCCGCCGCGATTTTCGCGAATTGGAAGAGCTACGCAACAAAACCATCGTGCTCGTGACCCACGATGTGGCCGAAGCCTTCGAGCTAGCCGACCGCATTGCCCTGCTCGACGGCGGCGTGGTGCAACAGCTGGGCACGCCGCGGGAGTTGCTGTTTCGGCCCGCGAATGATTTTGTGCGGCGCTTCTTCGAGGCCGAACGCCTGAGCCTACAAATGCAGGTTTTGCAACTATCTGATTTACTGATTTTTATAAAATCAACAAATCATCAGCAATCTCTGGCTTCGGCTCTACCGAGTCTCCCAGCGTCAGCTACGATACGCGAGGCGCTGGAAGCACTTACGCGGCCCTCAGAGACGCCTGATCCTCAGCTTTTTATTACGCAGGATTCCGTCAATGCCCAGCCAGTAACGCTCTCGCAACTCATGCTCGCTTTTGGCGAAGCAGTGCAGTCGATAAAGACTACCCGCGTGGAGGAATGATTGGCCTTTGGAATTTCGTGGGAACTGTAGCTTTCTGATTGTAGCTTGAATCGCTTATATAGAATAATCTTGACAACACTAAAAAACATTAGGAATGGGCTTTGTTGAATACATATTCTACTGCAATTATATTCTTTTTGAGAAGTTAAGGAAAAGCGATTTTCCTGAAATCAAGTCAATTGCTGTAATGGCATCTAGTTTTTGTTGCTTGATCATTACTCTATTATTTTCATTTGGATTGTTTTACAAAACGATCCATAATATAGGAGTAAGCTTTATTTTATTGATTATTTTATACATATTTCTATATATTTACATTATAAGACATGATCGATACAAACTAATAGTAAAACATTATGCAAAAAGAACAAACTCAGCAACACTAGATATATTTTTCTCAATCACAATAACTATGATAAATTATTTTTCAATTGTCATATATGCCTATTTTAGATCAATCTAGATACATCCCTGCATTGGCGCGCGTAGGGTTAAGAATGCATTACCTTTTATACTCTTAAACAGAATGCGATTAAAAATAACAGAAACAGACTTCACAAATACGTTTGATTGGCTCTTTATACTTACTGACGAAAGCGGAAAAGTCTTTTATATAATGGAGCATTTATTTTATAAAAAACATAATTTAATTAATCCTATAACTAGAAAAGAATTAGACACTTATGACAAAGGTCAATGGATAACAGCTTTTATTAAAGAAATAGATGGAGTCGAGACTGTAATTAAAATAGCTTAACCACTCCCTTGCTGGCACGCTTGCAAAGTAGTACTGATATATCCCAGCCCACTGCCACGACAGCAGGTGCTGTGGCAATAGTCATAACTCACCGCATTTCCGTTTTAGCAGCTTAATTTTCACCGAGGCAACCAACTTGGCCGTACCCAGATTCAACCCCAAAAAGCCGCGTGCAAACCCTCACTGAACTCTTTGCCTTCTGGCACGCGCAGGCCGACAAGCTAGCGCAACAAACCGTGCAGCACATTGGCCTCACGGCGGCTTCGCTGCTGCTGGGCGTGCTGGTGGGCGTGCCGCTGGGGCTGTTTCTGACCCGGAAGCCGCGTTGGGCCCCGGCGGTGCTGGGCCTGACGGGCGTGTTGCAGACCATCCCGAGCATTGCGCTGCTGGGCTTCCTGATTCCGGCGATGGGCATCGGGCCGAAGCCGGCCATTTTCGCGCTGTTCCTGTATTCGCTGCTCCCGATTGTGCGCAACACGCTGACGGGCGTGCAGGGCGTGAGTCCGGCCGTAGTGGAAGCGGCTCGCGGTCTGGGACTTACGAACTGGCAGATTCTGAGGCGCGTGGAGCTGCCGCTGGCGCTGCCGGTGCTATTTGCGGGTATTCGCACGGCCACGGTCATCAATGTGGGTGTAGCAACGCTAGCGGCCTACATCGCAGCGGGCGGGTTGGGCGAGTTCATTTTTGGCGGCATCGCCCTGAACAACCCCGCCATGATCCTGGCCGGCGCGATTCCGGCTGCGGCGCTGGCCTTGGTTTTCGATGCGGCGCTGGCGGGCTTGCAGCGCCTTTCGGTGCGACGGCTGGTGCGCGTGGGCGCGGTGCTGCTGGTGGCGTTGCCGGTGTTGGCGGGCCTGTATTTGTTGCCGCGCGCAACCAGCAAGCTGTTGGCGGGGTTTAGTCCGGAATTTGTAGGCCGCGCCGACGGGTTGCCGGGCCTGCGCCAGACGTACGGCTTAAAGCCCACGAACGTAATCCTGGCCCCGGCCCTCGTGTACGAAGCCGCTCGCCACCGCGACGTCGACCTGATCGACGGCTATTCCACCGACGGCCGCATCAAGGCCTATCACCTGCGCGTGCTCCGCGACGACCGCCGGGCGTTTCCGCCGTATTTCGCTGCTCCCGTGGTGCGCCCGCAGGTGCTGGCCGATCATCCCGAATTGCGTGCGGTGCTGGAAATGCTGGCCGGCCAAATCAACGATTCGGTGATGACGGATCTGAATTACCAGGTCGATTACCTCCACCACGAACCGCGTGCCGTAGCGCTGGCTTTTTTGCGCCAGAGGGGGCTATGGCGCGCGCCGCAGCCAATAAGCGGACCTGCTATCGTGTTGGGTTCCAAGATCTTTGCCGAGCAATACATTCTGGCTGAGATGTACGCGGCCCTTATTCGCGGCTACACGTCGCTCGATGTAAAAACCAAAACCGGCCTGGGCGGCACCAACATTTGCTTCGAAGCGCTGCGCACCGGCGCCATCGACCTCTATCCCGAATATACGGGCACGGGGCTGCTGGTGCTGCTTCAGCCCTCGCCCGCAACGCTCGACTCGCTGGGTGGCGATCCGCAGGCGGTGTATCGCTATGTGCAGCAACGCTTTCGGCAACGTTTTGATTTAGAATGGCTTACGCCGTTGGGTTTTAACAACACCTACGCGTTATTGATGCGTCAGCAGCAGGCTGCACAATTGGGCATCGGCTCAATTTCGGAGTTGGGCGCGTATCTGAAGCAATAGGACCACTGCGCAAGCTTTGTAGTCAGCTGTCCCTCAACGAGCTATGCAAGCTGCTGGAAATGAACACTAAGTCCGTGCTAGGGATTGCCCTTCATCCCCTCTTCACAGCTGCTATGCGTATGTTGTGGTGAAAACCCGTATCAATCCCCTCGCTTTGCTATGCACGTCCTGATTGTTGAAGACGAAAAAAGCCTGCACCAAGAGGTGCGGCAGTTCCTGACGCAAGCGCAATACCTCTGCGACTCGGCCTATACGCACGCTGAGGCTTCGGAAAAGATTTTTGTGAACAGCTATGATTTCGTGTTGCTCGACTTGGGCCTGCCCGACGGCGATGGCTTAAGTCTGCTGCGGGAAGCCCGCGAAAACGAAAACCAGGACGCCTCTTTCATCATCCTTACCGCCCGCGGTGCCCTCGACGACCGCATCAAAGGCCTCGATCTAGGCGCCGACGACTACCTACCTAAGCCCTTCTCCCTCTTGGAGTTACTGAGCCGGATGCAGGCTATCACGCGCCGCAAATTCGGACTAAAGCGGCAGGAAATGACGTTCGGCCAGGGCTTCCACTTGGATGTCACGGGCCGCACCCTGCGCCACGAAGGCAACGAAGTCGTGCTCACAAAAAAGGAGTTTGACCTGCTACACTACTTGCTGCTGCACAAAAACCGCGTGCTCACGCGCCTTCAGCTTGGCGAACACCTCTGGGGCAACGTGCTCGAAGACGACTCGGACTCCAATTACATCGACGTGCACATCAAAAATATCCGCAAAAAACTCAGCCAATACGCGCCCACCGACTTCCTGGAAACCGTGCGCGGCATCGGTTACCGGGTAGTGCAGCCGGAGAATCAAAGCTGAAAAGCAAACCGCGCGGAAATTAGAATTCCCCTCCTTTTTTCAAGGAGGGGTGCCCGCAAGGCGAGGTGGTAACGGCGTTGTTTGGTTGTTTAGCTGCTTCCCAATGAAAGTGGTCATGCAGAGCGAGCGCGAAGCATCTCTCCCGCTTCGTTGAGTTACTAATTAGCAGAGGTGCTACGCTGCGCATGACCTCCTACGGTTTATTACTCATACTAAATAACATCAGCAACGAGCCAACCACCCCAGCGGCAGCTTCGCTGCCGCGTCCCCTCCTCGGCTGAGGAGGGGAGTTTCTTTTATATAACCATTTAGTAACCAACACATTGCGTCTCGAAGCAAAACAGGCTCTTTTCAATGCGCTTTCGAAGCTGCTGCTGGTGCTGACGGGCGCGTTGGTGATTCCGCCGGTGGTGAGCCGGGTGGCGGTGGGGCACACGGACCAGCGGCTGTACGAGAAGCAGGCCGAGGTGCTCAACCTCATCAAGCGCGACGGCATCACGGCGTTTGTGCGCGAAGAGCAAGACGAAACCTACGCCGATTACAACCTGCTCAAGCAGGAATACATCACCCTTTCGCCGCTGCCCACGGCCAAAGCGCCCGATCAGGCTGTCCACATCTTCAACGAGCCGCGGCAGGTGGGCAACGAGATCGAAGATTTCCGGATTTTGAGCTCCGAGTTTCGGGCCAAAGGCCGCCCCTACCGCCTGGAAATCGGGAGCAGCCTGGCCACGGTGGAGCTGCTCACGGCCACGCTCCGGCACATGGCGTTGTGGGTGCTCATTGTGGGGGCGCTGCTGACGGTGATCACCGACGCGGCTTTTTCGCACTACCTGCTCAGCCCATTGCGCCGCCTGATTTCGCAAAAGCTTCAGGGCGTACACCACCCGTCGGCCTTTCCGTTCGAGTCCATTCCGACTACTACCACCGACTTCCGGCGCCTCGACGACAGCCTTAACGAGATGATGCGCACGATTCAGTCGGCGTTTGAAAAGGAGCGCGAATTCATGTCCAACGTTTCGCATGAGTTGCTTACGCCGGTGAGCATCCTGCAATCGCGGTTTGAGAACATGCTGCAAGACCCCGAGCTGGGCCACGCGCACTCGCTCAAAATCGTGGATTCGCAGAAGACGCTTTACCGCCTGCGCAATACGGTCAAAACCCTGCTGCTCATCGCCAACATCGAAAACGAGCAATATCTGCGCGACGAGTCGGTATCGTTGGCGGCGGTGCTGGCCGACGTCACCAACGAGCTGGAAGACCGTCTGGCCCAGCGCGAACTAAAGCTGCTGGTCGACCTGAAACCCGATTACGTGCTGACGGCGGCCAACCGCACGCTGCTGTTTACGCTGCTCTTCAACCTGATCAGCAACGCCATCAAATACAACCATTGGGGCGGCAGCATTACCATTCAGGGCGCCATGCAGGCCAAGGGCTACTTGCTCAGCGTCACAGACAGCGGGCCAGGCATTGCGCCCGAGCATCTGCCGCACCTCTTCGATCGGTTTCGGCGGTTCAATTCGGGGGCGGCTTCGCCGGAAGGTTATGGCCTGGGCCTGCCCATCGCCAAGACCATTGCCGAGTTTCACAAAGCTGTACTGAGCGTGGAATCGGTGCTGGGCAAAGGGACTACGTTTAAGCTTTTATTTACCTGACTGACAAGCCGTAACCTCACTTATTCTTCATAATGGAGGAGCTATCTTGAGGCTATATTTCCTTTCCTTCCATCCTATTTTCCCACCCCATGAAAAAGTCCATCGTTCTGCTCGCCGCCCTTACTTTGTCGCTGGCTGGCTTCGCTCAAACCACGCAGTCCAAAACTGCTTCTACTTCGACTTCTTCCTCGGCAAATGGCACCCAGAAAACGGCCACCCAGACCAAGGAAATGAAAACGCCCAGCGGCCAGACCAAGTCGTCGTCGATGACCAAAACTTCGACCAAGCCCGTGATGAAGCATGCCGGCACGGCGCACGCGCACAAGAAGGTAACCGCCGTCAAGACCACTACGAAGCAGGGCATGTAACCCTCGCTTTTGCGTTGCCAACTATACAAAAGCCCTGATGCACAATCAGGGCTTTTGTAGTTACACAATTACTTGATTATCAATATATTATAAAATAATATCCTTTTCATTTATCCCCGATATTTCACATCGCCTTCATCTTCCGAAGGCTAGCTTAGAGGCGCAATCTGCTTTATGCTTTTCATGAGAAAACTCCCCCTCCTGCTTGGGGTGCTGGCACTCGGAATTTTCCTGGTGCTCGCGGCGCTCCTGTACCCGCGAACCCACCCGCCCACGGCCAAGGCATTCGTGCCGGTGGTCCGTAAATCGGCCCGGACCGCAGGAGAGCCCAAACGTGTGTTGGCTGTTCATACTTCCCCCACCCGCAAAGCCTCCACCAAATCCACCCGTGCCCGATAGAAGTCCTAACGCAAAAAGCCCTGGCAGCACTGCCAGGGCTTTTTTGTGCTCGTCGAACTACGCAGGAGCTTATTTTTTCGGAGCCTTTTCGCGGCCTGGATTTGCTGGTGACGCGCTCCCGATGCGGGGAGCATGCGCATCCGCCACGCGGGTTTCGTAGCCGCCGCTCAAGCTCAAATCCCAGTTTTCGTTCATCTGAGCCATGCCGTGCAACGCTGTGAGGTCAAACTGGCAAGGCACCACCGAAATGTAGTTGTTGGCCAGCGCCCACTCGTCGGTGTCGTTGCCTTGGTCTTCGTTTACGAAATTTCCGATAAGCCAGTAATACGGGCGCTTGTGCGGATCGTGGCGTAAGTCAAACTTTTCCTGCCACTTGGCGCGCGCCTGCCGGCACAAGCGAGCGCCGGCAATGGGCTGATCAGATATCTTGGGAATATTGATATTCAGGGCCGTACCGAACGGAACGCCGTGCTCCAAGGCTTGGCGCGTGAGGTGCTCAATCCACTTTTCGGTGTGCGAAAAATCGATGAGGTGGCCGTAGTCGCAGAGCGAAAACCCGATGGCCGGCAGCCCCTCAATGGCCGCCTCGATGGCCGCCGACATGGTACCCGAATACAGCACGTTCACCGACGAGTTGGAGCCGTGGTTGATGCCCGACACCACCAGATCAGGGCGTCGGTCGCGGAGCACCACATTCTTGGCCAGTTTCACGCAGTCGGCGGGCGTGCCGCTGCACTCGTAGGCCTCAATGCCTTCGAAGATGGTGCTGGGGTCGAGGCGCAGGGGCTCGCCAATCGTAATGGCGTGGCCCATACCCGATTGCGGCGAATTGGGCGCCACTACCACCACTTCCCCAATGCGCTTCATCACGCGCACCAGCGTGGCAATACCGGGGGCCGTGATGCCGTCGTCGTTGGAAATCAGAATCAGCGGTTTGCGAGTTTTAGCAGTCACGGGCAGCTTGTTTTGAGGTGAAAAGGCACGGCAAAGGTACGCAAGCCCACGGCAACGGTTGAGCGGCCTAAATGGCTTTCTGAACGGTGTGGGCGTGGCTTGCGTATGAAAGCGCCTATGCAGTGTCTATCACCTACTTACCGCGCCACAGCCTGGGCGGCATTTCTTGCGTGCGGCCTCGCGGCCTGCGACTCGCCCACCGGCCGTACGCCGGCTTCTTCGGGCAGTGCCGGAACGCCTTTCGAGGCGGGCAACACGGCTACCGATCCGGCCGCAGCCGCGCAACGCTTGGCAGCCAACGCCAACGTGCCCGATTCACTGCACCTGATTAGTCCGGGGCGGGTAGGCCGCTTACGTCTCAACCAAACCGAGAAAGGCCTGCTGGCTCTCGTTCCGGTCAGTCAACTGACCAAGACCAGTTATCAGTACCAAGGCGCTACCTACCCAGCCTACGAAATGCGCGACGCCCAAGAGCCGAGCGCTCCGCCAACCATCCTGGAAATGGATGGATCCGAAAAAGAAGGCTACCGGCTACGGCGCATCCGCATTCGTGACCCTCAGTACCGCACGGCGGAGGGCATTGGGGTAGGCTCGCCCTTCGGAGCAGCCCGGCAAACGTACGGCCTCACCCGGGTTCGCTTCAACGAGCAGGATTATGTAGCCATTTCGGGCACCATGCGTATCGGCTGGATTCTGGACGAGAAATCATTGCCTGCCAAGCACTCCAGCGATATGAGCTCCGCGGATATTCCGCCCGCTACCCGCATTACAGGCGTAATCGTCGTCCGATGATAGATAGGTTTTGCAGCATTTGTGTACTTTGGCAATTACAATAGCCTAAGAATACTCCAATATTCACTTCGCCCTAGCCGCTGCTTTACTTCTTTCCCACTTTTGCCTATGATACTGTTCGAAAACCGGTACCGCACTCACGATCTGGGTTTGTTGCTGTTGCGTGTAGGAATTGGCATCATGTTCACGATTCACGGCTACCCGAAACTGATCGGGGGACCCACGATGTGGGCGCAGATTGGCACGTCGATGAAGCTGATTGGGTTGGATTTTGCCCCGGCCATGTGGGGTTTCTTGGCCGCCGTGGCCGAGGCCGTAGGTGGGCAATTGCTCGCACTGGGCCTGTTTTTTCGAATCGCCTGCGCCTTTCTGCTCGGCACCATGATTATGGCTACCATTACACACCTGAGCAAGGGCGACGATTTCAACACCTATTCCCACGCCTTGGAAGCGGCCTTTTTGTTCCTGGGGCTCTTGTTGGCAGGTCCCGGCAAATACAGCCTCGACCAAATGCTGTTCCCAGGTCCGCGCCGCTTGTATTAGTCTGGTAATCAAGAACTTACTCAAAAGGGTAACTCTGAACTATTCGTCCGTTGCGGCGAAGCATAATTCGCTGATTAGCTGGCAGTTGCGCTTACTTAGGCAAACAGCCTAACATCTTGTGCCAACTTGCCGGTCGAACTTTGTGTGGTGGGGCGCTTACCTTTAGCCCACTATGTTCGCGTTTCTGCTCTCTTCGCTCCTCTTTGCTGCACCTGCTACCGACTGGCGCACGCCTTTCGAAAAAGGCGACGGCAACACCACCGCTACCTACGCCGAGTGCATTGCCTATTACCAGCGCCTCGATGCCGCTTATCCCGAAATCACGATGCGGGAAGTGGGGCCAACCGACATTGGACAACCTCTGCACGAAGTTGTGATCTCGCTCGACGGCGACGCTGACCCTGTTTCGGTGCGCCGCAAAAACCGACGCATCCTCCTGATTCAGAATGGCATACACCCCGGCGAGCCGGAAGGCATTGATGCGTCGATGATGCTGGCGCGCGACTACGTGCAGAAGAAGGAGTTGCGCCGCCAACTCGAAGACGTGACGCTGGTTATCATTCCGGCCTATAACATCGACGGCATGCTGAATCGCTCCGCAACGAGCCGAGCCAACCAAAACGGCCCGCGCGAGTACGGTTTTCGTGGCAACGCCCGCAACCTCGACCTAAACCGCGACTACATCAAGCAGGATTCGCGCAATGCCCGCTCCTTCGCCCAGCTTTTCCAGCGCTGGCAGCCCGATGTATTCGTGGATACGCACACTTCCGATGGTGCTGATTATCAGTACACCATGACGCTCATCGACACGCAGAAGGATAAGCTGCATCCGGCCTTAAGCCAGTACATGCAGCAGCACCTGCTCCCGACGCTGTACGCGGGCATGGAGAAAAAGAAGTGGCCGCTGACGCCCTACGTCGATTTTGAAGGCCGCACGCCGGAAAGCGGGCTGCACGGCTTTCTGGAAACGCCGCGCTACTCGACGGGCTATACCACGTTGTTCAATACGATTGGGTTCATGACCGAAACGCATATGTGGAAAGCATTTGCGCCGCGCGTGCACACCACCTACGCTTTTCTGGATTTGCTCGTCCACACCGTTCACCGCGACGCCGCCCAGATTGCACAGGCGCATAACACTGCTAATCAACAAGTTCTGACCCAAGCCGAATTTCCATTGAGTTGGGAGCTCGATACAACAGCCGCTGACAAGGTCAATTTTCGTGGGTATGAGGGGCGCACCAAAACCAGCGAAGTCAGTGGCTTGCCGCGTCTGTATTACGACCGAAAGGCGCCGTTTACGCGGCCAGTAAAGTTTTTTAACACCTATCGCCCGACGGCTACGGCGCAGCGGCCGGCGGCCTACCTCATCCCACAGGCGTGGGCCGACGTGCTGGATCGCTTGCGCTCGTCGAATGTGCAGCTCCAACGCCTTACCCGCGACACTGTGCTAACGGCCGAAGTCTATTACATCGACGATTACAAAACCGGGGCGCGCCCCTACGAAGGCCATTACCTGCACAGTCAGGTAAAGCTGCGGACAGAACAGCAGCAACTTACTCTCCGGAAAGGCGATTTTGTGGCGTGGCTCAACCAGCCCGCGGCCCGTTACCTCATCGAAACGCTGGAGCCCCAAGCCACCGACTCGTTCTTTGCCTGGGGATTTTTCGACAGCATTTTGCAGCAGAAGGAATACTTCTCCGACTACGTTTTTGAAGATTTGGCTGCCGACTTGCTGCGCCGCGACCCGAACCTTCGGCAGCAGCTCGAAGCCCGCCGCCAAGCCGATCCCGCCTTCGCCAAAAGCGCCCAAGCCCAACTCGATTTTGTGTACCGCCACTCGCCCTACTACGAAAAGTCACATTTGCGGTACCCAGTAGTGCGCTGGCAAAATGGCGTACTACCAGCTTCACCAGAGAATTAATTATTAATACGTAATATATTGTTAATCAAATTATTATAAGCCCAATTAGTAAATCATCAATTTCTCCAAGAAGTTATCAAGCATAATTTCAAAACTCACTGAGTTGCAATTTTCCACTCTCACTCAATAAATGGCTGCTGTTCTCGAACTCGAAAATCTGACGAAGCACTACGGGCCTACAACGGCGTTGCGGGGCCTCAATCTGCAAGTCGAAGCCGGCAGCGTGTACGGGTTGCTGGGGCCCAACGGCAGCGGCAAGACCACTACGTTGGGCATTGCGCTGGGCGTGTTGCGGGCTTCGGCGGGCACGGTGCGTTGGTTTGGGCAAGCGCCCACGCCCGCCAGCCGGCGCCGGATTGGGGCCTTGCTCGAAACGCCTAATTTCTTTCCTTACCTCTCGGCCCGGCAAAATCTATTGCTCGCCGCCGAGGTAAAAGGGGCCGATGCGAAAAGCGTTGACGAAGCCCTGGAAGCCGTGGATCTTGCTCAGCGTCAGCGCGATGCCTTTTCGGGTTTTTCGCTGGGCATGAAACAACGCTTGGCGCTGGCGTCCACGCTGCTGGGCAACCCGGAAGTACTCGTGCTCGATGAGCCCACCAACGGCCTCGACCCACAAGGCATTGCCGAAGTCCGGACGCTGGTGCAGCGCCTCGCTCAGCAAGGCAAAACCATCCTGTTGGCCAGCCATTTGCTCGACGAAATCGAGAAGGTGTGCACGCACGTAGCAGTGCTCCAACGCGGCGAATTACGCGCTGCCGGCCCCGTAAGCAGCATTCTCAACGCTACTGACCGGGTGTTGCTGCGGCCGTCCTCCGCCGCAGCCCTCCCCGAATTGCAGCAGGCGCTCAGCCACATTCCGTGGGTGTCGGACATCAAGCCTGCCCCCGACGGCAGCGTGAGCGTGGTGTTGGCGGCCGGCCTTAGTCCCGCCGAGCTGAACCGGGCTTTGTTTGCCCATAACGTAGCCGTCGCCGGTTTAGAGATGCGCCACCGCAGCCTGGAAGCGCAATTCCTGGAGCTTACGGGCAAATAACACCCTTAACACAACTTATTAACAATCAATCATTTATGAATATGATTGATTGTGCTCAAATTTTACTTCTCCGAAATGCTTCGCGCTGAATTACGCAAACTCCTTCCCTACCGCACTGCCTGGGTTATTTTGGTGCTATACGCGGTGTTGCTGGCCATTTTTGTTTCGGTAGGCGGAAACGTCGTGATCAACGGGCAACGCGTGGGCCAGACGCTGTATGCGTTTCCGGCAGTATGGAGCAAGCTGTCGTACGCGGCCAGCTATTTTAACATGCTGCTGAGCATCTTGCTCATCATTCTGATTACCGACGAATTTCAGTTCCGCACTTTCCGGCAGCAGGTCATTAACGGCGCGTCGCACCTCGACTTGATTCAGGGAAAAATGGCCGTATCGGCGCTGCTAACGCTATTCGGAACGACGGCTGTGCTCATCATTGGGTTTTACTTCGGCCTGACGCGGGCGCCGGAAACGGCCGCCGCAGCTACTACCAACCTGAGCGCCGTGGCTTTATACGCCGTGCAGGCGCTGGGGTATTTGGCGCTGGCGGCGCTGCTGGCCTTCCTGATCCGCCGGAGCGGAGCGGCCATTCTGCTGTTTTTGCTGTATTCCTGGGTGGTCGAACCGCTCATCCGGTTCTCGCTGCCCGACGAGCTGGACCGCTTTTTCCCGATGAAGATCCTGGCCAGTCTCACGCCTACGCCGGGCCAGGAAATGCTCGACACCGTGACCGGCCCCAACGGCTCGTTTACGGCCACGGAAGCCTTGCCCTTCGCAATCGGCTACATCGGACTTTTCTGGCTGCTCAGCTACGCTTTGCTACGCAACCGCGACTTATAATAGCTTATTAAACAATAGTTTACCTTAGCCATCGCGTTGCACCGCTATTGAGGCTTAGCCAGCGAATTGGCATAATTGACCAGGAAAGCAAGCTCGCGGGCGTTGGTGTAGCTGAGCTTGTTTTCCTTGGCGTACTGCTCAATCTGGTGGGCCTGTTTGGGGAAAGCGGCCAGCAAATCCTTCTTCGGATTGCGCAGCGGCAATACATTTCCCTGCGGGGTCCCGAGGTAGAAATTGTCCTTTATTTCGGTGTAATACCCCGTCGAACGCGGCATTCCGTATGGGTAAGCGCCGCCGTAGCCGTACCCATAGCCGTATGGGCTGCCGTAGGAAACCGGGCGCTGTACCAGGGCCTCGCGCCGCAACAGAATCGTAGGCCCGTTGCTGAGTTGCTCGAAGAAAGCCGGTGATTTGAAGTCGCTGTAATCGTTGTCGTGGTTCCAGCGATACGTGCGAAACACGCGCACCAAGCTGGTATCGGGCTGCTCGCGGTGGCGGGGCGGCGGCATGTTGTAGAAAGCCGGGTTGCCGTAGTAATACCCGCGCCGGGCGTCGTAAAAGTCGTCGTAGTAATACGAATCGCGGCGCCGGTCGAGGCGCTCCCCTTTCACAGCAAAGCTCTGGATGGCCACCGCCGACAAGGTGCTGACCGTGTTGTTGGGCATCGTCACGAGCACTACATCTTCCGTGCGATGCAGCGAAATGGGGCCTTCGATGGTATCACCCGTAGCAAGCAGCACGGTACCGCCGGCAAAGTTCTGCACATAGCTGCCAGCCGAGCGCTGTGCCTCAGCCGTGGCTGGGCCAACGAGGCTCAACAACAGCACCGCAAAGCCAATGGATAGGGCGGAACGCAGATTTTTCATAGCTAAGGAAAGATAATCCAAATACGCGTACCGCCCGCATCCGTTCCTAGGATTCTTTTTCGGCCGTATTGGAGGCTGCTATTACGGGCCGCATCTTGCTCAGGATGGTGTGGCCGAGCTTGTCGCGCTTGGTGGTAAGGTATGTCTCGTTGTGCTCGTTGGGCTCGATCTCAATAGGCACAGTATCAACTACTTCCAGGCCGTAGCCCAACAGGCCGGTCCGCTTGCGTGGGTTATTGGTGAGCAGGCGCATTTTGGTGATGCCCAAATCACGCAGAATTTGCGCGCCCACGCCGTAGTCGCGCTCGTCCATACCGAAGCCTAACTCCAGGTTGGCTTCCACGGTATCGCGGCCTTGCTCCTGTAACTTGTAGGCTTTCAGCTTATTAAGCAAACCAATACCACGGCCTTCCTGGTTCATGTACACAATCACGCCTTTGCCTTCGCGTTCTACCTGCAACATGGCGCGGTGCAATTGCGGGCCGCAGTCGCAGCGGCAAGAGCCGAAGATGTCGCCCGTGACGCAGCTGGAGTGTACGCGCACCAAGATGGGCTCTCCGGTCGAAACATCACCCTTTACCAAAGCTAAGTGCTGGGCATTGTTGGAGCGTTGGGTAAACGCAACCAACTCAAAATCACCAAATTCAGTTGGGAGCTGCACCGAAATCTCGCGGGTGATGAGGCTCTCCTGCTTGAGGCGGTACTTGATCAGATCCTGCACCGAAATCAGCTTGAGATCCCAGCGCTTGGCTACTATTTCCAGGTCGGGAAGGCGGGCCATTTCGCCATCTTCTTTCAGAATTTCGACCAGCACGCCAGCCGGCTCAAAACCAGCCAGCCGGGCTAAATCTACGGCGGCTTCGGTGTGTCCGGCGCGGCGCAATACACCTTCTTTGCGGGCCTTCAGCGGGAAAATATGGCCGGGACGGCCCAGCTCTTCCGGCTTGGTAGTTGGGTCGATGAGGGCCAGAATGGTTTTGCTGCGATCAGAAGCCGAGATGCCGGTAGTAACGCCATTTTTCAGCAGGTCGACCGAAACCGTGAAGGGGGTCGCGTGCAGGGCCGTGTTGCGGCCTACCATCAGCTCCAACCCCAGTTCTTCGCAACGATCTTCGACGAGCGGAGCGCACACCAGACCGCGGCCGTGGGTGGCCATGAAATTGACGATTTCGGGAGTTGCGCAACGGGCTGCGCAGATGAAATCGCCTTCGTTTTCGCGGTCTTCGTCGTCGACGACGATCACAACTTTGCCGGCCCGAATATCGGCAATAGCGTCTTCTATGGAATCAAGCATGGAATTTTGAGCAAATATTATGTACAACCGCGTACGAAGGTGCGAAGTTACGCGGTTCCGATTTCTCGCGGGGGTTTTGCTGATTTGCCCATCTTGGGCTGGCTTTCGCGGGAAACGTCTGCCGCCGTTATTTTCGAAACAGCGCGTCGAGCCGGGAAGTGGCCGCGTCCCAATTGTAGTGCTCGCTCACGAAGGCCAGCCCGCGGCGCGCAAGCGCGTCGGCGTGGGCCGATTTGCTCAGCAGCTCGCTGATGCTGGCGGCCAGCTCCGCCGCCGACTGCGCCACGAGCAAATGCTCACCGGGCGTGCCCCGCAACGCGTTGTTGGCCAAGGGAGTAGTCACGCACGGCAGGCGCATGGCCATCGCTTCCAACAATTTGTTTTGCAGGCCCGTTCCGGTACGCATCGGGGCCACAAACACCCGCGCTGTGGCGTACGCTTCGCGGATATCAGCCAACCAGCCGCTTATGGTAACGCATTCAGAAGCAAGGGCTTGCACACGAGCCGCGGGCGTAGTGCCGGCAATGAGCAGCCGCGCCCGCGGGTGAGCACGGCGAACCAGCGGCAGAATTTCCTCCGCCAGAAAAACGGCCGCATCCACGTTGGGATGGTAGCTCATGTTGCCACAGAACAGCAGCTCGTACTCCTTCCGAACCTGCACGGGTCGGAAAAAGCGGGTGTCTATGCCATTGAGTACCACATGGATATCCTCCCGGCGCGGGTGGTCGATGAGTTCGCGGTCTTGCGTGGAAATGATGGTATGGTGTCGAAACCACTCGAAAGCCGCGGCTTCGTAAGCGCGCAGGCGGGCAGCTTCCAGCGCAAAGACGGGCCGTTGCCAAGCCGGTGCTTTTTCAGCCCGCCGCTCCATTCCCTTCGAAAACACATCCATGTAATCGAGGGTCATGGGCACCTGGCCGGCTATCGGGCGCAGGTATTCAGCCATTCTAATGAGCTGGCAGTAAATATGTTCGGGCTGAAACTGTCGGCGCACCTCGTCCAGCTTGTCTTGCGCCGCTTTGTCGTAGAAATACCCCACCTGAAATGGCCGCCCCGTAGCCAGCGCCCGCGCCATGTTGCGGGCAATGCCTGGCCGCCGGAGCCGATGCACATGCAAGCCGCCCGCACAGAGCGGCTCTACGGCCTCGTAGGCGCTCTGCGGAACATCTTCGTCGGTGAGGGCAAACAGGCAGATTTCGTGGTGGCGGGCCAGGTACCGCAGCTGATGAAACGCACGTAGCTTGTCGCCTTTGTCGAGGGGATACGGAAACCGAGACAACAGTACGAGCAGCTTCATAGGGCAAACTTACGCGCTTTCGGGGCGGGCGCGCACAATCTGATATAGGGTCTGGAAACGCTCGACCACACGCTGGTTATCGTAAAGGCGGCAGATGGTTTGGCGGGCCGCCTTGCCCATGTGCGGCACGCTGATTTCGCCCCGGTAATAGCGGGTAATGCGGTCGACCCATTCGCTGGGCTCGTCGCAAAGGATGATGTCGTGGTTGTTGCGCACATGAATCCCCTCCGAGCCTAACCCTGTGCTAATGATGCACTTACCCATCGCCATGCCCTCAATAATCTTGACGCGCATGCCGCCGCCCGACAGCAGTGGCACCAGCATCACCTCGTATTGCTGCATAAAATCGGCGGCCGATTCGACGAAGCCGTGCACGATCACGTTGGCGTGGTCTAGGTGCTTTAGGCGCTCCGGCGTGTCTTTGCCGGCAATGTGCAGCTCCAGATCGGGCATTTTCTCGTGGACTTCCGGCCACACATTCGCTAGAAACCAATCGAGGCCCTCCAGATTGGGCAGCCAGTTCAGGGAGCCAATCATAAATAGGGTGCGGGGCTTGGGGCAACGCTTAGGATGGGGCTGAAACCGCTCCAGATCGACGCCTGCCGGGATAAACACCACCGGCTCGGGGCAGCCCAACGCGCGCAGCCGCCGCTGATCGGGCTCGGTGATGGCCGCAAGGGCATCGAACTCCGGCAGATAGTCGAACTCGAAGCGCTTTAAGCCTTTTGCTAAGTATTTCATATACAATGACTTAGCAATATTGGTTTCGCGCTGGGCAAGCATTTCCCAAATCGTGTATTCAACGTTGTGCGCCCGCAGCACGACGGGCACATGCGGCGCCGCTTTCCGCACCACTTTCAGGTACCAAGCCACCAAGGTTCCCTCGATCTGGACCACATCTACGCGCTCAGTTTGCAGAATATGTGCTAGCGCATCAGCCAGCGCCGGGCTGATAAAGCGCTCGACGTTGTACGGTATCTTGCTCACCAACAAGTTTTTCAGCGCTTTCACCGGCGACAGGCTCGTATCGACGGGCACCGTTACGAGGCGCACATTGGGCAGGTGGTCGAGCACGTTACCGTCTTGCCAGTGCTTGGGCGTGTTGGCGGCCAGCACCGTCACCCGATGGCCGGCTCGTGCTAGTCCGGCCGTTACGTCGTACATGGCGATGGCCCCACCGTCGTGAGGCGGAAACGGAACGCGCGGACAGAGCTGGAGAATGTGCACGGAGGGCGGGAAAACGGGCTTTTTGGAGCGAAAGAGCAACAAAACTACAAATAAGAACGCAGCATCACTCCTCAGTCCGAAGCGCTACCGTTTAGGCCCGAAACTGAGTGACCAGGGTGGCAATTTGGGCTTCTGTACCCAACAGCAACAGGACGTCGCCGGGGGCAGGGCGCGTGTCGGCGCTGGGGCTGATTTCAAATTCGCCGGAGAAATGCTTCAGGCCAATAACCGTAGCGCCCGTACGCGAGCGCACATCCAGCTCGCGGATGCTGCGGCCCTGTAATTCGCGGCGCAACTCCTTGAAGCTCAGCTCTTCCAAACGAAGCTTGTTCGGGCCTAAGCCGTTGATCATCTCCAGAAAGCGAATCACTTCGGGGCGCATCACCAGGTTGGCCATGTGCGAGCCCCCGATTTCGTCGGGCATCACTACCGAGTCGGCACCGGCGCGCAGCAGCTTGCTTTCGCTGGTTTTGAGGCTGGCCCGCGCAATGATTTTGATGTTGGGGTTCAGCTCGCGGGCCGTGAGGGCCACGAATACATTGTCGGCGTCTTTGGGCAAAGCCGTGATCAGGGCTCGCGCCCGCTCCACGCCCGCCATCAGCAGGGTTTCGTCGGAAGTGGCGTCGCCAAACACAGAAGGCAGGCTCCTTTCGCCGTTTTCGCTGGCGGCACGCAACAGGTCCTGATTTTGCTCGACCACCACTACCCGCGCCCCACTGGCCACCAGCTCAGAGCAGGCTTTGCTGCCGTTGCGCCCAAATCCGCACACAATCACATGGCCTTCGAAGCTTCGGATTTCCTGATCAGTTCTGAACATTTTGAAGATGGTACGAAGCTCGCCGTCAAAGATATACGTGGTCAGGACCGACACAAGGTAAGCGATGACCAACAGGTTGAAAAAAATGTAAAAGGAGACGAACAGCCGCCCGTCTGGCGACAGGGGATGTAACTCGCCGAAACCCACCGTCGAAACGGTAATCATGGTCATGTAGAAGGCATCGACAAAGCTGAAGCCCTCGATGCTCATGAAGCCTACCACGCCCGCCGCAAAGCTGACCACGGCCAACAGCAATGCCAGAAAAAACCGGTTGAGGTTGGCGCGCTTCCACAAATTGACCATCCGGCTTCGTTCTGCCGCAAAATCAGCGCCGAGCTTATCTACGGAAGAAGTATTCGGCATATATTATTGATTATCAACTATTTACAATGTACCACGGGGAATCACGGTACCCAAGTGGTTGGCGAGTTCGTTGTCGAGGCGCTTGTAGAGCATGAGGGCCTCCAATATCTTATCGACGGCGGCGGCATCCTGCGCCAAGCGCAGTTCTTCCTGCAACTTGCTCAATTCGCGCTGCACAATCTCTTTTTTGAGCCGCAGAATAGCGTTGTCGCATGCCTGCTGCAACAAATCGAGTTCGCGCGGCACGTAAATCTGGTGGGTAGTCCAGTTGGGGCTCAGCTCGTATTTGTCTGTAGCTAAATCACTGACCAACTGCCGGATATCTCCGCGTCCGTGCTGTACAAACGTGCGCACGTCGGGCCAGCGGCCCTGCTCCAATTCTTCCCGGCACAAGTGCATCATGTCGGCATAGAGCGGCGTGCGAAACGTTGTGTCGTCGAGCTGGCTGAACAGGTAGTGCGCCACCCCTACTTCGGGCTGCACCGGTTGCGAAGCGTAGAGCACCATGAGGCGCACAATTTCGCGTTCACAATCGGCCAGCACGTCGGGCAGCGGCTCAATCTCCTCCCGCTGGGCACCGCCACCAGCCGCTACAAGGTCGTCGGGAGTGGCACCGTACATGGCCATTTCGGCCTCCTCGTCGGGCGACAACGGCCGTGGCGCAGCCGCAGTACGCTGCCCCCCAGCGCTTGCGGCGCCCCCACCGCTCTGGCCAGGCGAAGCGACTGCCTTGGAGCTGGAATTCTTGACCAGCTTGTTATACTCCGTGATAAGTACCTGCTCGTCAATACCGAATGTGCCGCTGGTCTGCTGCAAAAATACCTGCCGCTTAATAGGGTCGGGCACTTTGGCAATGCTTTGCAGCACCTCCCGAATGGCTTCGGCTTTCTTTACCGGGTCGTGGGCCGCTTCTTTGGCTACGAGGTTGGTTTTGAAGGAGATAAAGTCCTGGCTGTTGCCGTCGACGTAGTCCTTGAAGCGCTGATCGCCGACTTTGCGGATGTAGCTGTCGGGGTCGTCGCCGTCGGGAAACAGCACCACGCGCACGTTCAGGCCGCCCTCCAGAATCAAGTCGATGCCGCGCAACGAGGCCCGGATGCCGGCCGCGTCGCCGTCGTAGAGCACGGTTACGTTATCGGTATAGCGCGAAATCAGGCGTATCTGGCTCTCCGTGAGCGAAGTACCCGACGAGGCCACCACGTTTTTGATGCCGCCTTGGTGCAGGGAAAGCACATCCAAATAGCCTTCCACCAAGTAGCACAGCTCTTCGGTGCGAATGGCTTGCCGCGCCTGATACATGCCATAGAGCACGTCGCTCTTGTGGTAGATCTCCGACTCCGGCGAGTTTAAGTACTTGGCCGTCTTGTCATTAGCTTTCAGCGTACGCGCTCCAAAGCCAATCACCCGGCCCGACACGTTGTGAATCGGGAACATCACCCGGCCCCGGAAGCGGTCGTAGCGCCGGCCGGAATCTTTGCCCTGCTCGTCTTCCCGGATGATGGTTAAACCTGTCTTTTCCAGGTATTTAGCTTCAAACCCTTCCTTCTGCGCGGCTTTCAGCAGATCATCCCACTGATCGAGCGAGTAGCCCAGCTCAAAGGTCTGGATGGTCGTTTGGTTGAGGCCGCGCTGGCGCAGGTAGCTCAGGCCAATGCTCTGGCCTTCGTCGGTGTTGAGCAGCAGCTTATGATAATGGTCTTTGGCCCAGTTAGAAACAATGAATTGGCTATCTTTCTCATTCTGAGCCAGTTGCTGTTCAGGCGTCTTCTCTTCCTCCTGAATCTCGATTCCGTACTTTTTGGCCAAGTACTTCAGGGCTTCCACGTAGCTGGTGCCCTCGATGTCCATGATGAACTGAATCACGCCGCCCGCTTTGCCGCAGCCGAAGCATTTGTAGAGTCCCTTGGCTGGCGCCACCGAAAAGGAAGGCGACTTTTCGTGGTGAAACGGGCAACAGGCCCACATATTCTGGCCTTTACGCTTCAGACTTACAAAATCGCCCACCACTTCCACGATGTCGGCGTGGTGCAGGATTTGATCAATGGTTTCTTTCGGGATACGGGCCATAGGAAGCGCAAAGGTACGGAGCCAAGCCCACCGCTTTACATCAGGTGCGAGCTTGGGCCGCAGCAGTAACAAACTCAACCAACTTCTGCCCGGTTTTCCGGGTTATCTTTGCAACTGCATTTCGCATTTCTGACTTATGGCTATTACTAAAGAAGACGTCCTGAAGGCGCTGAGCTACGTGGAAGAGCCCGATCTGGGCAAAGACCTCGTGACGCTCAACATGATTGAGGACGTGCAGATTGAAGGCAAAACGGTGTCGTTTACCGTCATCCTGACAACGCCTGCGTGCCCGCTCAAAGAACTCATTCAAAACGCCTGCATCCGGGCCATTCATACGATGGTTGACAAAGAAGCCACGGTGAATGTGCACCTGACTTCTCGCGTGACCACCGCGCGTGCCGCGAATGCGGCCGTATTGAGCGGCGTGAAAAACATCATTGCGATCGCGTCAGGCAAAGGCGGCGTGGGCAAGAGCACCGTGACGGCCAACTTGGCCATTGCGCTGGCTCGTACGGGCGCCAAAGTCGGCCTCGTGGATGCCGACATTTCCGGTCCCAGCATGCCCGTTATGTTTGGCGTGGAAGACGCGCGGCCACACGTATTTCAGACCCCGGAAGGCAAAAACCTGATTCAGCCTGTCGAGCGCTACGGCGTGAAGCTGATGAGCATTGGCTTCCTGGCTCCGGCTGAAAGCGCAATTGTGTGGCGCGGCCCGATGGCCTCATCGGCTTTGAAGCAGTTCATTACCGAAGTCGATTGGGGTGACCTAGATTACCTGCTCATCGACATGCCGCCCGGCACCAGCGACATTCACCTCACGCTTGTGCAGACGGTGCCCGTAACGGGCGCGCTCATCGTGACCACGCCCCAAAAGGTAGCCCTCGCCGACGCGCAAAAGGGCCTGCAGATGTTCCGCCAGCCCCAGATCAACGTGCCGGTGCTGGGCATCGTGGAGAACATGGCTTGGTTTACGCCCGCAGAACTTCCTGAAAATAAGTACTTTATTTTTGGCGAAGGCGGAGGCAAAGCCTTGGCCGAAAAGCACGAAGTGCCGCTGTTGGGCCAGTTGCCGTTGGTGCAAAGCATTCGCGAAAACGGCGACTACGGCACCCCGGCAATCTTGCAGGAAGGCTCGCCTTCGGCCGCAATGTTTGAGCAACTGGCTGAAGAGCTCGCTCGCCAAGTATCCATCCGCAACGCTGTGGCACCCCGTACCCAAGTAGTAGAAATGAATCGCTAGGCAGCGGTGCTTCGGGCGATTTCAACTGGTTATTAAGCCTGTACTAACAAGCGCAGGAGCTAAAAAATCAGCGAAATCAACGCCGCCAGCACCAATCCGCAATTTAATGCCGAACTTCGTCCTGCCCTCGATTGTATATCCTGTATGCTGTATTCCACTGCCGTAGAAGAACATCCGTTGTTGCCCCGCATTGAGCAGGCCTTGGACTCGATTCGTCCGTACCTGGCCGCTGACGGGGGCAACGTGCGCGTGCTCAACATCACCGATGACATGGTTTTGCAACTGGAGCTGCTCGGCGCTTGCGGCACCTGCCCCATGTCGCCGATGACGCTAAAAGCGGGCGTGGAAGAATCGGTGAAGAAAGCTGTGCCCGAAATCATTCGCGTGGAGGCCACCAATGCCACCCCCATGGAAGAGCAACCCGCCGGGCAAGTTCGATAATTGCTTGATTATCTGATTTTTATAAAAAAGACCGCTAAGCAGCGGTCTTTTTTTAGTTTTAGGACTAGGGTTAAAACTAAGCTCCCCTCCATTTTTCAAGGAGGGGTTGGGGGTGGTAAAAACCGTTGAACGACAACTAGCTCTAGTTTCTACTTCTAGCCGAACCACCCCCAGCCCCTCCTTAAAAAAGGAGGGGAGCTTAGTTTTAACCCTAGCTTTAGCCGCATAGGCCTCCAAACTTCTCCCCTTCTATATTTGCCGACTGCCTTTCTCCGACGCCAAATCTTGTGCTCGCCATGCTTGCTGCCAATAATCCCGACCTCCACTCCTGGATTGATATTTCGCCACTCAGCGATTTTCCCATTCAAAACCTGCCCTTTGGCGTGTTTGAAACCCCGGAGCGAGGCACGAGAGCCGGCGTGGCCATCGGCGACTATGTACTTGATCTATACGCGGTTAGCCAATACGGTTTCTTCGACGATCTGGACATCACCAACCAGCCGAAAGTCTTCCGTCGTCGCTCGCTGAACAGCTTTATTCGCCTAGGTCGCCCGACCTGGCGGGCCGTGCGTCAGCGCGTCAGTGAGTTGCTGCGCCACGACAACCCCGCCCTGCGTGACAACGAGGAAGCCATGCACACTTGCCTGGTGCGGCAAAGCGAGGTGCAAATGCTGCGCCCTGTAAGGCCCGGCAACTACACCGATTTCTATTCCAGCATCGAGCACGCCACCAACGTGGGCATGATGTTTCGGGATCCGGCCAATGCCCTGCTGCCCAACTGGCGCCACATCCCGATTGGCTATCACGGCCGCGCCAGCAGCATTGTAGTGAGTGGCACCGACATTCGCCGGCCTAACGGGCAGCGCAAAGCACCCGATGCAGCGGCCCCTACCTTTGGGCCATCGCAGCAGCTGGATTTTGAGCTGGAAGTTGCTTTCATCGGCGGGCGCGCTACCCAGCTCGGCCACGCCGTCCCGATCCAGCAGGCTGAGGACTACATATTTGGCTTGGTGTTGTTTAACGATTGGAGCGCCCGCGATATCCAGAGTTGGGAATACGTACCGCTCGGCCCGTTTTTGGGCAAAAGCTTCGGCAGCAGCGTGTCGCCTTGGATCGTGACGCTGGATGCGCTGGAGCCATTCCGCGTGCCGGGGCCCGAGCAAGAGCCCGAACCGCTGCTGTATTTGCGGCAAACGGGCGCTGCCAACTTCGACATCAACCTAGAAGTAGCCATTGAGCCTGCTGGCGGCTCTGAGACCGTAATTTCTCGCTCCAATTTCAAGTACATGTATTGGAGCATGGCCCAACAGTTAGCGCACCAAACCAGCAACGGCTGTAACCTGCAAGTCGGCGACCTCTACGCCAGCGGCACCATCAGCGGCTCCACGCCCGATTCGCTGGGCTCGATGCTGGAGCTAACGTGGCGCGGCACTCGCCCCCTGCCCCTCGCTGATGGCTCGGAGCGCAAATTCCTCCTCGACGGCGATACCGTCACGATGCGCGGTTTTGCCGAAAAAGATGGCATCCGAATTGGTTTTGGAGAAGTAAGCGGGACTATTTTACCAGCAAATCAATAAGTTGATCGCCTAGGGTAAAGCCCGAAAGCTTGATTGCAAGGTGAATACAAAGGCCCTGGTTATAAGCCAGGGCCTTTGTATTCACCTTGCAATCAATTACTTACTTCTTCCCCTCGATAATCTCATCCACCACATTCGGGTCAAGGAGCGTGGTGGTGTCGCCGAGGTTGCTGGTGTCGCCTTCGGCTACTTTGCGCAGGATGCGGCGCATGATTTTGCCGGAACGCGTTTTGGGCAGCCCCGTGACCAGCTGAATCTTATCGGGACGGGCGATTTTGCCGATTTCGGCCACTACCGTTTCGATGATGCTGGCTTCCACGTAGATGGCTTCTTCCTTGGAAATTTTCTCCCGACAAATCACGTAAGCGTAGATGCCCTGCCCTTTTACGTCGTGCGGATAGCCCACTACGGCGCTTTCTACCACGTGCGAGTTCTGGTTGATGGCATTCTCGATTTCGGCCGTGCCGAAGCGGTGCCCCGATACGTTGATCACGTCGTCGACGCGACCAATGATGCGGTAAAGACCTTCTTCGTCGCGGCGGGCGCCGTCGCCGGTGAAGTAGTACCCCGGATACGGCGCAAAATAGGTTTGGCGGCACCGCTCGTGGTCGCCGTAGGTGGTGCGAATGATGCCCGGCCACGGATACTTGATGGCCAAGTAGCCTTCCTCATCGTTGCCCTCAATTTCCTTGCCTTCCTGCGAAAGCAGCACCGGCTGCACGCCCGGTAGCGGTAGTCCCGCGCGTGCCGGTTTGCTGGGCGTAATGCCCGCCAAAGCCGAAATCATGATGCCGCCGGTTTCGGTTTGCCACCACGTATCCACCACGGGGCAGCGCTCTTTGCCTACGTGCGTGTAGTACCAATGCCAGGCTTCTTCGTTGATGGGCTCCCCCACCGATCCCAGAACCCGCAGTGAATCAAGCGAATAGCTTAACACGTTATCCAGCGGCGTAGCCATCAGCGACCGGATAGCCGTGGGCGCCGTGTAAAACACCGAAACGCTGTGTTTATCAATGACTTCCCAGAAGCGCCCGGCGCTCGGATACGTCGGGATGCCCTCAAACATGAGCGTGGTGGCGCCGCTCAGCAACGGGCCGTACAACAAGTACGTGTGGCCCGTAACCCAGCCGATGTCGGCGGTGCACCAGTATACATCGTTCTCGTTGACCTGAAACACGTTGCGGAAGGTATAATCGGCCCATACCATGTAGCCGGCCTGCGTGTGCACCACGCCCTTGGGCTTGCCCGTCGAGCCGCTCGTGTAGAGGATAAAGAGCAGGTCTTCGGCGTCCATCTCCTCGGCCGGCGAGGTTTTCTCCACTTCTTCCAGCTCCTCGTGCAGCCACACGTCGCGGCCTTCCACCATGTTGACGGGCCAGCCCAAGTGCTCGGTTACGATGACGCGGCGCACGCTGGGGCAATGATGCAGGGCATCGTCGACGACGCGTTTTACAGGAATCTGCTTGTCGCCGCGGTTTAGGCCGTCGGAAGTCAGCACCACACTGGCTTGGGCGTCGTTCACCCGATCCGAGATGGCATTGGCCGAGAAACCCGCGAAAATTACCGAATGCACTGCGCCCACGCGGGCGCACGCCAGCACCGCAATCGCCAACTGCGGAATCATGGGCATGTAGATGCACACGCGGTCGCCCTTCTCTACTCCGTTGTTTTGCAGCACGTTAGCAAACTTGCATACCTCTTGGTGCAGCTCGCGGTAAGTGTAGCGAATCTGGCGGGTTTTGGGATCGTTAGGCTCCCAGATAAGCGCCAGTTTGTTGCCGCGCGTGGCCAAATGGCGATCGAGGCAATTTTCGGTGATGTTGAGTTTTGCCCCCTTAAACCACTTGTTGTGGCCTTCCACCATATCCGACTCCAAGATTGTATCCCACTTGCGGCGCCAGGAAAAAGGCTCAGCAATGTCGGCCCAAAACTGTTCGGGGTTTTCGGTGCTGCGGCGGTAGGCCTCTTCGTATTCTTCAATTGACTGAATGCGAGCGTGTTGTGCGGGCATAACGGTAGGAATTTTAGTAAGGAGGAAGTTCAAGAAGTGTCTTTACGGTCAGAATTTCAATAGTCGGGCTAAAACTCTCTGCTTTTTAAAGACCTAAAGGCAGGTTTTAGCCCTCGTGAGGAGGCCAAATCAAGTACTGTCTTTTTCAAAAGCCAGTCCAACCTGGCGCCGCACCAGTACTGCGCGTATTTCATCCAGAATTGCGGGGTCATCGATAGTGGACGGCATAGTAAATGCTTCTCCATCAGCAAGTTGGCGCATACTTTTGCGTAAAATCTTGCCGGAGCGTGTTTTGGGTAACCTCTTGACTACTAAGGCATTGCGAAAGCTTGCTAATGCCCCGATTTGGTCGCGAATCAACTGCACCAATTCCTGCTCCAACTGCTCCTCGCCAATTGTATATCCATCTTTCAGTACCACCAGCCCGACAGGCCGTTGGCCTCGTAACGGGCAAGCGATGCCCAAAACGGCACATTCGGCAACGGCCGGGTGTGCGGCCAGCAACTCCTCCATCTCGCCCGTACTCAGACGGTGGCCCGCAACGTTGATGACATCATCGACGCGGCCCATGATGAAAAAATAGCCCTCCGCGTCGCGGAAACCGCCATCTCCGCTGAGGTAGTAGCCCGGAAAAGTCGTCAGGTAGCTTTGGCGGAAGCGTTCGTCGTCGTGCCACAAGGTGGGCAGGCAGCCCGGCGGCAACGGCAGACGCACCGCCACCAGGCCCGTGTGCGTCGGGGGCAGCGGCTCCCCGGCTTCGTCGAGAATCTGCACGTCGTAGCCGGGTACCGGATGGCCTGCCGAGCCGGCACGAGGCGGCGGCATCTCGCTCAGGCCCACCATGGTAGCCAGCATCGGCCAGCCCGATTCGGTTTGCCACCAATGATCGATTACCGGCACGCTCAACGTGCGAGCGGCCCACTCGTAGGTAGCCGGATCGCAGCGCTCGCCGGCCAGAAACAGGTAGCGCAAGCTTGTAAGGTCGTAGTGCTGGGCAAGCTGTCCTTCGGCGTCTTCCTTTTTAATGGCTCGAATGGCGGTTGGAGCCGTGAACAACACCTGCACTCTGTGCTCGGCCACCACCCGCCAGAACGTGCCCGCATCCGGCGTGCGAACCGGCTTCCCTTCAAACAGCACCGAGGTACACCCCTGAAACAGAGGGCCATATACGATGTAGCTGTGCCCTACTGCCCACCCAATATCGGAGGCGGCCCAAAACACCTCGCCTGGCTGCATGCCATAAATCGCGGACATGCTGTATTTAAGTGCCACGGCGTGCCCGCCGTTGTCGCGCACCACGCCCTTGGGCTTGCCCGTGGTGCCGCTCGTGTAAAGGATATACAGCGGGTCGGTGGCTTCGACGGAAACGCAGCCCACCTGCGGAGCTTGCATCACTTTCTGGTAGTCCACGTCGCGGCCGCTTTGCATATCTGCCTGAGCAAAAGGGCGTTGCAAAATGACAGTATGCGCAGGCTTGAAGCTGGCTTTCTCAATGGCGGCATCCAGCAGCGGCTTGTAAGGTATCACTTTGTCGAACTCCATGCCGCCCGATGCCGACACAATCACCCGCGGCTGGGCATCGTCGATGCGGACTGCCAGCTCGTGGGGCGCAAAGCCGCCAAACACCACCGAATGCACCGCCCCGAGGCGCGCGCAAGCCAACATGGCCACCACCGCTTCGGGCACGTTGGGCATGTAAATAATTACCCGGTCTCCTTTTTCCACGCCCAACTGGCGCAAGCCACCTGCGAAGTGTGCTGTGCGGTCGAGTAGCTCGCGGTAGGTAATGCGGCTGACGGTATTGGTAACGGGCGAATCATAAATCAGGGCTACTTGCTCGCCGCGGCCGAAGTGCACGTGGTGATCGAGGGCCAAATAGCTGGTATTGAGCCGGCTACCTGGGAACCAGCGGTACAAGCCCTGCGCATCGGTAGTCAGCATCTCGGTGGGCGGCTCAAACCACTGAATCTGTTGGGCTTGCTCCTCCCAGAAAGCGGCCGGATCGGCCAGACTAGCGGCATAAGCCTCTGCGTAGGGTAATGCGGGTGGGGAAACGGGTTTCATGGCCTCTGAAAATAAAAAGGCATCTATCTGATTACGAAGCAGTTGGCGCAGCGACTAGCTCCCTGACTTTTTCCATGAGCTGACGCGTACTGAAGGGTTTCGGAATGTAGAGATCGGCGCCGACGTCGTAGCCCTTCTGAATGTCGGCTTCTTTGCTCTTGGCACTCAAGAAGATAACCTTCGTGGTTTGCCGTTCGGGGCGGGTTTTGACGTGGCGACACACTTGGTACCCGTCGACGTCGGGCATCATCACATCCAGCAGAATCACGTCGAAAGCGGTCTGCTCAACGGCTTCCAGCGCCTCCGTGCCGTTGCGGGCAATGCTAACCTGATAGCCGTTTTTGCGCATCAAAAATTCGAGCGACATCACAATGTTGGGCTCGTCATCGACGATTAAAACCCGGGTTGTATTCATAGCCATGGTAAAGGGTGCGGTCGGCGTGATTACTTGCTAAGTTCCTCAGCAGGAAGCTCAAAGGAGAAGCAGGCGCCTTGCTCGGGTTCGCTCTCAACCCAGATGCGGCCGGCGTGCAGCTCCACAATTTTTTTGGTGATGGCCAGCCCCAGCCCCGAGCCTTCGGGCTTGCGCGTGGTTTGGTTCTGGGCCTGAAAAAACTTATCGAAAATGAGGGTGTGAAACGCCGGATCGATGCCCTTGCCGTTGTCGGTGACGCTGATGCGCACGGCGGTGCCGGCGGCTTCGGCGCTTACCCCAATGCGGCCTTCGCCATCGGGCCGGCACGATTTCACTGCGTTAGAAAGCAGATTGACAAGCACTTGCATCAGGCGATCGCGGTCGCCGGTAAGGTTGGGTAAGCCGGGCGGCACCGCTACGTCGAGGCGGATTTGCTTGTCGCGCAGGAGCTGCCCCACCGAGTCGATGGCGTCGTTGACCACTTCGGCCACATCCAGCAGCGCCCGCTCCAGGGTGGCCTTTCCCGACTCAAATTTCTCCAGATCCAGCACCAGCGTAATGAGGCGGCTTAGGCGTTCGGCTTCTTTAGTGATGGTGTGCTGAAACCGCAGGCGCTCTTCTTCCTCCAGATCGGGGTTGTCGGACAGGATTTCGGACAGCGCCCGAATGCTGGTCAGGGGCGTGCGTAGCTCGTGCGTGACGGTGTACAAAAACTCGTCTTTGCGCATGTCGAGCTCCTGCAATTGCGTGTAGGCGTCGCGCAAATCGGCCGTGAGGTTCTGAAGCTGACGCGACTGCTTTTGCAGCTGCCGGTTGGCTTCCAAGAGTTGCTGCGACTCGCGCAGGATGCCTACTACGTTGTCGAAACTAATCTCTTCCGCCCCTACCGACGACGAGAGCAACAGCCGCGCCGACGCTGGCCCGATGCTGCCAGCCAACAGTTTTTCGGCGTAGGCCAAGAGACGCGGATCGGCAGTGGTGGCCGAAGTGTCGGCGGGATGCGCATCGGGAAAACGCTCGGCAAAAGCCCGTAACGCCTGGGTTGTGCGCTTTTTACCCAGAAACCCGTTGAGCAAAGCCCGTACGTCGGGCAGCGGTGCCGCGCCTTGCCACAACGAGGGGCCTTCGAACACGTTGCGGTAGCGAAATACATCGACAAATACGTCGGCTTGCCGCTGCTCCAGCGCCGAGGGCCGGCCGGCCAGCGACACGCCCACGTACAGACCCACGTTGAAAAACCAGCTCCAGAATAAGCCGTGCGACAAATAATCGAGCCCGGTTAGTCCAAACAACGCAAACGGCCGCAGCCCGGCCAAGCCGAATACGCCCTGTTCGAGCCAAGCCGTCGGGAGCAGGTGCGGGCCGATCATGGTGGGCAGCACCAACGTGAAAAACCACAGCACGAACCCGCCCACAATGCCCGCCATCGCGCCTTGTTTTGTGCCGCCTTTCCAGTACAAACCGCCTAATACCACCGGCACAAATTGCGCTACCGCCGCAAACGACACCAGCCCAATGTTGACGAGCGGCAGCAAATGCCCCACCACCGTGTAATAGCCGTAAGCCAGCATTAACACGAACACCACGGCCAGCCGACGGCTTTGCAGCGCGGTTTGGCTGAGGTAGGCAAACCAGCGCGTCTGGGTCTGGGGCTGCACTACCGGAATGCGCACCAGCAACGGCATGAGCAGGTTGTTGCTCATCATTACGCTCAGTGCAATGGTTTCGACGATGATCATGCTGCTGGCCGCCGACAGCCCGCCGAGATAAGTAAACAAAGCCAGCCACTGCTGCTCCGCCCCGAGCGGCAACGCCAGCACAAAGGTATCGGCATCGAGGCCAGCGTGGCCGTAGAGCAGCTGTCCGCCAAAGGCAATGGGCAGCACAAAGAGGTTGATGACAATGAGATACAGCGGAAACAGCCACATGGCTTTCCGCAGGTGCACCTCGTTTACATTTTCTACCACCGACACCTGAAACTGCCGCGGCAGCATCAGAATAGCGGCCATGCTCAGCAGCAGGAGCGTAAACCACTGCGCGCCGCTCACGCCGGCACCGTGCAACGTAAACAGCCGACTCAGGGCAGGCACGGCCGCGGCTTTCTCAAACACGTCGCCGAAGCCGTTGAACAGGCCAAACGTGACGAACACGCCCACCGCCAGAAACGCCACCAGCTTTACCAACGACTCCAGGGCTACGGCCAGCACCATGCCTTCGTGCCGCTCGGTGGCTTCCACGGAACGCACGCCGAAGATGATGGTGAAAAACGCCAGCGCCACGGTGGTAAACAGAGCCGAGCTTACGGCGGCCACGCCGCCGTTGGCGCCGGCTGTCATCGCTTCCGGCCCGCGCGTGATAATATCGAACGACCCGGCTATCGCTTTGATTTGCAGAGCGATATACGGGATAATTCCCAGCACGCACACGACCGTCACGACGGCACCCAAGGAAGCGCTTTTGCCATAGCGCGCCGAGATAAAATCGGCAATGGAGGTCAGGCGCTGCAACCGACAGATGCGGATGATTTTGCGCAGCACCAGCCACCAGGCCGGCGCCAACAACGTGGGACCCAGGAAAATACCCACAAACTCCAGCCCGTAATACGCTGCCCGCCCTACGCTGCCGTAGTACGTCCAGGCGGTGCAATACACAGCCATCGAGAGGGCATACACATAGGGGTTGCTTACGAGGCTTCGCCGCGTGGCCGAGCGGCGCTCAGCTGCGTAGGCGACCCCGAACAGCAACGCCAGGTAGCCGAATGAAAACCCTATGACAAGCAGCTTGGGCATCGGAGAAGTGGATAATCAGGCAAAAGGGTTATTTCACAAACACTTGTCACACAATTACTTATGTATTGTATTATTCCTCATGTTTCATGCGGGTAACCAGCCAGCCCGTGAGCACCACCACGGCAATCCAGGCGAGCAATACGTAGAGATACAGCACCGGCACCCCGCCAACTTTGCCGTCGTGGTCGAATACGGCTAGGAGCGGGAAATTGAGCAGAATGCCAAACAACAGAGTTATGAAAAGCAGCTGCTGGCCCCGGCGTTGCTCGGTTTGCTCCTGCGGCGACATCGAAGACATGAGGCGATAAGTATCTGATGAACAAAAGGATATAAACCCAGCAGCAGTGAGGTATAAAAGGTGGCCCCGACAGTAGAAAGTCCGTCGAACCAATGGTCCGACGGACTTTTCACCAAAACAGGCTGGGAAAAATCAATCAGTCCATGATTTTAACGTTCCGCACATCTTTCATGTACGTAGAGCCCACAATCAAGCAAATCAGGGCCACAACTACTGGGTACACGAGGCCGAAATAAATACTGTGCTCTTGTAAAAAGCCGCTGGGTTGAGTGGCTGCCCACGCTACCATAGCCGTGGCGATCAGCGGTACCAAGCCGCCGAAGATGCCATTGCCAATGTGGTAGGGCACCGACAGCGACGTGTAGCGCACTTTTGTAGGGAACAACTCCACGAGATACGCCGCGATAGGGCCGTACACCATTGTTACGAAAAGCACCAGACAGAACACTAACACTGTGAGGGCCAATACGTTGGGAGTAGCAGCCTGCATAACGGCGGGCACTGCCACGCCGGCGGCATCCACGGTAGCGGCGGTTTTTTCTGTTAGAGGGCCGGCGAATGCCTTCAGGCCGTAGAAAATCGGGATGGTGAAGAGTACCCCGCAGGCCAAACCCGTCATGATGATGCGTTTGCGGCCAATACGGTCGGAAAGGCCGCCGAAATACACAAAGAACGGCGTGGCAAATAGCAGCGCCAGGCACAGGATGGTACTGGCCGTCACGAGGTCAATTTTGAGAACGGTTTGGAGGAAAAAGTAGGCGTAAAACTGTCCCGTGTACCATACTACGCCTTGGCCCATGGTAGCCCCAAACAGGGCCAGCAACACCAAACGACGGTTGACGGGTTCTACAAACGAATCGCGCAGCGGCGACTTGCTGGTGGTGCCTTCGGCTTTGGCCTTAGCAAACAGCGGCGACTCGTGCAGCTTGCGGCGGATGTAGTAGGAAGCAACAACCAAGATCAGGGAAATGAGGAACGGAATGCGCCAGCCCCACTCTTTAAATGCATCTTCGCCCACCGATAGGCGCGTGCCGACGATCACGGCAATGCTTACAAACAAGCCCAGCGTGGCGGTAGTCTGGATAAAGCTAGTGTAGTAGCCCCGGCGATTGTCGGGGGCGTGCTCGGCCACGTAGGTAGCTGCCCCGCCATACTCACCGCCCAGCGCCAAGCCCTGAATGGTGCGTAGCAGCACCAAGATCACGGGCGCCATCACCCCAATTCGCTCGTACGTCGGAATCAGGCCGATGCAGAATGTGGAACCGCCCATCAGCAGCAGCGTCAGCAGGAAGGTGTATTTGCGACCAACCAAATCGCCGATGCGCCCGAAAAACACGGCGCCAAATGGCCGTACAACAAAGCCCACAGCAAAGGCTGCCAGTGTGCCCAGCATGGCTGCTACGGGGTCGGTTTTGGGGAAAAACAGCGTGGAGATAATCGGGGCGAGCGAGCCGAAAATGTAGAAGTCGTACCACTCGATGACGGTACCCACCGACGAGGCCGTGATGACCTGCCAGATCTTGCTGACCGACACGTTGTTGTTATCGTGTGCCGCGGCGGCGTCCACCGCCTGGTCCGCCCCGGCAAAGGGACGGCGAGGAATGCTTTGTTCCATAACTGAATACGGGTTGGAATGAAGGGAATTTAGGAAGGGAGATTCAAAGACAAGCAAGGCTGTCACTTACAGGAAGACCTGCGTTTGCAGCGAGATTTCGGGCCGGTAATTCACGCTGTTCACGTTGGTAAAGTCGGGCCGGGCGCGGTAGTTGAGGGTAACTTTGGCGTTGTGCCCGTCGAGCAGCAAATTGACGCCGGCATCGTAGATATTCACGCCTTTCCGCTCGCCACTGGCATCGCGCAGGCCTTCGTAGCTGCTGTGCAAATACGCCACATAAGGCTGCAAACGCGCTTTCGGGCCAAACGTCTGCTTCGGTAGCAGGAAGCCCAGCTGCAAGTACTCCGAGCTGCCCGTACCCGACTGCGGCACGGCATTGCCACGGGTCGCGACGGTACCAAACCCGGGATTTTCGGCCCCTACGAACCGCACGTAGTTTGGGCCCATGCTGTAGTTGTAATACACGCCATACACCGTCAGGGCCGTGCGCGAGGCCGTGTCAATCGGCGCGTCATAGAACACATCCACGCCGTACATCTTCATATCGTGCTTGCGCGTCGGGACGGCAGCAAACAGGTCGGTAGCAGCCGGGAAAGTGCTAGGCACTACGCTCGTCGTGGACCGCGAATACATCGCGTCTTTGTTGTACAGGAAGCCCGCCCCAATGCTCAGTACGCGCTTGGTACCCAGGTACGTACCTTGGAAGTACGGCAGCACGCTGGCTTCGGGCTCCAGGAAATTGTAGTTGAAGTACCCCTGATATACATGCTTGGTATTCTGAGGGTTATACTGGGCAATGTTGGTTCCCGTGTTCACGCCTGCCGCGGTCGTGCCCAGGTTCAGCGGGGTGCTGGCCTGGTTGGTCAGAAACGGGTCGTCGATGGCCATGCGGTAATCAAACTTGCCGATGCGTCCCTTGGCATAAATGCCAAACCAGCGCGCAAACTGATCTGTCTGGTCGATGGTCGGGAAGTTGGTCAGCGGCAAATCCATGGTCAGGATGCTGGTCGTGCTGGCGCTGGTCAGCCGCGAAATGCCGTTGTAGTAGTGCAGGCCGGCACCCAGGTTGAGGTATTTGTTGACTTTGTATTCGGTAACCGCCTCATGGATAAAGAATTGCGGTTTTTTGCCGGGGCCGGTTGTTTCGCCCGGTGCGCCGCCACTCACGGCGTTTTGGTTGTTGATCCCGAAGTGAGTATAAATCAAGAACCGCGGGTTGAGTTGGGCCAGAATCACGAGGCGCGAGCGCCGCAGACCGAAATCGATCTGGCTGTGTTGGGGCTTGTTAGGTGCCCGTAACGTGTTGGTATTGTTCTCATTATACCGCACGTATACTTGGTGCCAAGTCATGAAGCGCAGGTACTTCGAGCCATCGGGTGATAGATTCACCTTCATCCCAGCCCCGTAGGGCACTGGCGCGGCCGGTTTGGGAGCCGGTGGCGGAGGCGCCTGCTCGGCGGGCGGCGGATTCTGACCGGCGGGTGGCGGGGGCACCACTTGCGCCGACGCAGTGGCAGCGGCGAGCACTGCACTGAGCGTCAATGCATAACGGGGGGTTAGCATACAGGTAGGTCGGTTGGGTGAGGAGATGGAGGAGAACAGTCCCGAGGCCATAGCAGCAGCTGTGGCTCGGCCCAACCAAGTAGAGAAATCCTGAAGGCGAAATCACGCCCTTGCTATAGTTACGCTAAACGCTATAGTTTCAGCTACCCTTGAAGCGCTCCCACCGGATCATCATGTACTTGTCGCCCAGCTCTGTTACGATCAGCCCGGCGCCTTTTAAATTCTGGGGTTGCTGAAAAAAATCGGCTAACTCCTTCTGGTTTACTATCTTATAGGTAGGATGATATTCGGTTTGGCGCGGGGCGTGCATACCGTATTTTTTCACCCAGTTCATCACGCTCACATGGCTCACACCTAGCAGCCGCTCTATTTCGCGGTAGCTGACGCCTTCCACGTAGAGTTGCAGGGCTTTGATCACGTAATAGGAGTTGATCTCTTTCCCGACCTTCGCCACCGAGAAATGATAGCCGCAGTTTTTGCACTTATACCGCTGCCTACCGCCCACCACGCCGCTTTTGGTGGCTTCCGTCGAATCGCACTTGGGGCAGGCAGGCTTAGACATTTCGAATCAATTGGAGAGTAATCGCTAAGCTATACGTATTTAGTAAAGATATAGCTATTTAGCTAAGATCAACCTTTTCAACTTCTGTACTCTGCTTTGCTATTAATCTGAAGATCAGCAGTAAGGAAGTACAGAAGGAATGACAATTGTATAGTGATCGGACATGGCAGCAAACCATATTGAGCATAATATCAGAACTTCGCCGTCACTAATTCACGTCCAAACTTCCTTATGCCCCACCCTGCTTTCCGCACCATTACGCCCGGTACGCTCAAAGGCGCCGAGTGGCACCAACTGCTGCTGGGTGCCGTTGCGCCGCGGCCCATCGCGTTTGTCAGCACCATTTCGGCCGAGGGCGAAGTGAACCTGAGTCCGTTTAGCTTTTTTAACGTGTTCAGCTCCAACCCGCCCACCCTCATTTTCTCGCCCGCCAACCGCGTGCGCGACAACACCCAAAAGCACACGCTCTACAACGTGCGCGAGGTGGCCGAATGCGTCATCAACATCTGTGATTACGCTTTGGTGGAGCAGATGTCGCTGGCCTCAACGGAGTATGAGCGCGGCGTAAATGAATTTGGAAAAGCGGGCCTCACGGAATTAGCGTCCGAACTGATCCGGCCGCCGCGCGTAGCCGAGTGCCCGGTGTCGTTTGAGTGCGTGGTGGAGCAGATCATCGCCATTGGCGACAGCAACGGCGGCGGCAACCTTGTGATCTGCCGCGTGGTACAGGCCCATTACCGCGAAGATATCCTCGCCCCCGACGGCCTGAGCGTCGATCCGCACAAGCTGGATGCCGTAGCGCGCCTCGCCGGCGACTGGTATTCGCGGGTGACACCCGAAAGCCTGTTCATCGTGCCCAAGCCCAACCGCAACAAAGGGATCGGTATCGATCAGCTGCCCGAATTCATCCGCCATAGCAACCTATTGACTGGCAACAACTTAGGACGGCTAGGCAACATTGAGCAGCAAGCCATTCCCTCAGCGGAAGCGGTAGAAGCGTTCCGGCAGGAACCACTGGTGGCATACACCTTAAATAAGTACCGGGACGATGCCGCGGAGCAACAAAAACAGCTGGTGCTGCTTGCCAAGCAGATTCTGGAAGAAGGGCGACTGGAAGACGCCTGGAAAACGCTGCTGCTGGCGGCGCCCACAGCCTAGCCCAGAGCTACTTGATAGGGCAGCAGGCGATCCATTTCGAAAAGCTGTAAGGAAGTAGCTTCCCAACCGCAGCCCTGGAGAAATGCCTGCCCAGTGCCCGGCGGTAACAACGGCGGCACTACCAGGGGCTGCTCGTCGTAGTGAATTTCCAAGGCCCGGAGTAAGCGCGTAGCCCAGCCTTGCCGGCGTACCGCTTTAGGTACCACTAGGCTCAGCAACAGCACGCGTGATGCTTCGGGCCGCACCAGGGCGTAGGCATTTTGCGCCAAGTGCCAAGCCGCAACCGGAGCCGTGGCAGCGGCCAGGGTTTCGCCGGTTATCATCCAGGGCAGGTCGGAGTCGCCCTCCTGCGTGACGAGGCGTGCCACAACGAGCGGGTCAATTTCGGTGAGCTGATCAACTGAATCAGCCGATGCTAGGGTCGTTTGTTTTCTTTGAAAACCGGTAAGGGTGCGCTGTTTTTGAAAGCCCAAGCGTTCGTAAAGTCGGATGGCGGGCTCGTTTACCGTGAATACTTCTAGCATCAGGCTGCGGTCGCTGCGCACAATGGCTTCATCTATAGCCGTTTGCAACATCACTTTGCCTAACCCCAAGCCGCGGGCTTCCAGGACCAAGCCCATTGCCGCTACCCGGCTCGTCCAGCCCCGCCGCGCGATATAAACCACCCCGACCAACGCCTCGCCGCAAAACCACAACCGGCTGGCGCTTGCGTCGAGGTTTTCGCCCCGAAACCGCCGCTCGAACGAAGCCGCATCGAAGTGCAGCGGCACAAAATAATTCTCAAACGAACGGTTCATGGCCTCGCTCAGCTCGGCCGATGTGCATTCCAGCACCGTTTTGGAAGTAAGCTGAGCAGCACTGAAAATGGGGTCGGACATAAACGAAATGGCTTAACCGGGTTTGGCGCTAAGAAAAACGTCTGTCATGCTAAGCATGACAGACGTAAAATATTAAACGTTAACTACTTAACAATCAATCAGTTGCGTACAGCGATCATCAGGCCCAGCTCCTTATAGCGCATGTTGAACTTCTTGGCTATCACAGAGTTGGTGAGCGAGCCTTTGTACACGTACACGCCCGAACGGAAATGCTCGTTGGTAAACAGCACCTCGTTGATGCCGCCGTGCTGGCTGATTTCCTGCAGAATGGGCGTAAAAATGTTGCTCAGCGCATTGGTCGCGGTGCGGGGCACGCGCGAGGCGATGTTGGGCACGCAATAATGAATCACGTCGTACTTGCGGTAGACGGGCTTGCTGTGGCTGGTCATTTCACTGGTTTCGAAGCAGCCACCCTGGTCGATGCTCACGTCGATAATGACCGAACCGGGCGTCATCTGCGCCACTACATTTTCGGGCACCATAAACGGGATGCGGCCTTCTTCGGCATTGAGCGCCCCAATGACCACGTCGGCCCGCCGAATCTGCTGGTTGAGGGCATAAGTATCCAGCGTACTCGTATACAATTGAGTACCAAGGTTTTGCTTCAGACGACGCAGCTTGTACAAGTGGTTGTCAAAGACCTTCACTTCGGCCCCGAGGCCCGTAGCGGCGCGTGCGGCATACTCAGCCACTGTGCCCGCCCCCAAGATGACCACCTGCGACGGCGGCACGCCCGTAATTCCGCCCAAAATGACGCCTTTGCCTTCATTAGAACGCGCCAGGTATTCAGCCGCGATCAGCATCACCGTCGAGCCCGCGATTTCGCTCATGGCCCGCACTACCGGCCGCGCCCCGGATGGGTCTTTGATCAGCTCAAATGAGATGGCATTGACCTTTTTGCGCAAAATGGCCGTGATGTAGTCCGACGTGAGCGAGCCGAATTGCAGGGCCGAAATCAGGGTTTGGCCGGCACGCAGGTGCTCAATTTCGTCGTGCGTGGGCGGGGCTACTTTCAGGATGAGATCGGCCTCGTATACCTCCTTTTGCGAGTAGGCGATGTTGGCGCCGGCCTCGGAGTAGTCGTGGTCGGAATATTTGCTGGGCTCGCCGGCACCGCTTTCCATCACCACTTCGTGGCCTTCTTCCACGAGGTGCTTCACGGCTTCGGGGGTCAGGCACAGGCGGTTTTCCTGAAGCGAGGTCTCGCGCGGCAGCCCGATAAACAGCTTTCGCCGTCGCGTTTCCACGGCCAACATAGACTCTTGCGTGTAAAACGCGCGGCTCGTGGCCAGCGACTCAAATCCTGGGGGTACTGCTTCAGGCATTTCGGCGAGTAGAAATTATGAACTAAAACCTATGAACAAGCTATGCACCAACTGTTTGACTACCAATCTCTTACAAGAAGGCATTTCAAAGCTGATTTCGCGCTTTCAATCCATAACTTTTAATTGAAGTATCCGCGACTCTGGTCCAGTAACGGTCAGCGTGACAAGCAGTCGGGAAGGTGGCAAGAGTGCCTCAACCCGACTAGGCCATTCTATTAGGCAAAGATAGCCAGAATCGAAGTACTCTTGTGCGCCTATTCCTACGGCTTCTTCGACACGGTCGATGCGGTAGAAATCGAAGTGGTAAACGGGATGATCGCGGGCATCGCGGTATTCGTTGACGAGCGAAAAAGTGGGGCTGCTCACGTCGTCCTTCACACCCAAACTGTGGCACAACGCCTTGATGAAGGTGGTTTTGCCGGCCCCCATTTCGCCTTCAAACAGCACCACGGTGTGGCCGGCTAAAGCCGTTTTGAGTTGATCGGCTGCCGCGGGCACGTCGGCAAGCGCGGGAATCTTAATTTCGGTAACTGGCATTTGAATGTCGTTTCTCCGATGCAAGTTTACTATTCTGCGCCGCAAGCCGCGCCATTTTCGGTGGTGGGTGGTTTTGTCGCCGCATCTCGTTTTCCCTCATAGCCTCGCCCCATGACCCCAAAGCACCTCTGCTTTCTGCTGCTTTTTCCTTTTCTGGCGTGCTCCAAACTACCTTCGGCCAGCCGCGAGGCCAGCACGAAAGCGGCCGCCTCCGTCTATTACCCGCCGAAGGGCGACGCCTGGCAACACAAAAAGCCCGAGCAAGCAGGCCTCGACCCCGCCGTGCTGCAACAAGCCGTGGAGTGGGCTAAAACGCAGGAAACCAGCCAAATGACTCCGAATTTCTCGACCCAGGAAGAGATCTTCGGCACGCTGCTTGGGCCCATGCCCGCCAGCCACGCCCCGACCAACGGCTTGGTGCTGCGCCACGGCTACATCGTGGCCGAATGGGGCGATACGAAAGCCGTCGACCCCACGTATAGCGTGGCCAAAAGCGTGCTTTCAACGATTTTGGGGATCACCATTGAGCGCGGCACAATCAAAGACATTCACGATCCCGTGGCCCAGTACATCCACGACGGCGGCTACGATTCGGAGCGCAACCGCAAGGTGACGTGGGAATACCACGCCCGCCAAACCAGCGAGTGGGAAGGCGAAATGTGGGGCAAAAAGTCTGATTTTATCGGGCACGAAGCTTTTGGCAAGGGCGAACGCAAGCCCCGCGAGCTTCAGGAGCCCGGCACGTATTTCGAGTACAACGACGTGCGTATCAACCGCTTATCGCTTTCACTCCTGGAGCTTTGGAAAAAGCCGCTGCCGCAGGTATTCAAGCAGGAGATCATGGACCCCATTGGCGCTTCCGACACGTGGCAGTACCTGCCCTACCGCAACTCTACCGTTATGATCGACGGCAAGCCCATGCCTTCGGTGAGCGGCGGCACGCGCTGGGGCGGCGGCCTCTGGATCAGCGCCCAGGACGAGGCCCGCTTTGGCTACCTGTTTCTGCGCCAGGGCCAGTGGAAAGGCAAACAAATCGTTTCTGCCAATTGGGTAAAGCAAGCCACCACGCCCGGCCCGGTCGGCCCGGACTATGGCTATCTGTGGTGGCTCAATACCACCCAAAAAGCTTGGCCCGACGCTCCGGCCACCAGTTTTGCCGCGTTAGGCGCTGGTTCCAACACCATCTGGGTCGACCCCGATCACGACATCGTCATTGTGTGGCGCTGGCACAACGGCAGCCCCAACGAGCTAATTAAGCGCGTGTTAGCAGCCGTAAAACCGGAATAACGTACTGCCTTATAACACTCTCTCTACCTGATAGTTACACAACAACAAATGCAGCGATCACGCACTGCGGTCGTGGCAAGTGAAGGCAAGACTGCGACCCAGCTAACCTCTTAGCACTGAATCACTTATCTTTTTCGAGATGCCAGCAGCCAGCTACCGCCTATTAGCAAAGCCAGAGCCGCACCGATTACCGCTGCTTTGGGGAAAGCCGCTGTATCGGTACTTGCTGCTTTCTGGGCAATGGATGCGTCGCTAAATTCTTGCTTTCCGGTGACGGCCAGAATCAGGCGGGCGGCTTCCGCGGGCTGATCCCATTGTGGGAAATGGCCGCAGTTATCGAACCAATAGAGGCGCGCATCGGGAAATTTCGCCAGCGCTAACTCCGCTTGACGGGGCAGGCACACCCGATCCTGACGGCCCCAACCGATCACCAACGGCTCGGAAATACTGCCTTTGGGAGCCGGCTTTTGCACTTCGCCGTGCGCCAGCTGATCGAGTAGTTCGTCGAAAACAGGTGTATGAGCGAAGGTATGCATCTCGTCGATGGCCTGCTTCGAATCAACAGCCCAGGGCTTCGCCGAAAATTGCGGCAATAATATCGTCCGCCCCATTGCCGAGCCTGCCAACGCGGGCATAACGGGTTGTAAGGTCCGCACCAACTTCACCGAAACCGCTACCGAGTGGTAGAAGAACGGGACTTCCCAACCCTGCCAAAATCCCCCCGGGTCCAGCGACACGACGGCGCCCAGCACGCCGCCCCGGCGGGCCAGTTCCAGCACCAGCCGCGCGCCCATCGAGCTGCCCACGGCATCAATTCCCAGCAGATTGTGCTGACCGAGAAAGCTTGTGAGGGCATCGGCGAAGGTGCCAATGGAGTTTTCACCTACTAGTTTGGGAGTCTTCCCATGACCTGGCAAATCGACAACAACGACCTCGCGCTCAGCTGCTAAGGCATCGATAAGAGTGTTCCAAGAACGCCAGCTGCCCCCAATGCCGTGTACCAACAACAGGGGTTTGCCGGTGCCGCGCCGGATGAAATGCATGTCCATAGAGGGAGGAAGTTGTGGGCTCAGCCGAGCCCGGGTTAGTCCTGTAGCCATACGCACCCGGCACCATTCAGATTACGTTCGGCCCACATATACTCACAGATCGTGTATGAGCTCATCAGCTGCTCACCTTTTCAAAGGGCATCGAGTAGCACGCTCCATCGTAAGGGCGGAATAAAAACTAGAATTAACTCGTTCGGCAACTTACTATTAATCAGCATATTATAAAATTACTGAATCATTTTCTCTGCTATTAGGCAACTTACATGATATATCATGCATCTATTGGATAGTTCGTTTTTTTACCTGCTATGCTTAACAACGTCCTTTTCTATTCGCTCGACAAAGCCATCCGGCGCTACCGCAAGTTTGCGCAGGCCAACATCGACCGGGCTGGCCTCAACATCACCATTGATCAATGGCTGGTGCTGCGGGTGTTGCTGGAGGACGATACCCTGACCCAGACGGAAATCGCCGACCGCGTTTTCAAAGATCAGGCGTCGGTGGCCCGCATTATTGCGCTGCTCATCAAGCGCGGTTTGCTGGTCACGGAAGCCCTGCCCCACGACGGCCGTCGGACCCAGCTGCGGGTGACCCTTGCGGGCCAGCAAATGCTCGACGCAGTGCAGCCCATCGTATTGAACAACCGCCAAACGGCTCTTCAGGGCATTTCTGAAGATGAATTGACGCTGCTTCGCCAAGTGCTCGAACGCATTGCCGCCAACTGCTCCCCTGCTCGCCAGCCCCCGAAGTCAGAAATTTTGTCGAAAACTATCTAGCTTTTCTTGTATATACGAAATCTTTCGTATTTTTGTCTACGAATATATTCGTAGATAATTAGTGTAGCTGCCCGCTCCTGCTTCCGGGCCCGAAGCCGGAACGAGCCGCTACCCCGAAGGCCTGCGTCGTCTTAGCCCCGCAGGTCCTCAAAACCAAGTTATTTCTACTCGATCCGCCCCTTGCTTTTGGGCCGGGCTGGCACCGCTTTGCCCTTTCCCCCCTTCTGACTTCCTGACTCTTTCCGAAACCCGCACCCCTCCTCAACGGCTATGAAATCTGCTACTTACGTATACTTGTTCCGGCTTCCTCAACTCTCCTTGTTGCTTCTGCTGAGTGCAGCAGGCTTGGGCGCGGCCCAAGCGCAAGCCCCAACTAGCGTGACGGGCGCCGTCCGGACGGCGGCGGGCGCGCCCATTGAATATGCCACCGTCACTTTGCACCGGGCCGCCGACTCGACGGTGGTAAAAACCGAGTTTAGCGACGATAAAGGCGCTTTTCGGCTGGACCAGCCTGCGGGTGGGCGCTACTTAATCTCGGCTTCGCAAGTAGGCTTTGTGCGCCGTTGGAGCGCGCCATTTGAGTTGGCCCCCGGCGGCATCACGCTGGAAGCCCTCACGCTGACCGCCAGCGGGGCCACGCAGTTGAAGGAAGTGACGGTGGTGGGCCAAAAGCCGCTGTTCGAGCACCAGGCCGACCGCACCGTCGTCAACGTGGCCGGCTCGCCGCTGGCCGCCGGCAACACCACGCTCGACGTGCTGGCCCGGGCCCCGGGCGTGACCGTGGACGGCAACGACAACCTGGCCCTGCGCGGCAAACAAGGCCTGTTGGTGCTCATCGACGGCAAGCGCCAACCCATGAGCGGCAGCGAGCTGGCCGAGTACCTGCGGGCCCTGCCGGCCGAGCAGCTGCAGAGCATCGAGCTGATCACCAACCCGCCGGCCAAGTACGACGCGCAGGGCGGGGCCGGCATCATCGCCATCAACCTGAAGAAAGACCAGCGCCAAGGCACCAACGGCAGCGCCAACGCCGCCTACGGCCGCGGCCAGTACGGCAAGTTCACCGGCGGCCTTTCCCTCAACCACCGCCACCAAAAACTCAACCTCTTCGCGTCTTATAACTACACCAATCGCAATGGATACGGCAAGCTGAACATTCACCGCGATTTCTACGAAAACACGGATAGCCGGCGCACTTTGGTTGGCAGCAGCGACCAAGCCAACAAGATGCTCAGCGGCAACCGATCGCACAGCTGGAAAGTTGGGGCAGACTATTCGCTCTCCAAAAACACCGATTTGGGCGTGGTAGTCAACGGGCTCGAAAACCGCGGGCCCCGCATGCCTACGACCAATGCCACGAGTCTTTTTGACCAAAACGGCCAACTAATCGATACATATGTGGCGCTGGGCAACCGTAGCTTTCACGCCCCCAGCCTGGCCGGCAACGTCAACTTCAAGCACACCTTCCCGGCCGATTCGAGCGGAGCCCGTGAGCTGACCGCCGATGCCGACTACGCCCACTACAACACCGACCGCCTTCAGGACCTGACGACCAGCTTTGGCTTGTCGGGCCGATCGCAGGTCCGCAACGACGGCGATCAGTCGGGCCAGCTGACCATTCAATCGGCCAAGGCAGACTACGTGCATCCCCTCAGCAAAGACGCCCGCTTCGAGGCCGGCCTGAAAGCCAGCCGCGTCCACTCCGACAACGACGTGCTGTTTGAAATAACGGAGAACGGCGTGCGTAGCGTGGATGCCAACCGAACCAACCGCTTCAAATACAACGAGGACATTCGGGCGGCTTACGTCAACTTCAACCAGACCATTTCCAAACTGAACGTGCAGCTTGGTCTGCGGGGCGAACAAACCAAAGCCACCGGCCAGCAAGTAGTTGGCAACCAAAGCTTTAATCGTAACTATTTTCAGCTTTTCCCGAGTGCCGCCCTCAAGCAAACCCTTAGCGATAAGCACGAAGTATCGCTATCCTTGAGCCGGCGCATCGACCGGCCTTCTTATGGGCAGCTCAACCCCTTCCGCATCATCATCGACCCGACTACCTCCGGCGCCGGCAACCCGTACTTACGCCCGCAGACGAGCTATAACTTCGAGCTGACGCACACTTACAAGCAAAAATTCAGCACCGGCCTGAGCTACAGCATCACCAGCAACCCCATTATTCAGGTAGTTCAACCCGAATCGGGGCGTAACGTGGTGTCTACCAGCGTTAACCTGGGCAAGCAGTATTATTATGCCCTGACGCTGACGGCGCCCGTCGAGCTTGCCAAGTGGTGGAGCGTTTACAACAACGGCGTGTTCTACTACAGCCGCTTCGTGGGCCACCTGGCCGGCACGGCCCTGGACAAAGGCCGCCCGGCCTTCAACCTGAGCAGCACCAGCACCTTGACCTTCGGCCAGGGCTGGTCGGCCGAGCTCAACGGCCGCTACCAGTCGCGCGAGCAGTACGGCTTCCTCGATGTGCGGCCCAACGGGCAGGTAGGCCTTGGGTTGCAGAAATCGGTGTTGGAACGCAAAGGCACGCTCAAGCTCAACGCCACCGATATTTTCTTCACTGGCAAAGTCCGCGCTACCTCGGCCTACGACAACTACGTGGAGCACTTCTACCAGCGCGGCGATTTCCGGGTGGTCACGCTTTCGTTCAGCTACCGCTTCGGCAACGACAAAGTAGCCCCGACCCGCAAGCGCACTGGCGGCGCCGAAGATGAGAAGCGTCGCGCCAGTGGTTCATAACCACTTCTTAATCAAGTATTTATAAAACATAAAAAAGGCGCGCCACTTAGAAATGGCGCGCCTTTTTGATACGGATTCAGGAGGTGACTAATATTTAAATAAGATACATAAAATATTGACAATTAATTATTTATATCATAAAAATTTCATTTCGTGGAATTGTCCGCGTTTTCCCGCAAGTCAAAGAGGCGGGCTGCGACTCCCACCCGCACGAATTCATCCTTTTGAGGAGTAGTGAGCGCGAGTTTATCCCGGATTTTATCTCCGACACGGACGTGCCCTTCATAGAACCAGGCCGGATCGCCTTCGATATCGCCCTGCCCGCCTACCATGTCGTTGTACAGAAGCCACACCCGGTGCTTGCCTGCTACGGCCTTCACCTCGTCGGTCGTTTTGCCGACATACTCCTCCATATTCTTCGACTGTGGGCGCAAGTCATGGCCCACGATGGCGTGATAGCGCAGCGAATTCAGCGGGTAAGCCTCCTTGTAGTATCGGTAGGGCGCATCGTGGTTCCAGTACAAATACACAACATCGCCAGGCTGAAAATGCTGCTCCACGTACTGAAACGCCTCCCGGAAATAAGTTTTTCGAAGCCCGATAAACTGCGTTGTATCAGCGACTTGGCTAACTGACGTAACCAGGGGCGGCGCCAGCAGCAAAGCAGGCAGCACAACGCGGGGCAGCGTCGTAAAATAGTAGGCGGCTTCTTCGGCTCCCCGCGCCACCAGCAGCAGCACGAAAGGCGCCAGAAAGACCAGCAGCCGCTCGTGAAAGGGGTAGCGCTCGAGGCCGGAAGCTGCCAGCGCCAGCAAGAACGGAAACACCAGTACCAGCAAAAACTTCTTGTCTTTGCGGTAAAACGAGACCAGCCCCAGCAGGGCCGCTCCTATGGGTACGACGCGCAGCAACAGGCGAGGCAAGTTGCTCCCCAGCACACTGTGCGTTACTAGCAGGCCCAAGGGATAGTCGAGCAGCAGATAAAGCTGGATCAAAATCCACTTGAAATCGGCCAGCGAGGTGGGCGGCAGCGGCATGAAGGCATCGCGGTAGCGGTACCAGATGATTAGCCACCCCGACTCGGTTCGTTTGCCTGTAAACAGGAGGTAGCTCAGGCCAAAGCTCACCAGCCACATTCCGAACGGAATCAGTGACCGCCAGAAGCGCGTTCCTTGCTTGATCAGGAGGTAATACAGGGAAACCCCGGCGGCCATTCCTGCCACAATAAAAACGGCGGGAAAAGAAAACCACACCAGCACTGCCCCCCACAACCCCCATTGAATCAATGACTTATTATCGTTTTTGTCATGATAGCGGGTGTAGAGGAACAGGTAAATAATGGTTACGAGCAGATCCAGGCCATACGGCTTTGCTTCCACGCCATGATAGATCAGGTACGGTGCCAAGGCCAGCATTCCGAGGGCAACGGCTGCGCCAACGGGCCGCAAAAAATGCCGCGCCACGGGCACAAACAGCAGCAGCGAGGCGATGCCGGCCAGCAGCGGAAAAAACCGCAGCGCCATCTCGCCCTTCCCAAAGACCAGTACCGCCAACCGGAGCAGCCACAAAAACCCCAGCGGTGCTTTCTGATCAAATTCGAGGGGCTGGGTTGCGAGTGCCCCAAACCCCATGCGAATCAGGCTGTTGGCCTGGTAAGCCTCATCCATAAACAACGATCGGTTGTCGAAGTAATGAAAGAGCCGAACGGCCACACCCAGCGCGACAAACGCCCAGGTAAGGTAGGTCCAGCTAACTCGCACTTTGTGCGCACGCGCGGGAGCAGAGGCCTGATCCGGCTCTGCAAATACTGCTTCAATCGACATGCGTTCTATCTGTTAAAATAACGAAAACACGGGGGCTGTTGAGTGACTCACCCCCGACCGTCCTCAGGGTAGACAAGCCACACAAAAGGGCTTTTGTGCTGCTGCCGATTACCGAACTTATACTACCAATCGAATGCGATGCTGTGACGGGACAGTATCTGATAATTTAGCTCACAGCGCTGCCTTCCTCTGGAGTTTGCGTCCTAATCACAACGAACCAACTTAGCTTAGTTGAAGCAAGGTGTAAAACAATGCGGAATTTAAAAAGTATTAATGCACAACAAATAGTTGGAATAATGTAATTCGTGAGTACATTTGAAAAACTTGCCTTGACTTTAAATTATATTTTTTAGTAATATAACAAGGATGAGCTACAGCGGGAAGATAGTGTGGAACAAGGTGAAGATGGTCGTTTTTGATGTTGACGGTACCCTATACGAGCAGTCGAAGCTGCGCAAAAAAATGCTCTTTGCGCTGCTGGGCTACTACGCGCTACGGCCGTGGCGGCTCGGTGAAATGCGGCTGTTGCAACGCTTCCGAAGGGAGCGGGAAAAGCACCCTGCCTACGCAGGCCCTGATGTAGAAAATGCCCAATACGCCTGGTGCGCCGAGGGCACTAGCTACCCGGTTGCCAAAATTAAGCGGGTCGTTCAGCAGTGGATTTTCGATTACCCAAATCAATATCTGTCGGACTGCACCTACCCCGGCGTCAAAGAGTTCTTTAACGCCCTCAGAGTCAACCACATCAAAATCGGGGTCTATTCCGATTACAAAGCCCACGACAAGCTGCGGGCCATGGGCCTGCAAGCCGATGCGGTAGTGGCCTCGACCGACCCGGAAATAGATCGCCTTAAGCCCGACCCGAAAGGGCTGCTGTATCTGGCTGACCTGATGCGGGTTGCGCCGGAAGAATGCCTGTTTATCGGCGACCGGCCCGAGCTTGACGGCGCATGCGCCGAGCGCGCCAACATGCCCTACCTAATTGTCGAGAAACAGCCCTTCAATTCCTTCAACTTTTACGATAACCTGACGAAGCTACTTACCACCGATCTTAAACCAACTACAACTACCTATGAATCAGACATCTATGCTTCCTAATGCAGAAACTAACGAGCAGGAGGTTGCCTTGATTCCGGCGGGACTGAAAGACTATATCGCCATCGCCCGCCCCGACAACTGGGCCAAAAACGTATTTATGGTGCCGGGCATGCTGTTTGCCCTGATCGTGTACCGCACTTCCTTCGACGCCGCGCTGCTGTCGAAGATGATCATGGGTGTAGTGAGCACCTGCCTGGTAGCCTCGGCCAACTACGTAATCAACGAATACCTCGACGCCGAGTTCGACAAGTTTCATCCGCTCAAGAAGAAGCGCACGTCGGTGGTGCGGGTGGTCAATCCGGTGCTGGTGTACACGGAGTGGTTTCTGCTGGCCGCCGTGGGGTTTTTGCTGGCCTATCAGATCAGCATTCAGTTTCTGCTCGTGTCGGCTTTTCTGCTGTTCATGGGCGTGATGTACAACGTGCGCCCGTTCCGGACCAAGGAGCGCGTGTACATTGACGTGCTTTCGGAGTCGGTGAATAACCCCATCCGGTTCGCGCTGGGCTGGTTTACGGTCGCGCCGGCCCTGTCGGTGGCCAATCTCGACGGCATCGGCCTCTTCAACAGCCTGCCGCCCACCAGCATCATTGTGGCCTATTGGATGGGCGGTGCCTACCTGATGGCCACCAAGCGCTTCGCCGAATACCGTCTCATCGACAACCCCGAGCTAGCTGGGCTGTACCGTCGCTCGTTTAAGTACTACACCGAGCATAGCCTCCTGATTTCCATGTTTTTCTATGCGCTCACGTCGGCGTTTTTCCTGGGTATTTTCCTGGTCAAAAACCGCATTGAGTTGCTGATCAGCTTTCCCTTCTTCGCGTTGCTGTTCTCGTGGTACCTGCGGATCGGGTTGCTCAAAAATTCGCCTGTGCAGGGCTCCGAAAAACTCTACACGCGCAAGTGGTTTATGCTCTACGTCGTGTTGTTCTGCCTGCTGCTCGTCACCCTGATGTTCGTGGATATACCGGGTTTGCACTGGCTATTAAGGCATTCTTACTGAGCAACTTACAAATTATAGTTGGGTAGCACAGCGGCCGTGGCTTCGGCATGAAGGACAATACCTATGCCCCTAAATTTCAAATCCATTAACCTGCCAGCGCCACCCAGGCGGACACGTACCGCTACGGGCGGCGGGCTTGTGGAAGCTGATTATCAGAACATTACGCTTTATATTCTGATCCTCATCGGTATTGGACTGCGGCTGTTTCAGTTTATCTACAATCGCTCCTTCTTTATCGACGAGCTTTTCCTGAACGTCAACATCGTCAAGCTGGATTTCTGGGGCTTGGCCACCCGCACGTTCGAATACCAGCAAAAAGCCCCGTTGGGCTACCTGTGGGCGGTAAAGCTGCTGACTACAGTGCTGGGCAATTCGGAACAGGTGCTGCGGCTGTTTTCGCTGCTCTGCGGCATCAGTTCCCTGTTTCTCTTTGTGCCCGTAGCGCGGCATTTTCTCCGGTCCTGGGGCGTGGTTATTGCGGTCGGCGTGCTCTCGATTTCCTACACGTTCATCTACCACTCGGTGGAGGCCAAGCAATACTGCACCGAGCTGACGGCCGCCATCCTTGCGCTGTTTCTCTACACGAAATACCACGACCGTACCGACCTAAAATCGCTGTTGATCTGGGGCGTTGCCGGGGCAATTTTGCTGTGGTTTTCCTTCTCGCTGATATTCATTGCGGCGGGCATTGCCGGGGCCGTTTGCCTCGACGCGTTACTGCGGAAAGAGTGGCGCAGGTTCTTTATGTTGCTGATTCCGTTCACGTTGTGGCTGGTGAGCTTTGGCGTGTTGTATTTTTTGTTCGTCCGGAAATTCCACGAATCGGCTTGGCTGATTGACTTTTTCAAGCGAGTAGACGATGCCTTCATGCCCTTGCCGCCGGCTTCGGTTTCCGACCTTACCTGGCTTGTCCGCAAGCCCTACTCCCTCCTCGACCGCCCCCTGGGGCTGATGCTCTATTTTGAGCCCAACGCCGACCATTCCTTTTTGTACTACTTCCTGCGGATGGGCTGGTTGTATGCGCCCACCATCGTGCTCGGCGCGGTACTGATGTTGCGGAAGAACCGGCTGAATTTCAGCGTTTTAGTACTTCCCGTGCTACTCACGATGGCGGCGTCCGGCCTGAAGGTTTACCCGTTCCATCAGCGCTTTCTGCTATTTCTGGGGCCGGTTTTCCTGCTGATGCTGGCGTATGGCTTTGAGCGCTTCTGCGCGCTGTTTCCGCGGCGCTACTCCCTTGTGGCGCTGGGGCTGTTGTTGGTATTGACCCCTGCACTCGTAAACTCAGCCGAGCAAGTCAATGATCCTCACCAGGTTATCAAGGACTACAACCGGGAAGTAGTGCTGTTTGTCAACCAGAACTACAAGCCCGGCGACGCGGTGTATGTTTACTGGAACATGCGCCAGGCGTACGAGTTTTACAAAGCGGCTAACTATTTGAAATTCAATGCTATAGAGGCCAGCTACGTAAAAAACAAGTCCCGCAATCCGGCCGATTACATCAACCACTTAAAACCCGACTTCAAAGGCTTTAAAGGCAAAAAGCGGCTCTGGTTTATTTACGACACCAACAACCGCGATCCCATCGGCGACTTCATCGATCAGCCCGCATGGTACCACGATCAGAAGTTTGTACCGGGCAAATCACTTGAACAGGAATTCTCCAAGATGGGCAAGCAAAAAGCTCATTACCAACTAAATACCTTCAACGCTACCTTGTTTGAACTGAAGTAGGAGCTTAGCTGAGTCGCCATGCAACGGGTCGGACACCTTATCCTCATAAGGTATCCGGCCCGTTGCATGGCGACCCTGTTCCAAAAAAGTCAACGTTTAGCTTATCACAAAATGATAATCAAGTACATACTTGCTGTATCATTTGGCAACAGTATCAAGTCATGCTACACCATTTGCATCCATGCTATACCAACTCCTTTTGGTCAGGTTAAGCTTCACATTAAAGTAACAATTGCCACCATCCGTTACTTCAACTATCCTTTCTTTCCAGTAAGGCTTATCGTCACAAAAGCAATTAACCCAAACATGCTTTTCCCCCCTTTCATTTGTCCAAATCACTAGTTGCTTTTTGTAAGTTGAAAGGTCAATAACGTAGTTTTCTTTACGAACAGGAATAGCAGGATAAGCTTTGGCCATCTTTTCCATTTCTTCTTCCTGCAGATGATTAAATTCTATAATGCACGCCTTAAGCAGCGAGTCTACTTCATCTAACTCTTTAATAGAAAGGCTCTTATAGCCCCCTGACGGAATAATAACAAAAGATGTCAGTTTCGTTTTGGACTCTACGTACGCTTTTTCAATTGGCAGTTTATTGGCTTTCTCATCATGAGCCTGGCAACTCGCAAAAAAGAGAAAGCATAAAGCAAGGTACTTTGCCATCACCCAAGGTGTAAGATTGGTTTTAGCGCAATAGTGGCGAGAATCCTAAGAAACTCGCCACTATCTCAGCGTTCAAATATTAGGTTACCTTACCCCTTCGGGGTGAGCGTGATGTAGGGAATGATAACTTCCTCCAGCGAAATGCCGCCGTGCTGGAACGTGTCCTTGTAGTAGTTCACGTAGTAGTTGTAGTTGTTTGGGTAGGCGAAGAAGTAGTCACCGAGCGTAAACACGTACGCGGTCGATACATTTTCGCGGGGCAGGAAAATGCGCTCTGGCTTGCGCACCACGTACACATCGCGCGAGTCGTCGAAGCCGAGGTTTTTGCCGTGCTTATAGCGCAGGTTGGTGTTGGTGTTCCGGTCGCCGACGATTTTGTACGGGCGCTTTACGCGAATCGTGCCGTGGTCGGTGGTGATGATGAGCTTGCCTTTTTTCTCGGCAATCTGCTGGAGCATTTCATACAGCGGCGAGTGCAGAAACCACGAGCGCGTTAGCGAGCGGTACGCCGACTCGTCGCCGGCCAGCTCCCGAATCATGGCCATGTCGGTGCGGGCGTGCGAGAGCATATCCACGAAGTTGTAGACGATGACGTTGCACTTGTAGTTGTTGTGCAGGTTCGACATCTTACCCAGTAAGTCTTTGCCAGCCTGGAGGTTAGTTACCTTGTTGTAGCTGTATTTGGCTTTCTGGCTGGCCTTCTGGAACATGATTTCCATGAATTCCTGCTCGTGCAGGTTCTTGCCTTCGTCGTCGTCGTCGTTGACCCACAGGTTGGGGTACTTCTTCTGGATTTCGCCGGGCATCATGCCCGAGAAGATCGCGTTGCGGGCATAAGCAGTAGTAGTCGGCAGGATGCTGTAATACATTTCCTCCGAATCCACGGTGAACAGCTCGGCAATGATGGGCTCCAGAATCTTCCACTGGTCGTAGCGCAGGTTGTCGATCAGCACAAAGTAAACGGGCGTGTCGCCGGTGTCTTTCAGCAGCGGAAACACGCGCTCCTTGAACAACTGATGCGACATGAGCGGGGCGTCTTTGTCGTCGCCGTTTACCCAGTCTTCGTAATTGTCGGTGATGAAGCGACCGAAGTAGGTGTTAGCCTCGTCCTTCTGCATGTTGAAGACGTCGGCCATGCTTTTGCCTTCCGTCTCGTCAATCTCTAACTCCCAGTATACCAACTTCTTATACACATCCGCCCACTCCGAGGGCGAAAGGCGATCGCCGAGCTGCATGCCCAGCTGACGGAAGTCGCGCTGGTAGCTGCTGTTGGTCTTTTCGGAAATCAGGCGCTTGTTGTCGAGCACCCGTTTCACCGACAGCAATATCTGATTCGGGTTGACGGGCTTGATGAGGTAATCGGCTATTTTAGAGCCAATTGCGTCTTCCATGATGTGTTCTTCCTCGCTCTTGGTGATCATGATCACCGGTACTGTAGGGCGAGAAGCTTTAATTTCGGTCAGGGTTTCGAGGCCGGTAAGGCCGGGCATGTTTTCGTCCAGAAATACGATGTCGTAGTTCTGCTCCTGTACCTGCTCGATGGCATCGGCACCCGAATTTACGCCGGTTACGTCGTAGCCTTTTTCTTTTAGGAAGAGAATATGGGGCTTCAGCAGATCGATTTCGTCGTCGGCCCAGAGGATGTTGTAGCGTTGCATGTATGGATAGGGTTGGAATTACAAGGATAAAGCCCGGCCAGAGCCAAGCAGGTGAGGCCCTGCGTCGGCGCATCAGCTTACTCAATAGACTCCAAAGAGCCGGGTGGGTTTAGCACCGTTGCAAATGAAGTTTCGTAAGTAGCTTTACCCCCAATCCCTGAATTTAAGTTTTACAATTTTTGGCCGTCGAGCTGTATTCGGCATAAGACGCGTACGCTTTCGCTTCCGCACTTGTTCGATCTGCGTATAGACCACCTATTGATTGCCTAACGGCGGCCCCGGCACCAAACTACCAAAGCGTACGCTCTATTTTGAATAAGAAGAAAATCTTTAACGACCCGGTGTACGGCTTTGTCACCGTGCCCACCGAACTTCTTTTCGACCTGATTGAACACCCGTATTTCCAGCGGCTGCGGCGCATTCAGCAGCTTGGGCTTACGGGGTTTGTGTACCCCGGCGCGCTGCACACGCGCTTTCATCATGCCTTGGGAGCCATGCACCTGATGAGCATGGCCTTGCGCACGCTGAAAGACAAACATATCAAAATTTCGGCCGCCGAGGGCGAAGCGGCCCTGGCGGCCATTCTGCTGCACGACATTGGTCACGGCCCGCTCTCGCACGCGCTCGAGACGTCCATCTTTCACAAAGTGCCCCACGAGCAACTCTCGTTGTATTTAATGCAACGGCTCAACAATGAGTTCAACGGCGCACTTACGCTGGCCATCGAAATCTTTCAGGGGAGCTACCACCGGCCGTTTTTTCACCAACTGGTGAGCAGTCAGCTCGACATGGACCGGCTTGATTATCTCAACCGCGATTCCTTTTATACCGGCGTGCAGGAAGGCCGGCCCGGCGCCGACCGCCTCATCAAAATGCTCACGGTAGCCGACGAGAAGCTGGTGTTGGAAGAAAAAGCCATTTACAGCATCGAAAACTTTTTGGTGAGCCGCCGTCTCATGTACTGGCAAGTGTATTTGCACAAGACGGTTACGAGCGCCGAGCAGATGATCATTCGCATCATGCAGCGCGCCCGCGACCTGGCGCGCACGGGGCACGCGCTGCCAGCCTCGCCCGACTTGCAGTACTTTTTGGCCAAGCCCGTCAGCCTGCTGGACTTTGAGCAAGATGACACCATTCTGCAACGCTTTGTGCAACTGGACGATACGGATGTGTGGAGCGCCGTAAAAATGTGGGCCAACCACCCCGATAAAGTACTGAGCTATATGTCGCGCAGCATGCTGGATCGTCATTTGTTTAAGATCGTCTTGCAGAGCGAGCCCTTCGACGAGGAGTTTCAACTAGGCGTGGTAGAACTGATCGCAGACCATTTCCAATTGCCGCCTGACGAAGCCAAGCTCCTCATGCTCACGGGCCGCATCAGCAACAATGCCTACGATGCCGATGGCAAAGACACCATCGACGTGCTCACCAAGCGCGGCCGGGTGGTCAACGTGGCTGAGGCATCCGATTTGCCCAACATCCGCGCGTTAAGCCAGCGCGTAGAGAAACACTACATCTGCTACCCAAAGGAAATTGCGCAGTAAATAGTGGCGTATTCTTCTGAGAAAGCCGCGAGTCACGACAATTCATAATTATCTGACAATCATATTATTACAAAAATGCTCTTTCCCTCAACTTATCTCTCCTACTTGCTGCGTTTTCGTGTTGCTTCTCGCCTTGGCCGAGCAGTTGGCAACTCGCATCGGGCAATCGGCAACTGATAAGCCTCAACTCATTACTTTTGCGCGATGGAATTTACCGTAGGCCAGATAGCAGAAGTGCTGCGCGGCGCCGTAGAAGGCGATGCGACGCAGCGCATTGACCGGCTGGCAAAAATCGAAGAAGCCCAGGCCGGCGCCCTCTCCTTTTTGGCCAACTCCAAATACGAACACTACCTCTATACCACGGGCGCGTCGGCCGTGATTGTGGCGCACTCGCTGGTGTTGCGCCAGCCTGTCGCGGCGGCCCTGATCCGAGTAGACGACCCGTATTCCAGCTTCACTACGCTGCTTGAGTTTTACCAGCAGGCCAGCCGCACCGGCCGGCGCGGCGTGGAAGAGCCTTCTTTTGTAGGGGCCAACAGCGAGATCGGCGAAAACCACTACCGCGGCGCCTTTTCGTACATCGGCGAAGGGTGCCGGATTGGCCGCGACGTACTGATTTTTCCGCAGGCTTACATTGGCGATCGCTGCCAAATCGGTGATGGCACTATTATTTATGCCGGCGCCAAAATTTACGCCGATACCGTGATTGGGGCGCGCTGCACTATTCATGCGGGCGCCGTGCTGGGCTCCGACGGCTTTGGCTTTGCGCCGCAAGCCGACGGCTCGTACCGCACCATCCCACAAATTGGCAACGTGGTACTGGAAGACAACGTGAGCGTCGGAGCCAATACCACCATCGACTGTGCCACTATGGGTTCGACCGTCATCCGGGAAGGCTCCAAAATTGACAACTTAGTACAACTGGCTCATAATGTGGAGATTGGCCGCCACACAGTCGTTGCCGCCCAGACCGGTGTTTCGGGCTCAACCAAAATCGGTGACTTCTGCGTGCTGGCCGGGCAGGCTGGCATTGCCGGGCACCTGACGCTGGCCAACCGCACCACCGTCACGGCCCAATCGGGCGTGGGCAAATCCATCAAAACGGAAGGCGTCTTTCTGCAAGGCTCGCCGGCATTCAGCCTGCGCGACAGCCTACGGGCGAACGCCATTTTCCGCCATTTGCCCGATTTGGAACGCCGCCTTGATGCTTTGGAACATCAAAATACCCAACCGGAAAACTCCTAGCTTTGCACTTCCCTTTAGAGATGCGAACTAAGGCGTGAGCAGTAAGACGATTTCTGCCTTTTGAAATTGTTCTTTTCTCTCTTCCTAGTTCTCGTTTCGCGCTTCCCTACTGATGAACGACAAGCAACATACGATTAAGGCGCCGGTGACCGTGAGCGGCATTGGCCTGCACACGGGCGTTGAGGCCACCATGACCTTCTGCCCCGCGCCCATCAACCACGGATACAAATTCCAGCGCATCGACCTGCCCGGCAAGCCCATCGTGGATGCCGACGTTGACAACGTAGTGGATCTGTCGCGCGGTACGACCATCGAGCAAAACGGCGCCCGCGTCAATACGGTGGAGCACACCTTGGCGGCGCTGGTAGGCTTGCAAATCGACAACGTCCTGATTCAACTCGATGGGCCTGAGCCGCCCATCATGGATGGTTCGTCGTATGAGTTCATCCGGCCCCTGCAAGAAGTGGGTTTGGAAGAGCAGAATGCGCTGCGCAACTACTTCGAAATTCCCGACGAAATCCGCTTTGTGGATAATGGCCGGGCGGTGGAAATTGCGGCCCTCCCGCTCAACGATTACCGCGTAACGGTAATGGTCGATTATAATTCGCCGGTGCTGGGCTCGCAGCATGCCTCGCTCAACGACATCACGCATTTTGCCACGGAAATAGCTTCGTCACGCACGTTCTGTTTTCTGCATGAGCTAGAGGCGCTTTACAAGCAAAACCTCATCAAGGGCGGCGATTTGAGCAATGCCATCGTGGTCGTGGATCGCGTGGTGAGCGAAGAAGAACTGAGCGACTTGGCCACCATGCTGGGCAAGCCCAAAGTAGCGGTCAAGAAAGAAGGCATCCTGAACAACGTCGATCTGCGGCACAAAAACGAGCCCGCCCGCCACAAACTGCTCGATTTGGTAGGCGACTTGGCGTTGGTAGGCCGTCCGCTGAAAGGCCAGATTCTGGCGGCTCGGCCGGGTCACGCCGCTAACGTAGCGTTTGCCAAGCGGATCAAGAAGAAGATGATGGAGGCTGATACCAGTCCCGTTCCGACTTACGATCCGTCGCGGACGCCGGTTATGGACATCAACCAGATTTCTGCCACGCTACCGCACCGCTACCCGTTCCTGCTGATCGACAAGATCATTCATCTGGATACCGTGACGGTTACCAGCGTCAAGAACGTGACCATGAACGAGCAGTTCTTCCAGGGTCACTTTCCTGGCAACCCCGTTATGCCCGGCGTGATTCAGATTGAAGCAATGGCCCAAACCGGCGGCATCCTGGTGCTGAATACTGTGCCGGATCCGGAAAACTACTGGACCTATTTCTTAGGCATCGAAAACTGCCGTTTCCGCAAGAAGGTGATCCCCGGCGACACCATCATTTTCCGCTGCTCGCTGCTGGCTCCCGTCAAGCGCGGCATCGCCAAAATGAAGGGCCAAGCCTTCGTGAACGGCAAAGTGGTGATGGAAGCCGAAATGAGCGCCGCCATTGTCCGCAAAGACGCCTAAGCTTCTCACTTAACAAGTAATGAGCGGTACCTGAACAATGGACAGCCTTTTCAAGCGTTGATACCCGGCCGTCAGATGCTCTTGTTACTCGTTGACTGATAATTGATAATTGAACAAAATGAACCAGCCGCTCGCCTATATACACCCCGAGGCTAAGATCGCGCAAAACGTTGTGGTAGAGCCCTTTACCACTATCGATAAAGACGTCGAGATCGGGGAAGGCACCTGGATTGGCCCCAACGTGACGATCATGTCGGGGGCGCGTATTGGCAAAAATTGCAAGATATTTCCTGGGGCCGTCATCGCAGCCGTACCGCAGGATTTGAAATTCGCCGGCGAAAAAACGACCGCCCACATCGGTGACAACACCGTGATTCGGGAGTGCGTGACGGTAAATCGCGGCACCATCGATAAGCTCCGGACTGTAGTAGGTGCTAACTGCCTGCTGATGGCTTACGTGCACGTGGCCCACGACTGCCTCATTGGCGATTACTGCGTGTTGGCCAACTGCGTGCAGCTAGCTGGCCACGTGGAGATTGGCGATTATGCCATTATCGGCGGGACTTCGGCCATTCACCAATTCGTGCGGGTTGGCCAGCACGCCATGATTTCGGGCGGCTCGCTGGTGCGCAAGGATGTACCTCCTTTCGTAAAAGCCGGCCGTGAACCGCTGACTTACAGCGGTATCAATTCCATTGGGCTGCGCCGCCGGGGCTTCTCTGATCAGAAGATCAGCGAGATTCAGCAACTGTATCGCCTGCTGTTTTTGAGCGGGCTAAACAACAACGACGCCCTCGACAAAATTGAACTGGAGTTATTGCCCAGCCCCGAACGCGACGAAGTAGTAAACTTTGTGCGCAACTCGGGTCGCGGCGTGATCAAAGGCTATTCGCGCAACGGAAACGGTGCAGATTGAGGCCGTTGGGTTGGGCAAACGTTTCCACCGCGAGTGGATCTTCCGGGGCCTGACGCACATTTTCCGGCCGGGCTCGGCAACTGCAATTCTTGGCCCCAACGGTTCGGGCAAGAGCACGTTGCTCAACACACTTTCAGGCCAATTACTTAGCACGGAGGGCTCGCTTTCGTACGCTTACCAAGGCAGAGCTATAGCCGTAGAAGAAATACCGCAATTGCTGGCGTATTGCGCACCGTATTTGGAAGTCATTGAGGAACTGACACTTACAGAACTTCTGCATTTTCATACCCGCTTTAAGCCGCTTCGAACAGGATTCACAGCTAAGCGTCTGATCGAGTTGATGTACCTGGAAAAGTCGCGCCATAAGCTGATCCGCGATTTCTCTTCGGGTATGAAGCAGCGCCTCAAGCTGGCCCTGGCCCTGTACAGCGACGCCCCGCTCCTGCTGCTGGATGAACCCACGACCAACCTCGACCGCACCGGCGTAGACTGGTACCACGAACACGTGCAGGCCACCACAGCGGACCGTCTGGTGCTGGTAAGCTCGAACGTTCCGGAGGAATACGATTTCTGCAGCGAGCGACTCGACGTGACAGATTTCGGCGCAAAAATGGCCCGGTAAACCAGGGCAGGTGTATTTCTTTTGCGCGTTAGTTCTTATTTTTGGTAACGTCTCGCTCCTTCACCATCTCAAACAGCTTCTTTCGAGGTTGAACTAACCGAATTGTGGTTGTTTCGCCTGCACGAATTATTACCTCTGTCCGATCATCGGCAGCCGTAATTTTAGTCCTTCCCCAAACTGAACTGCAACCTGCCAGCCGCTTTGAAACGTACACTGCGGCCAAGGCAGATACTAACCGAGCCGTATCTTCGCGACGGTACCCTTCTACGACATTCTTCAACCATTCACTTTTATCTGCCCTCACCCGGCCATGAAACAATACGACGACCTCGACGACGATTTCCTCGACGATGAAGACGAGCTGGATACCTTCGCTCAGAAAGGAGGCCGCAAAAGCAGCGGTAGCCCCGAAGAACGCCTCAGTGCCAAGTACGCCGACTACCTGATGTGGCGCGACACGGGTTCTTCGCACGACGAAGCGCTTGACCTTGCCAGCATGACGGAGGAAGAATACACCACGGCCGAAGCCGCCGAAGATCCGGATGGCAGCAGCGGCTTCTCCAGCTTCGGCGACGATGATCTGGATGACCTCGCTGACGACGATGACGACGATGCCTACAGCAGCCGCTCACGCGGCCGGAGCCGTGGCCGTGACGATGACGATGACTACTAACCGGCGTTAGCGCCCAACAAAAAACCCCGGCTACATGTAGCCGGGGTTTTTTGTTGGGTATGGCTCTTTGTGTTAGCTCTTGGAGCCACCAAATACGCGGCGAAGCAACTCCGTGGTACGGGCGACGGGGTTCTCCCGGATATTCGCTTCTTCTTGGGCCACCAAGGTAAATAACCCATCGATGGCTTTGCCGGTGGCATAGCTATTCAGGTCGGTGTTGACGGGCTTGACCAACGGAATCTGGTTGTAGCGCATGGTCAGGTCGGTGTAGTAGCGCGTGGCGTTTACTTTGTCGAGTGATTGCTGAATGATGGGCTTGAAAGCCGTGGTAAGCTGCTGGCTGGTGGTCCGTTTGAGGTAATTCGTGGCCGCGTCTTTCTCACCCGTCAGAATTCCCCATACATCCTTGAAAGTCAAGGCTTTGATGGCCGAGATAAAAATAGGCTTTGCGCTCTTGGCAGCATCCTCGGCGCCGCGGTTCAGCGATAACTCAAACCGGTCGACCTGCGAGCCTAACCCTATGGTCCGCAAGGTGTTAGCTACGCGCTGAGCATCAGGCGGAAACGGAATGCGGATGAGCTTGTTCAGGTAAAAGCCATCCTGCTGCGATGCCTGATCGGTGCCTTTGCTGATGCCTTGAGTAAGGGCTTCTTTCAGGCCGCGAGCGGCTTCGTCTTGGCTAACCGAACTGCCGGGAGTGGTAGTTGTGCTGGGAATTGGGAGCTTGATGTTCCCGATTTTGGGCAGCTTGAAAACCTGAGCCGATGCAGAAAGCTGAAGGCCCAAGACCAGGGCGAAAGGCAAGAAATAGTGAATCTTTTTCATAACTCGGGGCGGCAAATACGTAACGGCCATGCGGGCCGATGCCGCTACTTAGGCATAAACCGGACCAAAACAAACACGTTTTAGTTTCTATTCCACCCAACATGCAGCAGGTACCTAACGCAGAAATAATTACCATCGGCGACGAATTGCTTTACGGACAGGTCGTGGATACCAACTCCGCTTTTATGGGCCAGGAGCTTGGCAAGATCGGTCTGCGCGTGCGCCAAATAACGAGCGTATCGGATCGGGCTGCTGAAATCGTGCTGGCCCTCGACGCAGCCCGCGAACGCGCTGACGTGGTACTGATTACGGGTGGCCTCGGCCCTACCAAAGACGACCTTACCAAGAATATTCTGACGGAGTACTTTCGGACTGAACTGGTGCTCAATGAACCATCTTTGCGCGATGTGGAGGCTATTTTTGCCCGCTTCAACCGGCCAATGCTGGAAGTAAACCGCCAGCAAGCCTATTTGCCGGCCAGCTGCACGCCCATCCGCAATGCCATGGGTACGGCGCCGGGCATGTGGTTTGAAGACCGAGGTACGGTGTTTGTGTCGATGCCCGGCGTGCCGTTTGAGATGAAGCGCATGATGACCGACATCGTGCTGCCCAAGCTGAAGGAGCATTTCCAAACGCCCGCCATCGAACACCTTGTTATCCAGACGGCCGGCTTAGGAGAATCGTTTTTGGCCGAGCAGATTGCCGACTGGGAAGATGCACTCCCACCCAATATGAAGCTGGCCTACCTGCCTTCGCTAGGCAACGTGCGCCTGCGCCTCACCGGCACCGATGACGGCCAGCCCAACCTCCGCGCTCGCATGGAAGCCCTGCTGCCTGCGTTGCGCGAGCGCATCGGAGCGTACATTTTTGCTGAGGAAGACATCCCGCTGGAAGAAGCCATTGGCCGCTTGCTAACCGAGCGCGGCCTCACCATCGGGACGGCCGAAAGCTGCACGGGCGGTTTTGTAGCACATAAGCTGACGAGTGTAGCAGGTAGCTCACGCTATTTTCTGGGCAGTGTTATCGCTTATGATAACCAAATCAAAATCAAACAATTATCGGTAAGCACCGAAACTCTTGCTTTACATGGCGCGGTGAGCGAAGAGACTGTTCGGGAAATGGCAGAAGGTGCCCGCAAGAACTTGGGCGTCGACGTAGCCATTGCTACCAGTGGTATTGCCGGGCCCGACGGCGGCACCCCAGACAAGCCGGTTGGCACTATCTGCATTGCTTATGCCGACGCACACCAAACCGTAAGCCGGCGGTTCTCTTTCAACCGCGGCCGCCAGATCAATATCGAGTATACCACAACGGCCGTGCTTAACCTGCTGCGCTTGAGCCTGCCCCCGGTTCAGTAACCAAACTCCAGTTTGGGAAGTCCTGATTCCTGTGGTGAGCGTGAGCGAAACCTTACGCTACACGGGCAAAAGCGCTACCTTTGATTCGGTTTTGGACAACCCCACCCCTTGTTATGAGTTGTCCAGAGCTAGCTGTCTGACCTTCAACACCCAACAAATCAACCCCCGAAAATCTGCATGGCACGAGTGGAAATGGTGATGCCCAAAATGGGCGAAAGCATTATGGAAGGCACCGTCCTGAAATGGCTCAAACAAGTAGGCGACCCCATTGAGCAGGACGAGTCCGTACTGGAAGTGGCTACCGATAAAGTAGATACCGAAGTACCCGCCTTGCACGCCGGCGTCTTGCAGGAAATTCTGGTACAGGAAGGCCAAGTAGTCGCCGTAGGGGCTCCTATAGCCGTCATCGAAACCGATGCTGCTGCGGCCGCTTCAACGGCACCTGCTGCCACGCCCGCTACGCCACAGGCAACTCCCGCCCCCGCCCTCAACGGAGCGGAAGTACCCTACCTGCCCGAGCCCCACGACCCACAGAGCAATGTGCGGCTTGGCGTGGCTCAGCCGGGCCGCTTCTATTCGCCCCTGGTGCTGAGCATCGCTCGGGAAGAAGGCATTTCAATGGCGGACCTCGAACGCTTGCCCGGCACCGGCAAAGAAGGCCGCGTCACGAAGAAAGATATCCTCGATTTTGTGGCGGGCGGCAAGCAGAGTGAAGCAACGCCCCAGACTAATTCACAAACATCTGATAATCAATTCATTACAGAAAAAACCCCATCCGCACCTGCTCAGCCTTCTCAGGTGCCGCAAGTACAAGTTGCTTCAGTGGCAGCGCCGGCCCAGGCAGTAGCGGCGGCTTCCAAACCGGCGCCGTCGGTAAGCGGCAATGACGAGCTGATCGAAATGGACCGCATGCGCAAAATGATCGCGCAGCGCATGGTCGACAGCAAGCGCATTTCGCCGCACGTGACCTCGTTTGTAGAAGCCGACGTGACCGAAATCGTGAACTGGCGCAACAAACACAAGGACGCCTACAAAAAGCGCGAGGGCGAGAACCTGACCTTTACGCCCATTCTGATTCAGGCAATTGCGCGGGCCATTCAGGATTTCCCCAACATCAACGTGTCGGTCGAAGGCGATTACATCATCAAGAAGCGCGACATCAACATTGGTTTGGCCGTGGCGCTGCCTTCCGGCAACCTGATTGTGCCCGTCATTCACAAAGCCGACCAGCTTAACCTCAACGGGCTGAGCAAGAAGGTAAATGACCTCGCCAACCGCGCTCGTATCAACAAACTCACTCCCGGCGATCTGGAAGGCGGCACATACACCGTGTCGAACGTGGGCTCGTTTGGCAACGTGATGGGCACTCCTATCATCATGCAGCCACAGGTAGCCATCATGGCCCTCGGCGCGATCAAGAAGAAGCCCGCTGTGATCGAAACTCCACAAGGCGATCTGATCGGGATTCGACACTTCATGTTCCTGTCGCACTCCTACGATCACCGCGTAGTAGACGGCTCGTTGGGCGGAATGTTCGTACGCCGGGTAGCCGATTACCTAGAGCAGTTTGACCCAAATACGGTCATTTAATCTTCTATTTTCAGCAAGCATTTTATATAAATAAGCCCGTCAATCAGATGGGCTTATTTATTTCATAATCAAGTCGTTATGAAGAACATCATTTCATTAATCGCGCTGGTCATTTCCTTGGGCCTGATCCTATATCTCTACCAGCGACTGTCGGCTACCGAAGAGGCGTTGAAGCTGGCCGAGAAGCGATTCGCCGATTGTGAGCAAGTGAGCTTTCAGTTGCAAAACCAGCTTACCGGCCGCACCCGCGGCGTCACTCCCGATAGCCTGCGCGACGAGTAAAGCGGGGCTTTTCTCAGCTACGCAAAAAGCCCGGCGCCTTTCGGCACCGGGCTTTTTGATGACCTTCTCGGCTGTTTTTACAACGCCGCTAAGCTTTGCTCTAACGCAGCAATTTTAGCTTCGGCGTCGGCTTGCTTTTGGCGCTCGCGCTCGATAACGTCGGGCTTGGCGTTTTGCACAAACTTCTCATTGCTGAGCTTTTTCAGCACCGAATCGCGGAATCCTTGCGCATACTCGATTTCCTTTTGCAGGCGTGCCCGTTCGGCATCGAGGTCAATGTGGCCTTCCAGTGGGATGAAGAACTCACTGCCCCCTTGCACAAAGCTCACCGCGGCCGCTGGGCCAGCTTCCACAAAGCTTAGCTCGCTCACGTTCGCCAGCTTACGAATCACAGACTCGTAGGCAGTCAATAATTCGGGCTCATCGGTTTTGGCAGCTAACGTCAGGGCTTTGCTGGGGCCGATGTTCTTCTGGTTGCGCACGTTGCGCACGCCGGCCACAATGTCCAGCACTTTTCCCATGCGGTCCAGAATGTCGGTGGCACCGGCTACCGGCTGCGCTTTTGGCCACGGCGCTACGCACACGTAGTCTTTGGGGCCACGCTCCGCCAATTCATGCCAGATCTCTTCGGTGATGAAAGGCATGAAGGGATGCAGCAGCTTCAACAGCGTTTCGAGGTAACCTGTAGTATACTTAAGCGTCTCGGCATCAATGGGTTGCTGATAAGCCGGTTTTACCATTTCCAGGTATACCGAGCAAAAGTCGTCCCACACCAGCTTGTACACCGTCATGAGCGCATCCGACATGCGGAACTTCGCGAAGTGTTCGTCGAGCTCCGTGAGTGTCGTTTGCAGCTTCGCACCAAACCATTCCACGGCCTTTTCACTCGCAAATGGCAGTTCTGAGTTCACTTCCCAGCCTTGCGTGAGGCGGAAGGCGTTCCAGAGCTTGTTGCTGAAGTTGCGGCCCTGCTCCACGAGTTTGATATCGAACAGCAAGTCGTTGCCGGCCGGTGAGGAGAACAGCATGCCCGTGCGTACGCCGTCGGCGCCGTACTCGGCAATGAGGTCGAGCGGGTCGGGAGAGTTGCCGAGCTGTTTGCTCATTTTTCGCCCTTGCGTATCGCGCACAATACCAGTCAGATACACATTACGAAACGGCACCTCACGCCGGTATTCCAAGCCGGCCATGATCATGCGAGCCACCCAGAAAAACAAGATTTCGGGGGCTGTTACGAGGTCATCGGTCGGGTAGAAATAATTGATATCGGGGTTGTCGGGGTCTTTAAAGCCGTCGAACACCGAAATCGGCCACAGCCACGACGAAAACCACGTATCCAGCACGTCCTCGTCCTGGCGCAGATCGGCGCGGGTAAGCTGCTCGTTACCAGCCTTTTCCTTGGCTAGCTTAAGCGCTTCGCCTTCATTTAGCGCCACCACAAACGAGCCGTCGGGCAGGTACCACGCCGGAATGCGCTGGCCCCACCACAGCTGCCGCGAAATGCACCAGTCACGGATGTTTTCCATCCACACCCGGTACATGTTCTTGAACTTAGGCGGGTGCAGCTTAATTTCATCTGTTTCAACGACTTCCAGCGCCTTCTTGGCCATCTCGTCCATCTTGCAGAACCACTGCAACGACAGGCGGGGCTCAATCACGGCGCCGGTGCGCTCGGAGGTTTGCAGCACGCTGGCGTAGTCCTCAATCTTGTCGAGCAAGCCCGCTTGCTGCAAGTCCTTCGCAATCTGTTTGCGCGCGGCAAAGCGATCCTGCCCGACGTAGAGTACAGCCTTTTCGCTCAGCGTACCGTCGTCGTTCAGAATGTCGATTACAGGCAGATTGTGCTTCACGCCCAGCTCGTAGTCGTTCAGGTCGTGCGCAGGTGTTACCTTCAGGCCGCCCGTACCAAAGTCCATGGCCACGTACTCGTCGGTGATCACGGGGATCTCACGACCGAGCAGCGGGATGCGCACTTTTTGGCCGTGCAAGTGCTTGTAGCGCTCGTCGTTGGGGTTTACGGCTACGGCCACGTCGGCCATAATCGTTTCCGGGCGCGAAGTAGCTACCGTAATAAACTGCCCGTCCTGCCCCACTACTTCGTAGCGCAGGTAATACATCTTGGCCGTGGTTTCCTTGGCGACTACCTCTTCATCGGAAATAGCAGTGCGCCCTTGCGGGTCCCAGTTCACCATGCGTACGCCCCTGTAGATCTGGCCTTTACGGTACAGGTCCACGAAAACGCGCAGTACCGCTTCGGTCATTTCGGGCTCCATTGTGAAGCGCGTGCGGTCCCAGTCGCAGGAGGCACCGAGCTTCTTGAGTTGCTCCAGAATAATGCCGCCGTACTTTTCCTTCCATTCCCAGGCATGTTCCAAGAACTGCTCACGGGTGAGGTCGCGCTTTTCGATGCCTTTTTCCTTCAGCAAGGCTACTACTTTGGCTTCGGTGGCAATGGAGGCGTGGTCGGTGCCGGGCACCCAGCAGGCTTCTTTGCCCTGCATGCGGGCACGGCGCACCAGTACGTCCTGGATGGTATTGTTGAGCATGTGGCCCATGTGCAGCACGCCCGTCACGTTGGGCGGCGGAATGACCACAGAATAAGCAGGTTTGCGCGGGTTGGGCTTGGCTTTGAAGAAGCCCTGCTCCTGCCAGCGTTGGTACCATTTGGCCTCTACGTCGGCGGGAGTGTAGGTTTTGGCGATGGACATCGACAGAGAAAATCGGTTCGGAATAAGAACAAAAGTAGGCATTTCAGGCGGTTAGCCCGAAATGCCGGCTGGCAGCAAGCGCACCTGACAAGGCCCGCCTACAAAAAAACCCGCTCCTAGAAGCGGGTTTTCATAACTAATTGATCATCAAATAGTTATACAGCTTCTGCATGGAGCCATTCTTTTTTCTTCATGAGCTCGTCCTGCGACTCACGGTAATCCGGGTCATCGACGCAGCAATCCACGGGGCAGACGGCGGCGCATTGGGGCTCTTCGTGGAAACCCACGCATTCGGTGCATTTGTCGGATACGATGTAGTAATACTCGTCCGAAACCGGGGTTTGGGGAGCAGTGCCCGATACCACTTCACCGCCATCGACTTCCACCTCCTTTAGCGCTGTGCCATCGGCCCAGCGCCACTGCGCGCCACCCTCGTAAATTGCGTTGTTAGGACATTCCGGTTCGCAGGCACCACAGTTGATGCACTCGTCGGTTATCATGATGGCCATTGCCGTTCCTCCTTATTTGTATTGTAAACTTCTTTTTCTCTGAACTTTAGGTCACTTGCGCCCGAAGACAACCGGCAACACTAGGCAAAAGTAGAAACTAACCTGTACTCTTGCGAGTTTTTTGCTGTCTACGACAACTTCCTTATGACATATTCCGAACGTGTTGCCGCTTTTGTGGCGTTGGGCCAGCGCCTCCGTCAGCTTTCCAGCGACGAAATTGCCGTGCTTAGCGCCCAAGCCCGCAACGCCAACGCTTGGTTCGACCAACCAAACGTTACTGCAGCTTTAAACGGCATTGCTCACCTTTTGGATGAGGAGCCCCTGCGCCATTGGTCGGGGCGCTACCCTACCGAGCCCACCACGCCCCGTACAGTGGGCGTCGTGATGGCCGGCAACATTCCGCTGGTAGGCTTCCACGATCTGCTCTGCGTGCTGATCAGCGGGCATACGCTGCTGGCCAAGCCCAGCAAAGACGACCGCCTGCTCATGCGCTGGGTGGCCGACGAATTAATCAAAATAGAACCGCGCTTTGCCGAGCGCCTGCAATTTGAGGAGCGCCTCAACGCTGCCGACGCCTACATCGCCACGGGCTCCGACAATACGGCTCGCTACTTCGAGTATTATTTCGCCAAAAAGCCCCATATCATCCGGCGCAACCGTACCAGCATCGCCGTGCTCACGGGCCACGAAACGCCCCACGACCTGGGCCTGTTGGGGGCCGATATCTTCCGGTATTATGGGCTGGGTTGCCGCAACGTTTCCAAAATGTATGTGCCTGTCGGATACCAGTTTACCGACTTGTTGGATTCTCTGGAGCCGTGGCATTCGGTGCTCGACCATCACAAATACAACAACAACTACGACTACAACAAAAGCATCCTGTTGGTTAACCGGGTGCCGCATTTCGACTCTGGGTTTCTGTTGCTGACCGAAAGCCCGCAGCTCGTTTCTCCGATTTCGGTGGTGCATTACGCCGCGTACAAAAACGAAGTCCACTTGGTCGATCAGCTCACCGACATTGCCGAACAGACGCAGTGCATCGTGTCGTCGGGCGGGCTCTATCCGGGCAGTTTTCCGTTTGGACGGGCCCAAACTCCGGCCGTCAGCGATTACGCCGATGGCATTGACACCATGGCCTTCCTGGCAGAATTGGCGTAAAACAGACCGATAGCCCAGCTTCTCACGCGTTCTTCATGGGGCGAAGATATTTTCCAGAAATAATTGTTGTACTGCTGAACGACTTCAGCCAATCTCTATCATGGAACCTGATCTGCAAACTGTAGAAACCATTGAGAAAGAAGCGATTCCGAATCTGCACTTTCCCGCATACGATGTCTTAGCCAAACCCGAAGCCCGTATCCAGCGCCGCCACGACGCCGAGCGCGCTGCTACGCTTGGCAATGCCTACCACGGCAAACTGGATATCTACTTCCAAACTGCCGATGGCGCCACCAAGCGCGTGTACACCAGCGTATGGGCCGCGCACGAAGAATACCTTACCCTCAAGTCAGGCATTACGCTCCCGCTACGAGCCGTAACCCGCTTCGACTTCTACTAGGCTAAGCATTTAATAATCAATTACTGTCAACCAAAAAGACTCGTTGGCCTTGCAGCATGTGCAAGGCCAACGAGTCTTTTTGGTTGAAAGCGGTGATTAGGCTCTGTCCAAAGCCTTCATGATTAAGCTATTGACTGCTTCCTCGGCATTCGTGGCGAACTCCCCAGTGGCGCGGTTGGCTACGATGGCATTGAGCGACACTACATCGTGCCCCAGCATGCGGCCAAGAGCATAATAACCAGCAGTTTCCATCTCGAAGTTGGTCAGCCGAAACTCACCTTCAGCGCTCTGGTAGCGAAAATTCTGGAACTGACTGATCAGATCGGACTGACGCAGGTCGAGGCGCAGCACGCGGCCTTGCGGACCGTAAAAACCGGGACAAGTAAGTGTGTTGCCAACCAGCATGCCGGCGCCCAACTGCTCGCGCAGCAAATCGGAGCCGCGGACGCAGTACGGCCGGTAATCGAGCTTCAGGGCTTGCTGCACGCCGGCCCCAACTTCTACTTCTAGCCCCGTTTCCACGAGCGGATAAAACTGCATCAGCGAATCCAGGCCCACGGCGTGCTCGGTCACTAGGTGCGAACCCAACGGAATATCAGCCTGCAACGCGCCGCTAGTACCCACCCGAATAATGCGCAGCGTGATGCGTTCTTCCAGCGGCCGGGCCTCGCGGGTCACGAAGTCGATGTTGACTAGGGCATCCAGCTCATTGAGCAGAATATCAATGTTATCGGTGCCCATGCCGGTCGAAATCACTGTGAGGCGCTTGCCTTTGTAGTAGCCGACGTGGGTGACAAATTCGCGCTTATGAATCTGCGTTTCGATGGAGTCGAAGTGCTGGCTGACGAGCGGCACACGCTCCGGGTCGCCCACCGTGATGATGGTATCGGAAATATGGTCGGGCAGGAGGTTGAGGTGGTAAATACTGCCGTCGCGGTTGAGTATCAGCTCCGATTCGGGGATGGCGGCCATGGGCGTAAAAAGTAAGGGTGAAGGGGTAAAAATCAGGAATTAGACCGGGCTTCCCAAGGGCAGTGCTAATTCTGTACGCAAACAAAAACGCGGGCTTCGATCAAGCCGTCGGGTTTTGCTCCCTAAACGGCTAATCGAAGCCCGCGTTACTTCCTGATTCTTAGCCCGCTACCGGCGGCCGATACGAAAGCAGCCCCTGCACGGGATTGTAGTTGTTGCTGGACTTAGGATAAGCGCCGGTGCCGTCGTAAGGTCGCTTTTCGGGGTGTTCCCGACACGTAACCGAGCAGGCGCCGTCGAGTTGCTGTCCGCACGTTTCGCACATCGCGACGTGCGCGTTGCAATGCGGATTGGCACAGTTTACCATGCGGTCAGAAGGCGTGCCGCAGTGGTAGCACTGCGAAATCACTGTCGGATTGATACGGTTCACGTCCACGGTTACGCGGTTGTCGAACACGTAGCATTTGCCATCAAAATCTTCCCCACCGGTTTCGAGGCCGTATTTGATGATGCCGCCGTGCAGTTGGTAAACGTTCTCGAAACCCTGCTCCAACAGGTAAGCGCTGGCTTTTTCGCACTTCACCCCGCCCGTGCAGTACGTCACGATCTTCTTGTCCTTGAACTCACGCAGGCGCTCGACGCGCTCCGGGAAATCGCGGAAGTTCTCAATGTCGAGCGTAACGGCATTTTTGAAGCGGCCCACGTTGTATTCGTAGTCCGAGCGCACATCGACGAGTACTACATCGTCGCGGTCTTTGAGCTCTTTAAACTCCTGCGGCGATACATGTTGCCCAGTTTTTTCGTGGGGCTTCACGTGGTGCAGGCTGCTGTGCACGATCTCGGGCTTTACGCGCACGTGCAGCTTCTGGAACGTGTGCTCTGGGGCCTCATCGACTTTAAACTCCAACGCTGCAAACCGCGGGTCGGCTTTCACCACGCGCATATATTCCTCGCAGTCAGCCACTAAGCCCGACACTGTGCCGTTCAGGCCTTCGTGCGCCACAATGATGCGCCCCCGCAGGTTCAGGGCCAGACACAAGCGGTGATGCTCTTCCCGAAACGCCTCCACATCATCGATGGGCGAATAGCAGTAGTACAGTAAAACGAGGTAGTCCATTTTAATAGAAATAAGAGTTGAGAGGCACGAGGTAATTTAGCTTCACTACATCTACTTGGTTATCAAATAGATATAAACTGCAATCACTCCATATCTCTCCAAACCAAGGTCTAAATTTTTGCGGCCGGATTACCAAAAACGGTCTGGTTGGCAGGCACATCGGCTACCACAACCGAACCGGCACCTACACGGGCTTTGGCTCCAATCTTGACGCCGGCTACCACCACAGCCCCCGGCCCGATGAAGGCGCCTTCGCCTACCAGCACGTCGGCATTGATAATAGCGCCGGCGCCAACTTGCACATAATCAGAAAGTTCTGCTTTTACATCCACTACGGCATTGGGCCCGATCAGGCAGCCGTCGCCGAGTTTGGCATTGCTGGCGACTATGGCTCCGGCACTAATCAGGTTGCCGTGACCCAGCCATGCGTGCTCAGACACGCTGCCGCGAGCATGAATGGAATTGACGGGGGCAACTTGGTATTCCTCGCGCAGCATGTTGGTGAGGCTGCGGCGGCTAGCCGAATCTTCGGTCGCAACGAATACTTCGCATTTTTTGCCGAGCAGCTTCAGCAGCTGTTTATCCTCGGTATTGCCCATCACGGGCACGTTGTTGAGTTCGGTATTCTGGAGCTTGGCGTCGTCATCGAGCAGGCAGTATACGACTACATCGTTGCTGGTGAACGCGTCTAAAGCAGTGATACCCAGCGATTGGGCACCCAGAATGATTACGGGATTTTCCATAGAAAACTAAAGAGCAGCCAGAAAGTGGCCGTGCGGATCGAAACAACAAAGTTACACCCCCAGACGACGGGCGCCAAGCGAGGGTTCCTTTATGTCGTGTGAGGTGCTTGGCAGCAAGCGGCGGAGCCAGCGGGCTACGTACTCATTTTGCAGTAATAACAGCACCAAGTACGGCAGCATCGCCACCCGGTAGCGGTTGAGCGTGCCCAGGTTGGGCGTGCTTAAGCCCAACAACACTGCCAGCACGAAGCTATAAAAGACCAATGCCAGCACCAGGGCAAATGGCAATACGCCGGCTCGTTGGCGCGGCAATGCTCCCAAAGCTATCGCTACCAAGGCCAGCAAAAACAGGTTTTCCAGTCCTGCCCATACATATACACCCCGCATTTCTTCCCAGGGCAACGGCCGCGCTAAGGTGCTAAAAACCGCTTTCGGCGCGTTCCAGGCAATGCTCTGCCAGGTCGGGGCCAGATCATCGTACTCGATGTGCGGGCGATAGTGCGAAACGGCCAACAGGTCGGAGTAATTACGAATCAGTTGGCTGGTAAACTTATTGAATCGGAAAACGGGGCTGATTTCGCTGGCCGTCCAGGTGCCCAGCAACATCAGCCCGGCAAAAAGCACAAGTTGCAAGCCGCGAGCCGGCCCGAGGCCCATGCGCTGTACTATTCGGTTGAGCGTCACTCCTACCAAAGCGCCGAGCAGTACCACCGCGAAGAAAAACCGCATCTTGAAATGCAGCGCGGTCAGCACCAGCAGGCCCACAACGGTAAGTACCCGCGGCCGCTTGCCGGCGTACAGCCACCCCAACACGATCGCGGTGAGCCACGCGCCACTCCCCACCAGCAAACTTTCTTTGGTGATTCCTGAAGTCCAGTAAACCGTAGTCGGCCAGACCAAAAAGCTGATCGCGCCCGCTAATGCCGCCACGCTGGAAAATGCTTGTTGCAGCACCCGCACCAATTTCCAAAAGCCTATAAAGCTGAACAGCGACAAGTACACACCATTGAGCAGGGCGTTCCCCAACGAGGCCAGATTCAGCAACGACAGGATTTTGATGAAGAAAAACGTATTGGAAAAGCCGTGAAACAATAAGCTAGAGCCGCGGTAGCGGAATGTTTCGCTCACGGCCGTGTGCAGCCAAGCTTTCGGTGCAGCCCTGAGCTGTTGCGTGAGCAAACCAGCCCACTCCAAAAAGTATTGCGCATCCCCACTCAAAAACCACCGCACCGACAACCAACAGGCCACTAGTTTGAGAGCCAACAGCGGCAGAACCAGCTTACCAAGGCCAACCATGTGCATCTGGCGCCGGAGCCAAATGCTCAACGCCAGTAAAATACTCAGGTTCAGCGCAATGGCTACAAGTATGTTCACCGCACTACTACGTTACGTTGCAGGATTCGGCTCCCGATGGCGCACTGCAAGCAACGCCTGGGCGCGCAATACCCTCGTTGCAAAGCTAGCAACCCCTGCGAGTCGGCGGCGGTACGATGCTCGAACCCCAATGCATCATAGACGTCAGTTAGGTGGTTGTGCTCGGCCGGCAATTGTTCCAGCAACGCCAACGCCTGCTCGACCAGCTCGCTTTGTCCTGTGTAGCGGGCGTACGCAACGCGCAGAGGCACAACTACATTAGTAATCAGCAAGTGCGCGCTGCTACGGCCAAGGGCCGGTACTTTGCCGGCTTTCCCAGGGCGGTAGTGATGGCGCCAATACTCCGAAACCGGTGCCATAAAAAACTGCTCTAACGCCAGCGTATCCGTAGCGGTCAGCAAGGCATCGAAAAGCGCTGGGCGCGCATGCAATACGGCGGCCAATTGAGCAAGCCGGACGGGCGGAAAATTAGCAGGCCGCAGCCTCAGGAAATTCCAGTCGTGGGGCTTGAGGGCCGTAGCCGACAGGTTGTACTTATGACTCAAGAAACTGTATTCGCTGCGCAATGCAGCTAAATATATATCTTCTTCATTATCAAGAACTTCCATCAAAAAACCGGCTTGCCCGAAGAGTAATGCCTCCAATTGGGGCAAGCTGTGCCGATGGCGTCGTAGTATATTGATGGGCAAGGCTTTAGCTAATCTAGCCAAGGGCTCGCTATTCTTTTTAAACCCAAAGGCCGCGGCTAACGCATGATAAGTCGTTGCTTCCCAATCGCCGTCCAGGTTTTCCTGCATCCTGCTAAGGGCCTCTCCCTTCTCCTCCACTCGCTCGAGTAGTGTACGGGCGGCCATCATGGTGCGGGTGAGTGTGGACACTTGTTCCAGCAAAGGCGCACAGGGCAACGGAGTAGCGCTTTCCAGCAACTCGCTGTAGGTCTGCAACATATGCGGGGCAATACGCGCACCAACGGCTAGCGTGGGCACCAAAGTGCCATTGGTTCGCCGCACGGGTTGATCGGCGGTATGCACCACGTGCAGCACCACTTGGTCGTATTTGAGGTCATGCTGATGCAGGTGGCGTTGCCAGTCCGAAGCCCGCAAGTGAATTTCGACGGCCCCGTTCCACTCGACTTCGCCAATCTGCAACCGGGCATTCAAAAAGTCAGGTCCGGCGTCGGAATTGCGGTAGCCGGGTCGCAGCACCGTGATGGCTTCTCCTTCCTCCGTATTCAGATTAAGCTTATCAAAATATTGATGCTGCCAGATATAATGCAGAAAATCCTCTTTCATAACGGATAAAACACTTAAAAATATCCTATTCGACGTGCTTTAGTCCGAAAATTAGGGAATCGCTTTTGCAACCCAATAGCACCGCCCACGAATAGCGCCTTGACGAGTTCAGCAACCCTCAATAACAAGCCGGCCCGCCTCCAGAGGAAGCGGGCCGGTCAGAAAGGCAAATATTTCTTACCTATTAACGTAAGTCAATGACTTTCACGCCTTTATACTTTGACTTGTCGAAAGTAAAAGTTGCCGCCGTTACGGGCGGGTTCGGCACGAATTTCTTGATGGTGAACGTGTAGCGGTTGCCGTTCTTTTTGAACATTTTCCAGCTCTTCACCGATTTGTCAGCTTTGCTAACCGACAGACGGACTTTGAACACAGCATTGTTGCGGTCTTCCGGCGACAGTTCGATCACATCGCACAATTCGCCGCCTTCTTTGGCTTCCTGCACATACGTGTACTTGTAGCCCTTCTTGTAAAGCGTATAGATCTGTGAGGGCGAAACTTCCTCTTCGTCAGGCTCATAATCCGAGATATTAACCTCGTTTTCAGCCTTCATATACGTCCAGAGCGTCGTGCCATTGTTGATGATTTCCTGGCCTTTCATCTTCAGCCGAAACTTCTGGCCGCTCACGGTGATGTCGCCGGTAAGGTTCTCCTTCACCTTCGCAGCGTCGTTTTCCAAAGTCTGGGTAAAAGATGCATTAAAAGCCTTGAGTGCCTGATACTTAGCGCTCATCTGGTCGAGAATTTTACCGGCTTTGGGGTCCTGCTGCGCCGGAGCGGAGTGCGCCAGTGTTACCGAAAACGCAAGCAGGGCGAGAATTTTTTTCATTTTGAAAAAGGTGGTGGAATGGAGCGTAGAGTACTGAGACGTGAGAAGAGTAACAAGGTTTCAACGAGCTTCATTCCAGTCGGAAACTAGACTTTTCTCCGATGTTTTGGTACTCAAGCTTAACTTTTGGGCAGGCTATTCAATAATTGCTCCAAACTGTACTCGTCCGGAATCAAAACCTCGCGAGCCTTGCTGCCTTCAAATGGCCCTACGATGCCGGCGTGTTCGAGCTGGTCGATTAGGCGGCCAGCGCGGTTGTAGCCAAGTTTCAGGCGGCGCTGCAACAGCGAGGTGCTGCCTTGCTGGTGCGTAACGATCACGCGGGCCGCTTCCTCAAACATCGAGTCGCGGTCGGCGGCGTCGAAGTCTTCACTGCTGCTGTTGCCGCCGTCTTCGCCGGCTACTTCAGGTAGTGCGTAGGCTTCGGGGTAGCCTTGCTGCTCGCCCACAAAATCGCAGAGGCGATCGACTTCGGGCGTGTCGATGAAGGCACATTGTACGCGAATCAGGTCAGAACCGGCTGAGAACAGCATGTCACCCTGTCCGACCAGTTGGTCGGCACCGCCGGTGTCCAGGATCGTCCGCGAGTCGATCTTCGACGTCACTTTAAAGGAAATCCGACACGGGAAGTTGGCCTTAATGATACCCGTAATTACGTTTACCGAAGGCCGCTGCGTAGCCACAATCAAGTGAATGCCGATGGCACGAGCCAGCTGCGCCAATCGTGCGATGGGCGTTTCCACTTCTTTGCCCGCAGTCATCATCAAGTCGGCTAACTCGTCGATTACCAACACGATAAACGGCATGAAGCGGTGGCCTTTCTTTGGGTTGAGGCGGCGCTCCACAAACTTGCGGTTGTACTCTTTCAGGTTGCGGCAGCCAGCATCCTTGAGCAGGTCGTAGCGCCGGTCCATTTCCATGCAGAGCGAGTTGAGCGTATTTACCACCTTTTTGGTATCGGTGATGATAGCTTCTTCGGTATCAGGCAGTTTGGCCAGAAAATGGCGCTCAATCTTATTGAAGATGCTGAGTTCCACCTTCTTCGGGTCAACGAGCACAAACTTCAGCTGCGAAGGGTGGCGCTTGTACAGCAACGAGGCCAAGATCACGTTGAGGCCCACCGACTTACCCTGGCCCGTAGCCCCGGCCATCAGCAAGTGCGGCATTTTAGCCAAGTCGGCTACGAACACCTCGTTGGTGATGGTGCGCCCAAACGCGATGGGCAGGTCCATTTCGGTGTTCACGAACTTATCCGTGTTGAACACCGAACGAATGCTCACCATCTCTTTTTTAGTGTTCGGTACCTCAATGCCAATGGTTCCCTTACCCGGAATCGGCGCGATGATGCGAATACCTAACGCGGCCAAGCTCAGCGCTATATCGTCTTCCAGGCTCTTGATTTTGGAAATGCGAACGCCTGCATCCGGCACAATCTCATACAGCGTAACCGTAGGGCCGATAGTAGCCTTGATGCTGGCGATGTTGATGCCGTAGTGGCCCAACGTTTCCACGATGCGGTCTTTGTTTGCTTCCAGCTCTTCCTTGCTGACTTGCGCCTTGGCGGCACCGTAGTCATTAAGCAATTCCAACGTAGGATACTGATAGCGAGGCAGATCCAGCGTAGGGTCGTAGTTGACCGTGGGCATCGCTTCGCTATCGTCGTCTTCGGCAATAGCAGCCATGTCGGCGCCCGCCGAAGGGTCGAGTTCGTCGGTGGTCGTTTCGATTTCCAGGGCGGGCGTAGGCACTTCACGCAGGACGGAGGCAACCGGCGCTGGTGCATTGGAATCGGCTAGATCCGCCAAGGAAAGCGGTGTTGGGATCCGCGAAGCAACCGGTGCAACAGGCTCAGGCTCAGCTGCGGGGGCTTCGATTGAAAAGCTCGGACCAGTGCTGGCCACTGCTCCTGTCGCTGCCATAGTTGCAGCAGCGCTCAGAGGTGCGCTCGCAGCCGACGCGACCGTAAGCGGCACGCTGGCCGATGCAGCTATGTTATTGGCTACCTGATTGTTAGCAACGCTGCCGTTATTTGTAATGGGTAGCTGATCAGATGGCTCATCTTCGCTCAAGCTGGGTTTGCTGACAACAGGTTGAGAACGAGAGGGTTGGGCAACTGGGCCTACCCGGCGCACGGTCATGCCCATTGCGTCATCCTCTTCTTCCTGATCGAGTGAGGCGGTGGGGTTGGCATTGTGGTTTACGCCCAAGCCAGCGTGTTCATACAGATCTTTCTCGTTTGAAGTAGGCGCAGGAGCCAGATCGTCGTCCTCGTCGGCGCTGCGGCGCAGGTTTAGGGTTGTAACGTTGAAGAAGAAAACAACGAATGAAATCAACAGAAAGGCAAGCAAAAGCACTGTACCCCAGCCAATTAGGCTATCGAGCCACAGCGCTGCTTCGTAGCCCACGCCCCCACTGAGGAAGTCGAGGTTGTGCGCCAGAATTGGGTCAGCATCGGGCGCTTCCAACGTGAGCACCAGATAGCCCATCAGCACACTCAACCACACCATTACAAAGAGGCACAGCGCCAGCACGTAGCTAATGGACACGTCGGCGCGGCGGAATACAATCTTGTACCCCAGGAAGAACACCACGGGAATGACTGCGAAAGCAGCCACTCCGAAACCCTTGTAAATCAGGGCTTGCGCGAGCATAGCGCCAATCAGCCCCAGCCAGTTGCCCGATTCCTGGCCGGCTTCTTTCACCGGCGTGCTGCTTACGCTTTCCACCACGCTTTGGTCGGCGTGTCCGGTGAACAGGAACGACACAAACGCGATGGTGAGGTAAATAGAAGCCAGCAGGAAGAAGAACCCGAGGAAAAGCTGAAAACGCCGATCGCGCAAGAAAGAAAACGCCCCGCGCAGGGAAGGCAGTTTCAGAGGGCGGCGCGGAGCTTTCGGAGCCTTTGTCGTTTTGGGTTCGGTCCGGCGAGGCTCGCGGGGAGCTTCGGCAGCCGGCTTCGGCTGATTTCGTACCGGCCGCGGCTCGTTGTTGCGGCTCGGAATCGGAGAATCAGGTTGTTTGTAGGTATTATTCTTAGCCATTCTTGCACACCAAAAGGCCAAATTTAGAGATTTCTGGCAGTTTCTGCCCTACCGCAGCCCCCGGCTTGGGACTCGACGAAGGCACTACTTCGTAAAGATACACGCGCCAGTACGCCGTCCTAGCCGAAAACACGCCCCGCAGCTGCAATCCGCTGCGAGCCGGGGCTTGCAGCTGCACCGCCGACAGCACATACCGCCCGCCTAAGCGCTGAAAAGCTGCGGCGTCGAAGGCCCAGTCCTGCACTTGCTGATGCTGGCGGGCGCTTACCCGAAAATTTCTTCCCAATTCAGCTGAAAAAAGATAACAACGGTTGCCCCAGTCGTCGAAGTATGTGCGTAGCGCGGCATTTTTAGCCAATTCGCCCGCGATCAGGGGCCGAAATTCGTGCTTGTAGGCCAGTGGGTAGTTATTTTGGTAGCTGTCGAGAGTATAGAAACTGTTGAGCTGGGCCACACTGGGCGGAAACCCTAAACACGCTACCCGATACAACGCCGGCGGGCCAGCATTCTCCATTGTATAGCGTTGAATATCAGCAAATAACGAAGGCGCAACATACGCCTGATAATTTGGCTCGTCGGGCAGCGGCCGGCCGGCCAGTTCGCGCAGGTTGTTCAGCCATTCGGCATTCATTCCCAGCCCGATCAGCAATTGCAGCGCGATAAAAGCTGCCTGTAACTTCCGGCTCGTCAGCCAGCGCAGGCTGAGCACCAACACCACAAACCACAACAAAGGCGTCAGGAAGTGGAAGCGGCTGAGGTTGAAGGTGCGCAACGGCGGAATGACCCGTTGCAAAGAATCGGTGATTTGCTGCGCAAAACCGCAGAACAGCGCCACGACAGCCAGCGCTACCAGCAGCGGCAGCACCTGGCGCAGCACAGCCCGGCGCTTGGCAGCGGGCGTCAGCAGGAAAGCGGCGCCTACGGCAAGTACTGCCGCGCCGCGGAAAAAACGGCTGGCGTGATAATGACCCGTTACGAAATACAGAAAAGCACTTTTGAGCTGTGCCGCGAGCGTTTGCGGACCGAGTTTACCCAAATCAAATTCTACGCGGTGCGGCACGAACTGCTTGGCAATCAGCAAGGAATACAGCAGCGGATATTCAACTACTAAGTATAAGATGGTCAGGAGGGCCATGCCCAGCAGCACGCGCTTGCTGATGCCTCTCCCCTGCTGCCAATCCCAGAGCAGCAGCCCGGCCAGCGCTACGAGCACAAACGGCCCCACAAACACAAAAAACGACCACAACGGAAACCCTGCGATCAAGGCCCAATCGGTCCAGCGGCTGCGGCCTTGGCGCAGGTTGAGAAAGGCCAGCAACAACCAAGGCTGCCCCAACACTGACATGCCGTACATCGAGTACACCGGCAGCACAGCCCACGCCAACGCCAAACCCGCCGCTAACGCCTTATCATTGTCCCGCTTAAGAAAGTGAGCGCGCAGCAGCGCATACATCCCCAGCAACGCCAGCACTCGCACCAGTGCCTGGTGCACTAAGTAAGCCGGGAGCGGCTCCAGCAACGCAAATACTGCCACCGTCACGCTCAGGCCCGAGCGCATGGCGTTGCGCGGCAGGCCGTTCATAACGGGCGGCACCACAGCCGTCGGGCGGTAGTCGAGGGCGACGTGGTAGCGCGTGAGCAGGTACGGAATGCTGATCTCGGTATCGAGATTGTCGTCGATGGTAACGTAGCTGCGCTCCCGCAGAATAGCGAAAGGCAGCAAAAACAGCAGCAGCCCCAGCAAGGCCAGATGCAGCGGTTTGGAAGGCAAAGAAAAAGGAGACATACGGCAGAAGTTGGCGCAAAAGTAACGCCCTGCACCGCCGCGCCGGACCAAAGCTTTGTGCATAAACATAAGTATTTGACAATCAAACACTTATGTTTAAGCCTTAAAATTTAGCTCCGGGGATGAAATTCTGTGATGACCTGCCGCAGGTAATCGCGGTCGAGGTGTGTATAAATTTCGGTGGTGGTAATGCTTTCGTGGCCCAGCATCTCCTGCACGGCCCGCAGGTCGGCGCCGCCTTCGATGAGGTGCGTGGCGAAGCTATGGCGAAACGTGTGCGGGCTGATAGTTTTGCGAACGCCGGCTTTGCTGGCTAAGTCCTTGATAATGTTGAAGATCATCACCCGCGATAGCTTAGAGCCGCGCTTGTTGAGAAACACCACATCTTCGTGCCCGGGCTGAATGTCGAGGTGGGCGCGAATGCCGCTGAGGTAAAAGCCCAGATGCTTGAGCGCGTCGCGGCCGATGGGCACGAGGCGCTCCTTATTGCCTTTGCCCGTCACGCGCACAAAGCCTTGGTCGGCGTAGAGGTTGGAGAGGCGCAGCTCCGTCAGTTCCGACACGCGCAGGCCCGACGAGTACAACACTTCCAAGATGGCCCGGTTGCGGGTGCCTTCCGGCGTACTCAGGTCTACCGAATCCAGGAGTTGCACAATCTCTTCGTACGCTAACGTGTCGGGCAGCTTGCGGCCGATTTTGGGCGCTTCCAGCGTGTCGGTGGGGTCGATTGTGAGTAAGTCTTCCATGATCAGGAAGTCGTAGAAAGCCTTGATGCCCGACAGCGTGCGGGCCTGCGACGTGGCGCTCATGCCGAGTTCGCCCAGCCACGACAGAAAATCGCGCAGAATGCGCGTAGTTACTTGCTCCGGATTGGCGGCCAGCTTCGAGAGTTCTAAGTATTGGCGCAGCTTGCCGATGTCGCGCACGTAGGCTTCGACGCTGTTGGGAGAAAGGGATTTTTCGAGTTGGAGGTACCCTTCAAATTGTCGGATGCTGACGGACCAGTTCACATATCGGGGCTAAGGGCGGGCGGAAGAAGCCGCAAGTTTAACGACTGAAATTTTGAGCGGCCGTACGAAGCAGTAGTTTTCCGTGTTATTTCAGTGCGGCGAATCTTGCCGGCCTCCACGCTCCTACGTTTTTTAAGCCCTGCATATGCACATCCTTATCATCAACGGCCCCAACCTCAACTTGCTCGGCCGCCGCGAGCCCGGCATTTACGGCACGCGCTCCTTCGAAGACTACCTGCCCGAGCTGCGGGAGGCCTTCCCGAATCTGGAGTTGGAATATTTTCAGTCGAACCACGAGGGCGAACTCATCGACAAGCTGCACGAAGCCGGTTTTAAGCACCACGGCATCGTGCTCAACGCGGGCGCCTACACGCACACCAGCATCGCCCTGGCCGACGCCATTGCCGCCATCAATTCGCCGGTGGTAGAAGTGCACCTGAGCAACCTGGCCGCCCGCGAGCAATTTCGGCAGACGAGCCTCATCGGCAAGCACTGCATTGGCAGCATAAGTGGCTTCAAACTAGAAAGTTACAAACTGGCGCTGCATTATTTCGAAGGCACCCGACCCAAGCGGGTGGGCTTCAAAGTGTAGAGCCAGCAAGCTATATCTAGAGCTAAAACTAGCTCCCCTCCTTTTTTAAATTCCGCGCATCAAGCGGCGTGGGTTGGGGGTGGTAAAACCCGTAGAACAGGAACTAGTATTATGTTCTACCTCGGAGCTCCAACCACCCCCAGCCCCTCCTCAACTGAGGAGGGGAACTAGCTTCTAACTCCTGCACTAGCCTATAAGCCGCTTCGGCTATACTACCTTTGCCTCCTCAACCCGACTCGTCTTTCCTCATGTATACTTTCAATCCTGGCCCGTCCGCGGTTTATCCGGAAGTGCGCAATTACCTCACCGCTGCTTACGACGAAGGCTGGCTATCGGCACCGCACCGTGGCGAGCGGTTTACGGGGCTGATGCGCCAAACCATTGAAGAGCTAAAGAAAAAGCTCAATATCCCGCAAGATTACACGGTATTTTTCCTCAGTTCGGCCACCGAATGCTGGGAAGTGCTGGCCCAAAGCCTGACGCCTACCAAAAGCTTTCACCTCTACAGCGGCGCTTTCGGCGAGAAGTGGTACGAGTATGCCAAAGCGCTTCGGCCGGCGTGCACGGGCTACCCATTTGGCATCGACGAAGTGCCCGACGTGGCAGCCTTGCCCCTGCCCGACGACGAAGTAGACATGGTGTGCATCACCCAAAACGAAACGTCCAACGCCACCCAGCTCCGCGACGGCTTCATCCTGAACCTCTACAACCGCTTGGGCGGCGCGCTACTAGCCGTGGACGCCACTTCCTCGCTGGGCGGCGTTCAACTCAAATACATTAAGGCTGATGTATGGTTTGCGTCGGTGCAGAAATGCTTCGGGCTGCCGGCGGGCTTGGGCTTGATGGTGCTCTCGCCAAGAGCTGTGGCGCGGTTTCGCCAGATCAACGAGCGCTCGCATTACAACAGCCTCACGGCCCAGTACGAGAAGATGCTCAACTACCAAACCACGCACACCCCCAACGTGCTGGGAATCTATCTGTTGTACCGCGTGCTACAAGACCGGCAGCCGATCAAAACCGTGCACCAGCACCTGCTCGACCGCGCCACCAAGCTGTATGATTACTTCGACCAAGCCACGCAGCTTAAGCCACTGGTGCAAAACCCCGAAACGCGCTCGACTACCGTTATCGGCCTGCAAGGCCCGCCCCAGCTCATCGACGACGTAAAACGCCGGGCCTTGCAACTGGGTTTACAGCTCGGCAATGGTTACGGGAACTGGAAGCCAACTTCGCTGCGCATCGCCAACTTCCCTGCCATCCCCGACGCAGCTTTCGAGCAACTGGTGCAATTTTTCGCCAAAGAATACGCTTAAAAAGAATCAATCCAGATCATTATATAAGTAATTGATTGTCAATTACTTATATAATGATCATACACCACAAGTTTCTCCCGTGTTTTCACTCAAGGAAATATTTTCCGTTACGCTCACGCTGTTTGCCGTGATTGATATTCTGGGCTCCATCCCGATTATCATCCAGATTCGGCAGCGCGAGGGCCGGATTCACTCCGAGAAAGCCACGCTGGTGGCCGGGGTGTTGATGGTGGTATTTCTGTTCTTGGGGCAAAGCATCCTGTCGTTGTTTGGCGTTGACTATCAGTCGTTTGCCTTGGCCGGCGCTATCATCATTTTCCTGATCGGCATGGAGATGATTTTGGGCATCGAGCTGTTTAAAACCGATTCGATGGCGGCCAGCGGCTCCATTGTACCCTTGGCATTTCCCCTCATCGTGGGAGCTGGCACCATGACGACGCTGCTGTCGCTGCGGGCCGCTTACTCGCTGCCTAACGTGCTGGTAGGCATAGGCTTAAACCTAGTGTTTGTATACGTCGTCCTGAAAAGCAGCGCCTGGATTGAGCGTAAGCTGGGCAAAGCTGGCGAGGACATTTTGCGGCGCGTGTTCGGCGTGATCTTGCTCGCCATTGCTATCAAACTCTTCAAAACTAACTTCTTCGTCTCGTGAAAAGCCGCGGTTAGCCAGAATCTTAGCGAAGGACGAAAACAAGCGTGGCAGATAGTAGTATCTGCCCGCGGCATGACAGCTCATTAAATTACAATTCATTTTGATTCAGCTCTTTACCGACGGCTCTTCGCGTGGAAACCCCGGCCCTGGAGGTTACGGAACCATCCTGCGTTTTGGCCGCCATGAGAAAGAAATTACGCAAGGCTTCCGCCTGACTACCAACAACCGCATGGAACTGCTGGCCGTGATTGTGGGCCTGGAAGCAGTCACCAAACCCGAAATCCCGATTACCGTGGTCACTGACTCGCGCTACGTGGTGGACGCGGTGGAGAAAAAATGGGTGTTTGGGTGGGCCAACAAACCCGATTTTGGCAAGAAAGCCAACGAAGATCTGTGGCGTCGTTTCCTGAAAATTTACCGGCAGCGCACGGTGCGCTTTCACTGGGTGCGCGGCCACAATGGCCACCCCGAAAATGAGCGCTGCGACCAACTGGCCGTGTGGAGCGCCGAAAATGGCCCGTTGCTAATTGACGCTGGCTACGAACAGGAACTTCAAAAGAAGTAACTCATGAAAAGCCGCTACACTTTGTTGATCAGCAGTATAGGCTTGATAAGCGCCTGTCAGCAGCAACCCGAGCGCAGCTCTCCCGGCACCGCTAAAAGTGTACCGCTTGAGCAGGCCAGCTCGTGCGCCTGCCCCGCCGACGTGCCCGTCTCGGAACTGAAGCCCGATACGCTTTTTGCATTCAGCAACGGCCAGGTGGCTTCGGTGTGCGGCTCAAAGGAGACAATAGAAAACCGCGTTCTGTATTCGGAGTTTGCCGTATCGTCGTGCCAGTCCAGCAAAGTGCTGCATTACTGGGACTTGCGCGAACAATGCCAGCTTGTATTCCAGAACGATACGCTGAGCGTCAATACCCTGAAGTACTTGCCAGTGGGTAAAAACTTCAAATACGAGTTCGTACCGTTTAAAATTTACCTCTTCTTTCCGAAGCAGGATCAGGTGGGCCAAACGGCATTTTTGAACCACAACCTGCGCTCTTATTCGACTGAAGAGCAGGCACAGGTATTGCGGGCGTTTGAAAAGATGACCGGCAAAAAAGAGGGGCAAAAAATTGACATAGCTAATCAGCTGTTCGTCGCGGCCTTGTCCGGCAATTTGCAGGCGCTGAGCTATTTCCGCAAGCTGAAAGCAGACTTCCCGATCGGCGAAGAAACCTCCAAGGAATACTTCGCGCTCGAGCGGCTGCTACGGGATTGGCAGCAGGATGCAGTAGCAAAATAAATTTTCCGTGCCCAATCCCTATTTCAAGTTCAAACACTTCACCGTGCACCAAGACAGTTGCGCGATGAAAGTGTGCACCGATGCGTGTGTGCTGGGCGCTACCGCGGACGTTGAAACGGCTGCGCATATCCTCGACATTGGTACCGGCACCGGCCTGTTGGCTCTGATGGCCGCGCAACGAGCGCCCGCAGCGTACATTGAAGCCGTAGAAGTGGACCCGGACGCTGCTACGCAGGCCGCCGAAAACTTTCAAGCCAGCCCTTGGGCATCGCGGCTGCAACTACAACCGGTAAGCTTACAGGAATACGCTACCCTACACCCGGCCCTGTTTGATCATATTCTCTGCAACCCGCCCTTCTTTCGCAACTCCCTGCGCTCGCCCGATGCGGCCCGCACTGCGGCGCGCCATACCGCGCCCGATACCTTGCCCTTTTCGGAGATCGCGGCGTTCGCAGCACAACACTTAGCAGCGCACGGACAACTGACGGTGTTATTACCGCCGCCCGAAATGCAGCATTTTGAACGCGAAGCGGCAGCAGCAGGCCTGTACGCGGCACACCGGCTTACCTTGCACCACCGCGCCGGCAGCCGCGCCCTGCGTCATATTACCTCCTTCGAGCGGCAGCCGCAGCCATTAGAGCAGCAAGCCCTGGCTATTCACACCGAAGCAAGCGAAGCCTATTCGCCAGCCTTTCGGACGTTGCTACAAGACTTTTATTTGGCTTTTTAGCCTCCTAACGATATCGAAAGCAGGGTATTTATAACTACTTGATTATAAATACCTTACGGAACGTGTTCCTCTTCCTCGAAAGCGATGTCGTAATCCGCTGCTAATTCGGCCAGAATGGGTTGGTACAGATCAGCGTGCGTTGGGATCACCACGCCTCGCTGCCCGATATTGCCCCGCGTGAGTTGCCGCACCGCCATCCCGACCGGCAAACCTACCGTCTTGGCCATGGCTGTGTGCGTAGCATCATCGCCCAACACGACCAAAGAAGACGTACGGCGCATCGATCTGCCATCTGCCTGGTAATCAAACAAATGCTGCATGACCACCATGTCGCGGTCGCCGCTCTGCAATTGCCATTTCTCCGTGAGTAGGCGTTCGAGCAACTGCGCGGGGTTGGCATCGGATAAATGAACGGGTTGCTCGCTGAAAAGGCCCAACCACATAAGGCGCTGCATTTCCGCACCTTCGGGCTCGAGGCCGAGGTAAGCAGCTAGCCGAGTGGCTACGTCGGCGTTAGGGGTGGCGCTGGCCGGCAAATACGATTCTATCAGTTCCTGCCACGTCAGGGCGGCGCTGTTGCCCAGGCGCACGGTGTCGTCGGTCAGGCCGAGGCGCACCAATGCGTGCCAGGCCGCGCAGTAGCCCGGGCGGCGCAGCGTGCCGCGCAGAATCGTGGGAATTTCTTCGAGCCCATACGGCGCACGATAGCTCAGCGAATCGCGGTTGGCGTAGCCTTCAAATTGTCCGTATCCAGGCACATCTAACAACTCGGTACGGCGAAATAGCTGCTGATACGGGATGAATCGCGCATGTCCTTGCTCCAGATATTTGGCAGTGCTTTGGCCGGCTAGCACCACGTTACGCGGGTTCCAGGTGAACTTATAGCGCCACGGGTTATCGCCTTCGGAGTCCGGGGCCATCAGGCCGCCGCAATACGATTTGAACCCTGTCAGGCTCCCGCCCTGCGCTCGGATGTCGGCCAAGGCCGCCATGGCCGACATATGGTCGAGGCCGGGATCGAGACCACATTCCATCAGAAGGATGATGCCGGCGGCTTGTGCTTCTTCGTGCAGACTCCGGATTTCCTCCGAGACATAGCTTGCCGTGACCAAGTGCCGCCGAAACTGAACGCAAGCCCGTGCCACCGGCGCGTGAAACAGAGCCGGCAACATCGAAATGACCACGTCGGCCTGCTGCACAAGTTCCGACAGCTGCGCTTCGTGCTCTATCGCAAAGGTCACGGCGCGGGCGTACTCGGTATGCGCCGCCAGCACCGGGGCCAGATGCGCCGGGTTGACATCACCAACGGTGATCTGCCACTTTTCCAGCGGCGCGTACCGCAGCAAATAGTGCAACAAAGACGACGACGAGCGGCCAGCGCCCAGCAACAGAATGTTTGTCATGGTAGAAGCAGCGGTAAGCAACAATTGGGTGGTAAATAGGCTATGCGGACAAGCGCTACGGGTTGGTAAGGGGTGGCAAAAACGGCAATTGTCCTCAGAATTCAGCCTTCTCCGAGATTATCGATCGCGAAATGTCATTTGTTAAATCATAATTGATAATTGTAGTACATTCACCGCCCCTTACCCTACCGGGGCCGCCATTCGGTACCGGAACGCTCATTTCTCTCTCCGATGGCTCAGCCACTCCATCTCACCATCACCGTCGACGTACTGGCTTCCGAAGCCGAACTTACCCCCGAAGAAGCGCTTACGTGGCAACAGGCCCGCGCCGCCACCGATCGGGCGTATGCTCCTTACTCTCATTTTCACGTAGGCGCGGCGTTGCTGCTCGACAACGGGTCGGTATTTCAGGGAACCAACCAGGAAAACGCAGCCTATCCGTCGGGGCTTTGCGCCGAGCGCACGGCTCTGTTTGGCGTTGCCGCCGCGCATCCTGAGCGTCGCATTGCGTATATGGCCGTTGCGGCGCGCCCCGCCAACGGCGACTTTACCTTGGCAATGCCTTGCGGGGCCTGCCGCCAAGTCATGACCGAATACGAGAACCGGCAGGGCCAATCTATTCCGTTGCTGCTGCCGGGCCCCAACGGGTCCATCTACCGCTTCCGGTCGTTAGGCGATTTGCTGCCATTTCAGTTTTCCAGCAACGACCTTCCGCCCAAATCATAATATATTGATTGTAAATGCTTTATGATTTTATCGAAGTAGCGTAATGAAGTGCGTTAGGTAGCAGGGTTGTCCTGACTGACGCGCTGGAGTTCTTTTAACTGATGGCGTCTGCGCAAGAGCACCATTTTTCGGTAACCCGTTCGGCACGTTACTACCAGCTTGGCGAGCTATCGTCGTATACGCGGCAGGTGTGGTTTGTAGCGCATGGCTACGGGCAGCTGGCAGCGTATTTTATTCGCCATTTTGCGCCGCTGGTGCAAGCCGATCCGACTTTGATGGTCGTTGCTCCCGAAGGTCTCTCCCGCTTTTATCTTTCGGGCACGGGAGGCCGCATCGGGGCTACCTGGATGACGCGTGAAGACCGGCTAGCCGAAATTGAGGATTACGTAGAGTATCTCAACCAACTATCTACCAGCATTTTATCCCAGTGCGCTGAGCAGACCAAAGTGTTGGTACTTGGTTTTTCGCAAGGGGCCGCTACTGTGAGCCGGTGGCTGGCGCACGCTCCCTTTCGGCCGGCTCAACTTGTTCTGTGGGCCGGCGCCTTTCCGGAAGATGTAGATTTTGCGGTAGCCTCGCGGCTGCTTCAGCACCTTCCCATCACCTTGGTCTGCGGCGATCAGGACGAGTTTATCAGTGAGGATGCTTTTGCCAAACAACACTTTTTTCTGCAAAAACGTGGCGTCGAGCCAGCGGTCGTGCGTTTCAACGGCAAGCACACGTTGCAGGCCGACGTGCTGAAACAGCTAAAAAGCACGTTTGATCGCTTGTAGAACGCCTTGCAAGAATACAACTTACAGAAAAGCCGAAGGCCGGACAGTTGCAACGCATGCAACTATCCGCCCTTCGGCTTTTTACTTACCCTCAGCGCGTTACAGATCCTTCTTGATCGTGGTAGCGGCAGCTTGAGCCGCCGGGAAAAGCAGCACTTCGGCTATGTTGACGTGCGGAGGGCGCGTCACCATAAACTGAATAACATCGGCTACGTCTTCAGCCGTGAGGGGTTCAAAGCCCTTGTACACAGAAGCTGCCCGTGAGGTATCTCCTTTGAAACGCACTTCAGAAAACTCTGTTTCGACAGCCCCAGGGTTGATTTCTGCTACCCGAATATTGTGTGCCAACAGATCAAGGCGCATGCCCTTCGTGAGTGCCGAAACGGCGGCTTTGGAAGCGCAATACACATTACCGTTGGCGTATACTTCAGAGCCGGCCACAGAGCTTATATTGATGATATGGCCCCGGTTGCGCTGCGTCATGCCCGGCAACAAGGCCTTGGTCACGTTCAGAAGCCCCTTTACGTTGCCATCGAGCATAGCGTCCCAATCATTGGGGTCGCCATCCTGAATCGGTGCCAAGCCGTGTGCCCCGCCTGCGTTGTTGATCAAAACCGCAACATCTTGAAAATCAGCAGGTAAGCCAGCAACGGCGGCTTCAGTTGCGGCGCGGTCGCGCACATCAAACGTAAGGATATGGACGGGTGTAGGAGCTACTTGCTGCACCAGTTCTTCCAGACGTTCGCGGCGGCGGCCGGTAACTACCAATTGAAAGCCCGATTGCGCCAATGCTATGGCCGTAGCGCGACCGATGCCAGAGGAAGCACCTGTGATAAAAGCAGTTTTGGTCATGAAATAATTTATAAACGATTAAGTGCTTGATTATTAGAACATTATGGTTTTAGTATAATACTCTACTAATCAAGCACTTAGCTCTTTATTCAAAATTCAGGTACAGCGTAACCGTATTGCTGCGCATGCTTTGTAGGCTGCGGCTGTATAAGTCGTTGCCGGGCTTGTGCAGATTGATCAGTCCGTTGGAAAAGCGCAGTTCCGGCGCAAATTTAAAGAGTGGGTAAAACAGATCCAGGCCTACTCCATATTCCACTGCAAAGTCAGCAGACTCGGCCTGCAACAGGTTGCGATCGGGATCTTTGCGACGATTGCCGAGGTTAAAGCTTGGTTTCACACCCCCGATAAGATACACCCGCGTATTACGCCGCCGATCCGATTTGAACTTGAGCAGCAGCGGCAAATCAATCTGGGTGGTGCCTATTTCCTGCGTAAAAATTTCCACTTGCGGCGGCTCCGGCGGCACTGGCGTATAACCGGCATCTTTGAATTCAATGCGGCGCGTAATGAAACTTACGCCTGGCGTAAAACGCAGATTAAAGTAGTCGCCCATCGCAGCATCGGCAATGAAACCAACTGAAAAGCCGGGACTGATAATCGAGTTGGAGGCGACGCTACCAAGGTTTTTGGTGGCTTGCTGAATCTTGTAGCTCGAAAAGTTGGGAGCTACATAAAAGCCAGGGTGAAACCACTTGCTGTCGTAGCCAGGCAGGTTATTGACCGTGATGGATTTCACCCGCCCGTGTTTGCCGCGGCTAGAACGGCTCTTTTTTTGCGCGTGGGCAGCCGTGAAAGGCAGCACTGCCAGCAGCAATAGTACCGAAATGATACGGCCTATTTTAGGGCCGTGTAGATGGAGCTGATACCGAACGTGAGAGGTTGCCATGCAGGAGTTTTGAAACCGACTTGCGCAAGGATAGCCAAAAAAGCGGGACCATCCGGAAATGCCTGCACCGACTCTGGCAGGTAGGTGTAGGCAGCGCGATCTTTTGAAATGAGTTTACCGAATACGGGCAGTATACGCCGAAAGTAAAAATTGTATGCCTGCTTGAGCGGAAAAGCCGTAGGTTTTGAAAATTCCAAGATCACAAGCTTGCCGCCGGGCCGCAGCACCCGCCGCATTTCGGCGAGTCCCTGTTGCAGGTTTTCGAAATTACGCACTCCAAACGAGGCTGTTACCGCGTCAAAGTGATTGTCGGGGAAAGGCAGATTTTCCGAATCGCCGAGCTCAAGTTGAATGCGATGCGTCAGCCCTTTTTCGGCAAGCTTGCGCCGGCCTACGTCCAGCATGCCTTCCGAAATATCCACGCCTGTGATGTGAGCATCGGCGGAGGCGGCTTTCAGGGTTTCGATGGCAAAATCAGCTGTGCCAGTAGCAATATCCAGAATGCGGGCCGGCCTCATGGCCTTCAGCTCGCCTACCGCCTTGCGGCGCCAGTAGATATCGGTTCCGACACTGAGAAAGTGATTAAGGAAGTCATACTTGCCAGCGATGCTGTTAAACATCTGGGCTACCTGCGACTTCTTGCCGGCAGCATCGTCTTTGTAGGGAACAATGGACATGATTCGGAAAACAAAACGAAAAAGCGAGAGCGGAATTGCCCAAACATAACGTCTCGCATCGCATTATGTTAAAAAAAACGGGCCGGGCAAAATGCCCAGCCCGTTTTTGCGGCGTGCAGATGGCGTTATTGGTTGCCTGTCTTCACTTTAGTTTTTTCGCCTGTAGCGTCTTTGGCTTTCGAGTCGATCTCACCTTCTTTGGTTTTGGTCTTAGACTCTTCGCCTGCGGCACCTTTGGTTTTCACTTTTACTTTATCCGAATCTTCGTCAACCTTGGTTTTCACCTTGGTACCGTCGGCAGCCTTTACTTTGGTTTTGCCCGGTGCGAGCGGTACCGTGGTGCGTGGCGTGCTCGCTGGCGAAGAAGTACCTAGAGCAGTGCTCGTGGTAGAAGTCCCCGAACCAGTACCCGTTCCGCTGTTGATTTGCGGCATCGTTTCCCCTTCTTTCAGAATCACGCGGAACTCAACGCGGCGGTTGAGCTGCATGTTCTCCGGCGAATCGTTCGGGGCGGCCGGACGACGCTCACCATAGCTTACCGTCACCATGCGCGTTTCAGCTACTCCGTTTTTCTTCAGGTAGTTGTAGGCGGCATTTGCGCGGTTCTCGCCCAGTACCATGTTGTACTCGTCAGTATTACGCGAGTCGCAATGGCCTTCGATAGAGATGTTGATGCCCGGATTGGCTTTAAGAATGCTGCTGATGTTATTCAGCTCTGCGATCGACTCCGGTCGTAGTTTATACTTGTCGGTATCGAAGTAGATCTTCTGGAAAGCGTATTGCGAAGTCGTGTCTACATACGGTACGTAGAAGTTCTTCGTGATCACCGTCGAATCGTCGGTAATTACCGGCACGGTAAACTCTTGGGTTTCAATATTCTTCCCGTCTTTCGAAACGGCCACCTGATAGGTACGACCCGAAAGTACGCTTACCTGGTAGTTTCCCGAATCAGGCTTTGTAATGTCGCGATAGCTCAGGGCCGTTTTGTCGGCTTGGGTACCGCTGAACACCAACTCTACTCCCGGAATTACCGAAGAGCTATCGCGGGCCGAGAACACCTTACCACGAATGATGGCGTTCTTGATATAGTTGATGGTGTAAATATCTTTTTCACCATAACCACCAATGCGATAGCTAGATAGGTAAGCATAGCTACCATCTGGGCTCAAGCGATAATAAGTATCATCGTCGGGTGTGTTGATGGGGTAGCCCATGTTTTCGGCTTGCCCCCATTTGCGGCCTACCGAATCATACTCCGATTTGAATATGTCGTAGCCACCCATCGTGTTGTGACCACGCGAGCTGAAATAGAGGGTTTTGCCGTCTTTGCTCAAGTACGGGCTGTCGTCGTCGTACTTCGTGTTGATGGCTCCGCCCAACGATTTGGCTTCGCCCCAATCGCCACCGGGTTGGCGCGTGGCGTAGTACAGGTCGAGCGTACCATCTTCCGAGTACTTACCGGTTGAAAAGTAAATCGTTAGGCCATCCGGCGTTATATAAGCATCTGATTCAAAGCTCTTTGAGTTGATATTATTATTCAACTTTTTAGGCTCAGTCCAGTCGCCACCGGCTTTCTCCGAGTAGAAGATATCGCCGTTCTCATCCTGGCGATACATCAGCATTTTTGTGTCGTTGTCGAAAACTTGGATCGAGGCATCGTGCCCTTTGCCGTTCAGCACGCCACTCAGCGAGCGAGGCTTCTCCCAGTTCTCGTCGTCGATGCGCTTAGCTTCGAAAATGTCTTCGTAATACTCGCCGTCGGTGGCTAGGTTACCGCCTTTTTTGCCGTTGGCGTTGCCGGCACCCGTTACGTTTTCACCACGCGATGTAAACAACAGGAGCTTGTCGTCGGCCGAGATAACGGGACTGTGCTCCGAATACTGCGTGTTAATCGTTGGGCCCAGGTTTTTTACAAAGATGTCCTTGGGGCTATTGAATTGAACCTTCGCATTTTTACTGTGTTGAATCAGTTGAGCGAGTTCTGCCTTTCGGGTATCTTTCTTCTTCTTCAGCGTAGCATTATAAGCTTGATAATGCGCAATGGCCTCGTCGAAGTTGTAGTTGAGATGATCAACGCGGCCCAACCAATACTCTACGTCTTTCGAAACTTTCGGCTTGAGGCGCTGGGCTTTGTAGATGTAATCACTGGCCTTCTCCTTGTCGAATGACATGTAAGAAATGCCCGCCCGAAACAGCGCTTGTGCGTTGTTTGGCTCCTTTGCCAATACCTGCTCGTAGTAAGGGATGGAGGCCCGGTAGTTCTCTTGATCGAAGAACTTATTTGCGGTCTTCAGTTGCTTGCGCGTGCTCTGGGCCAAAGTAGGCTGAGCCACGGCCGCGGCAAGCGCGAAGGTACAAGAGGCTTTCAATAACCTTCTGACTAAGTTGTCCATTTTAGGAGGATTTGGGAATAGGGAGTTGCAAGGAGTTGAAAAGGAGGCCAGTTATTAAAGGCTTCCTTTTTTTAAAGAGATGCCTCTTATACTTAAAACCCAACGCAGGGTTAAGACTAAACAAATAAATTTCTCGGCTCAAACGCTAAAAACTGATGTTCAGACCTACTCGCTGAAATCATGGGTTGTACACAAATAAGCAAGTTTGCGGGCAAAGATAGAATTTTTATAATACGCCCTTCCGCCTATCGGCTTGCATAAGAGTACCCTTGTGTAAAAACGCGTTTGTTATTGCCTATATAGCACTTGGACTGATAACAAATCGCGCAAATATAGCCGGCCTTTGTAGACTACAATAAAATCACCGAAAAATTTGCTAATTCCTTGGGCAGCCTGTCTGCGCTATCTTTACGCTGCCTTTTCCTTATCTGCCATGACCATCCGCGAAGCAAAATTTCTTACCAGCAACACGCGCGTTGACCAATGCCCTGCGCCAACCCTGCCCGAATACGCCTTTATCGGTCGCTCCAATGTGGGCAAGTCTTCACTTATCAATATGCTCACCGGTCAAAAAGGGTTGGCCAAAACTTCTTCCTTGCCAGGTAAGACGCAGCTTATCAACCATTTTCTTATTAATAACGAATGGTATTTGGTCGATTTGCCGGGGTATGGATATGCCAAAGTCAGCAAAGAATCGCGGGCGCAATGGGCTAAAATGATTAACTATTATATGAGCAAGCGGGAAAACCTGTCTTGCGTATTTGTATTAATTGATTCGCGTCACGAACCCTTGGCTCCCGATTTAGAATTTATGGAAAAGCTAGGATCCGAGGGGGTACCTTTTGTGATTGTTTTCACCAAAACCGATAAATTATCAGGTTCGCGCACTCAGCAAAATATAGTCAGCTACGCTGCGAAGCTGCAAGAAACTTGGGATGAAATTCCCCGCTATTTTATTACGTCGGCGGAGACCAAACTTGGGCGCGAAGAGCTTCTGGGCTTCATCGACGAGATCAATCAACAATTGGTGCAGGCCCCTGCGAATGCGTAGATTGGCCTTGTAATTGCCTTGGTCCTGGGCATTACAAATTATCTTTTACCCTTCCTTTTTCGGTTGTACACCATGAAAAAAATTGCCTTGTTGCTTTCCCTCGGTTTGTTGGCTGCTTCGGCACCCGCTTTCGCCCAGAAAGCAAAAGCGAAGCCTCAGACGGAAACACCCACTACAGACCCTGCTGCCCCGGCGCCCGCAGCTCCCCAGACAGCGCAGGCCGGTGTGGGCAAAGCAATACCAGTTGCCGAATACTACGAGGGCGGCCAAGAAGCTATGTACGCCTTTATCGAAAACGAGCTCAAGTATCCGATCCTGGCGAAACGCAACCGCATTCAGGGCACTTGCATTGTGAGCTTTACGCTCAACACCGACGGCACAATGTCGGGCATTAAACTGGTGAAGAACATTGGCGGCGGTTGTGGCGAAGAAGCGCTGCGTGTAGTGCGCCTTCTCAAATTCAAGAAGCCCGATTACGCCATCCTGACCAGCCTACCAGTGCCGTTTAAGCTCTAACCTACCACTAGGTCGGTACTACTTCCTACCTTTGAATCTTCTACCAACTCCTTTTTACTATGCCTTACGACCTGAAGGAAATAGCCGCCATTAGCGGTATGCCCGGTCTTTACCGCTTGGTGCGCCCCACACGCGCCGGTGTGATTGTAGAATCGCTCGACGAGCGGGCGGCCCGCTCGGTAGCTTCGGCCCGCAACAAGGTTTCCCTTCTGCAGGAAATCTCGATTTATACTCAGGATTACGACCAAACGGTGCCGCTGACAGAGGCTTTCGACCGCGTCTATCAGAAGTACGGCACTGAGCTGCCCGTCAACAGCAAATCGGATGACCGTGATCTGGTGGCGTTTATGGAAGAAACCATTCCGGACTACGACCGCCAGCGCGTGTACATGTCCGACATCAAAAAGCTGGTGACGTGGTACAAGGCCGTCAGCAGTAACTTAGAGTATCAAGCTGCTGACAATGATTCACAAGTATCTGATAATGAACCGGATATAGAATCAACCCAACAAGATATACCTGCTGCCGACGAAGCCTTGAGCACGGCCGGTATCATTTCGGCCGAGGAAGAAAGCTCCGCTCCTGTCAATCCGGAGGCCGCGACCAAGGAGGCAGTTTCATCAACTAGTAAGGGCGCCAAGAAATAGCTTTTACCGGTCTGAAAGACGCAAAAAAGGCCGCCTGCTTGCGCAGGCGGCCTTTTTTGCGTCTGCAAGCAATGATCTAAACCGCCGGAGCGGAAGAATTAGAAAACTCGCTGGCCATAAACTCTTCAGCCTTCTCTACCAACTCCGTCGAGCCAATGAAGAACGGGCAGCGGTCGTGCAGGCCTTTGGGCTCAATTTCCATCGTGCGGATCTGCCCGTTACTGGACTTGCCACCGGCTTGTTCCACGATAAAAGCCAACGTGTTGCACTCGTACATGAGGCGCAGCTTGCCTTCCGGCGACTTTTTGGTAGCAGGATACATATAAATACCGCCTTTGAGCAGATTGCGGTGAAAATCAGCTACTAACGAGCCGATATAGCGAGCCGAGTAATTCTGGTCTTTGCAGTGTTTTACAAAGGCTGCCGTAGCGGGTGTGAAAGACTCCGAAATGCCTTCGTTGATGGAATAAATCGAGCCCGTTTTAGGAATGGTGATGTTGGGGTGCGACAGGAAAAATTCGCCCAGCGACGGCTCGTACGTGAAGCCGTTTACGCCGTTTCCGGTAGTATACACCAGCATGGTGCTCGAGCCGTAAATCACATAGCCGGCCGCTACTTGATGGGTACCCGGCTGCAGGCAATCCTGCTCCGTACCCTCACTGCCCGTTGGCGATACCCGGCGATAAATGCTGAAAATGGTACCGATGCTGACGTTCACATCAATGTTAGACGAGCCATCCAAGGGGTCGATGGCCACCACGTACTTGCCTTGGTGGTTGCCCGTCTGAATCATTTCCTGCTCTTCTTCGGAAATGATGGTGCAGACTTCCCCTCCGTTGCGTAACGCTCTGATAAAGCGAATGTTAGCAATTACATCCAACTTTTGCACGTCCTCTCCTTGCACATTGCGGTTGCCGTACGCTCCAGCAATATCGATAAGCCCGGAACGGTTGATTTCGCGGTTTACAATTTTGGCAGCCAGCGCGATATCACGCAGCAATTGCGAAAGCTCCCCGGTAGCGTACGGGAAGTCTTCTTGCTTGCGCATGATGAAGCGATCCAGGGTAGTGCCAACGGGAAGAGCCAGTTTGTTGTGGTCCATGAGTAAGGAAAGAATGTGCTATCGGAATGGTGTACAAAACTAACCTTTTTCGGGTTGCGATTAGCTGTTGCGAGTCGGGAGTTGCGGGTTTCAAAACGACAGTCGTCGGCATTCCAGGCCTTCGGATGCTTAAAGCCAACGCCTATTTCAAGTACGAGAAATCAACTGGGCAGTTCTGAAGTAGCCGCTCGTCAACTGCCAACTGTTGTTACTTTTGGACCATGCAGAGACCGCATGCGATACACGTTTACAAATTTGGGGGCGCTTCGGTAAAGGACGCCGGAGCCATCACAAACCTCATCCGCATAGTGCGCGAGTACGGCCGCGACACGCAATTGCTGATCGTGGTTTCGGCGATGGGCAAAACGACTAATGCGCTCGAAGAACTCTTTCACTTGGCACATTCTGGGCAGGAGTATGCACCTCAGCTCGCGGCCCTGCGCGATTTTCATCTGGGCGTAGCCGCCGAGCTTCTTCCCCACGATTGGCAAAACGCCGAACCAAATCCGCTGGGAAGTCTGCTCGAGCAACTCGGCGACCGCCTAGCAACCCTTACGCCCGGCGACTACGATCGGCAATACGATCAGGTCGTGAGCTTTGGAGAATTGCTGGCTACTGTAATTGTCGCTAAGGCCTTAGGTGCGCATTGGTTGGATTGCCGACCCCTGCTGCGCACCGACCATACGTGGCGGGAAGGCCGTATGGACTGGCCGACTACCGAGCGCAACGTGCGCGCTGCGGTCCCGCCGCTTTTGCAGCACGGGCCAGTCGTGACGCAAGGTTTTTTGGGCGGCACGGCCAGCGGCCAGACTACGACTTTGGGCCGTGAAGGCTCGGATTTCACGGCCGCCATCTTTGCCTACTGCCTGCACGCCGAAGCCGTAACGATCTGGAAAGACGTAGCCGGTCTGCTCAATGCCGATCCCAAGTTCTTTGCTGACACGGTGCGCTACCCCGAAATCAGCTACCAAGAAACCATCGAGATGGCCTATTATGGCGCCTCTGTGATTCACCCCAAGACGATCAAACCGCTGGCCGTCAAGCAGATTCCGCTGTATGTAAAGTCGTTTCTGGATCCGGCGGCGGAAGGCACCCGCATCGGCGACTGCCGCCATGCGCTGCTCGCCCCGGCATTTATCCGCAAGACCGGTCAATGCCTGATCTCCTTCGAATCGAAGGATTTGACGTTCATCTCGGAGGAAAACCTAGAGGTGATCTTTGGGGCGCTGGCGCAGGTGCGGCTCAAAATCCATTTGATGCAAAATTCGGCCATCTCCTTTTCCGTGTGCACCGATTTTTCGGCGTATCGGCTGGAAAAGCTGCTGACGCTCCTCCGCGACCAGTTTACCATTCACTACAACACGGGTCTTGAGCTGTATACCATCAAGAATTACGATGCGCCCAGCATCCGCCGCCTCACCGACGGGCGCGAGCTGTTGCTGGAGCAGCGCACGCGCCAGACATTTCAGTTCATCTGCCGAGGCAGCGCCAATGAATACATTAAATAGATTTATAATTATCTCATAATCAATTATTTATAATATTTTAAGGTTTCACTCATTTGCCTTTCACCCCCACCCAACTCCCATGGAATTCATCACTGTTACGCCCAACGCCCGCCCGCAGGTAGCCCTTATTCAGCTAAACCGCCCGAAAGAGCTCAACGCGCTGAACCTGCAATTGATGCTGGAAATCCGCGATGCCCTGCGCGAACTCGACGACAACGACAAGGTGCGCGTAATCGTGCTTACCGGCAACGAGCGGGCCTTTGCTGCCGGCGCCGACATCAAGCAAATGGCCGGGCGCACGGCCATCGACATGCTCATTGTCGATCAGTTTAGCACTTGGGATCAGATTCGCAAGACGCGCAAGCCCCTGATTGCGGCCGTATCGGGTTTCGCGCTGGGCGGGGGCTGCGAATTGGCCATGACCTGCGACATGATTGTAGCCTCGGAAACCGCCCAATTTGGCCAACCCGAGATTCGCATTGGCACCATGCCGGGGGCCGGCGGCACGCAGCGCCTGACGCGGGCGGTGGGCAAGGCACGCGCCATGGAAATGGTACTCACGGGCCGACCTATTTCGGCGCACGAAGCTGAGCGTCATGGCCTTGTAAATCGGGTGGTACCAGTAGGCCAGTATTTGGAAGAAGCTTTCCGATTGGCGGCCAGCATCGCCGAAATGTCGCCGGTGGCAGCGCGGCTCGCAAAAGAATCGGTGAATCGGGCGTTCGAAACCCATCTCGACGAAGGCCTGCACTTTGAGCGCAAAAACTTCTATCTCACGTTTGCTTCCGAAGACCAGAAGGAAGGCATGGCGGCTTTCGTGGAGAAGCGCAAGCCAGAATTTAAAGGCCGATAACCGCTTAACAAGCAGCCCATTCAGATAGAAAGAGCCGCGCTCTCCGGAAACAATTTTGGCCGACAAAAGCTTATAGAACTACTTTTGCGGAGAATTATTCTTGTCTGTGTCCCCTTCTTCTGATCAGTTTCTTTCGCAGCCGGACCGCGCTCAGCTGCGCTCCCGGCTGGCCCAGGCGGGGTTACGAGCTACGCAGCAGCGCATTGTGATTCTGGAAAGCCTGCTGGTATTGCCCGGCCACCCCACGGCCGAGCAGGTGCATCGGCGTGTGGTATTGGAAACGCCTACAATTTCGCTGGGTACTATCTACAAAGCGCTCGATTCGTTTGTGGCTTCCGGCCTAATCAAGCGCGTGGCGGCTGCCGAAGGTGCCAGTCGCCGCTACGACGCCGACTGCTCGGCGCACCACCATTTGTATTGCACTGACACACAAGAGATTATTGACTACTGCAATCCGCAGCTTGATCTTCTCATTCAGGAGTTTTTTGCGGCTCGCGGCTTCCAGAATTTCCAGCCCCGCGCTTTTTCCCTGCACATCACGGGCGAGAAAGTAGATGCCGCGCAGGAGATAAAACCGCTGTAACTTTTTGATTTCCTTGTTTTTAGTACCTCTTTTTTAACACCCCAAATTCATTTACAATGGCAGTTCTCGTTGGCAAACGTGCTCCTTCTTTCAAGGCTACGGCGGTAATCGATGGCGAATTCGAAGAAGATTTCTCCCTCGACCGTTACTTGGGCAAGAAGCACGTGATTTTTTACTTCTACCCCGCCGACTTCACCTTCGTGTGCCCTACCGAAATCATTGCTTTTCAGGATCAGCTCGCGCAGTTTGAAGCCAAAGGCGTTGCCGTAGTGGGCTGCTCGACCGACACGCATTTCTCGCACTTTGCTTGGTTGCAAACGCCCCGCGACAACGGTGGCATTCAGGGAGTTACTTATCCGTTGGTAGCCGATGCTACCAAAACCATCGCGGCCAATTACGACGTGCTGGGTGGTCATTACGACTACAACGAGCAAGGCGAAATGGTATTCGTAGGTTCGCCCCTCGCCTACCGCGGCTTGTTCCTGATCGACCGTGACGGCATCGTGCGTCACCAGTTGGTAAACGACGGGCCGCTGGGCCGCTCTATCGACGAGGCCCTGCGCATGGTGGACGCTCTGCAACACTTCGAGGTGAAAGGCGAAGTATGCCCCGCCGACTGGGAAGAAGGCAAAGAGGCCATGTCGGCTACCCGTGAGGGCGTAGCCAACTACCTCGGCAAGCGCGATTCGCACTAAGTAAAGTATTGCGCCTCTGGTGCTTAGCGAAAAGCCCCGGCCTTGCGGTCGGGGCTTTTTTCTTGGGCTAAGTCAGAAGGAAGTAATTTTGAGCGGCTGCCGCTTTTCTGTTGCCTAGAAGCACAAAAATGGCAGGCACACAAACAATTGATTTACAACAACTTGTCATTTTTATACACTTTAGCGCTGCAAGCGTACGCGTTGCTGCTACGGCTCCTGTCTCCGTTTGTGCCAAAAGCCGCACAATGGACGGCTGGCCGACGCGGATTATTAACGCACATTCGGCAAACGCTGCAACCAGATGCCGCGCCGCGGGTGTGGTTTCACTGCGCCTCCTTGGGCGAATTTGAGCAGGGCCGCCCGCTGATGGAAGCGTTTGCGCAACAATACCCGACGCACAAAATAGTGCTGACGTTCTTCTCGCCTTCTGGCTACGAAGTGCGCAAAAACTGGCCGGGTGCGGCCTATGTCTTTTACCTGCCCCTCGACACGGCTGCCAATGCCCGCGCTTTCGTCGAAGCGGTGCAGCCACAGCTAGCGGTGTTTGTGAAATACGAGTTCTGGTATCATTTCCTGACTGTCCTTAACCAACGCCGCATTCCTACTATCTGCGTTTCAGCCATTTTTCGGCCGCAGCAAGCGTTTTTCAAACCCTGGGGTGGCTTTTTCCGGCAGATTTTGGGGCGGTTCACGCATATTTTCACCCAAAATGAAGCTTCCGTGCAACTCCTTCATTCAGTGGAAGTTACACAAGCCAGCATCGCCGGCGACACGCGCTTTGATACAGTAGTAGCCACCGCCGCTGGGCCGCCTAAGTTGCTGCCGTTGTTGGAAGCTTTTGTGGCCAGCGATACGGCCCACAAGCGGCCTGTGCTGGTGGTGGGCAGCAGTTGGCCAGAGGACATTTCCGTATTAGCACCTGCGCTTCAACGGCTTATGTCAGACGCGACAACTTCCGGCCTGCGCGTAATCGTGGCCCCCCACGAACTGCACGAATCCGGCTTGCAGCAGATTGAAGCCGTGCTGCCGGGCCAAACGGTGCGCTACTCGCGAGCGACGCCCGCGACGGCGGCCAGCGCCCGGCTATTGCTCATCGATTCCATTGGGCTGCTGCGCGACCTATATCGCTATGGCTCTTTTGCTTACATCGGCGGCGCGTTTGGCAAGGGCCTGCACAACACGCTCGAAGCAGCAGCGTTTGGGTTGCCGCTGGTGTTTGGGCCGCGCTATGCAAAATTTCAGGAAGCCATTGACCTAATTACCCTGGGCGGAGCACACTCAGTAACCGACAGCGCGCAATTGGAAACCGTTTTGCGAAGCTGGCTTCGGGCTGACCAACCGCGTGAAGCGGAAAGCGTTACTAATCGCCAATACGTTATCGATCATGCTGGCGCCACTCCGAAAATAATGACAGCGCTATCGCAATGGTTTCATCCCGAAGCAGTTAACTCATGATCGGCACAGTCATCAAATCCACGGGCTCTTGGTATCTGGTGCGGGAGCACGAAACGGGTAAGCTGCACCGCTGTCGGCTGCGGGGTAAGTTTAAAAACCAAGGCTTGAAGGTGAGCAACCCGCTGGCCGTCGGCGACCAAGTGGAGTTTACGGTGGAAGAGCAAACCGAGGGCGCCGGCGTGATTCACCACATCGAGCCGCGCCGCAACTACATCATCCGGCGCTCGGTGCACAAAGCCGAGCACGCCCACATCGTAGCCGCCAACCTCGACTTGGCCATGCTGGTCGTGACGCTGGTTTCGCCGGCCACTTCCTTTGGCTTTATCGACCGATTTTTGGTCACGGCCGAAGCGTACAGCATTCCGGTGAAGCTGATTTTCAACAAGATCGACCTCTACGATGCCGACCTCACCGAGTACCAGGAGCAGATCCGGAAGATGTACAAGCGCACCGGCTACGACAGCCTGCGGTGCTCGGCCGAAACCGGCGAAGGCATCGCGGAAGTCGACGCCGAACTCGATGGGAAAGTCACTTTGCTGTCGGGGCATTCGGGCGTGGGCAAAAGCACACTGATCAATGCGTTGGTGCCCGATCTGGATTTGAAAACCTCGGAAATCAGCGGTTTTTCCGACAAGGGCGTGCACACGACCACCTTCGCCGAAATGCTGGAAGTACGGCCCGGCACATATCTAATTGATACTCCAGGCATTAAAGAACTAGGCTTGGTAGACATTCCGCCGACGCAGCTGGCGCATTTTTTCCCCGAAATGCGCGCCCTCCTCAATCAGTGCCGCTACCACAATTGCCGCCACTTGCAGGAACCCGGCTGCGCCGTGCGCGAAGCCGTCGATGCCGGCAAAATTGCGCTACCCCGCTACGACAGCTATCTGAGCATGATGAGCGGCGAAGATAACCGACACTAAGTCAACCATTTACTAAAAAGAGTTTATTTCCAAAATCGCCTGTTATCCAGCTCTACGCTGTGGATGACAGGCGATTTTAGCTTATCTACTATGCAGGCGATGGCAAACTGAAAGGCCTGCACCGACTTTCCGCGTGCTTTTCACGTATTCTACCTTCTACTATTTCTTCTTTCAAATGTCAAAAATCGCATTCCTCGGCTTAGGCCGCATGGGCGAAGCCATGGCCACCAACCTGCTCAAAGCGGGCCATGCGCTCACCGTATACAACCGCACACCCGAAAAGGCCGACGCGCTAAAGCAGCAAGGCGCACGCGTGGCAACTTCGCCGGCCGAAGCGGTACGCGAGGCAGAATTTGTCTTTTCAATGGTTACCGACGACCATGCCCTAACCGAACTCACCACCGGTCCGGATGGGATTCTGAGCGACTTGCCGGCCAATGCTATACACGCTTCCTGTAGCACGGTAGCGCCCGAAACCAACCGCCAACTGGCCGCCCAACACGCAACTCACGGCTCGTACCTCGTCGCGGTGCCGGTGTTTGGCAAGCCCGACGCAGCGGCGGCAGCTAAGCTTTGGTTGGCAGTGGCAGGCCCTGCCGAAGCACGGGAACGCATAAAGCCCATTCTGGCTGCATTGGGACAAGGCACGCAGGATTTTGGCGACGATCCGGGCGCGGCCAACGTCGTGAAGCTTTGCGGCAATTTTATGCTAGGTGCTGCCATCGAGGCGATGGCGGAGGCCTTCACGCTGGGGCAGAAAAGCGGCATTCCGCGGCAGCAGATGTACGAATTCTTCACGAGCACGCTGTTTAACTCGCCCGTGTACAAAGGCTACGGCAAGCTCATTGCCGAAGAGCACTACCAACCCGTAGGCGCGCCGCCTTCCATCATTCGCAAAGACCTGAAACTCATGCTCAACGAAGGCCGCGAACGTGTGGTGCCGCTGCCTTTCGCCAACATCATCTTCGACCGGCTATCGGCTACCATGGCCCGCAACGACGAAAACATCGATTGGGCCAGCTTTGCCCAACGCGTATCGGATGACGCCGGCGTTGATAATTATAAGTAGTTGATAGTCAATCGATTATAATTATCAACTGAACACAAAAAAGCCCGGCCGAAACAGCCGGGCTTTTTTCACCATTTGGGAAATCTTACTCGGAAGCGGGCGGAGGCAACAGCACGCCATCGACGATGTGCGTGACTCCGTTGCTTGATATTACATCCGGCGTCGTGACGGTCACCGGCGCATCTTTACCGTTGCTAATCATGACTTTACCGTCTTTCACCGAAACTTTGATTTTCTCTCCGTTGACGGTAGTAAGTTGCTGCCCGTCGCGCAAGTCAGCGGCGAGCAGGCGGCCGGCAATTACGTGGTAAGTCAGCACGCCTTTGAGCTTGTCCTTGCTTTCGGGCTTCAGCAGGCCGGCCATTGCGCCTTTGGGCAGCTTATCGAAGGCGGCGTTGGTGGGTGCAAACACCGTAAAAGGACCCGCGCCGCTGAGTGTGCCATCGAGGCCAGCAGCCTGCACGGCCTTCACCAGCGTGCTCACGCTAGAGGCCTGCACCGCATTCTGGATGATGGTTTTGTCGGGCGTCATGGCCACTCCATCCACCATCACGCCGTCGGATTTGCCCATGCGGGCCGAGTCGGTGGGCATGGCTGCTGAGTCGGCTACGGCTTGGTCGGCGGCCGTTGTAGCCGCCGATTTTTCGGTGCTGGTGTTGTCGCCGCAGCTGGCCAGGCCAAGTGCAAAGAGGCCAGCAGTCAGCAAGGAGAAGGAAGTACTTTTGAACACGTTGGTCATAGAAAAAGAAAAAAGTTGGGTTAGGAACGCAAATATTAAAAGCGAACCCGAAAACAGCACGCAGATGCCGGCTGTTTAATGACCTACGAAACCCAGTAACGCTTCGGATGTTTGCTCCGCGCCGAAATGGCTACCTTTGCCGCATCCGAAGCCGCTTTCCAGCTTCGGGATAACTTTCCCGATTTATCAATTCCTACCCGCATGAAAACTGCCGAAATCCACACCAGCAAGGGTGTAATGAAAGTGGAGTTTTTTGAAAAAGACGCTCCCAACACGGTCAAAAACTTCACCGACCTCGCCAAAAAAGGCTTCTACGACGGCCTTAAGTTTCACCGCGTGATCCCGAATTTCGTGATTCAAGGCGGTTGCCCCAACTCCCGCGACGGCGCGAAGGGCGTGCCCGGCACCGGCGGCCCTGGCTACAAAATTGACTGCGAACTCACCGGCGACAACCAGTACCACGAGCGCGGCGTCCTGTCGATGGCGCACGCCGGCCGCAACACGGGTGGTTCGCAGTTCTTCATTGTGCACGATCGTCAGAACACGGCCCATCTCGACCGCAACCATACCGTATTCGGGAAAGTAGTGGAAGGCTTGGACGTAATCGACCAGATCAAAGCCAACGACGAGATCCAGAAAATTACGGTCACCGAATCGTAAGATTGACGATTGACTTGCAGGCATCGATTGCTTGCGCATAAAAAGAGGGCTGGCGATTTCGCTGGCCCTCTTTTTTTACATTTGGCGGTACTCTTCTCCCCCACACCCCAACTGCGTATGCTCAAACTCTACACTTTTTTACTGCTTGTGGCGCTGGTCCTCTGTTCGACAGCTAGCCAGGCACAAGCTCCGGGTTCAATGGAATCTGAGTTGCGCTATGGCAACGAGTACCTGGCCAATAAAAACTACACGTATGCTTCGTGGCGCTACGAAACTGTAGTGCTGCAATGGCCGGCAGTCGCGGAGGGGCATCTTCGCTTGGGCCAATGCTACGTGCAACTAGGCAAAGCAGAGAAAGCGCGTACGGAATTGGCAAAAGCCGTGGAGCTAAACCCCGCTTACCGCGACGAAGCCAACGGCTACCTCGCGCAATTGGATGCGGCCGTTGCAGCTTCGGCACCCGCTGCGCCGGCAAGCCCCGGTGCAGTAAACCCAGCTCCTGCGGCGGCCCCTGCACCAGCCGTACGCGCATCGCCCGCAACACCGGCCCCCACGGGCCGCACGGTTGGTGGGCCGCTTTTATTGGGCGTCTATGCCTGCGACGCGGGCCATTGGGACGTAAGCGAGCGCCGCATGAAATCCGATCCTAAAGGTGCGCTCACGCTCGGCGCCAACGGCCAATACCAATACATGGGGCAAGCCGGAAAATACAGCTACAACGCAGCTACCGGCGGACTGACTTTCCTGAGTGGCTATTTCACGAAAGGAAGCCCAACCACCGCTAAGTTCAGCCCCGGTGAGCGAGTGGCCCAGGTCGATATCACATTCCAGACAAGCAATGGCAAGCTGGAATGGTCGTGCGGCTGTAATCATAAGTAATTTATTATCAGATATTTACGTATATATCTCAGACTAAGCTGTAAACACTCCAGCGAGTAGCTCGCAAAACCGCTCATAAAAAAAGCCGCCATCTCAGAACTGAGATGGCGGCTTTTTTTATGAGCTAAATCAAAGAACTACCGGCGACGGCGGGGTTTCTCGTCCTCGTCGTCGTCATCGTCGCCGCCGAAGCTGGGCATGGTGAACATCGACGAGAGCAGGTCCTTGAACTGCGCCCCGGCCGTTACGCGGTTGCGCGAAATCAGGCTGTGCTCGGCCAAGCCGTGCAGGCAGAATTCCATCAGGAAATACGTCGTTTCCTTGTCCTCATTCGGGTGCAGGAACGTCACGATGTTGCGCAGGCCCGGTACTTGGTCGAGCGCTTTTTGGTAGTCTTTATCCGACGAATCGTTGAGCACGTCGACGGTGTTGCCAGCCCCAAACCAATCCTGCACTTCCTTGTAAGGGTTGGGTTTGGTCTTCACCTTTTTCTGCTTGTCGGGGTCGGGGAAGTAGTTGAGAAACAGCGTACGGATGGCTTTGCCCATCAGCTTCTCGGCCACGATGCCAGCTCCCTCCTGCTCGCCTTCGTACACCAATTCTACCTTGCCGGTGAGCGCAGGCACGGCGGCAATGAAGTCGGCGATGCGCACGTAGGTTTTCTTCTCGCCGTTGATGAGCGCCCGGCGCTCAGCGGCACTGATCAGGCTTTCGTAGGCCGAAATGGTCAGACGCGCCGACACGCCGCTTTTGGCATCGACAAACTCGCTGCCGCGAGCCTCCACGGCTACCTGCTCCACGAGGTCATGGATGATTTCGTTGCTGGTCACCATGCCCTTCTGCTCTTCTTTGATGCGAGCTTCCTGCTTGGTGATGCGCTTACCGATCTCGATGGATTTGGGGTAGTGCGTAATGATCTGAGAATCAATACGATCCTTGAGCGGCGTTACAATCGAGCCACGGTTGGTGTAGTCTTCGGGGTTGGCCGTGAACACAAACTGAATGTCCAGCGGCAAGCGCACTTTAAAACCGCGAATCTGGATGTCGCCTTCCTGCAAAATATTGAACAGCGACACCTGGATGCGAGCCTGCAAGTCGGGCAATTCATTGATCACAAAAATGCCTCGGTGCGAGCGCGGAATCAGGCCGAAGTGAATCACGCGCTCATCGGAATACGGCAGTTTGAGCGTCGCCGCTTTGATAGGGTCAGCATCCCCAATCAAGTCAGCTACCGATACGTCGGGCGTTGCCAGTTTTTCGGTGTAGCGATCCGAGCGGTGCATCCACGACACGGGCGTGTCGTCGCCTTTTTCGGCAATGAGGTTTTTGGCGTAGATCGAGAGCGGCTGCAACGGATCGTCGTTCAGCTCCGAGCCTTCTACCACCGGAATGTACTCGTCGAGTAAGTCCACCATGAGGCGGGCAATGCGCGTTTTGGCCTGCCCGCGCAGCCCCAGCAGGTTGATGTGGTGCATGCTCAGGATGGCACGCTGCAAATCCGGTATTACGGTTTCTTCATAGCCATAAATGCCCGGAAATACTTCCTCCTTGTTGCGGAGTTTGGCGATAAGATTGTCGCGCAGTTCCTGCTTGACGGAACGCGGCTGATACCCACTGGCGCGGAGTTGGCCAAGGGTGCGGATATGGTCGTGGGTCATGTGCAAATGAGAGTGGAGAATTGGTCCCCATGGTTTAACCGCCGAGCCCCACCTGAGGTTCAGGCCAAAAGGATTATTACGGTTATTTAATCAAAACGCAAGCAAAAGCGCTCACATCATTATGTGACAGATATAGAGAATTTTTGATATTATAATTGTAAAAATATCCTTGATAGTCAGCGCTTTACCTAAACAAAACAATACATTATGAAAAAAGCCCTACGAATACTTCTCGCCATAATCGTTGTTGTACTTGTAGTAGCGGCCGGAGCGGCCGCGTTTGTGAGCGTGCGCGGTATCCCGACGTATGAGGTGCCTAAAGTGGCCATCCGCAACGTAGTACCCACGCCGGCCTTGCTCGCCAACGGCGAAAAAATCGCTATGTCGATGTGCGCTGACTGCCATCTTGATCGGAAAGCCAATTCCTTTTCCGGCCGCTATATCAGCGACTTGCCGCCCGAATTTGGCAAGCTGTATTCGGCTAATATCACCCAAGACCCCGAGCACGGCATCGGCAAGTGGACGGACGCCGAGCTGATCACGCTGTTTCGGACCGGCATCGGGCGCGACGGCCGTTTCCGCATCGTAATGCCCCAGTTCGTGCACATGTCCGACGACGACATCAACAGTTTGGTGGTCTTTCTGCGCTCCAACCACGAATGGGTACAGCCCAAAGCCGTGGCTTCGCATGCCCAAGAGCCGTCGTTTCTGGGCAAAGTCCTCGTGAATACGGTAATGAAACCGACGCCCATGCCAGCGCACGCCATCGTCCAGCCCAACCCCGACGACAAAGTTGCTTTTGGTCATTACTTAGTAACGGGGCGCTATCTGTGCTACGATTGCCACTCCAAGGACTTTCAGACCAACAATATTCTAGAGCCCGAAAAGTCGGAAGGCTTTATGGCCGGCGGCAACAAGTTTATCACGCCCAATGGCGAGACCATCTTCTCGCGCAACCTCACTGCCGACCCCGAAACCGGCATTGGTGATTGGTCGGAAGAACAGTTTGTGAAGGCCGTGAAGTTTGGGCAGTCGCCGCACGGCCCGTTGCGCCTGCCCATGCCCAAGTTTTCGGTGCTGAGCGACGAAGAAGTAAAGGCGATGTTCGCCTACCTCCAAACCATCCCCAAACTACGCAACGCCACCGCTGAAGATGGCGCTATAGCTGCAAAGTAACAGCGGCTTGCTGCTGGGGCTAAAACAAAAAGGGGAGCCAAATTCGGCTTCCCTTTTTGTTTTATAAAATTCTGATTTATAATGTTTTACGCCGGTTCTTTTTATAGTCTTCAAACACCAAGTGTCCCAAGCCTTTCAAGCCGCTGTAATAGGCTTTGCCTTGGTTGATTTCGGTAAATTCCTCCACGAACTGCTGCAAATACGGATCGGAAGCGATCATGAAGGTGGTGATCGGGATTTTGAGGCGGCGAGCGGCGGCGGCTAGGTTCAGCGTTTTGTTGACCACTTTGCGATCCAGGCCAAAGCTGTTTTTGTAGTAGCTATTGCCTTCTTTCAAGCAAGTTGGCTTGCCATCAGTGATCATGAAGATCTGCTTGTTGGCGGTTTTGCGCTTGCGTAGCAAGTCCATTGCCAGCTCCAGCCCGGCCACCGTGTTGGTGTGGTACGGCCCAACTTCGAGGTAGGGCAAATCCTTCACCTTGATCTCCCAAGCGTCGTTGCCGAACACGATTACGTCGAGGAAATCTTTGGGGTACTTCTGCTTCACCAGCTCGGCTAGGGCCATGGCCACCTTCTTGGCCGGGGTGATGCGGTCTTCGCCGTACAGGATCATCGAGTGCGAAATGTCTATCATCAACACCGTGCTAGTCTGCGACTTATGCTCGTTTTCTCGCACTTCCAGGTCGCCTTCAGCCAGCATAAACTCTTCCTGCAAGCCGTGGTTGAGCTGGGCATTGCGAATGGATTCGGTCATCGAAATCTGATCCAGCGAGTCGCCGAAGCGGAATTCGCGCATGTCGGTGCTTTGCTCGTCGCCCTGGCCGGTGTGCGGCGTGTGGTGGTTGCCGGTGTTGCTCTTTTTCAGGCGGCCAAAGATCTCTTCCAGCGCGCTTTTGCGAATGTTTTGCTCGCTTTTGGGCGTAATCTTAAACGCACCGGCTTTCTGCGGATCGTCGTCGATGTAGCCCTTCTTTTTAAGGTCTTCGATGAAGTCGCCGATGCCGTATTGGTCGTCGGTGAGGCCGTATTGCTTGTCCAGCTCCGACAGCCACGACAGCGCCTCCCCCACGTCGCCGGACGTGATGGTGACCAATTGCATAAATATCTTGAAAAGCGAGTCGAAGCCCTTTTCGGGCGACTCGTCAGGAACGTAGTCTCGGAAACGGAAGCCAGCAGCCATAAGTCAGGTAATTGAGCTAAAAGAACAACGCGCCCGGTCGCAATGTTCAGTGCGGCGGCAGTTGGTTTGTAAGGTAACTGAGCGTCAGTGAAAACAAAGCACCGCCGTTGCGGCTTTTGCTGCTAAACCCTCCTTCCTCTATTGCCATGAAAGCTATCTGGAACAACACCATTTTGGCCGAAAGCGACGATACCGTCGTGGTCGAAAACAACCACTACTTCCCCGCTGATTCTATCAAAAAAGAGTATTTTGAGGACAGCATTGCCCACACCACCTGTCCCTGGAAAGGCCGGGCCAGCTACTATTCCGTGCGCGTCAACGGGGAGCTGAACAAAGATGCTGCGTGGTATTACCCCGAGCCTAAAGACGCCGCCAAGCAAATCAAAGACCGCGTAGCCTTCTGGAAAGGCGTACAAGTAACTAACTAATTATCAATTAGTTATCTAATCAAGTTTTTATAGCAAATAAGCCCCCAGAAAAGGGCCATCCCGCAAAGTGGGGTGGCCCTTTTCTGGGGGCTTGCGCGTAAAGCGTGCGCCCGCGGCTTGGTTAAGGGTGCATGCTGGTATAAGGGGAGCCGTTGTTGGTGCAGGCCCTTACATCAATCTGCAAAATCTGGCCACCGCCAACGGCTAAGGGGCCAAACCCGACGTTCGACACATACAGCTGACCATCAGGACCTAAGGTAATACCGGTAGGCATGGAAAGGCCGGTGGCAATGGTTTCGCGGTTGCCGGAAGCGTTTAGGCGCACAATCTGGCCTTTGCCGGGCGCCGGGAACGGCGTGCCTACTGCGGTTTCTAGCACATACAGGTCGCCTTCGCTGTCGAACACCACGCCCAGAATAGTGGAAAACCCAGTGGCCCACTTCTGAATGTCGCCGCTGGGCGAGATTTTGTAGATGCTGGAACCACCATCGACAATCGGGAATGGGTTGAGGTTGCCGACGTAAAAGTTGCCATCCCAGTACGTTACGGAGGTAGGTACGATGTGGCCCTGGCTGGCTGATATGTCAATGACGCGCGACACTTTCCCGTCGGGCGTGATCCTTACCAATTCGCCGTGGTTGGCCTCAATGGCGTAGAAATCGCCCCGCAGGTTGATCATGCTGTACCAGTCGCCGTCGGGCTCAAAGTCATCCTCTTCCGGGTTCTTGACCGGGTTGGCCATAGTGTACGCACTCAGGTCGGCCACCTGCGTCGAAGAGCCGTCGGCATTGATTTTCCGCAGACCGTTGGGCATGGAGGTAACGCCATGTGAGCATCCGGCCCCGGTAATCAGGGCATACAGGGTATTGCCAATAAAGGCAACGTCGCCTACTCCACTGATATCGCCGCCGACCAACTCAGTGTTTTGGGTAGAAGGCAGCTTATCGGTGATGGTCGTGCGCACGCCCGACTTACTGATTTTGGAGATGCGCCCGCTCGTTTCGCTACCCTTGTACGGGCCAACCGGCGGTACAACTTGCGTACACTGGCCGACCGTGGAGTTGGTGCCGCCGGTGCCGCCTTCGGCCACGTAGAGATAGCCATCAGGGCCAAATTTCAGCCCGCGGGGGTTGTTGAGGCCCGTAGCAAATACCGTGACTTTGTTGTTGCCCGGACGGCAGGTGGGCTGTTCGAATTTATTGCAGGATGTAGACGTAAACAGCAGTATACCCGTGAGGAGGCCTCCCAACGGCAACGTAGGATTCAGTTTCATAACGTGGGTTTCAGTGATCTGGTGTTGAAACAGGGATACGAGCGGCGTCAATAGTAAAAGCCTGGCACGCGGAAGCTGTCCTCCGGCAACCCAGGAACCAAAAACAGTGAGCAGACTCAACTTGCCCCGCACGGCGTCGCACACTTACTGGCTATCGTCGGGGAAGCGCGGGGGGCCCGAGGTCGTGCGGCATGCATACCGGACCAGCCAATAAGCGCAAATACTAAAGGCGCATGCGCCTTACGCCATCTCCACCACGAAAAGACAGCAACGTATAATATTGTTAGTCAAGTAGTTGCATGCTTGACTATTGCATAACGTTAACCACGGAAATTCTTCACCATCCCTTAGTAGCAATGCATTGCTACCCGCTCGCACAGTCCAGCTGTGCGGGAAGCACGTTTCGACCCGCTTTTGATATAGAATAATTTACATATTAAAATTCATTATACCAATACATAATCATGTGATAAAGTTTGTTGCACTCCCTGCCGATTGCAGATATGAGTAGGTGCGCAAGTTTCGGGTGTCGTAAGGCGTTGCCGAGGGGTACATTTGGGAGTTCTTAAAGCCCAAGCACGATGACAGACTATCAAAGAATAGCAGCGGCCATTGCCTACATCCGCGAGCGTTTTCAGGAGCAGCCCGATCTGGAGGCCATGGCCCAACAAGCGAACTGGAGCCCTTTTCACTTTCAGCGCAAGTTTCAACAGTGGGCCGGGGTCAGCCCCAAGAAATTTTTGCAGTACGTAAGCATCCAACACGCCAAAACGCTTTTGCAAGACCAGCAATCGGTAGCCGGGGCGACCTACGAAACCGGCCTGTCGAGCCCAAGCCGCCTACACGATCTGTTTATCACGCTGGAAGGCATGACGCCCGGCGAATACCGCCAGGGCGGCGCCGAGTTGCACATTCAATACAGCTTTGGCGAAAGCCCGTTTGGCCACTACTTGGTCGCTTCTACCGCGAAAGGAATCTGCAAGCTTACCTTTTGCGAAGAGCCCGAAGCAGCCCTCACCGAGTTGCGGACCGAATGGCCCTTTGCCACGCTAGAACAGGCTGTGGCCGAAGCCCATACTGCCGTAGCCCGGTTTTTTCGGCATGAGTTTGGCCCCACCGACCGGCTGCATCTGCACCTGAAGGGCACGCCGTTTCAGCTCAAGGTCTGGGAATCGTTGCTGCGCATTCCGGAGGGCCGATTGGCTACGTACGCGCGGGTGGCCGAGCAGGCTCAATACAGCCGAGCCGTGCGGGCCGTGGGCACCGCCATCGGCAGCAATCCAATAGGCTACCTAATCCCCTGTCACCGCGTAATCCGGCAGACGGGCGAGTTGGGGCAATACCGCTGGGGCAGCACCCGCAAAGCGGCGCTCATTGGTTGGGAAGCGGCCCACGCCGAGAGCCTGCATGAGTTGCCACTACTCACTTAATAATGATGGACAACCAGCGTAAAGCAAAAGGCCTCTGCTGTTTCCAGCAGAGGCCTTTTGCAACTATTTGTTTATCAATTGGTTACACTAATCGATCCACTTGAACTTGTATTCCAGCTTGGGTACGGGCATACGCTCCGAAACACGGCGCAAGCGGCCGGGCAGCGCCATGATGTAATCGCGGGCTTTGTCGGCGGCACCGTTTAGGCCGGTCATGTGCTCCAGGTTCCAGGTGTTAATCAGGCCTTCCAGAATGTCGGTATAGTCCTGGCTGGTGTACACGCCGAGACGTTGGGCAGCATCGGTGAAGTGGCCGAAGGTTTTGCCCATCTCAATGCCGAGTTCACGCATGTAGTGCGCCGGCATCACGATTTTTTTGCGCATCATGTCTTCGAACGCCAGCATCATTTCCGAAGGATCTACTTCGAAGATTTTGGTGACAAACGTCTGATACACACGAGCATGGCGCGACTCGTCGCCGGCGATCATGCCGCAGAGCTTCGAGAGGCGGTCGTCGCCGGCTTTGCGGGCCAGCGTACCCACGCGGCGGTGCGAAATGTTGGTGGCCGCTTCCTGGTAGCTCGTATACACAAACGCCCGGTACGGATCGTGGGCCGTGCCCAGGTCGAAACCGTCGTTGATGAGGTACTGCGTGCTGGTTTCGAACTCGCGCATATTTACGCGGCCCGACAAGTACAGGTAACGGTTGAGCAAGTCGCCGTGGCGGTTTTCTTCGGCCGTCCAGCCCCGAATCCACTGCGCCCAGCCGTTGTTGGGGTCGCGGTTGAGGTCGTCGAGCTGATGAAACCACGCCTCGTAATTGGGCAGGGCTTCTTCGGTAATGGTATCGCCTACCAGCACGGCCAGCAGGTCGTAGCTGAGTTCTTTCGCATGTTCGCGAAGGGCGCGTACTTCATCAAAAAACGAATCCAGACGCGAGTCGGGGAGAAAGTCGGAGGGCTGCCAGCTATCTTCTACCTTCTTGAGGAAGGTCCCCATGTTTTCTTTCAGGAAAGATTCGAGATGCTGCAGTACCTCGCCGCGGGAGGTTACGGTTGCAATCATGGCAGGGCGGGAAAAATACAAGAGTATAGGGAATGCCAAAGGTATACATTCACTACACTCACATACGAAAAACAACTCCCCTCGGTCACCTATAAAATTTTGGCTATTTGAGATTATTTCACGGTTTCTACATGCGGCGCATAAAAAACGGGTGCCGGACCAAGGCCCGATTGCAGCGGCAGCCACCTCACTTGCGGTGGGTTGCCGGAGCATTTTAAAACACAAAACCTGCTGAGCAAAGCGGCTGCATCCGGCGCAAGAAACCATTTTACATCGGAGCGCTGCGCCAAAGCGCGCATGGCCGTGGGGAAATCGCGCGTGCCGGTGAGTTGCTGGCGTAAGGCAGGCTGCGATGGATCGAGCGTGGGCCAGCCGGTGAGCAGTACCAGTTTGGGCGCGCTTACGCTGAACTCACGAAACGGCGACTGGCTTTTAAATGCCTCTTCCAGTCCGGCTACCACCACGGCGGCTTCGTGGCCTGTAAGTCCCGCCGCAAAACGCGCCAGTATGTGCTGCCCGCGCAACGCTTCTTGGCTCAGAACTGCTTTTCGGTGCCAAGTCTTGTATCCGTAAGCCAGCACAACAAGTGCCAGCAGCCCGGCGCTTAGCGGCGCCAAGCGCGGCCGCGGATGACGCGCATCGAGCAGGTAAGCCAAGTTACCCAGCACCCACAAATCGAGGAGTGGCAAGGCCAGCCGCGGCGGTAATTTCAGTACGATGCCCAAGGCCAGCAGTAAGCCAATCATCATGACCTGCACCACCCAAAAACGCCTCTCATATGTATATCTTTGACTACCAAATACTTGCCAGCAGATCAAAACTTGCAGCAGGAGCAACGGGAAATAATCACGTAGCAATTGCTGCACTGTTTCCGTGGCTTTCAACCAGAATTGGTGTCGCAAAAAATACCCTGCTTCAAAGCGGCTGGCTCGCTTAAATAAGTCAGGATTTACCACCGCCGAATCGCCCAGCATCCACTGTTCTACGGCTTGCATCGCGAGGCTGTCCGGAGCGGTAACAGGCGTTGGGCGGTAGAGATGGTAGTCGTTGAGGTTGGACTTTAGCACGTCCAGCGTGCGGTAGTTGCTCGCCGCGGTGGAGCGGGTAAGCGTGAGAGTTCCTCCCCCAACTACAGCTAACGTGTTGGCTACCAGCACCAAAACGCTTGCCCGGCGGCCACCTAACCAGAAGATTCCCGGCGCAGTGGCTATGAGGGCCAACATGGCCGCACTGGGCCGAATCAGCCACGCGAGGCCGAAAGCCAGCAAGCCCATCATCAGCGCGCCCGCTTGGCCACGGCGTTGGGCAGCATATAGCAAGCCTGCGCCGCCCAGCAGCATCGGCACCCGCACGTAATTGAACCACATGCCATGCTCGACCCAAGCCACGCAGAAAAACAGCACCATTAAAACCATAATCGTTGGACCCGAAAAACGAGGGTGCAGCAACCGATCGAGCACAGCAAAGGCGAGTACCGTAGACAGGTAAAGAAGCCCATAAAGCGCAAAGCCATACCACGGCCACGCCGGAAAAGCTTCGTACAGCGTTGCCAAAATCCAGGCTACACCGTGAAAATACAGGTGTAAATTGGTAACGGGTGCAACGGACATGTTGCCCCGCAGCAACAGCGTAATGACAGCGTCGTCGTTGGTTTCGTAAAAACAGCCCAGTGCCCACCCGCTCAGCAGCATCAGCAAAGCCGGCAAGGCAACGACCCGCCCTAGCTTCCACAAAAGCGCCCGCGAGCCAGTCGCTGCGTTGGCACTTGCTAGCATCAGTTGAAGGCCAGCCAAAATAGCCTTTCTAGTGCTGCGCAACTAGCAGCGGCCTTGTGGTCCACTTTTGTGCCCGGCAGCAGATGCAGCGAAAATTCCAGCGGGGGCACCGCCGCATGCACTTCTCTTCGCTGGTTGATACGGACACTCATGAACTCATTTTTGCCTGCAAGGTAGCAAAACGACTTGCAGCGCAGAAGGGCGAAAAAACCATCGCCGCTTGCTTCCAGCTGCCTATTCTGGATTCTTTGCCAACTTGCGGCGTGCATTCTTCCGTTTTCCGGCGCCTCCCCGATTTGGCCTTGCTATTGGTCGTGGCCCTGACCGTAGCCTTCTTTTTTCTGGCGCACGAAGGCCTTTACGACCTCGACGATTATCTCTACGCCGGCTACGCGCACCAGCTGGCTTCAGGTACTTTTCACGTCCGGTCCGACCCGCTGGGTCTGCTGCACGATCCGCTGAAGGAACGGCCGCTCATCTTTGCGCCGGTGGCATTGCTTTACCAACTCTTTGGTACTGACATCATTACCACCACACTTTGGCCGTTGGCCTGCACCTTGGGCTGCGCGGTAGTCATCTGGGCGCTTTACCGACGGCGCGAGCCTGTAGTGGCCGCGGGTGCCATGCTTCTGCTCAACTTGCACTATTTCACCCTCGATCTCACGCGCTATCTCTACCCCGACAACATTCTGATGTTCTGGTGTTTGTGTAGCGCCGCCGCCCTACTCACCGGTCGCCGCCCAACGCAGGCGCCGCGGCTTTGGGGAGTTGGATTTGCGTTGCTCAACTTCGCCGCTTTTCTCAGCAAAGAGACCATCGTCTACTACCTGCCTTTTTACCTGGGCCTGTTGGTTTTTGACCTCTGGAAGCGGCAACATCGGCAATTTTGGGTCGCCGCGCTGGGCACGGGCATTTTATTGATTACCCTGTATCTGTCTTATTATCAAATATTTACAAACGACGCTTTCTACCGTGTTCATCTCATTGAGCATACCAACGCGTATCTGAAAGAGGGCAATTTTTTGCAGGGCCATCAGGACAAGTTGCTGGCGCGGGTGACGTATTTGCCTGTGCTTTTCTTCGTGGGCATTGGTTTGGGAGCGGCGTTGGTGCTGGCGGTATCAGTAGTTTTCAATCGGGAACCCGTCCCCGACTCCGATGCCAGTTTCTGGATGGCACTGGGGTTCAGCACGTTGGCGTTTTTTTGGTTGGGCAGCACGTCACTGAGCCAATATAACCCGATTACGCTGCTCCCGCGCATGACTACGCCCGTGCTGCCGCCTTTGTGCCTGGCTGCCGGCTTTGGGCTCCGCAATTTTGTTCGGACGGGGCGCGGAGGCTGGCTGCTGGGCGCCTCGCTGCTGGCCTGCGCCGCGTGGCTGCACAACAGCGTTTCGGTGGTGTATGCGGGTTTGGGCTTCTACTTCGTGGCCACGGCTCTTGGCAACCAACTCAGCAGCGTGCCGAGGCGGCTGCGGCCGGGCACCACAGCCTTCGCAACGCTGACCTTGCTGGCCCTGGCTGGATGCCTTGCCATTCGACCCCTCTATTTCATGGGCAAACCCAGCATATCATCACACTTCGACCAGAACCAGATTTTCCGGAAGCACTTGCAAGCGCCGGCCCAAGGTGTGGTGTTTGTAGATGACTACCTGATAAGTAATTACGATTTCTACTACGGCTTTCAGGTACCGCAGGGCCTCTCCTTCCGGCGCTACTGGGCCCGCGATTCGGTGCGACTGGCGCCGGGGCAGCGGGCCTGGCTGCTACTCAACCGCAGCACCCTCACCAACGACGAGCTCACGCGTAAGCTCATCCGCTACTCCGCCGATTCGGTGTTGCGCTGGTTTCCGCAGCGCCGGCCGGTGGCCGAAACAGGTAAAGTGACGCTGTACGAAGTATTTATTAATAAGTAGTTGACTATCAATTTCTTACCGATAGTTTATTTTACTCCAGAGATGCAATACCCAATCGAGGGGTTGTATGGCCTGCTCGGTTTTCAGCATTTCGTATAACTTGTTGGCGCCCTGATAATTCCGCCACCGTACGGCCTGGCGATGCTCCCAGCGCAGGCGCACGACTAGGGCAGCTCGCTCGGCGGGCGTCCGGCACAGGGCCCGCGCTTTTTGGCAAACCCGAATGGTAGAAGCCAGGTACGGATCGTGCGGGCGGTAGCCTTTGCGCGACATGGCCTGTGGGTGCAGCCGTTTTTTGGTCGTAACGACGTCGAGGAACTGAAACTCGTAATCGCGGGAGGCGCGTACCCAAAAGTCGAAGTCTTCGTAGGCCAGCGACTCATCGTAGCCCCCTAGGCGCTCCAAAACCTGCCGCCGGATAAGCATAGTAGGGGAACTGATGAAATAACGACGCAACACTGCCGCAAACACATCGCCGGAGGCCGGCTCGGGGTGCAAATGGCCGCGGCCGTCGCGCCCAAAATGGTAGCGCACGTGCCGCGACTCTTCGTCGATCAGTTCGGCATCGGAATAGATGACGCCGCAGGTATCGCCATGGGTTTGAAACGCGGCCACCTGCTGCGCCACGCGGTCGGGCAACAGCACATCGTCGGTGGCAAAGTCGATAAGAAACGCTCCGCTCGACTGCCGAAATCCCTGATTAAAGCCAGCGCAATTGCCCACATTATGCGGCAAAAAAATAGTCTTCCACGTAGGATTCTGCGCGGCATACTGTCGCAAAATCGAGACGCTTCCATCGGTGCTAGCCGCATCGACAAGCAGCACTTCGAGGTTTGGATAAGACTGGGCCAGAATAGAATCGAGGGCTTCCGGCAGGAAACGAGCATGGTTGTAGCACAAAGCAACAATACTCACTAATGGAAATATATTGTTTTGACTATAAGACATTTATACTATCGAAGACAATCTATAAATTTAACCTCATCATACTCTGTTACGCATGCTTCCAGTACCGTTGAAAGTAGATACCGTAGCCTATGAGCAAGATGCCAAAGCGGGCAGCATGCGCCAACGGTGCCCCCAACAGTTGGTAGTGTGGTAGCAACACAGCCAACAGTCCGGCATATAAAATTGCTGAGATCACCTGGGCAGCAACGTAACGCCCAACCTGGGCATGGGCCGTAAGCAAAAAAAGCAAAACCCAGGTCAGAAATTTAGCCCAATCGCCGATTAGTTGGGGAGCAAGGAGCCCGCGCGCGGCGGCAAAATGCTGCTCAAACAGCAGAGGCAACAGCCAGTCGCGCAACAGATAAATCGCGCCCAGCCCGCCGGCCAGCACCGGCGCCAGCAGAAGCAGCACCGTCCGCACGTAGGAGCGCAGAGCGGCGGGATGGTTTGTCAGGGCGGCCAGCCGCGGGTAGTACACGCTGCTCATGATCGCTGAGAACACCATCGTGTAGTTGTCGGAAAGCTTGGCCACGGCCTGCCATAAGTCGGTCTGGCCCAGGGTGAAACGCCGGATCAGCACTTCCCGCAACGCAAAATCTACGGCTTTGCCGAACAGCAGCACGCTCAGGGCCATCAGCAGGAATTTGCCCAGCAACAGCAAGGCGGGCCGGCTCACCCGCCCCCGCCCAACCCCGCGCAAAAGCCCCAGGCGCCGACACGCACGCAGGGCGGGCACCAACGTCAGGCCTTGCGCCAGCAGATATGCCAACAGCACCCATTCGAGGTGCGGCACGTGCAAGGCTAGCAGCAATGCCACTGCTCCGGCCCCTAACCCGCTGAGTGCCACCGTCAACCCCACGTACACGCGCAGCTCCCCGGCGGCTAGCAGCACCGATACCAGCAGCCCGTATGCTGTGAGCAAGGCAATGCCGACAGCAAACAAAACTACCCAGGCTGCCGACGGGTGAAACACACCCACCAGCGGCGTCGGCACCAGCACCAACAGCAGGCAACCCAAAAACAAGATACTGATGTTCAGCACTATACCAGCTTGCAACCACCGCCGATAGCCCCGCGAGCCCGTGGGCAATGGCGCCAGGTACTTAACCAAGCCAACGTGCACGCCGTCGTTGGGCAGCGTGGTAAACAGGGCCATCAGGTTTTGAAAATGCGCCAGCAGCGTTAGACCACCGGGGCCACCGTACACAGCCAGCAACTTATTGACTGTCAGGGCACCGGCTGCCCGGGCGAGTACGGCTACCCCGGAGCCGAGCGAGCCCCGCAGAAAGCGGCCCAGCACGGTAGCGCGCGGTTCGGGCTTAGTCACAACAGGCGGAGGTACGGGCAACATCGGGGTTAAAAGTACGCGCTGCGCAAGCAACTGCCCGTGGCAATGCCGGGCTAAATTTCGAAAGTAAGCTTCAGACCGGGCACTCCGCCGATGTGGCGCTTAAAAGCCAGCAGCGACGCGTTCAGGCCTGTAGGCAGCGTTGAAGTGCCGATGTCGAGGAGGCGATGGCCGTTGGCCCGGCCGAAGCCGTGGATGCCTTCCAGCAACATTACCACCGGACTGAACAGGTTGTAAGACAAGGGACTAGCTAGGTAAAAGCTGTACAGTACCTTGCTACTAATCTGCACCACTATGGCCAAAGCGGCCCATTCGCCCGCAGCGTCGCGGATGGAAAACAGGAAATGGTCGCGCGGGAATTTGGCAAAAAGCTCTTGCAAGCGTTCCAGCGATAGGGGCTCGCTGTGGCCCTTTTCGCGGCGGCAGGCGCTGATAAAAGCGTGTGCCGGCGTTAGGAGCAGCGGCGATTCTTGCTCAAACACGAACCCCGCGCGGTGGCATCGCTTCAGGCGCAGCTCCTGCGCCGTAACCAGATGCGCCCGAAAATCCCGCGCCAGCGGCAACTGGTTGTTGAGTTCGGCCAGCGTCACACGAAAGCCTTGATGCACAAGCACATCGGTGAGCAGGGCGCTAGCGGCCGGGTCGTAGGCAAATGGGTAACTCTTGAGGCGAATTTGTCGGATGCCACGCTGCGCCAGTTCGGTGCGCGCTGCTTCTACAAAAGCCCGCAACGCTGCTATCTCCAAACCTGCGGCCAGTTGCAACGACCCGAAAGGTGCCTGCCACGGACTGTAAGCCACCTCCGCCCCGGTAGCCACGAACGTATGCCACTGGGCTACGGTTTGCTGGGTTTTGCTATCTTCCAGATAAAACGCAAATATCTCACCCTCAAATGGTTGTAAATTCAGATGTTCGGGCCTTAAAAACAGAAAGGGCTCGAAAGCGAAGGGCCGCAACGGCGCGGGCACTGTCGGCCCGACGTGCAGCCGCACGCCATAACGACTGTCAGCCGCAGCCAGGGAAAACCAGTGGGAGAAAACAGGAGCTGAACTCACGGGCAACAAGTGATTTCGAAGCCACGAAAGTACGGGAAATGCGCCGCTGAGTCCGCCCTATTCGTTGCCCAAAGCTTCGGCTGGTCACTGGCAAAGGGCTGGTGTATTTGCACGCCGAAACCTACGGCCCGCTGGCCCGTTTGGGATGGGCTCCACCCGACTTCATGCTTTCTTCAAAATAAAAAGCCAGTTTTGGAAAGGCCCGTGCGCAGCTTCTGCACGCGTTTGCCGCTTCCTGTTCAGCTCCCCTTCCTTTTTGGCTGCTTAGCTTGCTCCTATGACTTCTTCGACCTCCGATCCTGCGGTTTCCATACCCCTCCCCGATGCCGATGCCACCAACGGTTCTGCGGAAGGCCGCATCCGGGTTTCCGATCGGGATGCCACCCGGCAGGCGCACATGCAGAGCGTGGGCCAGCGGCCGGGCACCCTGCAAATCCATCCCGGCTCGCTCAATCCGCGCCTTTTTCTGATTTCTTACGACGAAGATTTCTTCCAGGAGCGTGAGTATTTCGACTACGACGCGCTGCTTGCGTTTGTGCGCGAGAACCCCGAACGGCGCCATTGGATTGACGTGCGCGGCTACAACGACCTGCCCCTGATGGAGCAGATCATGAACGATTTTGGCCTGCATCCGCTGCAAATGGAAGACGTGCTGGGCGACTACCAACGGGCCAAGGTGGAGATATTCGACAAGAACCGCCTGTTTATGGTGTCGCGCATGACGGATTTTACCTCGCAGTGGGAAATCGACGACGACCAGCTCTCCATCTTCACCGGGCCCAACTACGTGCTCACGTTTCAGGACGACTACGACGACTGCCTTGAGCCAGTTCGTAACCGCATCCGGTCGGGCATGAGCCACATTTTGCGGTATTCGTCGCTGTACTTGGCTTACGCGCTCACCGACGTGGTTCTCGATCATTATTACCCCACCATGGCCGCCATTGGCGACTATGTGGAGGCCTTGGAAGACCGCATTTTCCACGGCCGCACCGACCGCCGCATGCTCAGTCGCATCCTGCACATCAAGAAAGACATCGTGCGCTTCCGGCGCCTCGTGTACCCCGAGCGCGACAAAATTGCCGAGATTCTGCGCCTGCCCGACGACATCGTGCCCGACGATATAAAGGTCTTTTACAAAGACTGTTACGACCACGCCATCCAAGCCATGGACTTGGCCGAAAGCTACCGCGAATCGGTCACCAGCCTCGTGGACCTGTTCATGTCGAACCAAAGCAACCGCATGAACGAGGTGATGAAAGTACTGACCATCATCAGCAGCATCTTCATTCCGCTGAGCTTTGTAGTCGGGCTGTACGGCATGAATTTTCAGCGGGAAAACCCTAATGGCGGCATCAATTACCTCAACATGCCCGAGCTCTATCACCCGCTGGGCTACCCGATTTTGATTGGTGTGCTGCTGCTCATTGTCATTGTGCAGCTGGTGTATTTTTATCGAAAAGGCTGGCTGACCAATAACTGATCGTGAAGAATTAACCGTCTAGCCAACTCAAAAGCCAATACATATACCTCTTTGATAATCAAATAGTTATATGTATTGGCTTTAATGATCAATTCAATTTCAAAGCAGTCCTCCGAAGCTCGTTGCCGACTACACGATACAGCTGGTACGTGTTGGCAGCGGCATCAAATTCGAGCCCAACTTCGGGTGCGCTATTGTCGAAGCTTTGGTTGGCTACGAAGCGGCCTTTGGCGTCGAACAGATACACTTTATGCGGGCCGGTTTCGGTGAGGGCAAATACGCGGTGGCCGTTACCGAAGTTGAAATACTGCGCCGATTTCAGAGCGGAAGTCACGAAGGTTTTGGAGAGAATGGCCTGTCCCGAAGGGTCAAACCAATCCGTCAGGCCGCCCTGTTCGCGTAACACCGTATAGCTTTTGCCTTGCTGATCGGGCACTACCCGAAAGACCGAATTACGGCTCCAGGTGGCTACCCGGCTGCGGCTGACCACGTCGCCGCTGAGGTTGAAGCTCACACGCTCGCCGTGTTGGCTGACGACCGTCAGACGCGTGCGCCGCAGTGTCGGGCCAATTTCCACAAAGGCGCCCGAGTGCAGCCGCGCGCCAACGCTGATGGGAAACCCCGGATACACCCCGCCCTGCTGATCAAAAGCGTAGATGTAGCCGTTTTCGAGCAGGGCTACTACCACATCGCGCCCCCCCACGACCAGCAGTTGAGGCGGAGCAGCCAAGCCAAAATCCAGCTGTTTAGGTTGCCAACCGGCGTATGTGTTGCCGTTGGTGTCGTAGAGAAAAAGGTTGCTGCTCCGGCCGCTCACCAGCAGCCGCGGGGCGCTGCGGCCATCGGAAGGCGAAACTGCCAGCGCGGTAACCTGCACCGTGTCAGGCATATTCAAAGGAAACCCGGCTAGTTCCTGGCCCTGGTCGCCGAGCAGGTGCAAACGATTAGGAGTAGCAAACAAAGTACCCGCGTTTCCTCCCGGCAGCGACAGGCGCTTAATTCTGCCGACCACCGCGCCCGCCAACGAGTCGGACCACGCCACTACATTGTCGGGCGTGATGTAGTGCAGCACCTGCCCCTGATCCTGTACCAGCACACCCGGCGTACGCGCGCCCGAAACGGGCACCAGCGTGGGAGCGCTGCTCAGGGGCGTTTTGAAGGCGAGCAAAGTACCGGTTTCGGTCTGGGTCTGGGGCCGCGCAACGGCGGGTCCGGAGGCCGGATGGCGAAACACAAACTGCGTAAAATACTGCGCATCCGCCTCGGATTCGTTGGCGGCCGGCACGAACTGAAATGCGATCTGGGGAAAGCGTTTGAACAGCGTTTCGTTGCGCAACAAGCCGGCCCGGCGGTCTTCTACCAAAGCGCGCAGCAGCACGTTCCAGCAATTGCGCGTGTCCATGAACACGCTGAGGCGAGCGAGGGGCTGAGTGTCTTGCAGGAAGGCTACTTGCGTCGGTGAGCGCGTCCAGACCTCCCCTGCCGTTACGTCGGTGAGCCAGAGGCGCAGGGCCGCTGGGTCTTCGGCAAACGCCAGATAATTACCCACTTGCGCTACCGAGGCCGTACCAAAGTTGGAAAACAGCGGTCCGAGTAGTCGCGCGGGTAGCTCGGGTACGCCGGTTTGGTGAATCTGATACGGGCCCACACGCTCAAACGAAGGGCTGGCGCCTACCGCCCGCCGCAGCTGCCCGAGCAAGGCGCCTACGCGCGCCGGAGTTTCGCAATACACCAAAGCAAGTTTGGCCGGTTTCTGCCGCGCCGACACCGACGACAAATAGCACAAGGCCGCTTCCTGCGACAGCGAAACAGCCAGGCTGTCGATGAGCGGGCCGCTGGTTGCGCCCAGCGTGTCGGCGGCGGGCGCCGCTTGGCGTGGTTCGCGCAGTACCGTCGTTTTGTCAAGCCCCAGATGCACCAGCAGCGCCGTGCGCAACGACAGCACCTCTGCCATGCGCAACCGCTGCGCCGACTGGCCCCGCAACTGCTGGTGCAGCGCATCGCGGGCCGTTTCGGGGTTGGCGAAGCCGTTGAATAACACTCTGTTACCAATCAGCTTCATTTCCATGAGGCTATTGCGGCTCAGGCTGGTAAGCGCAGCCAAGTCGGGCCCCAACTCGGAGCGGAAGAACACGCCCAAAAACTGCGGCAGCCGCCGGTAATTAATCAGCAACGCCGCATCCACATCTTTAAGACGCAGATAATCAGTGGATTGGAATTCTGAGGCTACGGTAGGCGCTTCCGGATGTTCGAGCCGACGCACAACGCCTTCTACCAGTTCGGCATTGGCGCTGATTACCAAGTGATTGCGGTAGTTGAAGAACGTCATGCCGGAGCCCGTACGGCGGTCGCGGACGTCGGTGAGCTGCTCGCCACGGTAGTCGCGGGTAGCCACTTGGTAGCGGGCGTCGCGGGCCAAGCCATCGACGAGGCCGCGCACCTGCCGATACTCGCGCACCGTGCCAATGGGTACCTGAAACAGCACATCAAACTTCGCCGGGCCCGTCACGTGCACCGAGGTAAACACTTTCTTGGTGCCCAGAAACCGCAACACCACGTTGCGCGACCCGGCCACGCTGTCTACCAACGCGAGGTTGTCTTCGACTTGTTGGAAATAGTTGACGGCCGTTAGGTTGTCCCAAAGCTGGGTTTCCTTCAGGTGCCGCACGAGCGTGGGATGGTCGCGGGTGGCCATCACCAGCACGGCATCGTCGGGCACGAGCGACCACGGGTCGACGGGAACGGCGGCCACGGCACGGCGGTAATACACATAGGAGCCCAAAGCTGAAACCAGCAGCAGACCCACTAAAAACACCAGTAGCTTTTGCGACATCAAGCGGCGGTGAAAAGACAAGGGCTGCAAAAGTAGCTATTCGGCAGAAGCCGCGGGAAAGTTGCGCGCCAAGGCACAGCCCGACAGTACGTTTTTTCTATCTTCAGCCCCTCATTCCGAACTTATTCCCCTTTATGTCCGAAAAGCAAGGCCACTTTCAGCGCGCCATTACGCTCTTTGATGCCATTATGATCGTGACCGGCAGCATGATTGGCTCCGGTATTTTTATTGTCTCGGCCGACATCGCACGGCAAGTTGGCTCGGCGGGCTGGCTGATTGTGGTGTGGCTCGTGACGGGCTTTATCACGCTGGCCGGCGCCGTTAGCTACGGCGAGCTGGCGGCTATGTTCCCTAAAGTCGGCGGCCAGTACGTGTACCTGCGCGAGGCCTATAACAAGCTGACGGCCTTTCTCTATGGCTGGACGCTGTTTCTGGTCATCCAAACCGGCGTAATTGCGGCGGTAGCCGTGGCGTTTGCCAAGTTCACGGGCGTTCTCATTCCGTGGTTCAGCGAAGCTCATGTGCTATTCACCGTCGGCAGCTTCCAATTCACTACGGTGCAACTACTTGCTATTGTGTTGATTGTGGGACTTACCGCTGTCAATTCGCGGGGCGTGCGCAGCGGCAAGCTCATTGCCAACATCTTCGGCAGCACCAAGCTGGTGGCGTTGTTTGGACTGATTGTGTTTGGCCTAGCGCTGGGCATCAACAAGCAAACCGTCGACCTCAACTTCCACGACCTCTGGACGGCCACGCGCTACATACCTGGCGCTCCTGCCCTGCCGCTCGGCGGCTGGGCACTGATCACGGCCATCGGGTTGGCCATGACGGGCTCGCTGTTCAGCTCCGATTCGTGGAATAACATCGGGTTTTCGGGCGACGAAATCGTCAATCCGCAGCGCACGATTGTGCTGAGCATGGCCATCGGAACGGCTATTGTTACGGCCCTTTACATCCTAATCAACATTGTGTACCTGCTGGTGCTGCCCCTGCAAGGCGACCCCAACGCGACGACCGTAGCAGGCCGTGGCATCATGTTCGCCACCAACGACCGCGTCGCCACTGCCGTCGTCGAGAGCATTCTGGGCCGCGCGGGGGCTTATTTCATGGCCGTGCTCATCATGATCAGCACGTTCAGCGCCAACAACAGCATTCTGCTCAGCGGTGCCCGCGCCTACTACGCCATGGCTGCCGACGGCCTGTTTTTCCCTGGCATGGCGCGCCTCAACAAAGCCGGCGTGCCGGGTGTAGCCTTATGGGCCCAGTGTCTGTGGGCCAGTGGGTTGTGCCTTTCGGGCTCGTATGGGCAGCTGCTCAACTACGTGATGTTCTCGGTGATTCTGTTTTACGTGATCACCATTGTTGGCATTTTTGTGCTGCGCCGCACTCGCCCCGATGCCCCGCGCCCCTATCGGGCGGCTGGCTACCCTTTTATTCCGCTGCTGTACGTGGTGCTGGCCTCCGCTTTCTGCCTCATCTTACTCCTCGACCCCAGCACTTCCACTTACTCCCAACGCGGTCTGGGTTTGGTTGCCCTGGGCGTACCGGTGTACTTCATCTTCCGAAATCGCTTTGGCAATAAGCCTATATAAGTAATTACTAATCAATTGCTTACCTATAAAACAACAGAAAGCGCCTCTGCTATCGCAGAGGCGCTTTCTGTTAAAATAATAACTCGAATTTCTACTTGCGGCGTCGGCGTTTTACGTCTTCGCGGGGCTGGAGGCTGACGGTAGTAGGCGCGCCGTTGCGCACGTGCGCTTCTTTGTCGTCGTAACCCGCGTAGCCATAGACGAGGGTGTTGTCGCCGGCAGGTGCTTCGAGCGAATAATTGCCTTTGGCATCGGTGCTGGTGCCTTTCTTGCTGCCTTTCAGAAAGACGGTGGCACCGGCCAGGGGCTCGCCCTCTTCGTCGAGGATGCGGCCGGAAAGCGTGACGTTAGCGGGCGTCGCTTCGGCAACCGTTTCCGCAGGAGCCGGCTGAGCAGGGGCTGCACTCACGGTCTCTTCGACACGATTTACTTGATTATCAGCAACTTTCTCTGCAACCTCAGCTTTGCCAGCGGCAACGGTTGGGGCTGCTTTTGCTTTGGATTTGTCTTTGGCATCTGCCAGAGGCGCAGAAGCCGTTTTTGCTGCGTCCGTGTTTTCGTCTTCTGGCTGGGCAGCGGGTTTCGCGGCCACTTCGCGAGTGCCCGTAACTGTTGCATCGCCTAGCACCATAGAAGGCATCATGCTGGAAACGGCATTGGAAGCCGTTTGGGATGGCACCAACGCATAGCTGGCGCCCGCCAGCAGCATGATGGCGCCGGCAATAATGGCCAGCCGGGTGTTGCCGGAAGCAAGCTGCTTCTCTTCGGCCAGCAACTGGTCGGTGTCCTGCGTTTCGGATTCGTACTGGGTAGAAGGTGTGCTCATAGGTGGGAGGATTGAATTAAGGGAGTATGTAAAGGGTTATCAGAGCCAACTCATTCATTTGCACTTAACTATGATGAGATTGACAATCGGCTTTTCAGAGGTTGATAAAGGTATAACGATGCCGATATCATCTCCAAATACCTGTGTGGCAGATATTATGCCAGTAGTTGCACTGCTCAAACCTTGACTTTGCCGTAGGGCAGCCAACCCTACTTTTTAACCCAAATTTTGGGCAACAAAAAACCCCGCGCTTGGGGCGCGGGGTCGATCGTGGAGGGCTGAAGGCTAGGAGCCGGAGATGGTTTCGCTGTGCGATGGTTCGCCCGGCGTTTTCTTGTCATCGCCGAATTTCTGCTCGCCGGAACGCACGCTGTGGTCCAGCTCATACGTGCCTTCGACCTCAAAACCAGGGCCTTGGGCTTGCTCACCGGCGTCGTGGTGCTCGTTGCCGCCCTGGGGGTGGGTTTCGTCGCCGCCGATGTGCAGGTTTTCGAGCTGGTCTTTCTGATTGCTGCGCTGGGTGTAGCCTTGGGCGCCGGTATTGCGCAACGCCGACGGGTCGTTGGCTACTTTGCCGTTGCTTTCTTCTTCCTTGTAGTCCTTCTCGTTTTCGAGCCGCTCGTTCTTGGAAACGGGCGTGTTTTCGGTGATTTTCTCGTTTTCGTTGCCGTTGTCGTCGCTGCCAAACAAGTTATCAAGTATCATAGTAGTAAGCCGTTGGGGTGGAAATCTCAGAGATTGTCTGCCTTTGGTCTTACGCACTACAGCCGGGTTGGTTCGCTGCCACAACCGGAGGCACGCGGCACGGCCAAAAATCCGAATGCAGCGATAAAGAGTACCTTGAGAAACCCAGAGCCCGACCCGGCTACCTTTGATTTTGTCTTTTTGCTTTCGTTCGCGCGTTCTATGCACCTGATTATTATTGGCAACGGCATTACCGGCATCACGGCGGCCCTGACCGTGCGACGCCTCCAGCCTACAGCTCGCATCACCATCGTTTCGGACGAAAGCGCACACCACTACTCGCGCACCGCCCTGATGTATGTGTACATGGGCCACCTGCGCTATCCGGATATTAAGCCGCACGAAGATTGGTTTTGGGCCGAAAATAACTTGGAACTGGTGCACGCCACCGCCACCCGCCTCGACGTGGAGAAGCGCCACGTGCACCTAAGTACCGGCCAGGCTCTGCCCTACGATAAGCTGCTACTGGCCACGGGCTCGGTGAGCAAATACCACGGCTGGCCGGGGCAGCACCTGCGCGGCGTGCAGGGCCTCTACGGTCTCCCCGATCTGGCCCAAATGGAGCGCGACACGCACGGCATTCGGCAGGCGGTAGTGGTAGGCGGCGGCCTCATTGCGGTGGAGTTGGCCGAGATGCTGCACACCCGTGGCATTGCTGTAACTGTGTTGGTGCGCGATGCCCACTACTGGGCCAGCGTGCTGCCGCCCGAAGAAGCGCACCTCATCGATCGGCAATTCGCTCAGCATCACGTAGATATCCGTTACCGCACCGAGCTACGCGAGGTTGTGGGCGATGCCGAAGGACGCGTACAGGGCGTGATCACCAGCAAAGGAGAATCTATTGATTGTCAATGGGTTGGCATTGCCATTGGTGTCACTCCTAACTTGAGCATAACGCAGGATACGCCGGTGGAAACCGAGCGCGGCATTCTGGTGGACGAATTTTTGCAAACCAACATCCCGGGCGTGTACGCCGCCGGCGACTGCGCTCAGCACCGCCAGCCCGGCGCGGGCGAAGTGCCCATTGAGCAGCTGTGGTACACCGGCCGCATGCAGGGAGAAGCCGTCGCGCATACGATCTGTGGCCAGACCACGCCCTACCGCCGAGGCGTGTGGTTCAACTCGGCCAAGTTTTTCAACCTCGAATACCAAACCTACGGCCGAGTGCCCGCGAGGCCGACGGCGGGTGAAGAAAGTTTCTATTGGGAACACCCAACCGGCCGGCAGTGCCTGCGCATCAATTTTTCACCCGCTCACAATCACGCCGTGTTGGGCTTCAATGCTTTAGGATTGCGTCTGCGCCACGAGGTGTGCGAACACTGGATCAGGACCAATACGCCGGTGCAAACGGTGCTCGCCAACTTGGGAGCTGCTAATTTTGACCCCGAGTTTTTTCGGGAATACGAGCCCGACGTCATCCGCCAGTTTAACCAACAATTTCCCCAGCAGCCGGTAACTCTGCAGCGTCGCAAGGGGCTGTTTGCTAAACTTCTGGGGTAGCGTCCGGGAATTATCCGGGTGCGACTGCAAGTTATTTTGCTTCGCAACCGCTCGGTACCCGCATTTACATTTTGATCATCTCAACGTCATTGCCCGTGGACTTCTCCAAACTATACCGCCCCAGCGCCCTCAACAGCTACCAGTTCATCGCCATTACCGGCCTGATCATGAGCGGAGCGGCACACGTGATCCTGCATTTTTTCGTGCACCGTACGCTGCCCGGATTCGACTGGCTATACGTTTGCTGGACGGCACTTTACGTCATTGGCTCTCTGATGAATCTGTTCGGCAAACCCAGTGAAGGTCACCATCACCACCATTAGACCGGCTGGTTTAAACGAGTAAAGCTAAATTTATATATCATTATAATATACTGAATATACTGATTATCAAATTATTATATACAGTAATCTTTTGCTCTTATTGAAGATCCAATGTCTCCCACTGCCGCGCCTGATTTAGCACTTCCTCAGCCTCCTGTCCGCGAGGCCGACGCCACCGAAAAAGCCACCTTGGCCGTGGTGGCGTTGGGACTACTGGCGCTGCTGGTAGCAACTTCGGATGCAAACCACGACCGCGCCCGGCTGCTATTTTATGGCGCGCTGACCTTGGTCAGCGGGGGCACGCTGCTGTGGTCGTGGCACAAATTTGGGCGCGGCGAATCGGGTGTTAAGCAGAACAATTTGTGGTTGCGGGCCAGCACCAGCCGAGGCGCCATTGCCTGGGTGACCGGCCTGGTGCTGACCGGCTTTTACGTGGTGCTGTACTGGTTTCCCCAATACCTGGAAAACCTCATTCGGGCAGCCGACCCGCTGAGCCAGGCCCTACGCCACAAGCCCGCCGATCAGTGGTTTGTGTACGGCACCTTCTACACGCTGGCCGTGCTGCTGATGGGCGGCCGGGCGCTTTGGAAATACCGCCACTCGCGCTACCAAGTAATCCGCACCTTGTCGGTGATGTTTTTTCAACTGGGCTTTGCCTTTATTTTGCCAGGTGTGCTGCTCTTCTTTCAGCAACCGGAGTATTATTTCACCTACTTCTGGCCGCTGAAATACGACTACCTGTTTCCCAATAGCGTCGATTACCTGGTAAAAGACGGGCAGGCGCTGGGCGTGTTTATGGTGTTTTGGGGCGTAGTGATGTCGTTTCTGGCGACGCCCGTGCTCACCTATTTCTATGGAAAGCGCTGGTATTGCTCGTGGGTGTGCGGCTGCGGCGGCCTGGCCGAAACCGCCGGCGACCCCTACCGCCACCTTTCCGATAAGCGCCGCGTAGCTTGGCGTTGGGAAGTGCGCATTATTTATACCGTACTGGCGCTCATCATCTTACTGACCGCTATGCTCTGGGTGGTGCGCTACGTGCCAGGCGGTCCGCTGGCTGGCGTGGCCGATGGCTTGTACCGTTTCTATGGCTTCTTCATCGGCTCGGTGTTTTCGGGAGTGATTGGAGTGGGCTTCTACCCGCTAATGGGGAGCCGCGTGTGGTGCCGCTTTGGCTGCCCGATGGCAGCCTACCTGGGGCTGCTGCAAAAGCACTTTTCGCGCTTCCGCATCACCACCAACGGCGGCCAATGCATCTCGTGTGGCAACTGCTCCAACGTGTGCGAAATGGGCATCGATGTGAAGCAATATGCCCAGCGCGGCGAGCCCATCATCCGGGCTTCGTGCGTGGGCTGCGGCATGTGCTCCACGGCGTGCCCCCGCGGCGTACTCAACCTCGAAAATGGTCCGCGCGCAGGCCGGTACACGGGTTCGCAGTTGATTCATGCGGATAGCCTGCGGCTGTTGTCGTAAGTTTGTCAGTTGCTTTTCTGAACCTCGAACAGCAGATCAAGCCTTCTACTATCTCATTGACAGTCAATCAAATGTCGATAAGACACTCAACCCCACGAGTCGGCGCCTGCTCCCATCATCTTTCTCGCTTCAATGCCTACTGGTACCCTGCTCCTCATCGACGACGAAGCGCCGCTGCGCCAAGCTGTAGCCCGCATGTTGGAGCTGGAAGGTTACACGGTGCTGCAAGCCACCGACGCCCGCCGCGGCCTCGAAACGTTGCACCAACATGCCGATGAGGTACTGGTAATCTTGTCGGATGTGAAGCTACCCGATGGTGTTGGACTCGACTTGCTGCCCCGCTACAAGGCCAAGGCCCCGCTGGCGGAAGTCATTCTGCTGACGGCTTTTGGCACCATTCCCGACGGCGTGCGGGCCATGCGCGAAGGCGCTTTCGACTACCTGACCAAGGGCGACTCCGACGACCAACTGGTCGTGGTCGTGGATCGCGCTGCTGAGAAAGCGCGGTTGCAACGCCGGGTGGCAGAACTGGAAAAGAAAGTAGGCGCTCAGTACAGCTTTGCTTCGATGATTGGTCGAGCGCCGGCCCTAGAGCAAGCTAAGCGCACGGCCCAGCAAGTGGCCCTCACCGATGCTACCGTGTTGCTGGAAGGCCCGACCGGAGCCGGCAAAGAGCTGTTTGCCCAAGCCATCCACCAAGCTAGTCCGCGCCACACCAAGGCATTTGTGGCGCTCAATTGCAGCGCGTTTCCGAAGGAATTGCTCGAATCGGAATTGTTTGGCTACAAAAGAGGCGCTTTTACGGGCGCCCAAACCGACAAGAAAGGTTTGCTAAGCGAAGCCCACGGCGGCACACTGTTTCTCGACGAAATCGGGGAGTTGGATATGACGCTGCAAGCCAAGCTGTTGCGCGTGCTCGAAACCCAGGAATTTATCCCTATCGGCGATACCAAGCCGACCCGCGTGAATGTGCGGCTGGTTGCCGCCACCAACCGCAACCTGCGTCAGGAAGCCGAACAAGGCCACTTTCGAGCCGACCTGTATTATCGCCTCTCGGTGGTGGTGGTACAGGTGCCCTCGCTCAGCGCCCGTCGCACCGACATCGGCCTGCTGGCAGATTATTTTCTGCACTATTTTGCCGCCAAGCTGCGCCGCCGTCCGCTGGTGCTGACTCCTGAAGCTTTGCACGCGCTGGAGCAATATGCCTGGCCCGGCAATGTGCGCGAGCTCAAGAACGTGCTAGAGCGCGCTTCCATCTTAACGCCGCCCGACGAGCCGCTCACCGTCGAAGGACTTCCGCTGGAACTGCAAATGGCTGCTCAGAACAGCCATTCCAGCGCCACCTCCGACGACGAACGCAGTTTGCGCAACGCCGAAAAACAGCACATCCAACGTGTTCTGCTCGAAGTCGGTGGCAACAAAACCGAAGCCGCCCGCGTGCTGGGCATTGCCCTCACCACCCTGTACCGCAAAATCCAGGAGTACGCCTTGTAGCTCCTGCTTTCGCACCACGCCTCCCCCGCCGACCCTGCCCTGACCGGCAGGGTCGGCGGCGTTTTGGCCCTAATGGAGGACTAGCGTTTTGCAAAAAACCCTAGCGTTTTGCTAGGATCCCGTGAGCTACCAGCATCGGTAATAAAATATTTTTTATCACATAACATATTGATATTCAAGTATTTGTAAATAATCGGCAACCGATTTAGAAAGCAGGTCCGCCGCTTGCCTTCGGAGAAGCACATGCGTTTGCTAGTCTCACTTAACCCCTGCTCATGCCTCCTTTACTCCTCACTTCGCTTTTGACGGCCGCGGGCCTTGCCGGCTTCTGGCTCTTCTTCAAATCCGTGGACTATTTCGATCACATCTAGCCTCACTTAAGCCATGATGCTTGCACTATTTCTGCTTTCACTGGCCACGTTTGGCTACCTGGTGTATGTGTTGCTTCGCCCGGAGCGCTTCTAATTTCTTCGCCTGTTATGACTAAAGAACTTCTGGGCATCGGTGCCATTTTCGCGAGCACAGTGCTGCTGGCCATTTCGCTGGGCCGCTATCTGGCAGCTGTGTACCGCGGCACTCGCACCCCAACCGACTTTCTGGCGCCCTTCGAACGCCTGCTTTTCCGCGTGGCGGGTATCAACCCCCTGAAGGAAATGAGCTGGCAGCAGCATCTGGTGGCCTTGTTGACCATTAACGCACTCTGGTTTTTGTGGGCGATGCTGGTGCTGTGTACGCAGGGCAGCCTCCCACTCAATCCCGATGGCAATGCCTCCATGTCGCCCGATTTAGCTTTCAACACGGCCATTTCGTTTGTGGTCAACTGCAATTTGCAGCACTACGCCGGCGAAACGGGGCTTACCTACCTCTCGCAATTGACTGTGGTAATGTTCTTACAGTTTGTAACGGCAGCCACGGGCATGGCAGCTTGCGTGGTGGTCTTCAACGCTTTACAAAGCCGGAGCACCGACAAGTTGGGCAACTTTTACCTGTATTTCGTCAAGAGTCTTACACGCGTTTTGCTGCCGCTCTCGCTGGCTGTGGCGCTGGTACTGGCATTCCAGGGCACGCCCATGACGTTTCGGGCCAAGCAGCCGGTTGTCACGCTGCAAGGCGATTCGGTAACCGTAAGCCGCGGACCCGCAGCGGCCATGGTTGCCATCAAACAGTTGGGCACCAACGGCGGCGGCTTCTTCGGTGCCAATTCGGCGCATCCACTCGAAAACCCAACCTACCTGACCAATGCCGTCGAAAACCTGAGCATTGTACTCATTCCGATGGCCATGGCGCTGGCCTTTGGCTTTTACCTGCGCCGCCCGCAGCTGGGCTGGATGGTATTCGGCGTAATGACGGCCGGCTACCTGCTGCTGCAACTCCCTACTGTGTACCTGGAAATGCACGGCAACCCCGCCATTGCCCCCCTCGGCATCGACCAGAGCCTGGGAGCGATGGAAGGCAAGGAAATACGCTTGGGTGCCCCGGCCGCCGCGCTCTGGGCCATCCAGACCACGGTTACCAGCAACGGTTCGGTCAATGCCATGCACGACTCGCTCATGCCGCTTTCGGGCATGAATGCCCTGCTGGGCATGATGACCAACGCTTTTTATGGCGGCGTGGGCGTGGGCTTTCTCAACTTCTTCGTGTTCATCATTGTGGCCGTGTTCATCTCGGGCCTGATGGTGGGCCGCACCCCCGAACTACTGGGCAAAAAGATTGAGGCCCGCGAGATGAAAATCGCCATTCTTATTGCCCTGCTGCACCCCCTGCTGATCTTGACGGGCACGGCTATGGCGGCCTACCTGCATTCACACGACCCACAAGGGCTGAGCGGTTGGCTGGCCAACCCTGGCTTTCACGGCTTTTCAGAAGTGCTTTACGAGTACACTTCCTCGGCCGCCAACAACGGCTCAGGCTTTGAAGGATTGGGCGATAATACGCCGTGGTGGAACGTCAGCACCGGCGTGGTAATGCTGCTGGCGCGCTATCTGCCCATCATCGGGCCAGTGGCTATCGCTGGGCTGCTGGCCCGTAAAAAATTCATTCCGGAATCGGTTGGGACGCTGCGCACCGACACGGCCACCTTCGGGGCAATGGTCTTTTTCGTGATCTGGATTATCGCCGCCCTGGCCTTCTTCCCAGCCCTTGCCTTGGGGCCGCTGGCCGAGCATTTCACCTTGTACTGATCCCCCTCTTTGTCGCTCGTCGCTCAGTTCAGATCGGCCGAAACCACATGCTTCCTTTAGTTCAGAAGATGTCAACCCCCAAATCCCAATCTCTTTTCCAGCCGGCGCTAGTCCGCGAAGCTGTTAGCCAAGCTTTTGTGAAGCTCGACCCGCGCACCCTGTTTCGCAACCCGGTGATGTTCACGGTGGAAATCGGCACTGTAGTGATGTTGTTCGTTACCCTGGGCCTGCTTTTCAAGCCCGACGCGGCGCAGGGCAGCTTTGGGTATAACCTCACGGTGTTCATTGTACTGTTTCTGACCTTACTGTTCGCCAATTTCGCCGAGGCCATTGCCGAAGCACGCGGCAAGGCCCAGGCCGATTCGCTCCGCAAAACCCGCCAGGATACGCCTGCAACCGTCCGCCAGCCCGACGGCACGATGGTGGCTATGAGTTCGGCCCAACTGCAAAAGGGACAGGTTTTCGTGGTCGAGGCCGGCGAAATTATTCCCACAGATGGCGAAATCATCGAAGGCCTCGCCACTATTGACGAGTCGGCCATCACGGGCGAATCGGCGCCGGTGATCCGTGAAGCAGGCGGCGACAAGTCCAGCGTGACGGGCGGCACCAAGGTACTGAGTGATCGCATCGTGGTGCAGGTGACCACGGCCCCGGGCGAGTCTTTTCTCGATAAGATGATTGCGCTGGTAGAAGGCGCGTCGCGGCAGAAAACGCCGAACGAGATTGCGCTCACCATTCTGCTGGCCGGGTTTACGCTGGTGTTCGTGATCGTGTGCGTGACGCTGCAGCCTTTTGCCGAGTATGCACACGCACCGTTGGCCATTTCGGCCTTCGTTGCGCTGTTTGTGTGCCTGATTCCGACCACTATCGGCGGCTTGCTCTCGGCCATCGGGATTGCCGGTATGGACCGGGCCTTGCGCGCCAACGTGATCACCAAGAGCGGCAAAGCCGTGGAAACGGCCGGCGACATCGACGTATTGTTGCTCGACAAAACCGGTACCATTACCATTGGCAACCGCAAAGCCACCCACTTCTGGCCCGCGCCCAACGTAGATAACCAGCAATTCATTGATTCAGTGACGCTTGCGTCGCTTAGCGATGAAACCCCCGAAGGCAAAAGTATCGTGGAGCTGGCCCGCGACAACAAGGTGAACCCCGCACACCTCCAAAACCTCCTGGCCGGGGCCGAGCTCATCAAGTTTACGGCCGAAACGCGTTCCTCAGGCGTCACGCTAGCGGGCGGTACCCGCCTACGCAAGGGCGCGGCCGATGCCATCCGCACGCTAGCCGAACAAGCTGGCCACGTCTACCACAACGATGTGGCCGACCGCGTGGCCGCCATTGCCTCGAACGGCGGCACGCCGCTGGTGGTGTCGGAAAACGACCGGGTGCTGGGGGTAGTCGAACTTCAGGACATCATCAAGCCCGGTATTCAAGAACGCTTCGACCGCCTGCGCCGCATGGGCATCAAAACGGTGATGGTGACCGGCGATAACCCGCTTACGGCCAAATACATCGCCGAAAAAGCGGGCGTCGATGATTTTATTGCCGAAGCCAAGCCCGAGGACAAGATGACGTACATCCGCCGCGAGCAGCAAGAGGGCAAGCTGGTGGCCATGATGGGCGATGGCACTAACGACGCGCCCGCCCTGGCCCAAGCCGATGTAGGCGTGGCGATGAACTCGGGTACGCAGGCCGCGAAGGAAGCCGGCAACATGGTCGACCTCGACAACGATCCCACCAAGCTCATCGAAGTGGTCGAGATCGGCAAGCAGCTGCTCATGACGCGGGGCACGCTCACTACCTTCAGCATCGCCAACGATGTGGCCAAGTATTTCGCCATTGTGCCAGCACTGTTTATGGCCGCCATTCCGGCCTTAGGCGCCCTCAATATCATGGGCCTAAAATCGCCGCAATCGGCCATTCTTTCGGCCGTGATTTTCAACGCCCTCATCATCCCGGCGCTGGTGCCGCTGGCCCTGAAAGGTGTGGCCTACCAACCCATCGGAGCCTCGGCGCTGCTGCGCCGCAACTTGCTGATCTACGGCTTGGGCGGGGTGCTGGTGCCCTTCCTCGGCATTAAGCTGATTGACTTACTCGTTGGAGCGTTTCTGTAAAACAAATCTTCTTTATCATAAATATCTCACAGTCAACTACTTATAGTTTATTGTGTCTTTTCAGATTTCAACCTTTCCATGAAAACTCATCTGCTTCCGGCTTTTCGGCTTTCGCTCTTGTTGTTGCTGCTCTGCTGCGTTGTATATCCAGCCTTGGTGTGGGGCGCTGCTCAGTTTGCTCCGGGGCACGGCGAGGGCGTACAGCTTGTGCGCAACGGCCGCGTGATCGGCTACGCCAATGTCGGCCAGAAATTCGACCGGCCCGAATACTTCAACACGCGGCCGTCGGTCGTCGATTACAACGCCAGCGGCTCGGGCGGCTCCAACAAAGGGCCCAGCAACCCCGACTATTTGAAAGAAGTGCAAACCCGAGCCGGCGCATTTTTGCAACAGAACCCCACCGTAGAGGCCGGCCAGGTGCCGGGCGAGTTGGTCACGGCCAGCGGCTCGGGCCTCGACCCACACTTGTCGCCCGCTGGGGCTTACGCCCAGGTAGATCGCGTAGCCCGCCTGCGCGGTTTGCCCGCCGAGCGCGTCCGAGCATTGGTTGCCGCGCACATCGAAGATCCGCTATTTGTGTTCTTTGGTCCTGCAAAAGTGAATGTGCTTCGTCTGAACCTCGCGCTTGACGAGCTTAGCGCCCACAGATAGCAGCGGCGCGACTTGTTACAACTTATTTTTCCCGCCCTTTCACTTAACCTCATCCTACTTCCCGTAGCAAGCGAGCCCAGAGTACAACTCACACTGCTAATGGGCGCTTTCATTATGAGAAACTATCTAATGCTGAGCCTGTTACTACTGGCTGCTAGCCACGCATTCGCTCAGGTTACCCCAGCAACCGATTCTACTTTGGCGGTGCCCCCGACCGCTGCGCCCGAAGCTACGCCGCCCAACCCACTCTCCTTCTACGGGTATGTCGATGGCTATTATGGGTACGATTTCAAGCATGCCGACACCCAGAAGCGCCCCGGTTTCCTCTACTCCCACAACCGCCAAAACGAATTCACCATCAACAACGGCATCGTGGGGCTGCGCTACCAAGATGAGAAAGTGCGCGGCGCATTTGGTCTGCATGCGGGCTCTTATGTAGAAGCGAACTACGCCGCCGAACCACAAGTTTTCAAGCACATCTACGAAGCATATGCTGGCTTCCGGCCATTTGAAAAAGCGTGGCTCGACGTTGGCATTTTCGGATCGCACATCGGATTTGAGTCGGCCATCAGCAAAGACAACTGGACGTTGACCCGGTCGCTGGCAGCCGAAAATTCGCCTTATTACGAGACTGGCGCCCGCTTTACCTACGAAGTCGATCCCAAACTAACCCTGACCGGCCTGGTACTCAACGGGTGGCAAAACATACAGGAAACCAACCAAAGCAAGGCCGTAGGCACCCAAATTCAGTGGAAACCAACGGAAAAGCTGCTCTTTAACTCAAGCACCTTCTACGGCAACGAGCAGCCCCAAGGCGTAGCGCGCCGCCGGCGCTACTTCCACGATTTTTACGCCAGCTACGCCGCCACCGATCGCCTAAGTGTGGTTGGGGTATTTGATGTAGGCAAGCAAGCGCGAGCCAACCGCAGCAAAACCGATACTTGGCACACTGGTGCGGCTTTGCTGCGCTACAAGCTAGCCGAGAAATGGGCCGTGGCGGGTCGTGCCGAGTATTACTATGCCGAACACGGCGTAATTATCAGTTCCATTACACCCGCTGACAGCGACGAGGACTTCAAGGTAAAATCCTTTTCGTTGAACCTTGACTATTTGCCCGTTAGCAAGGTAGCGTGCCGGGTTGAAGGCCGCATTTTTCACTCCCCGAAAAACTTTTTGCTCGACCGTAACGGTCAGCCCACGGATAACTACGGCAACGTGACGTCTAGCATTGCTATTTCGTTCTGAGCATTCCGTATGATGGCCCCCGACGACTCATCTGCTGCCCGCGACCAATCGGCCGAACGGTTTCTGCGACTTTTGCAGCAGAAGCAGCCCGGCCGGCTGAAGGTGTATTTGGGATTGGCCGCCGGAGTCGGTAAAACCTACCGCATGTTGCAGGAGGCCAACAGCTTGCACCAACACGGCGTGGATGTGGTGCTGGGCTACGTGGAAACCCACAACCGCGCCGACACCGTGGCCCAACTGCGCAGCCTGCCCATAATACCGCGCAAAACGCTGTTTTACAAAGGCCGAGCGCTCGAAGAAATGGACCTACAGGCTATTGTGCAGCGCCGGCCGGCGGTGGTGATCGTCGACGAACTGGCGCATTCCAATGTGCCGGGCTCCCAAAACGAAAAGCGTTGGCAGGACGTGGAAGCGCTAGTGAAAGCGGGCATTTCGGTCATTACTGCCTTGAATGTGCAACACCTGGAAAGCCTTCACGACCAGGTGTTGAAAATTACGGGTACCGACGTGACCGAGCGCGTACCTGACCAAGTGCTGAAGCGGGCCGACGAGGTTGTAAACATCGACCTGACGGTGGACGAATTGCAGACGCGCTTGAAAGAGGGCAAAATCTACGAGGCCCAAAAGATACCAACGGCACTCCAGCACTTCTTCCGGGCCGATAATTTGTTACAGCTCCGTCAGTTAGCCGTTCAGGAAGTATCTCTTTTACTGGGCCGCCAAATCGAGAATGCCCCCCACGGCGCAGCCGTAGCGCCCGAGCACCGCAACACCGACCGCCTACTGGCGTGCATCAACTCCAATGCCCTGGCCGCCAAGGAAATAATCCGCAAAACTTCCCGCCTCGCCGACCGTCTTTCGGCGGCTGTTTGGTACGTGCTCTACGTGCAAACGAGTCACGAATCAGCAGCCCGTATTGGACTGACTGCGCAACGCAACCTCCTTAATAATTTGCAGTTAGCCACGGAGCTGGGCGCACAGATTCTGCGCGTGAAAGACGACGATATAGTTGGCACCATTCAGCGCGTGGCGCAGGAGAAAAACGCCACGCTGTTGGTGTGCGGCGCAACTGCCGAGAAAACCCTCTGGGAGAAAGTCACCCGTCGCTACATCACCCAGCGCCTAGTTCGCGCGCTGGCCCGCTCTTCTCCCGACCTCGACATCTTCTTGGTCATGTATTGAGTTTGCGTCCCTTTATGATACGCTTCTCATGTTTTCATAATCATCTCACAATCAAAGTTTTACAAATGTGAGCCTTAAAAGCAAGATCACTAATGGCTTTTTGGCGATGCTTCTGCTCTTGGTAGCGCTGGGCGGCTACGCCTTCTACACGGTGCAGCGCCTCGACCGCAGTGCCCGTGCCGTGCTGCAAGCCAACTTTTACACGGTGCAACTGGGGCAGCAGATGCTGCGCGCCCTCGACCAGATGGAGCGCCCGCCGTCAGTGGCAACCGGCCTGCGGGTGTTTCGGCAGAACCTCACCCGCGAGGCCGGCAACATCACCGAGCCCGGCGAAAAGGAGTTGGTTGATAGTCTGGCGCAAAACCTAGCCGATTACCAGCAACTCTACGACGACTCGGCCGCGGCCGCGCAACGCCTCAGCGAGCTCGCGCAGCTCCGCCGCCAAACCCATCGCATGGTGCAACTCAACATGGATGCCCTGGTCGCCAAACGTGACTTTGCCAACCGCACCGCCGAGCAAACCGGCCGCTATTTGCTAGCGTTTATTGCTTTCAGCATCATCGTGGCTTCTTTTCTGGTTTTGAGCGTGCCGGAGGCAGTAGTTACGCCGCTGCGCAAGTTATTCGTGAGCATAGAACACGCTACCAATCAAGATTTTACCGCCACTATCCCCGTAGAAAGTCGTGATGAATTTGGCCGCGTGGCGCGGGCGTTTAATCGAATGCTGGTGCAACTCAACGATTATCGCAGCTCTACCTTAGCCCAGCTCGTGACAGAGCGTAACCGCGCCTCCAGCATTGTCAACACCCTCGACGAAGGCCTGCTGTTGCTCGACCAGAACCGGGACGTGCTGCTGGCAAATCCTGTTGTTTGTCAGCTCCTTAACCTTCCCGCCGAGCAATTGGTCGGGCGGCCCGCCGCGGAAGTAGCGCAGAAAAACGACCTGCTGCGGGAGCTGCTCAAGCCCTTGGATGCCCCCCGCCGCGATGCTGTGGTAGCCGACGCTCCCTTGCTGACCATTGCCCAAAACGGCGAAGAAGCCTACTATCGCCTAGCCGTGCAGGATTTGATTTCCTTCAACGACGCCCTCGACCAGATGGAGTTTGTGGGCCAGATTATTACGCTGCGCAACGTCTCGGATTTCAAGCGCCTCGACCTGATGAAGTCAAACTTCTTGGCTACCGTTTCGCACGAATTGAAGACACCACTTTCCAGCATGAACATCAACTTGAAGCTGTTGCAGGATGACCGCCTGCCCGCTGGGGAGCGTCAGCGCATTACGGCCAGCATCCGGCAAGAAACCCAACGCTTGCAGCGCATGGTGGGCGAGTTGCTCGATGTGTCGCGCCTCGACTCGGGCGCAGGTATTCAGCTTGATCTGCGCCCAACCCAAATGCGCGATGTAGTGCAGTACGCGACCGATACGGTGCAGGCTCAACTCGCTGACAAACACATCCGGCTTGATTTGCAGCTGCCGCCCAACCTGCCCGCTGCCCGCGCCGACGTAGAAAAGACCACCTGGGTGCTGATCAATCTGTTGGCCAATGCCATTCGGTATTCGCCCGTAGACGAAACCCTTACCGTGAGTGCCGAAGTCGTGGGCAAGTGGCTGCAAGTCAGCGTAAAAGACAACGGCCCCGGCATTGCCGCCGAACACCACGAACGCATTTTTCAGCGCTTCGCCCAGATTCCCGACAAAGCCGGCTACCGCGGTGGCTCCGGCTTAGGGCTGAGCATTGCCCGCGAATTTATCACCACGCAAGGCGGCCGGCTGTGGGTGGAAAGCGAACTGGGGTCTGGTAGCACGTTTCGCTTTACGCTACCGGTCAGCTGATTTGATAAGGCACGTTTCCCAGGCGTAGGCTGCCGATCGTGGCTAGTTCGCACCTAGCGACAGCTCACGTAAGCACTTGCAAAATAAGACATTACGGCAATAACGGGCGCCGCTGCCTCCTGCTATCAGGCACCAGTTGAGGCTGGGGCAAACGCTTGATGCGCAGGCTATAATGCCGACTGGAATCGGCTTTGCTCACGGGCATGTTGTCGGGAGAAGCTTCTGCTTTCAGCACGCGCAAGGAATACGGCTGAGCCCTATACGATTGGTAGTCAGAAGGTTGCTGCAGCATATTTTTTAGGTGCGACGGCAGCGGAATCTTCGGGTTCAGGCGGAGCGTGTCGGGAAAATCACGCGATTGGGCCTTGGCCGCGCCGGCTGAACAAACCGCTAGCACCAAGGCGAAAAAAATGCCGAAGGGTTTCATAACTGATCAGGTTGGCTTGGTTAAAACAACCCATCTAAGGATACGCAACAAGTCTAAATCGTTGCATAGTAGCCTTTTATCTTTTACTGCAAAAAGTCCAACAGCGCCTTGTAAAACTGTTCCGGCGCTTCCAGATGCGGAATGTGGCCGATTTTGTCCAGCGGCACCAGTTTTGCCCCTTTGATCTGGGCAGCGGTGCGCTTGCCTAGTTCAGGATACTGACCCATGGCAGCTTGCACTTTGGGGTCTTTGATGAGGGCTTTGCCCACCACGGTGCGGTCGGCCTGCCCGATGATGAGCAACGTGGGCACCTGCAAGCGGCCGAACTCGTAGCACACCGGCTGCTGGTAAATCATGTCAAACGTCAGGGCGTTGGCGCGGGCCACTTTCGGAAAGTCGGGGTGGCGCGTCTGGGCGGCTAGGGGGCGCACCCATTCGTCGTGGGCGGCAGGATAGCCGTTGGGATAATAGCTGGCGTGGTACTTTCGGATACTTTCCTCCGTGCTCTTCCGTTCCGAGGTTTCGGCCTGATCAACGCTCTGAAACGGCACGCCGACGCGGTAATCCTCCAGGCCGATGGGGTTTTCCAGCACGAGCTTTTCGACGGTCTCGGGATACAGGAGGGCAAAGCGGGTGGCCACCATGCCGCCCATGCTGTGCCCGACCACCACAACGCGCTTAATCTCCAGTGTATCAAGCAGATGCCGGGTATTGCGCGCCAGCTGGTGAAAGGAATAGTGAATGTCGGGTTTATCGGATTTACCAAAACCCACCTGGTCGGGCACGACTACGCGGAAACCCTTGCTGGTCAATTGCTTAATAGTTTCGCGCCAGTAAGCGCCATAGAAATTCTTGCCGTGCAGCAGCAGCACCGTGCGGCCGTTGGCATTGCCCGAGGCTGGCACATCCATATACGCCATCCGGATGGCTTGGCCTTCGAGCTTGAGGGGCAGAAAGCTAACCGGAAAAGGGTATTCGTAGCGGTCGAGGGTGGCGTTGAGCGACGCGGGGGTTTGGGCCGTTTGTGAAAATCCGACGGCGGCCGAAAGCCACAACGCCAGTACGAATAGCGAGAAACGAATCATTGCAAACAACTGAGTACCTACCTCAGTACGCACGTTTCGCGGTTTCGGCTGCACTGGCCGGGCGCCGCCGCCCAAGCCTAAAGCATCGGCTGCAAGCTGGCGAGCTTACTTTTCTTCTTCGTTGCGCTGCCGAATCAGCAGCTCGATGGTGCGGGTGTCTTCGTCGCTCCAAACGAGGCTGCTGATGCCGTCCGTATCGAGCACCGTGTGACCGTCGGGCTCGCCGTATTGGGTGTACACCTCCATCATCAGCTCGTCTTCGGTGAGCCGTACTACGTACCCGTAGAGCGAGTGGTCGGAGTGCGTTTCGAGCAGCACCAACTGATGCGACTCGTGGGCACGCTGTAGCAACGCCTGAACAGTAAGGTATTGGTCATCAAGCCCATCCGGAGCCCCGACCCGGGCGTACACAACTTCCGGGTTGTGTTCCTTAAACTCGATCAGCCGCACGTAGCGGTCGTCGAAATGCACCTGCGAAACCGAGTTCAGACTGATTGTGCGTACCCCCGTGAGCAGGCCCTGCCGCGTAATGGTGCGCATCACAACCAGCTCCGGGTTGAAACTTACCACGTAGCCCAAAAACATAATGCCACCCGACTGCATGGCCACCACGCGTCGGCTGCGCTGGGCTCGCTGCAACATGTCAATCAATAAGGCTCCCATAACCAGGCAGAATACCAGTTTTTGATAAAGAGGCAAATATAGCCTCCGCGCTGCCTAGCTAGATTCGCTCGGCCGTGCTTAGCTCGGCCAGGATTTCCTTGGTGTTCTGCACGTGGTCGGTAGCGCGGCTCATCGAGTTGAAGATGTAGCGGATAACGCCGTGTTTATCAATGACAAACGTAACCCGACCCGGCAGAATGCCCAGCAATACGCGCGGTACTTCGTAGAGCTTGCGCACTTTGCCACCTTCGTCGGCAAGCAACGGAAACGGCAGGCGGTGCTTCTGGGTAAATTTCTGATGCGAAGCCTCGCTATCGGAGCTCACGCCCACTACTTCGGCCCCCAGTTCCTGAAAATCTTCGTACTGATCGCGAAACGAACAGGCTTCGGCGGTGCAACCGGGCGTGTCGTCTTTGGGGTAAAAATAAAGCACGATGTTGCGCTTCCCACGCTGCTCAGAAAGGCGAAAAGAATCACCGGAAGTGGTTTTGAGGGTGAAATCGGGGGCTTTGTCGCCTACTTGAAGCATATCGGGGAGTTTAAAAGAACAAACATAATAGTTCAGGTGCCGGCCCTGAGCCGCAAAAGAACTGTAATAAGCGCCCGAAGCCCAAATAGTTTTGTCGAGCTATGGTGGCCCGTCACAAATCCCGTCGCGAACCACTATAGCTTACGGGCAGTTTACTTCCGTTTGAATTGACATCTTTGTGTTTCTCACGCACTTGCCTACATGTCCTTTTCGCCCACCGCGCCGCGCATCGATGTCATCATTCCTGCCTTCAACGAAGAACTGTCTATCGGCCGAGTGCTGGCGGAAATTCCGGCCTTTCTGGTGCGCGAAGTCATTGTAGTAGACAATAATTCCTCTGACCAAACCGGCGCGGTAGCACGGGCCGCCGGCGCTACTGTATTGCGCGAAGCGCGGCCTGGCTACGGCTACGCCTGCCTGCGTGGCATGGCCCATTGCTTTGCCCGCCCCGAAGCGGAGCAGCCTACCATCGTCGTTTTTCTCGACGGCGATTATTCCGATTATCCCGAAGAAATGCCTGCGCTCGTCGACCCTATCCTGCGGGGCGAAGCCGACATGGTTATCGGCTCGCGGGCGCTGGGCCAACGGGAAAGCGGCTCGATGATGCCCCAACAGATTTTCGGTAATTGGCTTGCTACTACTCTCTTACAAGTGCTGTACCGCGCGCGCTTCACCGATCTTGGTCCCTTCCGCGCCATCAGGGCTGAGGCGCTCAAGCAGCTGAACATGCAAGACAAAACCTACGGCTGGACCGTAGAGATGCAGCTCAAAGCCGCCAAACAGAAGCTGCGCAGCCAGGAAGTGCCCGTGCGCTACCGCCGCCGCATTGGCGTGTCGAAGGTATCGGGCACGGTGAAAGGGACTTTGGGCGCAGGTTATAAGATCCTCTGGACAATAGCTAAATACTTGTAAGTCAATATATTACTTATAAGATTCACTTTGTAAATCACACTTTTGCAATGCCCTCATTTCACGCATGCTAGGTCTGGAAATTGCGCTTCTGGTCCTGTACGGGCTGTGTCTGACGTTTATTCTGGGCTTTAGCCTTACCCAGCTCCAGCTTACGCGGCTAGCGCAGCGTGCGTACCGGCAGCCCCTAGCGCCGGAGCCCCTGCCTCCCACCGAGTGGCCCCGCGTGACCGTGCAATTGCCGATATACAACGAAGTTTATGTCGTGGAGCGCGTCATCGACGCGGCCGCCGCCCTGGATTACCCTGCCGATAAGCTTCACATTCAGGTACTTGACGACTCAACCGACGAAACCCTGGCGCTGGCAGCGGCGCGGGTGGCGTACCACCGGGCGCAGGGCCTACGCATCGAGCATGTGCAGCGGCCCGACCGGCAGGGCTTTAAAGCCGGCGCCCTCCGGCACGGCTTGGAACTGACTGATGGTGAGTTCATTACTATTTTCGATGCCGACTTCGTGCCCAACCCCGATTTTCTGCGCCGTAGCATTCCGCATTTCCACAATCCCAAGGTGGGCGTCGTGCAGACGCGCTGGGGCCACCTGAACGAAGAGTATTCGTTACTCACTGAATTACAAGCTTTTGGTTTGAACGCCCACTTCTACGTCGAGCAGGTAGGCCGCACGTACGGTGGGCATTTCATCAATTTCAACGGCACGGGCGGCACTTGGCGGCGCACCTGTATCGTCGACGCCGGCGGCTGGCACACCGACACGCTCACCGAAGACCTCGACCTGAGCTACCGCGCCCAGCTACGGGGCTGGCAGTTCCTGTATCTGCCCCGCGTGGTAGCCCCGGCCGAGTTGCCGGCCGCCATGGACGCGTTGAAATCGCAGCAGTTCCGCTGGACTAAAGGCGCTGCCGAAACCGCCCGCAAGCACTTGGGGAGAGTGTTAACTTCTTCTGTCAGGGCTTCCACCAAGGTGCATGCAATGTTTCACTTGCTCAACAGCACCGTATTTATGGCCATTCTGCTGATGGCGCTGCTGAGCGTGCCGCTGGTGTTTGTGCGGGTACGGATTCCGGAGTTCAGGCCGGTTTTTCAGATGGCCTCGATCTTTCTGCTGGGTTTCCTGCCCCTCACCTATTATTACTTCATGGCTTGGCGACTGTCGAATGCAAAAAAGGCTTGGTGGAAGTTCGTGCCGCTTTTTTTGCTTTTTCTGGCTGTTTCGATGGGATTATCGCTGCACAATTCGCGGGCGGTAATGTTGGGGCTGCTGGGCCGGCAATCGGCCTTTGTTCGCACGCCCAAGCTGGGGCTGGTGCGCCGGCAGGGCACCTGGCAAGGGCGCCGCTACCGCACCGGTGCGCTGGATTGGCTCACGGCCCTGGAAGGTCTGCTGACGCTGTACTTCCTGTTCGGGTTGGGCGCGGGCCTATATTTCCGTGACCTAGGCCTGCTGCCCTTCCACCTGCTTCTGACCATCGGGTTTGGACTGGTGTTCTATTATTCCCTACGCCACAACCGCCAGCCCGCATGAAGCCGCGCCCGCAACGCATCGCCGGGGGCTTGGCCGTGGTGCTGAGTGTGTTGGCCTATGCCGCACTGGCCTATGCTACGCCGCGTGCCCACTTTTTGCAAGTACTTGGCTTATTGATAGTTGCATTTGGATGCTACGCCGCCTTGCTGGCTTGCCAACTGCCGTTGCGCACGGGGTTGCTGGTAGCGTTGGCCTTCCGGCTGCTCTGGCTGCCGGCCCTGCCCACCCTTTCCGACGATTATTACCGCTTTCGCTGGGATGGCCTGTTAGTAGCATCGGGCCAAAACCCTTTCCGATACCGCCCCGACGAGCTGGTGCCCGCTACGAACAGCGCACAAAGCACTGAAAATCAACAACTATCTGCTATTTATCCGCGCCTAAACTCGCCGCATTACTATTCGGTGTATCCGCCGGTATGTCAAATGGTGTTTGGGGGCGCTGCCGTTATTTTTCCAGGCAGCGAGCGCGGGGCAGTGCTGCTCATGCGTTTGGTGTTGCTGGCAGCGGAGGCTTGCACGGCGTGGCTGTTGCTGCGGCTGCTGGCCCACTACGGATTTCCGACCCAAAGAGCGCTGTGGTATCTACTTAATCCTTTGGTAGTTATAGAGCTTGTAGGCAATCTGCATTTTGAAGCCTTGGTCATCTGCTTTTTCCTGCTGTCGGTGTGGCTGCTCGTGCGGGGCCGATGGCAATGGTCGGCGGCGGTGCTGGGTTTGGCGGCCGCTACGAAACTATTGCCGCTGTTGCTGCTGCCGCTGCTGGGACGTCGGCTCGGGTGGCGTCGGTTTTGGAGGTATGTACTCCTGACGGGGGCTACCTTGCTGGGACTGTTTGCACCGTTTTTTTCCTCAGATCTGCTTGAGCACTTGGCGCGTAGCCTGGGCCTGTATTTCCACAATTTCGAATTCAACGCCAGCCTGTATTACCTGCTGCGGCCCATCGGATATTGGCTTACCGGCTACAACCAGATTGCCTACATCGGGCCGGGGCTGGCGGTGCTCACGGCGGTTGGCGGACTGCTGTATGCGTGGCGCGAAAAAAATCCTACGCTGTTTTCGCTGCCGAATGCCTGCCTGCTCATCCTGACGCTCTATTATCTTCTGGCAACCATCGTGCATCCTTGGTACCTCACGCCGCTGGTGGCGCTGAGCGTGTTTACGCGTTACCGTTACGCGTTGGTGTGGTCGGCGATGGCAATGCTTTCGTACGCCACCTACCAGACCTCCGCCTATACCGAAAACCTGGGCTTGGTGGCGCTAGAATACGCGGTGGTGCTGAGCGTGTGGGTATACGATGTTCGCCGCCCTCAGCCCTTAACAACCAGCTAGTGAACCCAATACGCGTAGCGCCGCAACGACTTGAGTTGCAGGTTTCGGCCGTCCCAGGTGGTTTGGCGTAGCAGCGTGTTGGGGTATTTTTTGGCGAACCAGTATACGTTCTGTTTCTGCTTGTCGAGCTGCAACTGCACGCGCCAAGCGGGCTCCGGAGCGTCGGCCGAGGGCGCTTCGGCCACTTGCACTTGCGCCGCATAATACACGGGAGGCTTGGCTTGACTGGTTTGCTGCAAGTCGCAGATTTCTACCCGAAAGCTTGGCTTCGTGTCAAACTTGAGGCTTCGCAGTGTGTAGGGCAAAGCGTCTTCAAACAACACATCGTGCCGCAGGTGGCGCTCGCCGGCGCCCTGGCCGTCCCAGTAAGAATTGTAGGTTTGGATGTATTCCATGCCATCGTCGGAGATGGCTTTGAACGTGTTGCCGCACCATTCCTGCGACGAGGTGGTGAGCTTATAAAGCGGCACGGGCTGATCGCGGCGAAAAAAGAGCGACGTGAGAAAATGGTACGGGTACTGCTCGGTCGGGATGCGGCAAAACTGATTTACCTTCATCACCGGAAACACGTCCTTGCGCTTGTAATCGTCGGTTTTGACGTTGAATTGCTGGTTAAATTCCTCTTTCACTGTGATGAGCACGTACTCGAAGCGGCGCTGCTTGTTGTAGATCACCCGCTCGGCATCGTAGATAGCCACTTCGGCCAAGCCGTCTTCCCAGAGCTTGTTCATGGCCCAAAGCGAGTTGAAATACTCGTCGAGGTGCCGCAGCCGATCGGACGTAGCAACGGCTTTGGCAGGCGGTTTTCTTGACTCACCTTCCGGCGAACAAGCCACCAGTCCGCCCAGCAAAAGGCCTGTACAAACTGCGGACGTAACTAGTGTGGCAACAAAATGGCGCATAGGGTAGCAAAACGCGGTAAGGAAGCCCTAGTACGTGCAAAAGCCACGGTCGCGTTTTCCTTATGTTATTTGTGCCGCTCGCCACGCCACCAAGTCCTCGGCCGTATCAACGTCGCGGAGCTGCGGCAACTGGTGCACAGTGAGCCCCAATCGCGTGGCATCGCGCAAGGTGTGGGCCAATACGGAAGCGGTACTCCAGGTTTTATTCAGAAACAAATCGGCGTGTAAAGTGCTCATTCCTAGCAGGTAATACCCCCCATCGTGAGCCGGACCCAGCACCACGTCGTGCGTGGCAAGGCAGTCGAAAGCGGTTGTTAAGTGCGCTGAGGTCAGGCCGGGGCAGTCGGTGCCGATGATGACCACAGCCGACGCGCCCGCCGCAAAAGCCTCTGCAAAAGCCCGATGCATTTTCGCGCCTAAGTCGCCCGGCCCCTGAGTTTGGTGCAGATAATCTGCCCACAGATCGGGAGGCGCGGCCGCTGGTTTTGCATCGGCAAACCAAACCGTCCGAGTCGCGGCTACCCCGCTGGCCGCGGCTTGGGTGTGCGCCAACAGCTCACAGTACACTTCCAGCGCCGCCTCGTCGCCGATGGTTTGCGCCAGCCGCGTTTTCACCCGGCCCAACTCGGGGTGACGGGCAAAAATGAGCAGGTGCCGCTGCGGGTTTGCAGAAACAACGGCGTTACTCATACACAGGGTTGCCGCGCTTGAGCCAAGGGCACCAGATCGGCGAATACGGATGCACGTTGACCGTTGGCCCTTGCTGGTTATACACGGGCAACCCCTCGTTTACCCATTCAAAAATACCGCCATACAGGTTGCGGATATCCTTGAATCCCAAGGCTTTCAGACGCTCGCCGGCTTTCTCGCTGCGGTAGCCCACGCTGCAATACACCACGACGGTGCGGTTGCGAGGCACGGCACTGAAATCGGCTTTTGCCAGCGAATCGAAGTTTACGAACCGAGCACCACGCAGGTGACTTACCGCATATTCGGCGGGCGTGCGCGTATCCAGCACAACAACCGATTCGGGCTTTTGGCGCAGCAAATCGGCTAGCGCGGCGGGTTGAATGACGCGCACCGTACCGCTGTAAAGCGTCCGCAGCAGCTGCTGGTACGCCGGACTAGCGCCGCTTGTGACCTCCTTATCGGAGTTGCAAGCGGGAACGACTGCCGAAGCCAGTACAATTACAAGTATTGATATAGCACGCCCAAATAACTTAACAATCATAATTTATTGATTATCAAGCATTTATGTAGTAGCACCGCCGCAGCTTGAGCCAGCGCCTGCCGTGCAGCCGTAGCAATGCTGGTTCACCACGATCGCTCGGTTGTTTAGCGCGGCCAGGTTGAAGTCGCGGATGTGCTGGGGGGCTCGCTCCTCGACCGGCAAATCCAGCTGTTGGTTGAAATCACAGTCATACAGTTGGCCGTCCCAGCCGATGGAAAGCGTACTGCGGCACATCACGTTAGCGGCGGCGGCGGGGTTATAAGCCAGCACCAGCTTCTCCATATAGGAGGCGTAATTGCCGCTTTCCAATAGGTAATCGAGAAAGCGACTGATGGGCAAATTGGTGATGGTGAGCAAGTTATTAAACACAATTCCGTGCTCACGCAAAAGCCGCTGCTTAAAATCGCGCTCCAACGCGGCCTGACTGCCCGGCAAAAAAGCACCGGAAGGATTGTAGACCAAGTCCAGCGACAAGCCCGAGCCTTCTGCGCCGTAGCCGGCTTCGTTGAGCAAGCGCAGGGCCTTGATGGATTTGGCGAACACGCCTTCGCCCCGCTGGGCATCGGTGCGCAAGGCCGAAAAGTGCGGCAGCGACGAAACCACCTGCACGCCGTGGCGGGCAAAAAACTGCGGTAAGTCGTAGTACTTCGGGTTGGCGACGATGATGGTCAGGTTGCAGCGCACGATGATTTGGCGCCCCAAAGCCGAAATCTGCTCCACAAACCAGCGAAAATCTGGGTTCATTTCGGGCGCGCCGCCCGTAAGATCAACTACCTGAATATCCGTCTGAACCAAGGCATCTAGGCAGAGCTGCATGGTAGCGCGCGTCATGATTTCGGTGCGGTCGGGGCCGGCATCTACGTGGCAATGGCGGCAGGTTTGGTTGCACATTTTCCCCACGTTTATTTGCATCACACGGATGCCCGTTGGGCGCAACGGCAGCAAACCAGTTTCGCGCAGGCGCGCCGCAAAAGGCAACAGTTGGGCTCCTTCCACATCGGCCTGCGTCAGCACGGTAAGCTGATAGCCGGAGTCGGCTAAGGGATGGTGCTGGGCATGCAAAGATTTCATGGGCAGGGCAAAAACAGGCTTATCGGCGGTACGGAGAGGCGGCCTCAGACTGAGGGCCACGCACCGACGTTCCAGACGACAACGCAGAAACTACATAGAAAGCTCCTTGGCCTTGTTCATCATCTGCACACCGTGTACCAGGGCCGCTCCTCCCTTGATGGCAGCCGCAACGTGCACTGCTTCCATCATTTGCGCTTCGTCGGCCCCTTTTTGCAACGAATCGCTGGTATAGGCATCGATGCAATACGGGCATTGTACGGCATGGGCTACGGCCAGCGCGATTAGCGATTTTTCACGTTCGGTGAGAGCTCCCTCTTTGAAAACCTCGGCGTAATACTCAAAAAATTTGCGCCCCAGCTCGGGTTGCCACTCGGAGATGTTGCCAAATTTCGATAAGTCGGCCGGGTTGTAATAAGTCGATTTTTCCATGAGGGTTGCGTGAGACCTAGCACTTCTTACTGAGCAACAAGCGCTTAGCGTAACATGTTTATTATCAATTGTTTACAAATACGTCAGATGCGGCGCACCCGGATTTGAACGTGTTCGCCGTTTTCGCTTGTGGTGGGTTCTACCACGATCTGGTCGGCCTCGTCGAAGTACGTTGCCAGGCCGCGCACAATGCCCACGGCCAGCGCGCCCATCCGGCGGTCCGAGACGTAGTTGATCTGCACTTCCTGCGACGATACTCGTGTAACATCCAGCACGGGCGGGCGGTTTTCGGCGTGGTCTTGGCGCACGCGTTTGTGCATCACCGACTCAGTATGCTCAATCATGTCCAGCGTGCGCCAAGCGGGGTCAACGAGCTTGCCGTATATGTACATCAGATCGGGCACGAGGTATTCGCCAAATTTCTCCTGGAGCTTTTCCGCCGGAATGCCCGTCATCTCGGCCGCATGGCCAACCAGCGCATAGATGTGCGCGTCGGGGTATACTTCTTTGTGGTTGAAATCGAGGGCGCCAAGGCCCGATGTTTCGACCAGGCGTACCCAGGTGCTATGGTCGTATTGGGTCTGGACGTAGCGCTTCAGCAGAATAAAGATTGATCCGTGCACGGAGGGTGAAAAAAGTGAAGCTGTAAAGTACGGAATTGGTTGGCGCTGCACCGGCATAACCTGATGCGCGCCGTTCTTCCCAATTCAACCTCTACAGCCTCTTACTTGTTTCCGTTGCCGCGAGGCTACATTTTGCCCATCACCGTCAGGGTCGACATGGTCGGGTTTGCGCTGCCGCCGGCTTCTTCTACCGTCATGGCGAAGGCTTGGGCACTGGCCACGTCTTTCATCTGCTGAAGACTATCGCCGGCTGCAGTGGCGGCGGCCAACATGCCCGCATCAATGGGTTTGCCGTTGTCGAGGGCCCAGAGCTGGTACTGCTTGCCGGAAGGCGGCGTCGGGAGGCTGTGCACATCGACGTATACTTTGCGGGTAGCAGGGTTATACAACACCTTGGCCCGCGCTGTAGGCGCCACCGGCATGCCCGCCAGCGTAACCGAATGAAACTGATCGCTGCGCAGAATGGCGAGCTCCTGCGTCCGGTAGCCCAAGGTTCGCTGCACCGCCTGCACCGACGAGGCCACGCGAGCTTGCTCGCTTTGGGCAATGGCCAAGCTGGATTCAGCCTCTTTCCAACGGGTATACAGCAGCAGGTTGCCTACCGCGCTCAGCAATAACAGGACTACGGCAGCGGCCATCATCCAGTTGAAGCGAGCTGCCGGGGCTTCTTGCGTATATTCTTGATTAACAGGCATTTGCCTTACCACGCTTTCTGCCACAGGGGCAGCTTGTGGTTGTGGCGCGGCTGCGCTCTGGGACTCGGGTGCGCCTGTATCGTGCTTGATGGCCGCTTGCCACCCACTCAGCACCCGCTCGCGCATCCCGGCGGGGGGTGCTTGGGCATGAGCCTGCGCATACGCTCCCAGAGCATCCGTGATAACGTTGAGTTCCTCACGGATTTGTGGATGTTCGGCGGCCAGACGTTCGACGTCGGCGCGCTCCGCCTCGCTCAGCTCGCCGAGGGCGTACTGTTCGAGGATGCCTGATTCGATGTATTCCTGGATGTTCACGGTTATCGAATCAATTTTGCCAATACTTTGATAGCGGCCCGGGCACGGGTTTTCACCGTTCCGAGCGGCAGGTTGAGTTCTTCAGCCACTTCGCTTTGCGTAAATCCGCCGAAATAAAGCAGATCAATCACCTGTTTCTGCTCGGGGTTGAGCTTATTGGTCATGTCCTGCAAGCCTATGTGCTCGGGCCGGAACGTGGGAGAGGCGGCCTGACGCAGTGCTGCACTTTCTTCGATGGGCTGCGTACGACTACCTACGCGGTACTGTCGGGACCGGATTTTGTCAATTGCCAAATTCCGCGAAACGTTGAGCACCCACGTAAACAAACGCCCCTTGCCGGCATCGTAGGTGTGAAACGAATGCCAGATTTTGACGAGGCTTTCCTGCAAAACGTCTTCCGCGATTTCCTCTTTTTTTACAATCCGGAGGATCACGCCATAGAGAGCAGCGGAGTACTTGTCGTAGAAAAGCGTCATCGCTGCTTCGTCTCGGGCACGGAGGCGCTGCACAAGCAGATCTTCCGAAACAGGCGTCATTGACTCGGGGGGTGTAGCAGACACGGGCAACTTGGAGTAAACGCCGGCCGGCACCAATTATCCAGCCAACAATGAGACGAAAGTAGAGGATTATGCTTGTATTGCGATGCGGGAAGCTGCTGAAGCTATTTCGCGCTACTATAACCCGATTCTTGCAGTTGGGTTTACGGGCTACGGCTCAACTGGTAAATCAGCGCCGCTTGACCGGCTTTTGCGACCGACAACCGCATCCTGGCGTATGGGTTATCGTACCCTGAACTGGCATTTACTTTTTCCTTCCTTGCATGGCTATCGAGTCTTTCAATCCCTACACCGGCCGGGTTGAGCGCCGCTTTCAGGCTTTTTCCTGGGCCAAAACCGAACGCATTCTGGCGCAGGTCGCCAAGGAGGCCATCACTTGGCGCACTACTTCCTTTGCCCACCGCGCCGAGCGCATGCGCCGCGCCGGTCAACTGCTGCGCGACCGCCAAAACGAGCTTGCTCATATGATGGCCGTGGAAATGGGCAAACCCATCACCGATGGCCGGGCCGAGGTGCTGAAATGCGCCCTTACCTGCGATTATTACGCCGAGCACGCCGAAGAATTTTTGCGCGATGAGCCCATCAAAACCCAAGCGCAACACAGTTTTATTGCCTACGAGCCGTTGGGCGTAGTGCTGGCCGTGATGCCTTGGAATTTTCCGTTCTGGCAAGTCGTGCGGTTCGCCGCGCCGGCGCTCATGGCCGGCAATGTGGGATTGCTCAAACACGCTTCCAACGTCCCGCAATGCGCCCTGGCCCTCGAGCAGGTTTTCCACGATGCGGGCTTCCCGCCTGCTACCTTCCGGACGCTGCTCATTGGATCGGAGTTGGTCGAAAAGCTAATTCAGGACGACCGGGTGAAGGCCGTAACCCTCACGGGCAGCGAACCGGCCGGCGCGCAGGTAGCATCTACCGCGGGCGCGCAGATCAAGAAAACAGTGCTCGAACTCGGCGGCTCCGACGCCTTTGTGGTGCTGGCCGATGCCGACCTGGAGCTGGCGGCCAAAACCGCCGCGCAGGCCCGTATGATTAACTCCGGCCAGAGCTGCATTGCCGCCAAGCGCTTCATCGTCGAAAAGCCGATTGCCAAAGAATTCATCAGCAAGATGAAGACGCACCTGCTGGCCATGCGCACCGGCGACCCGCTCGACGAAGCTACCCAATTTGGCCCCCTAGCCCGCCCCGACCTTGCCGACGACCTCACCCGCCAAGTGGATGAATCGGTAGCGAAAGGCGCCAAAGTAGATTTGCACGGCGGCCAGTCGAAGCCCGGCACCGCCCTTTTCCGCCCCATGATCATCAGTAATATAAAGCCCAGTCAACCAGCCTATTACGAAGAACTGTTTGGTCCAGTGGCCATTATCATGGAAGCCAAGAACGAGGAGGACGCCATTCGGTTGGCCAACGACTCGCGCTTTGGCCTGGGGGCTTCCATCTGGACGCGCGACGAGAAACGCGGCGAAACTTTAGCTCGTCGCATCGAAGCCGGGGCCGTATTTGTCAATTCGATGGTAAAATCGTCGCCGGAAATGCCCTTTGGGGGCGTCAAGAAATCGGGTTACGGCCGCGAGCTTTCCTACCTCGGCATTCGCGAGTTTGTCAATCAGAAAAGCATCTGGGTGGCTGGCACGCAAAAGAAAACAGCCCCGAAGCAGAAGAAAGTCGAGTAGCGTTTTCTGCTAAATGCTACTTGCCTTGTTGCCGGCCGCCATTCTGGGCTTCGTGCCTTACCAGAACGGCGGCCGGCAAGTTTTTATAACGGGGTATTGGATGAATACCGACGTCATTTAGGTCGAAAGGGATGTTGGCCCAGAGAGTACATGATGCTACAGCAATCATGCTGGTGCTACTTGCGTTGCATCGGCCGCCACGGCCGCATACCTTGCCACTGCGGGAATATGGCTTCGGCACCCTTGCTTACCCTCTCCCTACGGCATCGATTCAAATCTCAACGCTTGCTAAGCTATGCGCAAACCTTTACACCATTCCTCGGTCGTTCTGACGCTGTTGTGCCTGCTGGGCAGCAAATCATTGTTTGCTCAAAGCGCAGATCGATTTTTCCCCAAGAAAGATCTGATGACCATCGGCTCCTATTACTACCCGGAGCAGTGGCCGCACGCGTACTGGGAGCGGGATTTGAAGAAAATGGGCGAGTTGGGGTTTGACTTCACCCACTATGGGGAATTTGCCTGGGCCTTTATTGAACCCGAAGAAGGCAAGTTTGACTTTGCCTGGCTCGACGAGGCCGTGGAGCTGGCGCATAAAAACGGCATCAAGGTCATTATGTGCACCTCAAGCCCGACGCCACCGGCTTGGCTGGTGCAAAAGCACCCGGAGATCCTGATGGTAAACGAAAACGGCACGACGATGCAGCATGGCTCGCGGCAGCACATCTCGTGGTCGAGCCCCGTGTACCGGCAGTACGTGGCGAAAATGGTAACCGCCGTAGCGAAACACTACGCCAACGATAAGCGAATCTGGGGCTGGCAACTGGATAACGAACCCTCCCATTACGGCCAGTACGATTATAGCCCGGCCGCCCAAACCAGCTTTCGCAACTGGCTTAAAAATAAGTACAAAGCCATAGACTCGCTGAATGCCACCTGGGGCACCGCTTTCTGGAGCATTCGGTACAACAACTTCGACCAGATACGCATCCCCAACGGCAAAGAACTTATTGCGCAGCCCAACCCCCATGCTGTGCTCGATTTCAAGCGTTTTTCGAGCGATGAAGTCACCGACTTTCTGGGCATGCAGTACCAAATACTGCGTAAAAACATCCCGGCCAACCAGTGGATCACGACCAACCTGATGCCGGAGCATGCGCCAGTTGATCCCACCCGCATGACCAACCTCGACTTTGTCACCTATACCAAATACCTAGTGGCCGGGTATGATGCCGGATTGGGATCGCAGGGGTTCCGGATGGGCTCGCCTACCAGCATCGCCTTTGCCAACGATTTGTTTCGATCCATCAACGGCGTAACCGGGGTTATGGAATTGCAGCCGGGGCAGGTAAACTGGGGCAAGTTCAACCCGCAGCCGCTGCCGGGCACCGTGCGCATGTGGATCTGGCACGCCTTTGCCGGCGGCAATAAGTTTGTGTGCAACTACCGCTTCAAACAGCCTTTGTATGGCGGCGAACAATACCATTATGGCATCATCAGCACCGATGGGGTGACGGTGAGCACCAGTGGGGTGGAATACACACAGGTGATCAAGGAGCTGAATGGCATCAAGTCGCATTACCGCCCCAATGCTAAAATGCCTGCCGAGTACGCGTCGCGTTTGACGGCTGTTTTATACAGTCCGGACAGTCGGTGGGAAATGGACAACCAGCCCCAAACCTACCAGTGGGACTATATGCAGCACCTGATGCGCTACTATGGCGGCCTCAAACAGCTGAATGCCCCCGTGGATGTGATCACCGAGGACAAAGATTTCTCGAAATATCCGGTCGTCATCGCGCCCGCCTACCAGCTGCTAGATGCCAAACTCGTCGAGCGCTGGAAACAGTATGTGGAGAAGGGCGGCCATTTGGTGCTGACCAGCCGGACCGGGCAAAAAAACCGCAACGGCAAACTGTGGGAAATGAAATGGGCCGAACCTATTTACAACCTGATAGGCGCCAAAATTTCGTTTTACGATTTGATGCCGGACACCGAAAAAGGCACCATCCTATTCAATAATCAAACTTTCAACTGGAACAACTGGGCCGATATCCTCGAGCCCAATCCGGGCACTCAGGTATGGGCCACCTACACCAACCAGTTTTATACCGGCCGGGCCGCCGTTGTTTCCCGCAAATTGGGCAAAGGCACGGTGACCTATGTGGGCCCCGACACAGACGACGGAGCCTTGGAAAAAGAGGTGATGCGCCGGGTATACCAGCAGGCCGGCATCCCGGTTAAGGACTTGCCCGCGGGCGTGATCCTGGAATGGCGCGATGGGTTTTGGGTCGGCGTCAATTATTCCGACAAACCCTATTCGGTTAGCCTACCCACCAAAGCGCAGGTCCTCGTTGGGGACAAACAGCTAAAACCAGCCGGCGTAGTAGTGTGGCAAGAATAATGGGCTGCTGCCAAATTTTGGGGTCTACACTGCAAGACAACTAACAGTACCTCAACAGTTTATACGTAGCGTATCCTACCATCTCATGCAGGAGCGTGCTCCACAAGCCCAGCGCGCCAGCATCCGGTATGAGCCAATAGTCGGGAGCTAAGCTGCGGTCGATGGTGCGGAAATCAGCAGGAAAGGCAGTCGGCGACAAGCCCACGCGCCGAAAGCAGCCCAGCGCGCGTCGTTGGTGAAAGGCAGACGTAATGAGCACCAACGATTTGATATCGGGGTGCTGTTGCAATAACTGCTTGGTGTAGAGCGCGTTTTCGCGGGTGTTTCGGCTGCGCTGCTCCAACAGCACATCCTCTTTGGGAACGCCCGCCATGCGCAACAGAATAGCCAGCTCGGCCGCTTCGCTGCGCGCGGTGCTCTGGATCAGCCCCGACCCGCCCGAAATGATAATACGCCGGATTCGGCCCGAACGGTACAGCCACAGCGTATGCGTAAGCCGGTCGGCGCCTTCGTTGAGGTACACGCGGTCGTGGGGCGACTTATTTACTTTCGTGATGCCGGTAAGCAGCACGCCGGCATCGTGCCGCCCCACCGCGCGCAGCGAAACGGCCGGCAGTTCCCAAGCCAGCATGGCCTCGTTAGCCAACCCCGGATTGGTACCCAGCAAGGCTACTACCAAGGCTGCTAACAATAAGCGCCGCTTGTAAACGGGCTGGCGCACCACGACGGCCGCCAGCAGCAACGCCACCAGCCAGACTGCTGGCATGATGACGTAATACAGAATTTTGGAAAGCAGGAAAAACACGGCCGCGAAGCTAACCGAAATTACCCGGGTTGCTTCGCGGCCGTTACATGTGAAAGACTACCTAGAGAAAACAGACAATCGAGGCAAATTATAATTATCTTATTATCAGATATTTACAAAATCAGTGCAACATCATTTCGCGGATGTACTTCACAGGGGCGCTGCCGAAACTCAGAAACTGCTCATTAAAGGTTTTAAGGTCGAAGCTTTTGCCCTGTTTCCGCTTCAGCTCCTCGCGCAGATCGTAGATTTCGGTGTAGCCCGTGAAGTAGCTGCTGAGCTGCACCTGCGAGAGCGTGGCCCGGCGCCACTTGTTGCGAGCCTCGGCTTCTTCCTGAAAGCCGTCGCGCAGGAGCATGGCCACGGCATCCTTTTCCGAAAGGTTGCCCGCTTGCACCTCGTGGTCGACGATGGTATTGAGCGTTACGCGCATGTTCCATTTGTCCCACATCAGCCACATTTCGTCGGAGTTGCCGCCGTAGCCGTTTTCCAGCATCATGCGCTCGGCGTACACGGCCCAGCCCTCTACCATGGCGCCGTTGCCAAAGATGGCCTTAATCAGCGAAGGCGACAGGTTGGCGTACACCAACTGTGTGTAATGCCCAGGGATGGCTTCGTGGATGTTGAGGATTTGAAGCGTGTAGTCGTTGTACTCGCGCAGGTAGCTTTCGGCTTGCGCGGCAGGTTGCCCGTCGAGCGGCTCGACGTTGTAATAGGTATTAGCCGCTTTGTCGTAAGGACCTGGTGCTGAAATAGATGCACCAGCCCCACTGCCGCGCATGTAGAGGGGCGTTTCGCGCACCACGAGCGGCTTGCTGGGGTCTTGAGTGAGCAGTTTGTGATCGTTGACAAACTGAATCAGCGTCGGGATCTGCTGCTTCACGGCCGCCACGAAGCCGGCTTGAGAGGCGTGCTTTTGCGAAAGGCGCGCAATCATCTGCCGGATTGTGGCGGCCGTATCGGCAGGCATCGGCTGGCCGGCAAAGTACTTGGGCCACAGCCGGGTAGCGCGTTTGCCCATGTCGTGCAGCAGCTCGGCCCGGTGGCGCTGGGCCTTCCGGTACACTTCATCGGCGGAGTAGCGAGATTGGATGTCGTAAGCGAACTTCTTGTCGAACAGAGCTTTACCCAACCGGAAGCTGCGAAACTTACCCGCCGGCAATACTTGCTTCTGCAAAAAGCTGATGTAGTTCTCTATCGTTAAGCGCGTGGTTGACAAGCGATTGCGAAACTCCTGCTTTTCCTTCTCTGATAGTTCCGAACGGCTTATCGAATCTTCCAGCGCTTTGCCGAATACGGCCAGCCCGCCTTTGTTCTGCAAAATGGCCAGTTCGGTATGCTCGCGGGTGGGCTGACTGATGTTTTGCTCGGCGGCCTCGTAATAATCCGGGGCGTGCGAAATCTTGGAAGAAATGGCTCGCAGCCGCCGGGCGAGGGGCCAGTAGCGGCCGTTCAGGATTTCGGCTACGGAGCTGCCCAAGTTGTACGTAGCGGGGTTCCATTGCCAGTCGCGCAAGGTATCGGCCGACCAGCGGGAGCTACGCAAGTAGTTGTTGATCAGCAGATAATCCGTTTGATTATTGACTCGCAGGCTTTTTAGCTCAAACGTGCTCAGCTGCTTGAGCATGCGGGTACGCGCGGCGGCTTCTGTCTGTCGGCGGGCCGCAGTGGGCACCACCAGCAGCGAGTCGTACTTGTGGTAGCCTGCCCTGGACGCGCGGCCGGGGTTGTAGTACCAAAGCGAATCGATAAACTGTTTTTTGTAGCGCTCAAACACTGCATCGGGCTGCGTGTCGGTCAGGGCCTGCTTGCGGCCCTCCGATTGGTTGCAGCCCGCCAAGCAGGCCGAAGACACTATGGCGGCGAAGAAAAGTTTGGCAGAGGAGAAGTGGGTCATAGATGGGAAATTGGCGGAATAAATAAGCAACAAAGCACGACCGGAATTGTACTGCCCGCAGCTGGTTATAGTTGTACTAAAAAAAGCGGCCCGCTTTGAGGCAGCTGTCGCTAGGGTGGTTTTGTGCCCGCCCAAATGCAAAAGCCCTGTTCCGGCGCACCGAAGCAGGGCTTTTTTATTAATAGCCGTTACGCGGACAAAGCTCAGCGCGGGGTGCTTACCTGCGCGTCGTGCTTCTGGCGGTAAATGGCCCGGCTGGTGCGGGCTTCGTCGCGCCGCAGTTCCTTGCGCTCCGGCACCGAGATGCGCCCGTCGGCGCGAGCCATTATTTTTTCGTTGCGCAACGCCGTCTGCCGGGCTTTCAGGCGCGCGGCTTCGGTGCGGGTCAGCTCTCCAGATTGTACTCCTGCCTGAATGCGGGCACTTTGAGCATGCTGTTGCGCCGTAACGCGTGGCGTCGTCGTTTGGGCCGAGGCGGTGCCCAATACTAGGAACAGAAGAGCCGAAAGAACAGGAAGCTTTTTCATACTATTTACAATATATTGATTATCAAGTATTTATCTCAAAGTTACAGTTCGGGTAACGCCGTTAATCGTCACGGAAGCAATATTGTCGCAGGCGGCCGTTCCGGTAGGGTCGTAGTTGAGCACCATCGACTTCTCTTTGGAGTTGGTAATAGTAATGATTCCGGCCGTAAAATGACGAGCGCAGCCGGGCGTGAATTGCTTTACCAGCGGCTGCGTAATCACAGCCGAATAGCCCACGCCTTTGCGGTTTGTGCCTGTAGCCGAGCCGGTTACCGTAAATTTATCGTCCAGAATCGTGCGCGTACCAAACCCGGCCGTGCGGGTGTACGTGCGCTGCGCCGACCATTTGTGCGTGCCTTCAGTCGTCACGACGCTGGCGTCTTTTACATCCAGCGAAAAAGAACCGTTGCCTAGGTTGGTTAGTACGCGCGTACCGAGGTGCTGTTTGTCGTTCACGAAGTAGTTCTGGGGCGTAATGGTGATAGTTGCACCTGCTTGGCGGTAGGGTCCGCTGAAAACGGCGATAATTTTGCCGCGCCGCGCTACCCCGTTGGGGCCCACGCAGTTGGTGGTACCAAAATCGATGGTAAGGGTTTTGGTAGCCGCATCGTAGCTGCGCGTCGCACACCCCGACAGCAGCCGCGCCAAATCGTCGGCTGATGCTACTGTGGCACTGTTTGACTGGGCTTCGGTTTCGGGCGAAGCGGCGTCGATGATGTCGCCGGCAGAAGCATTTTCTTCGTCGGCAAGTCCTTGGTCTTCAGCCGAAACGGTGGTACTTAGGGCACCGGGCGCATTGTCCTTGTTACAGCTTGTGAGCCAAAGCATGCTGCTGGCTATGAACACAAAACTGAGGGTGGGTACTGAAAATCGTTGCATAAAATGGAGGGAGAAAAGGGATTGGAAATTGATTTACCCCTTGGAGAGAGAATGTCACAAAAGGTTTAATACAATAGTAGGATTTTTTCTATAATATTTCTTTTCCTATACGTACAGGCTTTCGAGGCATAAACGATGCCCTTATTGCCACGAAAAGGCGTTACAATCGTTACAACTTTGTATTGTTGTCGGATCATTTTCTGAGCCCTATGCGCCCTGCCTCTTCCCTCCTACTGTACGGCCTGTTGCTGAGCCTCACGCCCCTGGCCTGCTCGCAACAGCAACCCGAAACGACTAGCACCGTTGCCACCGCCCCGCCCATGCCCACGCAGGCGCAAACAAGCACCGGTAGCGTTGTCGAAACCTTCGAAACGGGTAGCAAAGGGGCGTATACCGAAGCCGACGAAACCTTGGCTACCGGCACCTGGCACTTCACCGATGCCCTGATCGGCTCGTCGCCCACTGACCACAAAAACGGCTCTCATGCGGCTCGCCTGCGTGGCAAAGGTAGGCTGCGCATGAATTTTAACGCACCCGCCAGCACCCGGCAAATCCGGGTGAGCACAGCGACCTACGGCGACGACCAAGCCAGCACGTGGGAGCTGTGGATCAGCCAGGACGGCGGGCGGCGCTACGTGCGCACCGGCGCGCCAGTCCGGACTACCGGCCCGCGACTTTCCGTCAGCAGCTTTCCGGTAAGCGGTGGCAACTCGGTGCGCCTCGAAATTCGCAAAACCGATGGCAGCAGTGCCCGCCTCAACGTCGATGATATTGAGTTTGTCGGGGGCACGGGTGTGGCCACCACCGGCAGCACTACCTCCCCGACGCTTCGGACCACGGCAGGCAATCCGCCTATTGCGGCCATCGTAACAAGCCGGGAAGACAACCTGGCGCTCGGCAACCCCAGCGGCGCCACCAGCAGCCTCGATAACTTCAGCAACTACCTGATGGTCAAGCCCCAATACACGCTTAGCTACAACCGCGACCGGGGCACGCCCAACTGGGTAAGCTGGCACCTCAACCGCGCCTGGATGGGCTCGGCTCCGCGCCAAGATGATTTCCGGCCCGATCCGGCGCTGCCGCGCGGCTGGTATTCGGTTACGCCGCACAGCTACGCCGGCTCCGGCTTCGACAAAGGCCATAACTGTCCCTCCGCCGATCGCACAACCGACCTCGACGACAATTCGGCGACCTTCCTGATGACCAACATGATTCCGCAGGCGCCCAACAACAACCAGCGCACGTGGTCGAGCCTGGAGGAATACGGCCGCTCGCTGGTGAACCAGGGCTATGAGATTTACGTGATTATGGGCAACTACGGCAAAGGAGGCACAGGCCTCAACGGCCGCGCCGTGACCTTGGACGAAGGCCGCGTTACGGTGCCTGCCCGCGTGTGGAAAGTACTGGTAATCATCCCCGAAGGCGCCGACGACCTCCAGCGCATTGCCGCTGGCCAAGCCCGCATTTTGGCCGTCGATACGCCCAACGACAACAGCATCGACCCGGATTGGAGCCGCTACCGTGTGTCGGTGGATGCGATTGAAGATGCGACCGGCCTGGATTTACTCAGCGCCCTGCCCGTGGAGGTGCAAGATCGCCTGGAAGCTACGGTTGATAGCCGAATGGTGCGTTAAGCCAGCAAACCCCAAGCGTTTTTACTCCGCTCCGAACGTGCCCCCGCGGGGCAACACCACTGCCGGGCAGGCGGCGTGTTGCCCCGCGGGGGCTTCGCTTAGGACCGAAAAGTGTACTGCTACACTATAGTTTACAGGGGCTTACCGATGATATATCATAATGAATTGATCTATAATGTGTTATGAATTTCAATTCTATATACGACCTTTGTGTTTCCGATCGTGCACTATCCAAATTCCCGCTATCCTGACTTTGCTATCTATTATAACGCTTTCATAACCTGATGCTTACATACGTTTCCTCGCCTGCGCTTCCCAAGCATGTGCATCGCTTGGCCGTGGGCGCCCTGTTCTTTTTGCAAGGCTTGTGCTTTGCGAGTTGGGCCTCGCGCATCCCGACCATTCAGCAAAAAATGGGGTTCTCGGATGCTACGCTGGGCGCCGTGCTGTTCGCGTTGCCCGTCGGCCTCATGATTTCGCTACCGCTTTCGGGCTGGCTGGTGACCAAGAAAGGCAGCCGGACGGTGGCCATCGGCGGGGCACTGCTTTATTCCACGATGCTGGCGAGTCTGGGGTTGGCCCAGAACGTGTTTCAGCTGGTGGCGTGCCTGCTGGTGTTTGGCTTTGCCGGCAACATGATGAACATCGCCGTGAACACGCAGGCCGTGGGCGTCGAGTCGCTCTACCGCAAGTCGATCATGGCTTCGTTTCATGGCCTGTGGAGCTTGGCGGGCTTCACCGGAGCCGCGGTTGGCACGCTCATGATTGGCAACGGCATCGAACCGTTTCACCACTTCCTGCTGATCATGATCTTGATTGTGGCCGGCGCTACGGCTGCCTCACGCTTCGCGCTGCCCCAAGATTCTAACCGCAACCCCGACCAGCCCATTTTCGCCAAACCCGATAAATCGCTGATCAACCTGGGCATCATTGCCTTTTGTTCGATGATCTGCGAGGGCGCGATGTTCGACTGGAGCGGCGTGTATTTCAAAAAGGTGGTGCTCGCCGATCAGGCTTGGATTGGCGCAGGTTACACCGCTTTCATGAGCACCATGGCCGGCGGGCGCTTCGTCGCCGACTGGCTCACAACGCGTATCGGCGTGAAGCGAGTGCTGTTACTGAGCGGCACCCTCACGGCTTCCGGTCTCGCACTGGCGGTGCTTTTTCCTACGATGCTCACGGCTATCGTAGGCTTTCTGTTGGTGGGTGCGGGCGTATCGTCGGTGGTGCCGCTGGTGTATAGCGCCGCCGGCCGGTCCGAGGTGCTGTCGCCGGGCGTGGCGCTGGCGGCTGTTTCTACCATCGGCTTCTTGGGCTTTCTGATCGGCCCGCCCATGATTGGGTTGGTAGCGGGCGCTACGAGCCTGCGCATTTCATTTTCCATCATCGCCGTGATGGGCCTTTGTATCGCAGTAGTAGCCAGCCGATCGAAGCTGTAAGACGAAAGCTTTAAAGACTATAAGCTAGTTCCCCTCCTCAGCTGAGGAGGGGAACTAATTTTCTAGTTAAATTATAAATTATTAATAGTCAGCATTCTACATCTTTGGCTTAGCGAAGAAATCTCCCGTATTCCAAGTAGGCCGTTGCGGATTTTGAGCTATCTGGTAGCCAATTAGGAAATTGAGTTGTACGTACTTTTTGCCGGCTTCAAAATCAAACGTGCCGTTGATGTCATCCTGGGGCTTGTGGTAATATTCAGCTCTCCATTTCTGCACGGTTTGGTTGAGATTGTTCTGGCCGTCGGCGGTTTTGTTGCCGTATTTGATGTGTAGCGCCGGAATGCCCTGTGCTACAAAGCTGTATTGATCGCTGCGGATGAAGCGGTTTTGCTCCGGCTCGGGGTCCTGCTCGACCGTCAGGCCCAGGTAGCTGCTAGCTTTCGCTACCTCCTTTTCCAGCGACGAATGCTCAGCGCCCAGCGCCACCACCGACAGCAACGGCGCGATAATCGTGGGCATGTCGGTATTGATATCGGCCACAATGCTCTTGACCGGCACCGTTGGGTTCTTGGCAAAATAAGCCGACCCAAGCAGGCCCATTTCTTCGCCTGTTACCATCACCAGCAACACCGAGCGCTTGGGTTTTTCCTTCAACCGCGAATAGACCTTGGCAATTTCCAGAAGGCTCGCCACGCCGGAAGCGTTGTCGTGCGCCCCGTTGTACAGCGAATCGCCTTTGACCGGTGCCCCGTAGCCTACGTGGTCGAGGTGGGCACTGTGCACCACATATTCGTCTTTCAGGCGGGCATCTGAGCCTGGAATTTTGCCTACCACATTGTAGCTATCAAAGTCCTGATACCGAGAATGATACTTTACCGCAACCGTTGTTTTGAGCGCCGCGGAAGCTGGATGACCTCCCGCAATCGCGGCAAATGCTTTGGCGGTGTCAACGGCGGCAGTGCGCAAAAACTGGTGTAGCGTAGCCGCGTTTACATTGCCCAGCACCTTGATTTGCTTGGAAATGTAATTCCTTGATACTGAAACCTTTCCATCAGCACCTAGCACATAATAAACGCCTTTGTGCAGATTCGGCAATGCGGCCGTAGGCCGAGGATTGGTACTGCCCACCAATACGCCCACCGCGCCGTGCTGCAAGGCATTGCTCAATACGGTGTGCATGTCCATACTCGAAGCCGATATGCTGGACGAAAAGCTCTTCGGAGCGCCCCGCACGATCACCACAATCTTGCCTTTGGCGTCGAGGCCAGCGTAGTCATCGTAGCCCAGCGCAGGCGCGCTGATGCCGTAGCCTGCAAACACCAGCGGCGCCTCCACGGTCACGTCTGCTGCCTCGGGGTTGGGGTATAGTACGTAATCTTTGCCGGAAACCAAGTTCGCAGCAGCACCATTGTTGCCCCGAACCGTGAAGGCAGAAGCAGCATCGGGAATGCCACGGCGCAAGCGCACCCGTTGCAGGTAGGTATTTTTTTCGCCGGCGGGCAGCACGCCCAGCTTTTTGTATTGGCCGGTCACGTAATCTACGGCCATCTGGTAGCCTTCGGTGCCCGGCATGCGGCCTTTCAGCTTGTCATCGGCTAGGTACTGGATGTGGGCCTTGATATCATCCGGACGCACTTGTTCCAGCGCCTGGCTTACGTTTTTATCGACGCTCAACGCTTGAGCCACAGCGTTCTCCGCCAGCAAAGCCCCGCACGACCCCACCAAAAAAGAAAGAATTTTCATGCCACTAAGAATGGGTAAAACTTAAGTCCACAAGAAAAGCCGCAAACCAGCGTACGCAGCCCTTTAAGCCACGAGATCTTGCTCGTGCACAAATACGAAGTTAGTCGAGCTATCGGCAAGGGCAGCCTTGCTCAAGTGACCGCTGGGGGTGATAAACTGCATATGATAGCCCAACGCAGCCATAAACCCAACTATTTCATTATCTGACAGTTGTGCGTTCTGCAAAATACTGCGGTCTATCTCCATCACTACTTTGGGCTTGTGCGTAGCCAGCAGATTTCTCATGCCCCGCAATGCCAGCAGCTCACCACCTTCAATGTCAATTTTGACGAGGTTGAGAGCCGGCAGATCCGCCGCATAGCGGTCGAGGGCCACTGCTTGCACCACTTGCGGCCGGCTACCAACAGCTTGGCTGTAGCGCGAGCCCATGCCGCTATTGTTGGGTGGCGGCGCAAAAAAATCCAGCGGCCCATCTGTGTCGCTGACGGCCAGTTCGGCCGCCACCACATTCGTCAGGCCATTGAGCTGAATGTGCGCTTGCAAGTGCTCGAAGTTCTGCCGGAAGGGTTCGAAAGCATAGACTTTGCCCTTCGGGCCCACCATTTTGGCTGCCACCAGTGTGTGCAGCCCTATGTTGGCTCCTACATCAAATACCACGTCGCCGGGCTTGAGATAACGCTCCAGAAAAGCAATTTCCCGAGCTTCATAGGCACCCAGAAAATACAGGTTTTGCTGAATCCAGTCGCCCAGATGCAAGTGCAACGTCAGCCCGTGCCGATACCTTACGCGCTTGGAAACACCATCGAATAGGCCGATTGGCAAAAACACCTTCTGGTACAGCCCAAAATACTTCGCTTGGAAGTACTTGACACTAAACAACTTACGAAATCCAGTGGCAATCAGCGCTTTCAGTGCGAAACCCGCCTGCATCCACGCCCGGCATGGCATAGCGTGTAGGTTTAGGTTTCTGTAAGAACCGTTTTGAATCCGGCCAGCTGACCATCGTCGGTGCGGCCCAGCGCGTAGGCTTGTATTGTGGGACCTTTGCCGATGCGGTACACTTTGGCATCCTGTAGCTCCTGCTTCATGTACATCTGCAAGGCTTTGAAGCGGTTGGCCAGCGCCACGTCGTTCAGAATGCCTTTGTCGGCGGTATGATTGCGAAGGAAAAGCGTGAGTTCCTGCATTTCTACAGGTGTGCCTGCCGGTTCGCCCACGAGCTTCAGCAAGGCATCGTTGGAGAGGTTGCCGGCCGGGGCCTCAAAGTGCACGGCAGCCAAGGGCGCATCCGATTCGCTCATGAAAAGCAGCCCTTCGGTGAGTTTTTCCAGGCGCTCCGTCACGGCAGATGCGCCTGCACCAGCTGGCGCGGCTTTCGCATCATTTGACTGAGACGCGCTGGCGGCTGGGGCTCCGTCGCCGCCTGGAACTTTGGCCGCAATGGCAGCCGCCAGTTCTTTCATGCGCGCTTCGGCTACTTTGATCTTCGGATTGGCAAAATTCATGTCCGACACCTTGTTCATCGGAATCAAATGAATGTGAGCGTGCGGCACCTCCAGCCCAATCACGGCCACCCCGATGCGCTGGCACGGCACGGCCGCCTGCACGCCCTTGGCCACGCGCTGGGCAAAAAGATGCAGAGCCGCCAGCTCGTCCGGCGCCATATCGAAAATGTAATCGACCTCCCGCTTCGGAATGACCAGAGTATGGCCTTCCACCAGCGGGGTGATGTCGAGAAATGCCAAATGCTGTTCGTCTTCGGCCACCTTATAGGAAGGCAGCTCGCCGGACACAATTCGAGAAAAGATAGAAGCCATGTTGTGAAGAAATGAGGGTTGGAAAGGAGTCGGTCGGCGATAAGCTTTTCGGTGTGCGGGAAGTGTACGAAAACCGTGGAAAAGCAAAGAGGCGAAACTGATTAAAGTCTCACCTCCCGCTTCTCATTTCTCATTTTTTGCCGTTTACCGGCTGATTTCCAGAATCTCAAATTGCAGCTTGCCAGCGGGCACCGTGATTTCGGCCACGTCGCCTACCGATAAGCCCAGCAGCCCTTTGCCAATAGGCGATTTCACCGAAATCTTGCCTGCCGCCAAATTGGCTTCTTCCTCGGCCACGAGCGTATAGTCGAGAATCATGTTGTTCTTGAGGTTTTTGAGCTTCACTTTGCTCAGAATCAAGGCTTTGCTGGCGTCCATGTTCGAATCGTCGATGACGCGGGCGTTGCCGATGATTTCTTCGAGTTTCGCGATTTTCAGCTCTAGGTGGCCCTGCGCATCTTTGGCAGCGTCGTACTCGGCGTTCTCGCTCAAGTCGCCTTTATCGCGCGCTTCGGCAAGCTGACGGGCTACCTCGGCCCGACCGCGGACTTTGAGCGAATTGAGTTCCTCCTTTAGCTTTTGCAGGCCTTCGGGAGTATAGTAATTGACAGTTGACATGGCGGTGGGATGGTAAGCTAAAAAACAAGGAGAACGGTCGGCCAAGCCAACCGTTCTCCGAACAGGTTGAGACAAATATACAAACCTCCCCAAACTTCCGCTACTTCTGCATGGAGCCGGTGCGCAGAAATTCTGCGATTTTCCGGACCAACACTTCGTTAATGCGGCGGTACGATTGGTGGGTCCAGCCGCCGATGTGCGGGGAGAGAATTACGTTGGGCGCGGAGGTCAGAAAATCGAAGCGCGCTTGCTGCTCGGCGGTTAAGGTAGTGAGCTTTTCGTTCTCGAGCACGTCTAGGCCCGCACCCCGAATCTGGCCGCTTTGCAGACCACTTACCAACGCGGCGTGGTCGAGCACTTCGCCGCGGGCTGTATTCAGCAACCAGATGGGGTTGCGAAACCCTCGGAGCAACTCATCATTCACAAACCGATGATTATCAACCGAATATGGAATATGAATACTAAACACCTCGGCGCGTTGCTGCAATTCGGCCAGTGATACCAGCGTCGCGTGGTGATCGGCAGTGCACGCTGGGTCGTGGTCGTAGGCCAACACAGTGCAGTCGAACGCGGCCAGGCGACGTGCAACGGCGCGCCCCATGTGCCCATAGCCCAACAAACCGATGGTCTTGCCTCCGATTTCTTCGCCCCGGTTGGCTTCGCGCCGCCACACGCTTTGGCGCACTTCGCTGTCGGCTTGCACTATATTCCGAAACAGGCTCAGCAGCAATCCGATAGCGAATTCCCCTACGGCATCTTGGTTGCCTTCGGGCGCATTCAGCAGCGTAACGCCCGCCGCCGCCAACGCCGCTTCATCGATGTTATCGACGCCGGCACCGGCGCGGGCCACGTAGCGCAGCTTGGGGCCGTGGGCGAGCAGCTCGGCGGTCACGCGTATTTTGCTGCGCACCATCAGGCCGTCGTAGGGCTGCGCAGCGAGGGCAGCGGGAATTTCAGCCGCTTTCAGATCGGGGCGGTAGTGCATCTGCACGTCGATCTGTTGCAACATTTCTTGCAGCGACGGGTGCATCTCATCGACCACGAGGCAAAGGGAGCGCGTTATGCCGCCGGAATTTTGGGTAGAAGGGAAAACAGAATCCGCGGAATTAGAATCAAGATTCGTCATTGGCTATCTAAAACATGGGCTCGTGGCCGCCACGCAAGCCTTGCGAAGCCGGATTGGGGGCTCGGTGCTGCTCTACAAACTGCGTCAAGCCCACAAACTCAGGCACGCCAAGCTGCTCGGCCCGTTTGTCGAAAATCGGGTCGGTGGTGGCTTCGGCGGGCATCCCAAATGGCTTCAGGGCGTTGCGCAACGTTTTGCGGCGGGTCTGGAAAGCCTGCTTTACCACCTGAAAAAACAGCTTCTCGTCGCAGTCTAGCTTCACGGTATCATTCCGCGTCAGACGAATTACGGCCGACTGCACCTTGGGCGGCGGAATAAAAACGTGAGGCGGTACCGTAAACAAATACTCGATACGATAAAATGCTTGTAGTAAGACACTTAGAATACCATAGGTTTTGGAGCCCGGCGGCTCGGCCAGGCGGTCGGCTACTTCCTTCTGTATCATGCCCACCACTTCGCGCACCTGGTGGCGGTGGTTGAGCACTTGAAAGAAAATCTGGCTCGAGATATTATAAGGAAAGTTGCCGATGATGCTCAACGGCTGGGCCGGAAACAGCTTGCTTAGGTCCTGCTTCAGAAAGTCGGCCGAAAAAATGCGGTTGTTGAGCGCCGGAAAGTGCTGTTGCAGGTACGCCACCGATTCGCGGTCAATCTCGATGACGGTGGTGCGGTATTCCGGGTGCTTCAGCAGATCGCCGGTCAGCACGCCCATGCCCGGCCCGATTTCCAGCACTTCCGACACGCCCTCAGGCAATTGCAGCGATTCGACAATGCGGCGGGCAATGTTTGGATCGGCCAGGAAATGCTGACCTAAGTGTTTTTTCGGGCTAACGTGGTCCATAAGGGCAATGTAAGGGCGGGCGAAGATGTAAAAGCAACCGAAGCAAGCAAATATCGTTTCCAGCGGAGATCAGCGCGGTTGCCTGCTTTTGTCCTCACTTCCACTACACGGCTAAAACGCATACCTTGCGCGGCCGTAAAGATACGGTCTGTCCGCCCCGATTTGCATTGGGTTGCGCAGTTGGCCGCTTCTTCCGCCCCTTCAAGCCCTGCTACCATGCCGCTTCACCTTGCTCATGCCGCTGACCTGCCTACGGGCGTCACGACCGTTTTTATTCTGCCCGCCGGCACGCACAACCTGCCGGATGCGGCGGCTACTGACCTTCCCAAGGAGGCTCGGCAGTACGTTTCCGATCAATTAGCTGCCGATGCTAAGCTGGTTACTGTCAACCACTTCTCGCACCACCACTACTTTGTCGCCGCGGCCGCCAAGCCTTCCGCCGATCTGGTGGCGGAAGCCCTACGCCGGCACGGGCATCAATTGCATAATGCCCTTAAAGCAGCTAAAACGCAAGAGGTTTATATTCAAGACCTTACCGAAGAAGGCTCCGGAGCTTTGGCCTTGGCGGAAGGACTTTACCTTTCAGCTTACAAATTTGCCGGCTATAAGACCGATGCGAAATCGAAAGCCGATTCGGCCCTGAACCGCATCGTCGTGACCGGATCGCAGGTTACGGCCGAAGCAGTGCAGGAGTTGGAAGGAGTGCTGCAAGGTGTATTCTTGGCCCGTGACCTCGTTAACGCCCCCTTCAACAAGCTGAATGCCACACAGTTTGCCGATCAGATGGCCGCAGCAGGTGAAGAAGCAGGCTTTCATACCGAAATTCTGGATTTGGTGCGGATTGAGGCGTTGCGGATGGGCGGCCTGCTGGCCGTAAACATGGGCAGCCCCGAGCCGCCCACGTTCACCATCATGGAATACAAACCCGAAAATGCGCGCAACGAGAAGCCCTACGTACTCGTCGGCAAAGGCGTAGTATTCGATACGGGTGGCCTGAGCCTGAAGCCCACGCCCAACTCCATGGACATGATGAAGTGCGACATGGCCGGCGGGGCTGCCGTAACGGGCGTATTATATGCCTTGGCCAAAAACAAAATTCCATTGCACGTTATCGGCTTAGTACCAGCCACCGACAACCGTCCCGGCGGCATGGCTTTCGTGCCCGGCGATGTGCTCACCATGTACAGCGGCCTCACGGTGGAAGTGCTGAACACCGACGCCGAAGGCCGCCTGATCCTAGCCGATGCGTTGGCCTTTGCCAAGAAATACCACCCCGAGCTGGTGGTCGATATTGCTACTCTCACCGGTGCGGCGGCTCGCGCAGTGGGCAAAGAAGGCTTGGTGGCAATGGGCACGGCCGGCGACGAGCGGCTACTTCAGCTCAAACAAGCCGGCAACCGCACCCACGAACGCATCGTGGAATTTCCGCTCTGGGAAGAATATGCCGACCACATCAAATCCGACATTGCCGACATCAACAATTTGGGCAAAGCTGAAGCCGGCCACGTTTCCGCGGGCAAGTTTCTGGAGCGCTTCACCGAAGGTTACCCTTGGATCCATCTCGACATCGCCGCCCCGGCTTACCTGACGGCCCCCGACAGCTACCGCGGCAAAGGTGGCACCGGCACCAGCGTACGCTTGCTCTACGATTTTCTAAAGAGCCTATAACTCCCGCCTCACTCCTCAGCTTAAGTGCTACGCCCCTATTAAGGCCTACTTAGCTGAGAAAATTTGTTAGGATAATTCCTTATCCGACAAGTAACTCCCTCACCTCTGACCACTTACCTATGACGCACCCGCCCCGCATCGGCATATCCGTCGGCGACCTGGCTGGCATCGGGCCGGAAATCATCTATAAAACGCTCTTAGACAGCCGTTTATTAAAATACTGTACGCCGGTTGTTTACGGTACCGCTACGGTTCTCTTCGACGATTTCCCCGTTGACAAGCAAGCTGGCCCGCTCACGTTCCGTCAGGTACGCGCGGCCGCCGATATCGCCATCGGCAAGCACAATGCCGTTACGTGCTGGGACGAAGACTTTGCCCTGACTCCCGGCAAGCCCACGGAAGCTTCGGGTCGGGCTGCCCGGCAATCGCTGTTGGCCGCCTGCCGCGATTTGAAAGCAGGCCTGATCGACGGCATCGTGACGGCTCCTATTAGCAAAGAGAACACACAGGCCGACGATTTTCGCTACCCTGGCCACACCGAATTTCTTACCGATTTCTTTGGGGCACCGGAAAGCCTTATGTTGCTAGCCAGCGAGGATTTGCGCGTAGCAACCGTAACCGGGCACATGGCCTTGAAAGACGTACCCGGCAAGCTTACTGCCAACTTGCTGACGACCAAGCTGCGCATTTTGCTTGATTCGCTGCATCACGATTTTGGTATTGACAAGCCGCGCGTGGCAGTCTTAGGCCTGAACCCGCACGCCGGCGAGAACGGGCTGCTTGGGTCGGAGGAGGTGGAAATTGTTACGCCCGTCATCCAGCAGTTCCTCAACAACGGCGAACTAGCATATGGCCCCTTCCCTGCCGATGGCTACTTCGGCACCGGCCAGTTCCGGAAGTTTGATGCCACCTTGGCGCTCTACCACGATCAGGGGCTGATTCCTTTTAAAACCATTGCATTTGAGCGCGGCGTCAATTTTACGGCCGGCCTGCCGGTCATTCGCACCTCGCCCGACCATGGTACGGCTTATGGCATTGCCGGCAGCTTTGCCGCCGATGCCACTTCCTTCCGGGAGGCGCTGTACATGGCCTGCGATTTGGTACGCAAAAGAGCAACAGAAGCAATCACCAAGTCACAAGCAATGCATTGATAGTGAATGTGTTGCAAAAATCCCATAAGAATAAGCTGCTATCATTTTGGGCAATGTTCAGGAGTAAAGTTTCCAAAAACGAAACTTTATTTTCCCATTAGAAATCTTTGCCCCAACTTTGTGCACCCAAACCACTTAAGCAGCGTATCCGTTTTCTGATGCTGATTACCTCTCCCTTACTTTACAAAGAAGCACTGCGGCGCCTCGATGAGCTCACCAGCGACAGAACAAGCCAGCAGGGAGACCCAGATCAATCTATTGATATTCAGCATCTTACATCAGAAATCGAGGCTTATGAAGCCCGCCTACAGCTGCTACCCCTTCCGATGTTGCCCACTACCTTAGCCGATATGATCGAGCTGAAGCGCCAGCAGTTGCAACTGAAGCAGAAAGAATTGGCACAACTGCTGGAAGTACCGGCAGGTCGCCTGTCGCAAATCCTAAGTGGCAAGCGTCGAGTTACCCTCGATTTAGCCAAAAAGCTTTACGAACGGTTGGGCATTAGCCCCGAATTCATTCTCAAAACTGCTTAGGATTTGGGCTTATAAAGGCTTTGTTTTTACAAAACGCAGAAATCTTCCTACTTTTGCCCCCTGCTATTAACCCAACCGTGAAAAAGGACGCACAATTCGATTTGGCAATTGCCAAACTAGCCTTCAAAACGCATCATTTTGCGTTTGAGCTGGGGCGTGCTTTTTTTGAGCAGTTCGACCAAAGCTTAATCCAGGAGGGTGATCTTCATGCGGATCTTGATCTGACAAAAACCGACCGCCTGTTGACGCTTGATTTTCACATCAAGGGTACCGTGCGCCTTACCTGCGATCGTAGCTTGGAAGAATTCGACCAACCGATTGACGTGCAGCACCAACTGCTTGTGCGCTACGGCGATCAGGACCTGGAGCTGGACGAAGATGTGTTCCAAATCACGCCTGATACCCAGACGCTTCCTGTTGCTCAGCATTTGTTCGACTACATCGGGCTTGCAATTCCGATGAAGAAGTTACACCCACGTTTCCAGAACGAACCGGACGAAAATCCAGAGGCGGATAGCAAGCTTATTTTTTCTACCCGCAGCGATGCGGATGAAAACGACGATGAGCCTTCCGACCCACGTTGGGATGCGTTACGCAACCTCAACTAGGTTCTCAATTCAATAAATTCAACACTCATAATACGTAATTTCCAATCATGGCACATCCTAAGCGCCGCACCTCCAAAACCCGTCGCGACAAGCGTCGCACCCACGACAAGCTCACTCCGAAAGCAATCACTATTTGCCAAAATACTGGTGAGCTTCACCTGCGTCACAAGGCTTATGTAGTAGATGGTGATCTATATCTGCACGGCAAAGTAGCGATTAAAGATTACGCTCCAGTAGCCGCTGCCGCGACTTCTACCGACGAGGAATAACCTATTTCTGCCTCGTCTAGCCGGCGAATAGCCGGCCTGCCTTCCCGACCTTATACCTCTTGAACTTTCGTACATGAAGATAGCCCTGGACGCAATGGGGGGCGATTTTGCTCCTCAGGCTGCTGTCGATGGCGCTGTGCTGGCAGCTGAAAAGCTGGACGGCAAAGCTCAGATTGTGCTTATCGGCCAGGAAGAAGCCGTGCGGCCCTTGCTTGAACAACACGGACCGGCGGCTGCTAGCCTTATTCTCATCCCCGCATCGCAGGTGATCGAGATGGGCGAGCACCCAGCCAAAGCCTATCAGCAGAAGCAGGATTCCAGTATTGCTGTAGGCTATCGCATGCTGCACGCTGGAGAATTGGATGCCTTCTGCTCAGCAGGCAGCACGGGAGCCATGTTGGTCGGTGCAATGTTTAGCGTAAAAGCTGTGCCGGGTGTACTGCGTCCGGCCATTGCTAATTTTGTTCCGAAGATGCATGGCGGATACGGCATTCTGTTGGACGTAGGTGCCAATGCCGAATGCAAACCCGAAATGCTGGAGCAATTTGGCGAGCTCGGCTCTTTGTATGCTCAATACGTTTTGGGCATTAACGAGCCGAAAGTAGGCCTCATGAACTTGGGGGAAGAGGAAGGCAAGGGTACAGTCCTTACTCAGGCTGCCCATCAATTATTAAAGGTGAACCCGCACATCAATTTTGTGGGTAACATCGAGGGCCGCGACCTGTTCAATTCCAAAGCTGACGTTATTGTCTGCGACGGATATACTGGCAACGTCGTGCTGAAATTAGCTGAGTCGATCTATGATATTCTGGTCGAGAAGCAGATGCACGATCCGTTCTTCGATAAATTTAACTACGAAGCCATTGGAGGCAGCCCAATCTTGGGCATCAACGACAATGCCATTATTGGTCATGGTGTAAGTACTCCATTTGCTATCTGCAACATGCTGCTGCAAGGCTATCAAATGGCCGAATCAGGCATCTCCGACCAAATAAAAAGCACATTCAAGTCCTAGCGACTAAGTCCGGCTCAGGCCGGACTTTTTTTGCCGCGTTTTTCCGTCCTTTTCAATGAAAGTTACCGCCGCAATCACCGGAGTGGGCTCTTATGTGCCTGACTACGTGCTTACTAACAAAGAACTCGAAACGATGGTGGACACCACCGACGAGTGGATTTTGAGTAGAACCGGCATTCAGGAAAGGCGAATTTTAAAAGGAGAAAACCAAGGCACCTCCGTTATGGGCGTGCGGGCGGTGCAGCAATTGCTGGAGAAAACCGGTACCCGTGCCGACGAAATTGACCTGATTATTTGCGCAACCACTACGCCAGATCTAGTATTTCCAGCCACCGCCAATATTATTTCTGCTGCTGTAGGTGCTACCAAAGCATTTAGCTTTGATATGCAAGCCGCCTGTTCGGGCTTTATGTTTGCCCTCGCGACGGGCGCTCAGTTTATCCAAACCGGCGCATACAAAAAAGTCGTAATCGTAGGTGCCGATAAAATGTCGAGCATCATAGATTACACCGATCGCTCCACTTGCATCATTTTCGGCGATGGGGCCGGCGCTGTGCTGCTTGAACCCAACACAGAAGGATTTGGCTTGCTCGACCAGCAGCTTTGCTCGGATGGCAACGGGGAGGCTTTTCTGCATCAGAAAGCGGGAGGTAGCCGCCGCCCTCCGTCAGTTGAGACTGTGGCGAATCGGGAACACTACGTTTACCAGGAAGGCGCTACAGTCTTCAAGTTTGCGGTAAAGAACATGGCCGATGTTGCAGCACAGGTCATGGAACGTAACCACTTGACTAACAATGATGTAGCTTGGCTCGTGCCGCACCAGGCAAACCGCCGCATTATCGACGCTACTGCTAACCGAATGGGCGTAGGTCCGGAGAAAGTGATGCTCAATATTCACCGTTACGGCAACACGACCAACGGCACTATTCCGCTCTGCCTTGCTGACTACGAATCGCAACTGCGCAAGGGTGACAACGTAATAATCGCAGCTTTTGGTGGCGGTTTTACGTGGGGTTCGCTCTACCTGAAGTGGGCTTACGATCCCAAACCCGTTTCCGAACTGGTTTAAGTAGCCTGCTAAACGCGGAAATCTCCTATACTTGCACTCCCGACGTGCCGCTTGGTAATTCTGAGTTATGAATTCTGAAGTTTGAATTGCCAGCTTTGTTGAAGCGGCTCTTCGTACTGTTCAGGTCACAACTCAGAATTCATAATTTATAATCCAGAATTCCCACAAAAAATGGCCACCACCGCAGATTTTCGCAACGGTCTGGTACTTGAGTACAACAACGACCTGTACGTTATCACTGAATTTCAGCACGTAAAGCCGGGCAAAGGTCCCGCTTTCGTTCGCACGAAGCTTCGTAATATCAAAACCGGCAAGGTGCTCGACAACACCTTCAATGCAGGCGTGAAAGTTACCACTGCTCGTGTGGAGCAACGTCCGCATCAATACCTGTTCCGCGACGACTATGGCTTTACGTTCATGGACAACGCGACGTTTGAGCAAGTGGTGCTTCCCGAAGCGATGGTTCCGTTCGCTGACCTGATGAAGGAAGGCCAGGAAGCGACAATATTATTTCACGCCGAAACGGAACAGCCCCTGACGGCCGAATTACCCACGACGGTAGAATTGATTGTGACGTACACTGAGCCCGGTTTGCGCGGCGATACGGCCACGAACACCTTAAAGCCGGCAACGGTAGAAACCGGCGCCCGTATTCAGGTTCCGCTATTCATTGAGCAAGACCAGAAAATTCGCGTCGATACGCGCGATTACTCCTATGTCGAAAGAGTCAAATAAGCAGTTGCCGCCAAAGCCTTCCGCCGCCGCCATGAAAGCCAAAGAACTTCAGGAACTACTCGATTTCATTGCCAAATCGGGCTTGAACAAAGTCAACATTGAAACCGAAGAGTTCAAGATCTCGGTGCAACGTGAGCCCAGTTACAAACCCATAATTGGTTCCGTGTCGGCTGCTCCGGCTCCGGCCCCTGTAGCAGCGGCCCCAGCACCTGCTCCGGCGGCTGCCCCAACCCAGGCGACACCCGCTTCGGCTCCGGCCCCAGAAGCTGCAGCCAGCAGCAACTACCAGCCCTTGAAAGCACCGATGATCGGCACTTTCTATCGCAGCAACAGCCCCGACAACCCTCCTTTCGTGAGCGTTGGCGACATGGTGGAGAAAGGTCAGGTTATCTGCATCATCGAAGCCATGAAGCTGTTCAATGAAATTGAAGCTGAATCGTCGGGGCGCGTAGTGAAGGTATTGGTAGAGAACTCTACGCCCGTGGAGTACGACCAGCCGTTGTTTCTCATCGAACCGATGTAATATCCAGGGTCTTAGGGTCTTGGAATCTTGGGGATTCAGAATGCTTGAATAAAGCAAGTCTGGCGCCGGGGTTCCAAGACCTTTCTTCTTTCCTCTAATCACCTGAGACCCTTCTTTCCAAGATCCCACCACATCATGTTTAAGAAAATACTGATTGCCAATCGGGGTGAGATTGCTTTGCGCATCATCCGTACCTGCAAGGAAATGGGCATCAAGACGGTAGCCGTTTATTCGACTGCCGACAAGGAGAGCTTGCACGTGCGCTTCGCCGACGAAGCCGTGTGCATTGGCCCGCCACCCAGCGCACAGTCCTACCTGAACATCCCGACCCTGATCGCGGCCGCTGAAATTACCAATGCCGATGCCATTCACCCCGGCTATGGCTTCCTGTCAGAAAACGCTGAATTCTCGCGTATCTGCCAAGAAAACGGCATTAAGTTTATTGGTGCCTCGCCAGAAATGATCAACTCCATGGGCGATAAGGCTTCGGCTAAAGCAACCATGAAAAAGGCCGGCGTCCCGACCATTCCAGGCTCTGAAGGCTTGATCGACTCCTTTCAGGATGCGTTAAAAATTGCGCACAAGATCAAGTATCCTATCATTTTGAAAGCAACAGCCGGCGGCGGCGGACGTGGCATGCGCGTTGCCCGCACCGACGAAGAGCTGGAAAAAGGATGGAACGACGCACGTGCTGAAGCCAAAGCCGCTTTCGGCAACGATGGCATCTACCTGGAGAAGTTTGTCGAAGAGCCGCGCCACATCGAGATCCAGATTGTGGGCGACCAATACGGCCGTGCCGCGCACCTTTCCGAGCGCGATTGCAGCATTCAACGTCGGCACCAGAAGCTGGTAGAAGAAGCGCCTTCGCCTTTCGTCACGGAAGAACTGCGGGAGAAGATGGGCAAAGCTGCTGTAGCAGGTGCCAAGTCCATCGGTTACGAAGGCGTAGGCACTATTGAATTTCTAGTGGATAAAAACCGGGATTTCTACTTCATGGAGATGAACACACGCATCCAGGTAGAACACCCTGTTACTGAGGAGATTATCAATTACGATCTCATCAAAGAGCAAATCAAAGTCGCGGCTGGTGTGCCGATTTCGGGTAATAATTACGGCCCGAAGATGCACGCCATGGAATGCCGTATTAACGCCGAAGACCCCAGCAACGGCTTCCGCCCCTCCCCCGGCAAGATCACGGTGTTGCACATCCCAGGGGGCCACGGCGTGCGCGTCGATACGCATGTGTACGCGGGCTACACCATCCCGCCAAATTACGACTCGATGATTGCCAAGCTCATTACCGTGGCGCAAACCCGGGAAGAGTGCATCGTGAAAATGAAGCGTGCCCTGAGCGAATTTGTGGTAGAAGGCGTAAAAACAACCATTCCCTTCCACTTGGCATTGATGGACAACCAGAACTTCCGGGAAGGCAATTTCACCACTGCTTTCCTAGATACCTTCGACTTTTCAGAACTGTAAAATCTGGTTTCTCATAGAAGGCAACTAAAAAAGGCTGGCGATATCGCCAGCCTTTTTTAGTTGCCTTCCGGAATCGTAGTTTCTATTTCCTGAACTAGCTCGCCGTACCATTCTTCACCGTATTTGCGAATAAGGGGCTCTTTTAGAAACTGATAAATCCGCACGCCTAGGGTGGCGCCAAAAGAGCAGGCAGGATTACAGATGTTCCAGCGGTCGTAATTCAGGGCATCGAAGCCGTCGTACTTACTAATCCGAATTGGATACAAATGGCAGCTGATCGGCTTCTTGAAGGAGGTAGCCCCTGCTAAGTACGCTTGTTCGATGCCGCACTTCAGGATGCCGCGCTCGTCGTAGAGCGCATACGCACACTCACGATCATTGATGGTAGTAGTGCTGTAGTCGTCCTCCCAATCCTTGATGTAAAGACCTTGTTGCTCAATGGCTTGACGGCCGGCATCGGTAAGAAAAGGCTTGATATTTTCGTATTCTCTTTCCAGAATCTGAAGCTCCGCTTCTTCCAGCGGGGCGCCCAAATCGCCTTCTACGCAGCAGGCGCCTTTGCAGGCTTCCAAGTTGCAGACGAAGAAGTTATCGCGAATGTCGTCGGAGATGACGGTATTTTGAATGATAATCATGGGGTTGCAACAAAGCGGACCGCAAAGATATTCATTAGTTTTAGCACTTTCACAATTACCTGACTATCACGTATTTACAGAATGCTATAAATTATCGCTTCTGTAAGCTCGCATTGGCGGTGGTGCGAATACTTCCGTTGAGCCTCGCGCTGAGCCAATTGCGCAATTTGGTGAGCTTGTTCGGGGTCATGTATGTAGCGGGCAACGCACTGCGCGCACGCCTGCAAATCGCGCGGCGGATACAGCAACCCGGTTATTTCATCTTGTATAATTTCGGTAGTACCACCAGAACGCGTCGCTACTACTGGCCGTGCCGAAGCCATGGCTTCGATGGTAACCATGCCGTAGGTTTCGTTGGCCGAGGCTAGCACAAATACATCGATAGCCTGAAAAAACACTTCGGCATGTTCGCTAAATGGCCGAAAATGAACTACTTGCGCAAGATCCAACTCCTGTACCTGCTGCTGTAAGGCGTTCCAGTAAGCATCGCCTTCGTTTTTAGTTGGCTCGCCCATAATCACCAGCTCCACCGGAAGTTTATTTTCCGTGCGCAAGTGGTGCAGCACACTCACTACAAAATCCTGGCCCTTACCAGCATCGATACGGCCCAGAATGCCCAACAGTGGCGTTTGAGCGGGTAATTGCAGTTGCTGCCGCGCCGCTACGGTTGTCACGCCGGGGCTAACAAAACGGTCTAGATTAATGCCAATCGGCACTACATAAACGCGGTCGGGATTGAAGCGCGTTTTGGATTCTACTTCGGCAGCCAACAAATTCAGGGGTGAAAGCCACGCATCCAGCGCCATGAAGCGTAGCGAATGCACTACATCCCGCTTAGGCGGCCCCAGCTGCATATGTTGTTGATAGATAAGCTTTAAGCTTTTACCTAGGCGCAGCTTGGTTAAGCTTACCAAATCCATTTCCCGGTTTTGGGTGAGGATAAGCACCGGAATTTGAAGCCGTTTTAGGTTGTGGGCGAGCCAGCGGGCACCTGTAACATCGAAGTATTTGCGGTGGCGCGCGGTGCTCACACACGCAATGCCTTGGTGTTGCGCACCTTGGTGCAAGGGCGAATTGGTGAGGACAAAAAGTGTAAGGTTCCAGCCCCGCTCCCGTAGCCAGCCCGCAAACTTTAACGTGTTCATTTCCAGTCCGCCGAAGCTGCGCGAAAGACATAAAATACCGAGATTAGGCTTCGTTGCACCAGAAAAGGCGGAAACGTGTTCTGTACTTGAAATCATGAGGTGCTCTCCGGCTGAAGTCCGCAGAGCCGGCCATTAGGTGTCGCAACGGTCGATATATAGACTATTGCACCTGCCTTGACTGGCTTCTGTGGGAAATGATGCGGCGAAGATACAATCGCTCGTTTCGCCGGTCGAAAGCCCTACCTTTGTTGTTCGATTATTTGCGCTAATGGCACTGGATTATCTTAAACTACTGAATGAGTCGCAGGCGGCGGCGGTAATGCAAACCGAAGGCCCCTGCATGATTATAGCGGGCGCCGGTTCGGGCAAAACGCGGGTATTGACCTACCGCATAGCCAACTTGCTCGAACAGGGCGTGGACCCGTTCAACATTCTGGCTCTGACTTTCACCAACAAAGCCGCGCGGGAGATGCGGGCGCGGATTGAAAAGGTGGTTGGGCCGGAAGCCAAGAACCTGTGGATGGGCACATTCCACTCAATTTTTGCGCGCATCCTGCGCTCTGAAGCCGACAAAATTGGTTTCCCGCGCCACTTTACCATTTACGACACGCAGGACTCCAAAACCTTAGTGTCGCAGATTGTGAAGGAGTTGGACTTGGATGACAAGCTTTACAAGCCGGGCATGGTGCTGGGTCGCATTTCAGCGGCCAAGAACAAGCTAATTTCGGTGCAACAGTATGTAAATGACCCCGTTATCCGGCAGGACGACGAAGCAGCTTTACGCCCTAAAATCGGGGTGATTTACCAGCAATATGCCTCGCGCTGCTTCAAGGCTGGCGCCATGGACTTTGATGATTTGTTGTTCAACACCAACGTGCTGTTCAAGGATCATCCGGATGTGCTGAATAAATACCAGAACATCTTCAAGTTTGTGATGGTCGATGAGTATCAGGACACGAACTATTCGCAGTACCTGATTACCAGAAAGTTAGCCGCCAAGGACCGCAACATCTGCGTGGTGGGCGACGATGCCCAAAGCATCTACGCCTTCCGCGGCGCCGACATTCAGAACATCCTCAACTTCGAGAAGGATTATCCTGAGCTACAGGTCTTTAAGCTGGAGCAAAACTACCGTTCGACCAAGAACATCGTGCGGGCGGCCAACTCCGTCATCAAGAACAACAAAGCCCAGCTCCGCAAAGACGTTTTTTCCGACAACGAAGACGGCACCCTAATCGAAGTAATCAAGGCTTCCTCCGACAACGAGGAAGGTAAATTGGTGGCTAACTCGATCTACGAGGACAAGATGAACCTGCATCTTTCCTACGACGACTTTGCCATCTTGTACCGAACCAACGCCCAAAGCCGGGCAATGGAAGAGGCCCTGCGCAAGCTCAACATCAAGTACAAGATCGTTGGCGGCCTCTCTTTCTATCAGCGCAAGGAAATTAAGGATCTTGTTGCTTACCTGCGACTTACGGTAAACCCAAATGACGAGCAGGCGTTACGACGCGTGATCAATTACCCTAAGCGTGGCATTGGCGACACGACCATCAGCAAGCTGATTAATGCCGCTGAGGAATCGAACCACACGCTGTGGGAAGTGGTCAGCAACGCCAATTCTTTCCTCGCGACGCGCATTGCAAATCCTATTGAAGGGTTTGCCGAGCAAATCAAGAGCTATGCCGTGTTGGCGGCCAAAGAAGATGCGTTTGAGGCAGCCAAGTTCATTGCCAAGAATTCGGGGATGATCGAGGAGCTTTACTCGGATAAGAGCATTGAAGGCTTGTCGCGCTACGAAAACATTCAGGAACTACTGAACGGTATCAAGGAGTACGTAGATGATCCGGAGCGTGAAGACAAGTCGCTGGCAGCCTTTCTGCAAGACATTGCCCTCGTAACCGACGCCGACACCAAAGACGCCAAGGACGAAGGCGAAACAGTCACGCTGATGACCATTCACTCGGCTAAAGGTCTGGAATTCAGAAATGTATACATCGTCGGCATGGAGGAAAATCTCTTCCCCTCGCAGATGATGATTACGTCGCGCGCTGATTTGGAGGAAGAGCGCCGCCTCTTTTACGTGGCCATTACGCGGGCCGAGAAGAAGCTGGTGCTTAGCTACGCTACCTCGCGTTATCAGTGGGGTAACCTACGCAGCTGCGAAAAGAGCCGCTTTTTAGATGAGATTGATCCTCAATACGTTGACTTTAAGTTTGCAGCAAGCCCAAACCCCGGCGAGTCAACTTTCGGGCACGTATTGGAGCGGCGCAGCAACCTTATTCCGCCTGCTCCGCGTAAGACGGTAGCAAAAGGCTATACCCCGCCCGCGGATTTTCAGCCGAGCGATACCTCCAATCTCGCTACTGGGCAACGGGTGGAGCACCCTAAGTTTGGCTACGGCACCGTTACCAAGCTGGAAACGCAACAAGGCTCGACCAAAGCCATCATTCAGTTTGAAGAAGTCGGCGAGAAAACCTTATTGCTGAGTTTTGCCAAATTGCGCGTGCTCACTTAATCTCGTTGTATCTTACTGAGACACAACGGGACAGCCACGCTGCTCCTGAGTCAGCCGCAGCCGTTGTTGCGGCTGAACTGGTTTTAATTCTTAAGATAAAGCTCGGCTGGCCCGCGCAATACAAATAGCCGTTGTATTTTCGGCCTCCATTTTCCTCCCATGACACTCCCCTCCCCTTATAAGCACGAATTGCTGTTGCGCGAGTACGGCAAAAGCACCTATGAATTGGTGCAAACGCTGCGCACAATCGAGGACAAGGCCGAACGCACCCGCCGCGCCCAGCAGATTGTCCAGCTCATTTTTCGCCTGAATCCAAGCCTACGCGATCAGCCCGATGCCCAGCAGAAGGTCTGGAATCACTTATTTGTGATGTCGGACGAAGATCTGGACGTGGACAGCCCTTTTCCCCTGCACAGCCTCGACTTGCTGGCAAAGCAGCCCAAAGCGGTAGCCTATCCAAAGCAGAGCCCCAAAATCAGGGCGTACGGCCGGGCCGTAGAACTACTGATCGAGCAGGCTATTGCTATGGAAGATCCTGCGGAACGCGAACAGGCTACCATCACCATTGGCCGGACAATGAAGTTCTTGTATCGCTCTCATAATAAGGAGAATGCAAAGGACGTCACGATTCTGAAGCACTTGAAAGAGCTGTCAGGCGGCAAGCTAGAACTGGACCCAGCGCAGGTAGAAGCGCAAGGGCTCTTCGAATTTGCCACCACTGGGCGTCCGGCACCATTTATCGTACCCCAACCTCGCAATGACCGTGACCCGCGCCGGGGGGGCGGAAACAATCGTCGCGACAAACAACGCCGTGGCGGCAAGAAAGGCCGCCAGGAACCACAACAACCCCCGCAATAAGTACGCATGGCCGCATTTGAAGTAATCGGTGGGCAACCGCTGAAGGGCGAGATCGTGCCCCAAGGAGCTAAAAACGAAGCGCTCCAAATCCTGTGTGCCGTGTTGCTCACCTCTGAGCCCGTCACCATTAGCAACATCCCCGACATTCGCGACGTCAACAAACTCATTGAGTTGTTGCGCGACATGGGCGTGAAAGTTGGCAAGTTATCCACCGACACCTACCGGTTCCAGGCTGATGACGTTCATCTGGATTACCTTGATTCTGAGCAGTTTGCCGCGCAGGGCCGAGCGTTGCGTGGGTCGGTCATGATTCTGGGGCCCATGCTGTCGCGCTTTGGCCGGTGCCAGCTTCCTAAGCCCGGCGGTGATAAAATTGGTCGTCGGCCGCTAGACACTCACTTTCTGGGCCTTGAAAAACTTGGTGGCAAGCTCACACTTGAGGGTACTGATTTTTACAAGATTTCCGCTGAGAATGGCTTAAAAGGAGCATATATGCTCCTCGACGAAGCCTCAGTGACGGGCACCGCAAACATTGTAATGGCCGCCGTGCTGGCACAAGGCACCACCACCATTTACAACGCTGCCTGCGAACCGTATTTGCAGCAGCTTTGCAAAATGCTGGTACGAATGGGTGCCAAAATCAATGGCATCGGCTCGAACTTGCTGACCATCGAAGGCGTGGAAGTATTGGGGGGCACAGAACACCGCATGCTGCCCGATATGATCGAAATTGGCTCCTTCATTGGCCTTGCCGCCATGACCGGCTCCGAGATCACGATCAAAGATTGCCAAATCCCGGAGCTGGGCCTGATTCCGGATACGTTCCGCAAGCTGGGCATTGAGCTTGAATTCCGCGGCGACGACATTTTCGTGCCCGCTCAGGATCATTATGAACTGGCCACCTACCTCGACGGCAGCATTCTAACGATCTCCGACCATACGTGGCCGGGCCTTACCCCTGATTTGCTGAGTGTGCTGCTGGTGGTAGCTACGCAGGCCAAAGGCACGGTACTCATTCACCAGAAGATGTTTGAGTCGCGTTTGTTCTTCGTTGACAAGCTCATCGATATGGGCGCACAAATTATCCTTTGCGACCCGCACCGGGCTACCGTCATCGGCTTGGACCAGCGCAACAAGCTACGCGGCATCACTATGACTTCGCCGGATATTCGGGCGGGCGTTGCCTTGCTAATCGCGGCTCTGTCGGCCGATGGCCGCAGCGTCATCGAGAACGTGGAGCAAATTGACCGTGGTTATCAGTTCATTGACAAGCGGTTGGCGGCGCTTGGGGCACATATTAAACGCCTCTAGTTCATCCAGTTAAGCTATTATAATGCAACAAAAAGGCCTTCTGCTAATGCAGAAGGCCTTTTTGTTGCAATTGATTGATAATCAATCAATTAGCATATCCACTACCGATGTCACAAGGGAGAGCGCAATGCTGAAAATCAAGGCGGATAAGAAGCCGTCTACAGCAAAGCCAGACAACAGATAATCGGCCAGCAACACGATTACGGCGTTGATTACCAGCAAGAAAAGCCCCAGCGTGAGAACCGTAATCGGGAAACCCAGGATCTTCAGGATAGGCTTCACGATGGCGTTTAGGATGGCCAGTACCAGCACCAGCCACAAAGCGCTCGTAAAGCCATCTAGGTGTGCTCCAGGTAAAAACTTGGCCAGCAAGTACGTCAGGATGGCCGTTAGCAACAGTTTGAGTATAAAGCCCATAGTGCAAGAAGGGTTGGTGGAAAAAAAGAAGCCGGCCCGCCGCGTGGCGAGCCGGACAACGTTACGCAAAATTCGTTGCTGTGTTGGGCTTCCCTACTCCTCTTTCTCGGCGATGTCGATGTCGCGGGCGGCGATGCGGCCTTGCGACACGGCCATCCAATTGCAGAGGTGATAAAGCAGGCGGGCACCTACGACGCCGTTCCAGTCGGTATCGCCGGGGGCAACTTCGTTGAGGTCGCAACCAATGATCTCGCGGCCCGACCGCACCACTTTGCGAATCAGATACAGGGCTTCTTCAAACTCTAGTCCGCCGGGGACGGGCGTGCCAGTGCCGGGGCACAGCTTAGGGTCTAAGCCGTCGATATCGAAGCTTAAATAAACTTTGGGCGGCAGCTGCGCAATGATTTTGTTGCACTGTTTCTTCCACGATTTGCCAGCGTACATGCTGTCGCGCAGAAATCGGCTTTGGAACATCACCACGCGGCCTTTCGACTCATCGACAAACTCGGCTTCCTGCTGACACAGATCGCGAATGCCTACCTGCACCAGTTTCTTGACCTGCGGCAGTTGCAACGCATTGTACATGATGGAGGCGTGCGAATACTCGAAGCCTTCGTAGGCCGGACGCAAATCGCAGTGCGCGTCGATTTGCAAAATGCCGAATTCCTCGTGCCGTTCGGCCAACGCGTGCAGGTATCCAAGCGGCGTACTGTGGTCGCCCCCGAGCACCACTACCCCTTTGCCGGCGTCGAGGTAAGCCCCGGTTTTCTGCTTAAGCCATTCGAGCAATTCCTTTCCCTTCGCCGTGACCTGAGCAGGCACTGCCCCCAGCGTTGCGCCTTTCGTGGCCGGCATGCCGTCTTCCAGCCACCCAATGTAGTTGGCAGCTTGCGGCCGCAGCTCGTTGCTGGCGTGTGCCCACGTTTCGTCGTCGTCTTCCATGGCCAGGCCTAAGCGCCACGCATCCGGAATGTCCGGATCGTAGAGATCGACTTGGAAGGAAGCATCCCGGATGGCCGCCGGCCCCTTTGCCGTGCCTGCGCCATACGAAACCGTGACTTCCCACGGCACTGGCACTACTACTACCTGGGCTTCGTCCACGGTAAAAGGCAACCCGTACACGCCGCCCGAGGCATCGCCCAGCGCATTGGGATCGAAATTGGCAAGCTTTTGCTCAAGACTGGATTCGGAGGAAGAAGTCATGCGAAGAAGGTTGGTGAGGGGAGAAAATGGCATCGCGCCGAACACCGACAATCAAAACACAAAGCTTTGATTAAGAAGGCATTAGGCGCGATTACAAAAAACAACGTATCCGCAATTCAATCGATACAAATTGACTTAGACAGCCGGTTGGCCGCCCAAGAAATCGTACGTACGAATGATATCGAGGATTTTGATAAATGTATTACGGTCGAAAAAGAGCATCAGGGGCAATTCCACGGAATTTTCTTTGTCAGAAAATTGGGTGATTACCGAGAAAATGAGCGGCTGCACCATGGGCTGATTGAAAATCAGGCTTTTTAGCGAGTCGGCGATGTTGCCGCGCGGTGCCCGCGGCGGCGCGCCGTAAATGTGGGCCTTGAGGATGTTGGCCAGCTGCGTTACCAAAGCGCCGGTGATGATGTTGCTGATTTCCAGCAACAACGATTCCTGCATCGCATCAATTTCGATGGAATCGGGAACATTCATGCGCAAGCAAACCCGCGAGAGGCGCTGCACATGCTGCCCCGAAAAAAACATGAGCGTAGTACCGTTGAATTCGCCTTTGATATCGGACTGAATGATGGCGTGTGATCCCTCGTATTCGTGCACTCTGTCCAGAATGCTTCGTCCGGGTACAATATCCAGGTTCGGAACTTCAAGCAGCACTTTCTCCTGCGCAATGACGGCGAAGGAATCAGCAGCCCTCGCCAAGCCAATGTTCAGAATTTCGCGGATGATGTCCCGCTCCAGCTCCGTCATGTGCAAATCCATATGAATCAATCAGTTGGGCGAACAAGTACAAATGCTGTGCTTGCTCGAATTCTGCAATACGAGTTTTATGGTCGCTTGGCTAAGAAAAGTCGAGTTAGGGCCGGGACATCCAGCACCAAACATACTTGTCCGCTGCCCAGCACCGTAACACCACCGAACAAATCGATGGTATCCAATGGCTTGCTCATGGGCTTGATTACGATGTTCTGCTGGCGCAGAAACCGGTCAACAATCAATCCCAACTTGCGGTTATTATAATTAACAATGATGATCTCTTGCCGACCGCGTAGCTCCTCGCGGGTAGCCAGTGGCAACGGACCGTCGCTGTTGTGAAGCAGGCGGCGCAAATCTACTACGGGTACGTTCTCCCCCATTACTTCAGCCAGCAACAAACCTCCCACAACGTGCAGTTGGTCAGGCCATAGCGAAACAACAGAATCGGTATGCATGAGCGGAATCGCGTAGCTGCGTTCTTCCAACTCAAACAACAGAGCCCCCTTTACGGCAATGGAAGTAGGCAATACTAGCGTGAAAGTTGTACCCTGGCCCAATACCGAATCTACCCGCAACTGACCACCAAGTGAATCGATGGCCAGCTTTACGACATCGAGCCCGACGCCGCGCCCCGAAATCTCGGTGACTTCCTTCGCCATTGAAAATCCAGGCTCGAAAAGAAAAGCCCGCACTGCATTGTCATCTAAGCCAGCAGCGGCCTCAGCAGTGGTCAGACCTCGTTCAACGGCTTTGCGCCGTACGCTTTCTATGTTGATGCCGCGGCCGTCATCAGAGACGTGAATCAAAACGTCGTCACGTTCGGTTTGGGCGTTGATGGTGAGCTTACCACGCGCTGGCTTCCCTGCTTTCTGCCGCTCTGCCGGCGTCTCAATACCGTGTCCGATGGCGTTGCGCACTAAGTGAAGCAGTGCGTCCGTGATGATTTGGAGAATGTTACGGTCAATTTGAATATCCTGACCGTTCAGTACCAACTCGATTTCCTTGTTCTCTGCCGTGGCAACGTCCCGGACGACACGGGGAAATTTATTGAACAACGATCCAACGTTCACCAAGCGCGCGTCCATAACGCTGTACTGTAGCTCGTCGGCAATGCGGAACAGGTGAGTCGCAGCGGTTTGAAGGGCGGGGCTTCCTATTTCCTGGCTAAGGGTAAGAATGCGGTCCCGGTCGATAATCAGCTCGCCCACCAGATTCATCAGATGATCGAGCTTTTTGATCTGGATATACACCAGATCTGACAGCTCTAACTTGCGGTTAGCATTCTCATCGGAATTATCAACATCCTCAATATCAGGCTCTTCCCCACGCACCAGCCGATCGAGGTTGGCTTGCAAGGCCTCCACATTCGGCGTCGGGTTATTTTCGTCAACCGCCCGGATCATGTCGCCCAGCGCATCGACCCCAGCAAATAATACCGGCACGATGGAGCCCGCAAATTCGCGCTCTTTGCTTCGGATGAGGCCAAAAATGGTTTCCATGCCGTGGGCTACCTCACCGATGTCGGCGTAGCCCATGGCGCGTGCATTGGCCTTTAGGTTGTGCATGAGCCGGAATAGCTCATTAAGTGCACGTTCGTCCGCAGGGTTTTTCTCTAACTCGCTGATGTGGCGGCCCATCGAGTCATAATACTCGAGTGCTTCCGCCATAAAGATTTCTCGGTATTCCTGCTCCCGTGTCTTCATTAGGCGGCGTGTAGAGGAGCAGAAATTGGCAAAGGTCGCTTCAGACGCAGAGCAGCCGAAAATCGCTGAATAAACTCGGCTATTTCGGAGAGCGGTAACACGGCATTGGCATAACCGGCTTCGATCACCGACTTAGGCATGCCGAAGACAGCGGAGGTAGCTTCGTTTTGCGCGAGCACCGTGCCACCGTGCTGCCGGATGCTAAGCGCCCCAAGTGTGCCATCCTGCCCGAGCCCAGTCAGCACAACTCCCAGCACCTTGCGACCCGCAGTTGCGGCTGCAGATTGCATCAGCAAATTGATGGAAGGCTCATCATAGCCGGATACGTATTCAGATGTCAGAGCCGTTTCCCACGCTTGCCAAGGGCTGTCGGACACAGGGCGCACCGTAATGTTATAACCTCCCGGAGCCACAAGTATTTTTCCAGCTTCCAGTCGGGTACCCGTATGCGCAACGGCAATCGGCAGCGTGGTAACCTTGCTCAGCCGCTCAACTAATGAAAGCGTGAAGTGAGCCGGCAGGTGCACCGCAATGATCACGGCACACGAAATCGAAGCGGGAAAAGAACGTATCAAGGCTTCGACTGCCGCCGAGCCCCCCGTAGAAGCCCCGATTAGCACGATGCTATTGGGTAGCGCAGTTACCTGAGCCCGACGCGCTACCACGGCCTGAGTTGCGGCGATAAGTTGAGGCTTGGCAGCCCTAATTTTGCGCAACAGTTCCCGTCGCCAATCGGAATACCCGGGGTCGTTCGCAGGCAGCAAAGGCTTGATAACGTCGTACACATGCCACCGGGCAGCTTCGCGCAAAGCGCCCCCAAGCAACGTGGTGGCGCTGTATATCAAAACCGGCACGGCATACTGGCGTGCCAACTGCTCCAGATCCAGAAGTTGCTCTTCTCCTATCACAACCAGTCCCGGCCGCAGGCGCCGGGCCATGGTTACTAACTCGGTCGCATTACCTGCTACGCCCGTCACCTGTAAATCGGTCTGTGCGCGTAGCAATTTGGTAAGCTCCAGCCGCACAAACACGGGCAGGTTACCGAGCAAAATTGTGAAAGGAGAAGTAAGGTGGGGCACTGGACTGCGGAGACTAACTATATGTCACCTGCCGGAAATACGGCAGATGCTACAAGCACTGCGGAGAACTATACTGGGTCCGACTCAGGACCCTGAAGCGCGCCCCCAACGATTTCCAGTACTTTTTCTTCCGAGAAGGGCTTTACGATGTAAGCAGTAGCACCGCTTTCAAGTGCCTCATTCACAATCACTTCCTGGCCTACGGCACTGCACATTACAACTTTCACATCGGGCTGCTCCTGACGGATGCTCTTGAGGACATCCAAGCCTGTGTTGTCGGGCAGAATTACATCTAGAGTAATCAGGTCGGGCTTGGTGTCAATTGCCATTTCTACTGCTTGCTGACCGTTGGCAGCTTCGCCAACTACGTCGTAGCCAGCATCAGAAAGCATATTTTTAAGCATCGTGCGCATGTAAAAGGAGTCGTCCACGATGAGAATGCGATTTTTCATACTATGTAAGCAGAAGAGCTAAATGAGGAGGAAGATGCTTTAGGATCGAGTACGCAAAAGTCAGGCTTTTGTACGGGCAGTGCTAGACGAAGATTCTCCTTTGGGCTGCAACTGCATGATTTCTGAGGGCGTCAGCAACTTCAGCATATCCAATACAATGATAATCCGGCTTTCGACCCGAGCAATTCCTTCAATGTATTTGTCGTGGATGTTGATGTCCTGAATCAACTCCGGAGCTTTCTCGATCGCAGAAACCGGAATGGTCAGCGGTTGCGGCACTTCCCGCACCACAATTCCAATGGTATAATCCTTGGCTTCGATTGCAAGCGTGTAGCTTACCGTAGGTATCTCCTGTCCCTTCGAACGCAGCGCAAAACGCTCTTCGAGGTCAATGATGGCGATGATGTCGCCCCGCAAATTGGCAATGCCTTTTACAAAAGCAGGCGTTTTGGGCATCCGAGCTACTTCCGGAGTAATCGTTACTTCTTTTACCTGTTCAATGCGAATGCCGTATTCTTCTTCGCCCAATCGGAACACGATCAGTTGCAGAAGAGCGTCGGGTTTGGAAGTTTTTTTCTCGTCAGTCACCACTTTATCAGCCGTGCAAAAGATGGTAAAAGCAAGTAACTGCCGATGCATACACACGCATCAGCAGCACTTTGCCAACTAGTTGATTGTCAATTATTTAGCCTTTGACTTTGAGCGGCTCGATTTGGCAGTTGCTTGGTCAATATCGGGCTTATTGGCCGCGGTATCAGCTGCCTTGCGCCGCCCATTGGGCTTCTTCGGTTCAGAGGCTGCGCTTTTGCCATTTTGTTGAATTGCCGCTTCTGCAGCACCCAATCTCATTGTCCGGTTCCGCTCCCGACGTGAAGCAGCAGGTTTGGCAGCGGGTTCCGGTTCGCCTTTGCGCTTCATGGAGGCAGCAGGCGTCATCAGCGCAGCAACTTTCCGCGTCAGGCGGTCCATCGCTTGGTGATGCGTTCCGTTGGTGCTCGGTGCCGGGGCGGGGGCAACTAACCGACGCAGGCCCCGACGAACAGGTTCAGGCTCCGGCTCTGGCTCAATTTCTTCGAGCAGTTGGAAGGCCGACAACCCAACCTGCAGGTCATCAGCGATATCTGTGAGGTTCTGGCTGGAAGTGGTCAGTTCCTGCATCGACGACGAAAGTTGCTTGGCTGTGCTCGCCACCTGCTGCGTGCCCGACGCCGTCTGCTCGGCAATGGCTACCACTTCTTCCACGTATTTCACCACGTCACCGATACTGGCTTTCTGTACTTCTGTAGCGGTAAGAATGTCGCGGGAGGTACGGAGCGTTTCGCCACTGCTGGTCGCAATGTTTTTGAAGGCGCTTGAGGCTTCAAACGTGGCGTTTTTGCCTTTCAATACACGGCCTTCCATCGTCGAGATAGCGGTTGCGGCGGAAGTAGTGTCTTTGCGAACGTCTTCTACCAGCGTGGCAATCTCACTAGCCGACTTGCGCGAGCCTTCCGCCAATTTGCGAATCTCTTCGGCTACTACCGCAAAGCCTCGACCTGCTTCTCCGGCTCGGGCTGCTTCAATGGCGGCGTTTAGAGCCAGCAAGTTGGTTTGCGAAGCGATGTCGGTGATAACGCTCAACGACTTGCTGATTTCCTGCGAACGGGTGCTGAGTACTTCGATAGTTTTAGAAGTCTGCGAAGCCGCATTGGAAATTTCTTCCATGTTCTTCACCACTTCGGCTACCGTTTTCAGACCCAGCTGCGAAGTTTGCTCACCCAGGATAGCTGATTTGTTTACGATGTCGGCTTTGCCAGCGGTCTCCTTCGTGGCCTGCATGATTTCTTCGATCAGCTTGAATGCCTGGTCAGTTTTAAGTGCTTGATTCTGAGCACCTTCTGCCATTTGCTGCATTGCCAGAGCTACGTCAACCGTTACGCGGCTCATCTCTTGGCCTTTCGATGCCATTTCCTCCGACGACTCGCCCACAATCTGCGACGATTCGTTGATTTCGCCGAGCAGTTCGTTGAGGTTTTCAACGGCCAGGTTCAAAGCATTTGACATGGCCTCGATATCACCAGCCGTCTGAATACCAACGCGTTGCGTCAGATCGCCTTCCGAGATGGCTCGTACCACGCGGCTTACTTCCAATACTGGCGAAGCAATGGATTCAATAAGCGCGTTAAGCGTATCAACGATTTCTTTCCAAGATCCGCTCACGCCGCCTACGGTGGCGCGTTCGGTCAGCTTGCCTTCGACCCCAGCTACTTTGGCTACGCGGCTTACTTCGAGTGCCAAGCGATTCAGGTCGTCCACCATGCGGTTGATCGTGTCCGCCAGCTCTGCTACTTCGCCTTTGGCATCCAGCGTCAGCTTCTGAGTCAAGTCACCTTGCGATACGCTGGTTACTACGCGGATAATGCCACGTACTTGGGTTGTCAGATTTGCCGCCATCGTGTTTACGTTGTCGGTCAAATCCTTCCACACGCCGTTTACATTCGGCACGTTGGCCTGACCGCCCAAGCGGCCTTCCGTGCCTACTTCCTGCGCCACGCGGGTTACCTCGCCGGCAAAGATGTTGAGCGAGTCCACCATGCGGTTGATGTTGTCTTTCAGGTCGAGTAATTCGCCTTTCACATCAACTGAAACCTTCTGACTCAAGTCGCCGCGAGCTACGGCGGTAGTTACGTTGGCAATGTCCCGCACCTGAGAAGTCAGTGAGGCGGCCATCGTGTTCACGTTGTCCGTTAGGTCCTTCCAAGTGCCGCGCACGTTGGGCACATTGGCCTGGCCACCCAGTTTTCCTTCCGTACCCACTTCGCGGGCCACGCGGGTTACTTCGTCGCCGAAAGTATTGAGCGAGTCCACCATCTGGTTGAGGTTTTCCTTCAGCTGCAATAGCTCGCCGCGCACATTAACTGTGATTTTCTGGCTCAAGTCACCCCGAGCTACGGCGGTGGCCACGTTGGCAATGTCCCGTACCTGACTCGTCAGGTTCGAGGCCATCGTGTTCACGTTGTCCGTCAAGTCTTTCCAGGTACCGCTAACGCTTGGCACGTTGGCCTGGCCACCCAGAATACCCTCGGTACCCACTTCGCGGGCCACGCGGGTTACTTCGCCGGCAAAGATGTTGAGCGAGTCCACCATCTGGTTCAGAATATTCTTCAGATCCAGCAGCTCGCCTTTTACATCGACCGTGATTTTTTGGGTTAGGTCGCCTTTGGCTACGGCGGTGGCCACGTTGGCAATGTCTCGTACCTGAGAAGTCAGGTTCGAGGCCATCGTGTTCACGTTGTCCGTCAATTCTTTCCAGGTACCACCAACACGAGGCACGTTGGCTTGGCCACCCAACTTTCCTTCCGTGCCCACTTCGCGGGCCACGCGGGTTACTTCGTCGCCGAAGATGTTGAGCGAGTCCACCATCTGGTTCAAGATATTCTTGAGTTCCAGGATTTCGCCCTTCACGTTTACCGTCATCTTCTGGCTCAAGTCGCCGCGAGCTACGGCGGTGGCCACGTTGGCAATGTCTCGCACCTGACTGGTCAGGTTCGAGGCCATGTTGTTTACGTTGTCGGTCAACTCCTTCCACACACCCGCGACATTCGGTACGGAGGCCTGACCACCGAGTTTGCCTTCCGTGCCTACTTCGAGGGCCACGCGGGTTACCTCGCCGGCGAACAGGTTGAGCGAGTCCACCATCTGGTTCAGGTTCTGCTTGAGTTGCAGCAGCTCGCCCTTCACGTCCACCGTAATCTTTTGGCTCAAATCACCCCGGGCTACGGCAGTGGCCACGTTGGCAATGTCCCGCACCTGACTGGTCAGGTTTGAGGCCATATAGTTCACATTATCAGTAAGTTCTTTCCATACGCCGGCCACATTCGGTACGGAGGCCTGGCCGCCCAAGCGGCCTTCGGTGCCTACCTCCTGCGCTACGCGGGTTACCTCCCCGGCAAACAGGTTGAGCGAGTCCACCATCTGGTTGAGGTTCTGCTTCAACTGCAGCAGCTCGCCTTTTACATCGACGGTGATTTTCTGCGACAAGTCGCCTTTGGCCACCGCCGTGGCCACGTTAGCAATGTCTCGAACTTGACTCGTCAAGTTCGAGGCCATGTTGTTTACGTTGTCCGTCAGGTCTTTCCAGACCCCGCTCACGTTGGGTACGGAGGCCTGGCCGCCGAGTTTGCCTTCTGTGCCTACTTCGAGGGCCACGCGGGTTACCTCGCCGGCGAACAGGTTGAGCGAATCCACCATCTGGTTCAGGTTCTGCTTGAGTTGCAGCAGCTCCCCCTTCACGTCCACCGTAATCTTTTGGGTCAAGTCGCCTTTGGCAACCGCCGTCGCCACGTTAGCAATGTCTCGAACTTGACTCGTCAAGTTCGAGGCCATCGTGTTCACGTTGTCCGTCAGGTCCTTCCACACGCCACCTACGTTCGGAACCGACGCCTGACCACCGAGTTTGCCTTCGGTGCCTACCTCCTGCGCCACGCGGGTTACTTCGCCGGCAAACAGGTTGAGGTTGTCGATGGTCTTGTTGATGGTTTCGGCCATCACTTTGAAGTCGCCCGATACCGGAATCTGGAAGGTTTCGTCCAGGTTGCCTTTCGAGATGTTCTTCAATACTTTGCCTACTTCCAATACCGGTACGGCAATGCTATCCACCAAGCCGTTGATATTGTTAATCATGTCGCGCCAGAAGCCCGACGCGTTTTCGGCTGAAGCACGGGCTTTCAGATTGCCCTCTACCCCAGCAACCTTCGAAATGCGCGACACTTCCCCCCCTACACCACCGATCATCTCCACCATCGAGTTGTAGGCTTCGGCGATTTCGGCGAAAATGTCGTCGTTCTGCTTAGTCAAACGCACCGATACGTCGCCTTTCTTAAAGGCATCGAGCGCGTAAAGCACGCGGTTGAGCTGCTCATTAATATAATCGGCATCCTGCGTAGCTCCTGACCCCCGCGCAATACCTCGTTTCCGGGTAATGTCGGCGCTGGTACGCGAGCCTGCAGGCAGCGCGGTACTCGCAGAAGAAATCGGAGTTACTGGAGCAGCCGGCGCAGTGGAATCCGTGCTAGCGGTGGTTTTGGTAATTTTACCTGAAGCCATACAAAGGTAGAGTTGCGAAGCCTCCTGAAAGAGACGTTGCTTTTAACCGGAAGGGTGGATAGGGTGGTTTCCGGACTTACAAAGGTAGTAAATATGACTTTGAAGTTTCGTGCAATTTGTAGCACTTCCCAAACGAATAATGTGCGCTCTAGTGAACCTCTTGGCGCAAAATAGCCGTTCTCGAAACCTATTGCCTCGGTTTCTCCTTACATATAAATAGGAACCGGATACTGCCACAACGGATTATTCCATCATCTTTGCGGCAAAATTCAACTTTTGTCAGCGCCAGGTCGTTTCCCTACTTAATCGAGTCACCGTATACTGCCGCTAGCCCCTGCTTATGGTCAAAAATTTAGTCATCGTGGAGTCCCCCGCCAAAGCCAAAACCATTGAGGGGTATTTGGGGCAGGACTTCATTGTCAAATCCAGCTTCGGGCACGTTCGAGACCTTCCCAAAGACAATAACGCCATCGACATCGCTAATGGGTTTAAGCCTACTTATGTAGTATCACCGGATAAGCGTGAAATTATTGCGCAGTTAAAAAAGCTAGCCAAAGAAGCCGAAACCGTCTGGTTGGCAAGTGACGACGACCGCGAGGGTGAAGCCATTTCCTGGCATTTGGCCGAAACGCTAAACCTGAACGACTCCAAAACACGGCGTATTGTCTTTCGCGAAATCACCAAAACCGCAATTCTTAATGCCATTGCTTCGCCGCGCGAGATTGACCTGAACTTGGTCAATGCGCAGCAGGCACGGCGCGTGCTCGACCGCTTGGTAGGCTTCGAACTTTCGCCTGTACTCTGGAAAAAGGTAAAAGCCGGCTTGTCGGCAGGCCGCGTGCAATCGGTGGCGGTGCGCCTAGTAGTAGAGCGTGAGCGCGAAATCAGCCAATTCAAAACTTCGTCCGCTTACCGCGTGACGGCGCGTTTCGATGCAGGCCGGGGCGCTGTGCTGGAGGCCGAATTGCCCACCCGCTTTAAAGTACAGCAGGAGGCATACGATTTTATAAGTAATTGCATATCAGCTACTTATAGCATTGATGCTTTAGATAAAAAACCTGGCAAACGCTCGCCTGCGCCGCCTTTTACTACGTCGACACTCCAGCAAGAAGCCTCGCGTAAACTAGGCTTCTCCGTGGCCCAGACGATGAGTGTAGCACAGAAGCTTTACGAAGCCGGTAAGATCAGCTACATGCGTACCGACTCAGTGAATCTGTCGCAGGATGCACTGGCCGCTGCCAAGGAAGAAATCAGCCGCTCCTACGGCCCGGAATATGCCCTCACCCGGCAGTTCAAAACCAAATCGGCCTCGGCGCAGGAAGCCCACGAAGCCATTCGCCCCACGGATTTTGCCTTGGCCAAAGCCGGCTCGGATTCGGCCGAACAGCGCCTCTACGACCTGATCCGGAAGCGGGCCATGGCCTCGCAAATGGCCGATGCCACAGTTGAGCGCACGGTGGCCACCATCGGCATCAGTACGATGCCCGGTACGCCGCTTACGGCTACTGGTGAGGTAATTACGTTCGAAGGCTTCCTGAAAGCCTACAGCGAATCGAAGGACGATGATGAGCAGGACGGCGAATCGACGTTTTCGCGGGGGTTGCCTCCGCTTACCGTCGGCCAGCAGTTACCGCTTCAGTTGCTGCGGGCGACCGAGCGTTTTGCGCAACCGCCAGCTCGCTACACAGAAGCTTCGCTGGTGAAAAAGCTCGAGGAAATGGGCATTGGCCGTCCTTCGACCTATGCACCTACCATCTCAACTATTCAGAAGCGCGGCTACGTCGAAAAGGACACGCGCGAAGGCAAGGAACGCAAGTTCCATGTTTTGACGCTCGAAGGCGACCAGGTAAAAACCGAAGCCAAAACGGAAACTTTTGGGGCTGACAAAGCCAAGCTCTTTCCGACAGATACCGCTATGGTCGTCAATGATTTCTTGGTGGAGCACTTCCCCATTATCATTGATTATCAGTTTACTGCGAAAGTAGAAGGCGAGTTTGACCTGATCGCTAATGGCAAGGAAGAATGGGGCAAAATGCTTTCAGACTTCTACGGCACCTTCCACGAAACTGTGGAGCGCGGACAGGATATTGAGCGCAGCACCTTGGGCTCGACCCGGGAAATCGGTATGCACCCCGAAACGGGCCAAAAGATCACGGCGCGCCTGGGTCGTTTTGGCCCTTACGTGCAGATCGAACCCAAAGAAGGCAGCGAAGAAAAGCCAGTGTATGCCAGCTTACGCAAAGGTCAATTCATTGAGAATCTGACGGTTGATGAGGCCCTTGAGCTGTTCAAACTCCCGCGTATCATCGGTCAGTTTGAGGAAAAGGACATGACGGCGGCTATCGGTCGCTTCGGCCCTTACATCCGCCACGACAGCAAGTTCTATTCGCTAACCAAGGAGCAGGACCCGCATGCCATTACGGCCCCCGAAGCCATCGAGCTCATCGAAGCCAAGCGGAAAGCCGATGCCGAACGCCTAATCAAGGAATTCCCAGAAAGGCCTGATATTCAAATACTTAACGGTCGCTTTGGTCCTTACATAGTAGCAGGCAAGAAAAACGTTAAGATTCCGAAAGGCGAAGAGCCAAAAGACCTGACCCTGGAGCGCTGCATTGAGCTGGCTGATGCCACGCCCGACAAACCCGGTAAAGGTCGTTTCGCCAAAAAGGAGAAACCCGAAGCCGATGCGCCGGCCAAAACCGCAGCCAAAAAACCAGCGGCCAAAAAGTCTGCTGCGAAAAAGCCCGCCGCTAAAAAACCGGCTACGGGAACTGCAAAAAAAGCCACCGCAAAAGCGAAATAATCGGTTTTCATTCATTAAAAAGGCCGCTCCTGCTCAGGATCGGCCTTTTTTGTTGTCCTTCTGCAAGCGATGATGCGTAAGCGATAGAGCGTGGCGCACATCCGAAACCGAAGAAGCGTGCGCCAAAACCAACCCCGAGACACCTAGGTTATCCACCTGAAAAGTATACCGTTATGTCGTTTGCTTCTTCCAAACCGAAAATTGTTGTTCTCACCGGCGCGGGCATCAGCGCCGAAAGCGGGCTGGCCACCTTTCGCGGCTCCGATGGCCTGTGGGAAGGGCACCGGGTAGAAGATGTGGCCTCGCCCGAAGGCTGGGCACGCAACCCCGAATTGGTGCTCGAATTTTACAACCAACGGCGTAAGGCCGCCCGGGCCGCCCAACCCAACGAAGGACACCGGGCGTTGGTGGCGCTGGAGCAGTCTTTTGAAGTGGTTATTGTAACGCAAAATGTGGATGATTTGCACGAGCGCGCGGGCAGCAGTCATGTCATTCACCTGCACGGCAAGCTGTTCGAATCACGCAGTACGCGCTACGAAGAGCTGGTGTACCCGATGACCACCGACCGCATTGAGTTGGGCGACTGTTGCGAAAAAGGCCACCAGCTACGGCCCAACATCGTTTGGTTTGGCGAAGCGGTACTGCTGATGGAGCGTGCTATTGAGGAGGCTGCTACCGCTGCTATTTTCATGGTGGTGGGCACCTCGCTGCAAGTGTATCCGGCCGCTGGCTTGGTAAATTATGCCCCTTCTGGTTGCCCGATTTACGTAATCGACCCTACCCAGCCCCCGCTCACCACCCGGCGCAATGTGCACTTCATCGCCGAGCCCGCCAGCCTGGGAGTGCCGCGGGTAGTGACGCAGCTGTTGGCTGAAGCCTGATCTTGCTCCTTATAAATACCAAAAGATATATATTCAATACTTTCTTGTAGTATATTGATTATCAATTCATTGTAGAAAGCAGCCAAATACTCCTTCCGTTCAGCTGCCCCCTTTCCGCACCGCACAGCTTTTATCAGCGTAGCCCTCGGAATTAAATAACTAAATCTCCAAGGGATTTTTGCCCGTAAGCAAGCTTTCGATTCCTGACTATTCTAGCTCTATGCGCATTTTTCCACGCTATTTGCTGCTGGCTGGTTTGTTGTTGGCAGCTGCCCTTCCGGGCCAATCACAATCTACTCAGCCGGCCCACACAGTTTATCTCCTTGGCAATACGGCCACCACTACCCCACCGCCGGCCCATCTGCAAAGCCTTCGACGTGCCTTAGAGCAGGAAACGGGATCCTTTACCGTCGTCCATCTGGGCGATATTGTGAGCAATGAAGGCCTGGGCAGCAAGAAAGACTCGAGCAACTCCGACGAAACTGCGCGCATCGATGCGCTTATTGGGTTGGTGAAGGGCCTGCCGAATGGCCGCCTGTATTTCGTGCCCGGCGATAAAGACTGGGCCAATTCCGGCCCCGAGGGCTTGAAGCGCGTCAAACGGCTCGAAAAATACATTGAGAAGCAACTCCCCGACCAGAATGCTTTTATGCCCACTGGCGGCTGCCCTGGCCCCGAAATCGCGGATGTGGCTCCTACTGTGCGACTTGTGGCCATCAACACTCCATGGTGGACGCACCCCTACGACCGCCCCGAAGCGCCGGATACGGATTGCAAGACCCTGACCAAAGAAGAGTTTCGGGAGCAGCTCCAGGACGTGCTCGACGACACGAAAGGCAAAAACGTGCTGCTCGTAGGCCATCAGCCAGTGGTTAGCAACGGCATCTACGGCGGGCGTATGCCGTTGAGCCGGCATCTGTTTCCGTTCGGGGACGGTGTGCCGCTGCCCGTTTTCGGTACGCTGTACGCAGCTTATCGCCAAAACGTAGGCACGCCGCGCGACATGGCCAATCCGGCGTATCAGGCCTTCAGCAAGGAAATGCTGAATACGCTTCAAGAGAATCCTGGAGTGGTATACGCCGCTGCCCACGACTACAGCTTGCAGCTCACCCAGCTCAAAAACAACTACCATCTGGTAGCGGGCAGCTTCGCCGAAAGCGAGCATGTAGGGGCCAACGCCCAATCACAATTCAACGAATCGGCTGAGGGATATTCGAAGCTGGAATACTTCGCTGACGGCACCGTTAAGGCCTATTTCTATACGTTCGACAAACAAGCGGGCGTCCCCAGGCAGGCCTACGAAGCCACGCTGTTCCAGTCGGCCTGCACCGAGCCGCGCCTGCCCAATGTGCCTGTCAATGAGTTCATTCCCGAATGCCCGAGCGCTCCGCAAGGCGTAGCGGAATCGAAACCCGACGCACCCTTCCAGCCGTCGGTTACGGTGGTTCCGGGCCCGCAATACAAAGCGGGAGCAGGCAAACGGTTTTGGCTTGGGCCGCTTTATCGGTCTTCGTGGACGCAACCCGTCACGGTTTCTACGCTGGATTTGAACGCGGAAAAAGGCGGTTTACGACCCTTTGGCAGAGGGGGCGGGCGCCAGACAACGTCGCTTAAGCTGATCGCGGCCGACAGTTCCGAGTACGTTTTTCGCTCCGTTGACAAAGACGTGACGCGCATTCTGCCCCCGGAACTGCGCAATTCTGTGGCGGCCGATGTACTTCGCGATATCACGCCGACGGCCCACCCCTATTCGGCACTCGTCGCGGGCTCTTTGCTCGACCAGACGGATATCCTGCACGCCCGGCCTCGGCTTTTTGTTCTGCCTGATAATCAAAAGCTTGGACCTTATCGCAAGGAATACGCCGGATTACTCGGCACGCTGGAAGACCGTCCCGTCGATCCAAAACCCAACCTGCCCGGGTTTGGTAACGCCGACGAGGTACGCCGCTCCTTCAGCTTCTTCCGGCAGCTCTACAAAGACCATGATAATCAGATAGATGCCTTTGCGCTCGGCAAAGCCCGGGCTTTTGATATGCTCGTGGCCGACTTCGGCAAGCACGAAGACAACTGGAAATGGGCCGGGTATAAGCAAGGCAACAAAACCGTTTACCGCCCCATTCCGCGCGACCGCGACCAGAGCTTTACGCTGTGGAACGGCGTATTGACTTACCTCGCCAACCGCGAATGGGCCGTGCCGAGCATCGAGGATTTTCAGGCCAAATTCCACGATATGGAAAGCCTGAACTGGCCCGCTCGCCACCTCGACCGCTTCTTGCTGCAATCGCTTTCACGCGAGCAATGGCAGGAGATCGGGCGCTATATGCAGGAAAAAATGACGCCGGCCGCCATCGATCAGGCGACTGCAACCCTGCCAGCGGAGGTGCAGAAAATCTCGGGTAACGACCTCAACCGCAAGCTAAAAGCCCGCATCCAAGAGCTTCCCAAAGCCCTCGACAAATACTATTTGCTGCTGGCCAAACGCGTGGACGTTGTGGGTTCCAACAAGAGCGAGGTCTTCCAGGTAGATCGGCAGGCCGATGGCAATGTGCGCGTGCGCATGTACGACAAAACCAAAGGTAGCGATCAACCCGACGGCGACCCGCTTTTCGACCGCACTTTCAAGCCCAAGGAAACCGACGAAATCAGCCTGTATGGCCTCGGCGACGACGATATTTTTACCGTTACGGGCGCGGCACGACACAGTATTCTGGTGCGCATCATTGGTGGGGATGATAAAGACAAAATCAACGACGAATCGCAAGTAGCTGGTCTTCGGACACTTACCAAAGTTTACGATGTACCGACGACTGAAATGAAGCTGAGCAAGGAAAGCGACAACCACACTTCCGCTCGGCCTGATATCAACCGTTACGATCGCGAGGAGTTTGAATACGATGGCTACAATCCGCGCGGTGCTATTACGTATAACCGCAACGACGGCTTTGGCATCAGTGCCGGCTTCGACATCGTGAGCCAAGGTTTCCGCAAGCCGAACTACAAAAACCTGTATGGCTTCGACGTGCGCGGCTCTTCCAACGGCAATTTTGAAGTGGCCCTGAACACGCGCCATCGCTACGCCATTGGTAAGTGGGACATCGGCGCCCGCACTGAGTACGGCAACTTCTTCCAGTATTACAACTTCTTTGGCATTGGCAACAATACCCAAAAGGACCAGGACTTGTACGACGACAAGTTCTACAAGGCTCGCTATAAGGGCTTTACGCTGGCCGCTTTCACCGAGCGCACGTTCTTCAATCGCAGCCTTTTCCGCTTCGGGCCGACTTACGAACAGTATACCACCAACTACAGTAACCAGAGCTACCTAGGCCAACTCCAGCAGCAACCGCCGCAGTCGGATGTTGTACAGCCCAATACTGGCTTCCAACGCCTGATTGGCCTTAATGCTCTGTTTGACTTAGACTTACGCGACCGGCAGCTATTTGCACGCCGCGGTGCGCGCCTGCGGTTGCAGCATGACACTTATCACCAGCTCAACCGGGGCAAAACCAATTTCGGGCTCACGCAAGGTTTCGCTGAATACTACGGTACGGCCCGCCTAGTGGTACCCGTAACGGCCGTAGTAAAAGTAGGCGGCGCCAAAAACTACGGCAATCGCGACGAGATTCCGTTTTACAAATACACCAGCCTAGGCTTGCGCGAGGGCCTGCGCGGCTATTACCGCAATCGCTTCACCGGCGACGCCAGCGCGTATATCAACACCGAGGTTCGACTGGCCTTGGGACGTGCTCAAACGGCTTTTCTGCCTTTTTCCTACGGCATTTTTGGTTTCTACGACCGTGGTCGGGTGTACTTCCGCGGCAACTCTCCGGGCGGATGGCACGAAGGCTACGGCGCAGGCTTCTTCCTCGCTCCTGTTTCCGACCAGTACGCGCTATCGGTTTCCTACCAGAAATCAAAAGAAAATGGCCTAATTCAGTTCGGACTTGGCTTTCGTATCGATCAGTAAATCAAATAGTTATCACTTGCATAAAGGCTGTGCTTCCTCAAGTGCAGCCTTTTGTATACCAAGCCACTCCTAGCGCAAAAAGCGGGTTTTGCAGTTACTTCCTGCATGGCTTAGTTACCCTGCTTTCTCTAAACCTCTATATTTGAACTTCCTTTCACCATATCGCGCAACACATGGAATATCCCCTGCTGAAACTGGCTGCTATCGATATTGGGTCCAATGCAGTACGATGCCAGATTTCGGCGGTGTTGATGTTTGAAGGAAGGTATCGCCTGAAGCGCGTCGAGTACGTGCGCTACCCCATGCGGCTGGGTGAGGACGTATTTGCTACCGGCCGGCTTTCAGAAGCCAAACAAGAGAAATTCTTCAAGTTTCTGAATTCCCTGAAGCTGCTTATGGAGGTGCACGATGTGGCGCATTACCTCATCTGCGCTACTTCGGCCATGCGCACCGCAAGCAACGCGCCTGAGCTAGTCGAACGCATTCGGCGGGAGCTTGGCATGGAAATCCAAGTGATCAACGGTCAGGCAGAAGCGGCGTACATCAACCGCGTGATTGAGCAGTTACTCGAAGACAACAAGCACTACCTGCATATCGACGTAGGCGGCGGCAGCACCGAGTTCAACATCTACCACGACCGCCGCAAGGTGGCATCGCAATCCTTCGAAGTGGGCTCTATCCGGCGGATGCAGCAGGAAGAAACCGGCCTCGGAACAGAGGCGCTCAACGGCACGTGGGAGCGCATGGAAGAGTGGGTAAAAGAGAACGCCCGGCTCTACCATGTGACGCGCGCCATCGGGACGGGCGGCAACATCAACAAGATTTACAGCCTTTCGCAACCCTCACTGGATAAGCCCATTACGCGTCGCCGCATTGCCTCCATTCTCAACCAGTTGAAAGGCATGACCATGGACGAGCGCGTAAACGTGGCCTTGCTCAACCCCGATCGTGCCGACGTCATCATTCCGGCCGGCCAGATTTATCTGTCGGCCATGGAGTGGGCTCACATCAACACGATGCTCGTGCCCGATATCGGTCTGAAAGACGGCATGTTACAGACGCTCTTCGAAGATCACTTCGAAGAAATCAGGCCTGTAGCCGACCACTCGATCGGCACGCCGTTCTTAGCCATGCAAGCCCGCTCCGATATGGAGTAAGGCTTCCTGCAACGATCTACCCATTAGCAGCGGGCAAGCTCTCAAGGCCATCTGCCATGTCGGTGGAGGTTGCGAGTTCGGGCTCCGGGTTTTCCATTTCTGCTTCCGTCACGTCATCAGCTTCCTCGTCGTTGTGGTCGTGATCGCTGGCGGCGCTGGGCACACTAACGGCTGCGGCGCTATCCATTTGATTACGAACCGCTTGACTGTAAAGCAAGTCTAGCAATCCTTCCGGTGTTGCAGCGGCTAAGCGTTCTTCGTCGCGGCGGTAGAAGTCGCGGTGTACGTTTACCACGGGCTCGTCGGTAGCAGGCCAGCGACGCACGTATGCGCCGTCTTCGCGCATGGTGTACGTATTCTGATTGTCCAACAGATTGAGCATCAGAATGCTGATTGCTTCCCGCTTCAGCTGTGGGTTAACAATCAAAAACAACGCTTCGATACGACGGTCGAAGGAGCGCACCATGATGTCGGCGGAACCAGCGTACACTTTCGGATGACCGCTTTGGTGGAAGTAGAACAAGCGCGAGTGCTCCAGAAACTCACCCACAATGCTGTGCACCACAATATTTTCGCTTAGCCCCACGCGGCCCGGCCGCAGGCAGCAAATGCCCCTTACAATGAAGCGAATAGGCACACCGGCCTTGGAAGCGCGGTAAAACTCATCAATTAACTCCTTGTCTTCCAAGGAGTTCATCTTCATCACAATGCCGCTGGGCAAGCCTTTCTTGGCGTTGCGCACCTCCTCTCGGATCAGGTGGATGAGCTGCTGGCGCATGTCTTTTGGCGCCGTGATAAGGTATTCATAATCATCAGGTTGTGAATGCCCAGTGATAACATTGAAGAATTCCGACACGTCGTGTCCGTACACGTCGTTGGTCGTGAGCAGGCTGATATCGGTGTAGATGCGTGAGGTTTGCTCGTTGTAGTTGCCCGAGCCAATGTGCACGTAACGCGTCACCTTTTCGCCTTCCTTCCGGATGATCATCAGCATTTTGGTGTGCGTCTTGTACTTCGACACGCCGTAAATGACAAAGCAGCCGGCTTTTTCCAACCGAGCTCCTTCCCGGATGTTACGCTCTTCATCGAAGCGCGCTTTAATCTCAAACAGCACTGATACGTGCTTACCATTCTCAGCCGCTTTGAGCAGCGCCGCCGTCACGCGCGAGTCGTCGGCGAGGCGATAGATGGTCTGTTTGATGCCCAAGACATGCGGGTCCTCAGCCGCCTGCTCAAGTAAGCGCACCACCGGCTCGATGTTGTTATATGGGTGATGGAGCAGCACATCGTGGTGCTTGAGGTATTCGAAAAGGTTCTCTTCAGCACCTTCGGGTAGACTCAGGGGCGGTACGGCGGATGGCTGTTTGGCCGCTTTGCCTCGAAAATTGGGGTGCTTCAAAATCTGGAGCACACCGCGCATATCCATTAATGAGTTGATAACGAACACGTTACCGTTATCCACTTTCCAGCGCTCCTTCAGCACTGTCATGAGCAGCGTGGAAGCACCTGGGCCTACTTCCAGCCGCACGACGCGGCCTTTCTTGCGGGTTTTCAGACCCAGCTGAATTTCCTTGATAAAGTCAACGTCGATGTCATCCGACTCCTCCAGCGTAAAATCGCCGTTGCGCGTGATGCGGAACAAATCGGCCGACGCGATTTCGACGTTGCGGAACAGCTTCGGCAGGTTGGCCCGCACGATGTCTTCGATGGGCACAAAAATGACTTTGTCTTTGCGCGTGAGTTCAAAGAAGCGCGACAGGTTTTGCGGAATCTGCACAAACGTGAGGCGCTCCTGCCCTTTCTCCATCTCGCTGTCGGGGCCGGTGCGCGTCACCACGCCGAAGATGAGCATCTGGTTCATCATCAGCGGAAAGCCGTGGTACGAGTCGTACACCATCGGCGTGAGCAGCGGAAAAATCGTGTTTTTGAAGTAGCCGTCGGCCTTTTTGAGCTCTAGTTCGGTGAGCTCACTCATTTGCAGAATATTGAAGCCGTTCTTCTCAAACTGGGGCTTCAATTCATTTAAATACGTGATAGACTGATCGTTAACAAAACGATGGGCGAAGTCCAGCAACTTGCGCCGAAAGGGCAACTCACGTAGCCCGGAGTAATCCACCCGCTCCTTACCGTAATCCAAGTAGTTGTACAGCGACCCCACCCGGATCATGAAAAACTCATCTAGGTTCGACGACGTAATGGCCATGAACCGCAGCCGGTCGAACAGCGAGCGCGACGTATCCTTGGCCTGATCGAGCACGCGATAGTTAAAGCGCAGCCAGCTAAGGTCGCGGCTGATATACTTGCTTTTGCGGATAAGATCGGCAGACTTGAAGAGTTTCATAACGGAGCGGAAAATCGGGGTAAGATACGCAGCCCGAACGCTGCGAAGAATATAATTTAGGAAGGAATAATGGCAGTTGCTTCGATTTCGACCAATAGGCGCGAGTCAATCAACGCTCGTACTTCTACCATCGTACTCACGGGCCGGATCGAGCCGAATACTTCGCCATGTGCCCGCCCGATGGCTTCCCATTGGGCAATATCGGTGGTGAAGATGCGAGTGCGCACGACGTCCGACAGGGTTGCGCCGGCTTCCGTGAGGGCAGCTTCTATCTTCTGCAGAATGCGCTTGGTTTGGCGGTACGCATCGCCGCCCGCTACCGAATCGCCATCCTGCGCGGTTGTGCCGGCCACTTCCACCACATTGCCCACACGCACGGCCCGCGAATAGCCTACTATGGGTTCCCAAGGAGCTCCCGAAGAAATGTTTTGTCTCATGGCTGAAAGAAGTGGTAGGCATACCGACAAAAAAAGCTCGCCGGAGCGAGCTTCTTTTGTTAAGGATAAACAGTAGCGCGCACAGACTTATACGTCAAGCTTGGCGTACTTGGCATTTTTCTCAATAAACTCGCGGCGAGGCGGTACTTCGTCCCCCATCAGCATAGCAAACAGGTGGTCGGCTTCAGCAGCCGATTCTACGTCTACGCGCTTCAAAGTGCGGGTATTGGGCTGCATGGTCGTCGTCCAGAGCTGCTCGGCGTTCATTTCGCCTAAACCCTTGTAACGCTGCACGTTAACAGTCTCAGGCTTACCACGACCCATTTCGTCTTGGGCTTCCTGGCGTTCCTGCTCAGTCCAGCAATAGCGCTCCTCTTTGCCACGCTTCACTAAGTAAAGCGGCGGCAAGGCGATGTAGATGTAGCCTTTGTCGACCAACTCGCGCATGTACCGGAAGAAGAACGTCAGGATCAGCGTCCGGATGTGCGAGCCGTCGATATCGGCGTCGGTCATGATAATGACCTTGTGATACCGCAGCTTATCCAAGTTCAGCGAACGGGTGCTGCTGCCATCGTCCTCATCGGTCTTCTTCTCGAAGCTCACGCCAAGGGCCGTGATCATGTTGCGAATTTCTTCGTTCTCGTAGATGCGGTGCTCCTGGGCCTTCTCCACATTCAGGATTTTACCGCGCAGCGGCAGAATGGCCTGAAAAGCGCGATTGCGGCCTTGTTTGGCAGTGCCCCCGGCCGAATCACCTTCCACGAGGTACAATTCGCAAATCTCCGGATCTGACTCGGAGCAGTCGGCTAGCTTGCCGGGCAAGCTATTTGAACCAAGTACCGTCTTGCGCTGCACCATTTCACGAGCCTTACGAGCCGCGATGCGCGCTTTGGCCGCCAAAATCACCTTCTCGATGATAATGCGGGCTTCTTTGGGATTCTCTTCGAGGAACTGGTTCAGGATTTCGCCTACTACCGTGTTCACCGCGCCGCTTACGTCGGAGTTGCCAAGCTTGGTTTTGGTCTGACCCTCGAACTGAGGCTCCTGTACTTTCACGGAGATAACAGCCGTGAGGCCTTCCCGGAAGTCGTCACCCTGAATTTCCACCTTGGCCTTTTCCAGCATACCCGACTTATCGGCGTAGGCTTTCAGCGTCCGTGTGAGCGCCGAACGGAAGCCCGCTACGTGCGTGCCGCCTTCGATGGTGTTGATGTTGTTGACGTAGCTGAAAATATGCTCTTGGTACGAATCGTTGTACTGCAAAGCCACTTCAACCGGCGTCCCACCCTTCTCGTTGATAACATGAATGGGGTTGGGCATCAACACCTGACGACCGCTGTCGAGGTATTGCACAAATTCGCTTAGGCCACCAACCGAATAGAATTCTTCGCCCAAGAAGTTGCCATCGGCATCTTTCTCGCGGCGGTCGGTAAGGATGATGCGAATGCCTTTGTTCAAATACGACAATTCGCGCAGACGCGAAGCAATCGTTTCGAACTTATAAACCGATTCGGTGAAGATGGTATCATCGGGCAAGAATTCTACTTCCGTACCGTGCTCGTCGGTATCACCAATTTCCTTCACCGGATACTGTGGAAAGCCAATCTTATATTCTTGCTCGTAGATGTGACCGTTGCGGCGTACCGTCACTTTCAGATCCTTGCTCAGTGCGTTCACGCAGCTTACGCCTACGCCGTGCAAGCCACCCGACACCTTGTACGAATCCTTGTCAAACTTACCGCCGGCGTGCAGCACGGTCATGACCACTTCCAGCGCCGAGCGACCTTCTTTCTGGTGAAAGTCGACGGGAATGCCCCGGCCGTTGTCACGGACGGTAACGGAGTTGTTTTCGTTGATGGTTACTTCGATGCGATCGCAATGCCCGGCTAAGGCTTCGTCAATGGAGTTGTCCACAACTTCCCACACGAGATGGTGCAGTCCTTTGATGCCGGTGTCACCGATATACATCGACGGACGCTTACGTACGGCTTCGAGTCCTTCGAGTACCTGTATGCTGTCGGCCGAGTATTCGGCAGGTGCTTTTTTCTCTGTGATTTCGCTCATATGTTGCCTGTATATTCAGCGCAAATGTTAGTATACAAAGATACCGAAATTATTTGGTTTTTGCCACGTTTTGCGGCATTTTGGCTATGTTAACGCCTGAAAACCAGTCGGATTTACGCTTCCTTCAGAACATCATTTTCTCTGCTCTGATTCAATTATAATCAGGGTGCATTGTTCAGGTGCTGTAGGCAAGCGCGGCGCCCTTTTGCTAGCCTCGATCACCGGAGGCTAAAAACTAACAACTGGGCCAAGCAAGCTCCCGTCGACCTCGAAATGCTTTTAAAAAAGGGGTTCCAAAGAGCCGAAAGAGCGGCACAGGCCACAACAAGAAAAGCCACTTCGCGAAGTGGCTTTTCTTGTTGTGGTACCCCGTAAGAGATTCGAACTCCTGACCTACTGCTTAGAAGGCAGCCGCTCTATCCAACTGAGCTAACGAGGCCTAATTCTAGGATGGCTAATGTAGTAAGAAACCTAACAGCTTACAAAAAAAGGCCTCTCACTTAGCGTAAGAGGCCTTTTTTGAACTAAGGGCAAAACCCTGAAACGTCGGGGTGGCAGGATTCGAACCTACGACCTCCTGCTCCCAAAGCAGGCGCGATACCGGGCTACGCTACACCCCGAAAACCTCCTTGCAAAGAAACGATAAGCGATCCTGACCGTGCTCTTTGCCTTTTGGTGGCACAAATGTAGAAAATACTTTTGGAACGAAGCGCAAGTTTTTTGAGGATTGGTGTCCAATACTGGGCTGTTGAAGATATGTCCAGGCCCTAAATAACACAGTATCAATAACTAGGGGCGCTGTAAAAAATCTTCACCCTTGCTTAAAGGCCTCCCTAGCCAATCTGTGCACTCCTAGCACTTCTCCCTGCCCCGACACATGAAATAAATACGCTCAAGCAATAGTATAATCTATTGACTGTTAAGTATTTATATAAATATTGAGATTTATTGCATGCACAATTCAGGAGGGTGTGCGCTAGAATTTAAGGGACCACTATCGGCTCGACTATATGAGGCTTCGTATAAGTAAAGTCCATCTACTTTAAACCCTTATAAAGCTGCTATGGAGCCTACACCTCAGCCAAAGCCCTTTGCCCCAACGCCGGATACCCCTAGAGTTGGACCCGAAACCCCTGAAAATACAGTTGGCCCCAGCAACGAGCAACCAGCGGATAGTCAGCCGGATCGAAGCCCAAGTGCGCTCGAGCAACCAGCGGACACACCCGTTAGCACAGAGCCAGATGCAGATGCTGACCCTTCTGTTGACACAGATGCCAGTTCAGAAACCGAAACTGACCCCGGCGCAAGCGCTACCAACGACGCTCACCCGCTTTGATGTTGCCAGCTTTGCTCAACACTTTTGGAATTAGCTGCAAATGCAAAAAGCCCCGGATGCTACTTATGCAGCATCCGGGGCTTTTAAACTTATGCGGAGAGAGGGGGATTCGAACCCCCGGTAGCCTTTAGAGCTACGGCAGTTTAGCAAACTACTGGTTTCAGCCACTCACCCATCTCTCCCGATGAGGCCTCTTCCGGCCGAAGAGTGCGCAAATATACAACTAGAACGCAAAAACAAACTCTGTCGAAAAAATTATCTTTCATCTTTCAGTTGCTGCAACGCCTCTTTTTGCGTCCTCAGGACGTTATCTTTGCTTTCATGCGGCCCTCTCCTGCACGCTTTTACAATGACTATTAGCCAGTTGCTGTTTTGCTGAATTGGGCATATCCACTTTCTTGGCCGGAAATATTGGCGGCAGCATTATTTGTGTTGCTGTATCTGGGCTACGTGTTCCGGACCCGGCGATTGGCGACGCCACTGGAGCAACGGGGATGGCCCGTTGGCTGGAAGCTTGGCTTGCGGCTGCTTTATTTCCCGTTGCTTTTGGTGGCCTTACTCGGGCCGGCGTATGGCGTTACGCAACAGCCGGTACGCACCTCGGGCAAGGATGTGTGGCTGCTCGTAGATCTCTCCCGTTCGATGGACGCGACCGATGTCGCTCCTTCGCGCTTACAAAAGGCTAAGGCTGAGCTAACATCCCTCGTCAATCGTTTTCAAGCTGACCGCATCGGGCTGATTGTATTTTCTTCCGATGCTTTCATTCAGTGCCCGCTTACGTACGATCAGGTTGCTTTGCAGTTGTTTATCAACACTTTACAGACTACCTTAATCCCAGCGGGAAGCACCGATCTGGCGGCACCGCTTGAACTGGTTCTGACCCGTGTAGGCGCCACTCCTCAGACGGTGGGCGGACCGCCGCGGGCCACGGCGCTGGTGCTGGTAAGCGATGGCGAAGACTTCAGCGACAATCTGGAGCCGACGCTGCGGGTGCTGGCCCGTTCGGGGGCCCGGTTGTTTGCTATGGGCGTCGGTACGCTGGAAGGAGCGCGGTTAGCGAAGCCCCACGGCCGGGGTTTTGTGCGCGACAATCGGGGCCGGGATGCCGTTACGCGGTTGGCTCCTACGACTTTACGGCGGTTGGCCGAACAGACAGGAGGACAGTATTTCGAGCTGACGGACGCTCACAATGAGTTTCCGTTGCTGGTAAATGCCTTGAACCGAGTGGAGGGCCAAGCCGAACAAGTCAGGACGGTGGCTGTGGCCGACAACCGCTACCGGTTTCCGCTGGTGATAGGCTTGTTGCTATTTGCGCTGGATATTTTGCTGACTGTCAAAGTAATACGATTGTGAAAAGCGCGATCTTGATCAGTATTCTTCTCCTGAGCACCTGGAGTGCCCTCACGCACATCCGCGACCGCAACGCGGCAGTGCGTAAAGCGGAACTGGCCTATTCCCGCGGCGATTTTGACGGAGCGGCTCGCTCTTACCGCCAAGCAGTAGAAGCATTTGGTGCGCAAGACGAGTCCATCCTGCTGAACTTAGCCCACGCAAGCGCGCGCGCTGGGCAGCCTGTGACTGCACGCAGTTATTACAATCGATTGCTTACCAGCAAGTTAGTTACTACACGCAGTGTAGCGCAGCAGCAGCTGGCCGTGTTAGCGGCCCAGAAAGGCGATTATGCTCAAGCAACGGCCCTTTCTCGGCGGGCACTCCAACTCAATCCCAACAACGCCGAAGCACGCTACAATTACGAAGTATTGCGCGAGTACCTGACGCGTAACCCCAACCAACCTCACCTGCCCAAGTCGGCACCGCAACCTTCGGCTGCCGGAGGCAAAGAGCGGCGCCCCCGCGATCCGCAAAGTCAGGCCGATCAGCCGCGTTCCAAAGCAGGCAACGACCGCACCGGCGAACTCAACGACCCAACTCAGCCCACCGATCCGCTCAATGCCCCACAGCGGCAACCCGATGCCAACGGCCAGCGCGATCCCGATCGCCCTAGCGAAACCCCTGGCTCAGCTGCGACGGGCGGTTTTCAGCCGGGCTCGGGCGCTAATCGGAGCGTAGCACAAGGCTCTGAGCCGGGCGATGTGCGTGGCTTAAGCTACAACGCCCGCGGCCCCGAAGCCAGCGAAGGCCGCGGCCGACGGGCGGGCACCGAGCAAGCCGCTTTCGACGAGGCCCAGCTTCAGACTCAGCGAGCCCGCCTTCAGCAAATGAACGTGAGCGCGGGCCAAGCGCGGCAAATCCTAGATGCTTTGCATGCTTCGGAGCAGCAGTATTTGCAGCAACTGCCACACAAAGGCACATCTAAAACAGCGTCTGGCAAGCCTAATTGGTAAGAAGAGGAAAAAATATTTATTATGTAAATACTTGAACGTCAAGCATTTACATAATTACCATCTTGCCTTACTGTTAGCGATAGTTTGGCAAAGTTTATCCGGCAGCGTTACATGCCGAGGCAAGTTGCAGTGTTTTACAGCCAAATGGTTGAGCGAGCGGTTTACCGTTCATTTTGTTCTACCGAAGTGGCCGCATACAGCTGCCAACGCAATTAGTACCTTTACAGCCTAATCTAACCACCCACCCCCTCTCTTATAGTATGCAGATCAAAGAAGTGGTAATCGTCGCCGCGGTGCGCACCCCCATTGGCTCCTTCGGCGGCAGCCTATCCTCCCTTTCAGCCACCGATCTCGGCGCCATTGCGCTGAAAGGCGCGCTGGAAAAAGCCGGCGTCGATCCGAAAGAAGTACAGCAGGTGATTATGGGCAACGTGATCTCCGCCAATTTGGGCCAGGCTCCGGCTCGTCAGGCGGCTCGCAAAGCCGGCTTGCCCGACACCGTCGAATGCACAACCGTCAACAAAGTATGCGCTTCGGGCTCCAAAGCTATTATGTTTGCCGCCCAAGCCATCATGCTGGGGCAGGCTGATGTCGTGCTAGCGGGCGGCATGGAAAGCATGTCGAATGTGCCCTATTACCTCGATAAAGCCCGTTTCGGGGCCAAATACGGCCACGGCCAAATGATTGATGGGCTGGTGCGCGATGGTCTGTGGGACCCGTATCACGATTATGCTATGGGCAATGCCGCCGAAAATACGGCCAAAGAAATGGGCATCACGCGCGAAGAGCAGGATGCCTTCGCCATTGAGTCGTACACGCGCAGTGCCAAGGCGGCGAAAGAAGGCAAGAAGAAGGACGAAATTGTGCCGGTGACCATCGAAAGCCGGGGCAAAACCACTGTCATTGAAGACGATGAGGAGTATCTCAAAGTGGATTTCGCCAAAGTTCCGGGTCTGAAGCCGGCCTTTATTAAGGAAGGGGGCACCGTTACGGCGGCCAACGCCTCTACCCTCAACGACGGCGCGGCCGCTGTTCTGCTGATGAGCCGCGAAAAAGCCGAAGCGCTTGGTATTCAGCCACTTGCTAAAATCCTGGGTTTTGCCGACGCTGAGCAGTCTCCCGAATGGTTTACGACTTCGCCCTCACTAGCCATCCCGAAGGCGTTGAAGCATGCTGGTGTGGAAGCGCAGAATGTTGATTTCTATGAGATTAACGAGGCTTTCTCAGTCGTGTCGCTGGCTAACAATAAGCTACTGAACCTAGAAGGCAGCAAGGTCAATGTGTACGGTGGGGCTGTGTCGCTGGGCCACCCGCTGGGTGCTTCGGGCGCGCGCATCGTGACTACGCTGCTGAATGTGATGCGCAATGAAGGCGGCAAAATCGGCGTGACCGGCATCTGCAACGGCGGTGGCGGCGCTTCCAGCATCGTGCTAGAAAAACTGTAAACCCTTCATTATCAAATAAAAAAAGCCGCGCACCCAATGGGTGCGCGGCTTTTTTTATTTTTCCTGGTTAACTAGGACGAATCAGTAATACTCATTATATATTTCGTAATTCTATACCTTTTTTATTAAAAATATTGTAATAAATCAACGATTGCATTAGCACGCTTCGGGCTTTTATGTACATTAATTGTTAATTTATGCAAATTCACCTGTTTGACTTTGCTTAAACGGAGCTTGGCTCATGGAATTGCCAAGTTGAACTCTCATCTACGATACCGAAATAGCTGATGAAGCCGTTCTCTAATAACGAGCCGGGGTTGTATCGCCAAGAGTTTGAACACGACTCCTGCGGCACAGGATTTATCACCCACATCAACGGCCACAAATCCCACCAGACCATCAGCGATGCGCTGACGATGCTCGAAAATATGGAGCACCGCGGCGCCTGCGGCTGCGATTCCGATTCGGGCGATGGTGCGGGCATTCTTTTTCAGCTGCCCCACGTTTTTTTGCTGGAAGAGTGCTTAGACCTTGACATCTGTCTGCCTGAAGCGGGGCAATATGGCGTCGGCATGGTCTTTTTGCCGAAACAAATCGCGGCCAAGGCGGCTTGCAAGGCAGTTATTAGCAAATCGGCGGAGAAGCTGGGCATGAAGGTGTTAGGCTATCGCCGTGTGCCGGTTAACCCCGCCGGAATCGGGGCAACGGCCTTGGCGGCTGAGCCAGATATCGAGCAGGTATTCGTGGCGCGCCCAGTGGCTATTGCTACACCCGAAGATTTTGAGCGCAAGCTGTATGTGTTGCGGCGCTTCATTACCAAAACCGTTTCCGAAACGGTGAAAGTAGGCGGCGACCAATTCTACTTCACATCGTTTTCGTGTCGGGTCATCGTCTACAAAGGCCAGCTAACTACCTATCAGGTAAGAAGTTACTTCCCCGATCTTTCCGACGAGCGCGTTACGTCCGCCTTCGGGATGATTCACTCCCGTTTTTCTACCAATACGTTTCCGTCGTGGAAGCTGGCGCAGCCGTTCCGCTTGCTGGCGCACAACGGCGAGATTAACACGCTGACGGGCAACCTGAACTGGTTCTATTCGGGCCTGCGCTCCTACGTTTCGCCGTATTTCTCGGCCGAAGAAATGGACATGCTGCTGCCCGTGATCGACAACAACCAGTCGGATTCGGCATGCCTTGACAACATCGTGGAGATTCTGCTGCACTCGGGGCGCTCGCTGCCGCACGTCATGATGATGTTGGTGCCGGAAGCTTGGGACGGCAACACGCAGATGGATCCGCTCAAAAAGGCCTTCTACGAGTTCCACGCCACGTTTATGGCGCCCTGGGATGGTCCGGCGGCCCTCACTTTTACCGATGGCACGACCATCGGCGCTATGCTCGACCGCAACGGGCTGCGTCCGTTGCGCTACCTCGTCACCAGCGACGACCGCGTAATTGTGGCTTCCGAAGCCGGCGTGTTGCCGATTGCGGAAGAAACCGTAGTGGCAAAAGGCCGTTTGCAGCCCGGCAAGATGTTCTTGATCGACATTGCAGCCGGCAAAATCATCACCGACGAGGAGATAAAAGGCGAACTCGGGGCGCGTCAGCCGTACGGTCAATGGCTGGAAAACTATAAGATCAGGCTGGAAGAGCTGCCCGAACCACGGCAGGTTTTCACCGATCTGGCCGCGGATGCGGTGTTCAAATACCATCAGGTATTTGGCTACACCCGGGAAGATATCGACATGATTATCAAGCCCATGGCGCTGGATGGGAAAGAGCCCATCGGGTCGATGGGTACCGACGTGCCACTGGCCGTCCTCTCCGACCGGCCGCAGCACCTTTCCAGCTATTTCAAGCAGTTTTTTGCCCAGGTTACCAACCCACCCATCGACCCGCTACGCGAGCGGCTGGTGATGAGCTTGGCGACTTTCATGGGCAACAACGGCAACATCCTCGACGAGGACAAAATGCACTGCCACTGCGTAGCCCTGCAACAGCCAATCCTGACCAATCAAGAGCTGGAAAAGCTGCGCAGCATCGATACTGGCTTGTTTCAGGCCAAAACGCTGCAAACTTATTTCAAAGCCGATGGGCAGCCAGGCTCTTTGAAAAAAGGACTCGACCGGCTTTGTCGCTACGCGGAAGACGCTGTCAACGACGGCTTTACGGTTCTCATCCTAACGGACCGTGCGCTCGACTCCGGCCACGCCCCTATTCCGTCGCTGCTGGCTGTGTCGGCGGTGCATCACCACCTGATCAAGAAAGGCTACCGCGGCGCGGTGGGCCTGACAGTGGAGGCCGGCGACGTGTGGGAAGTTCACCATTTTGCTTGCCTGCTGGCTTTTGGCGCTACGGCCATCAACCCGTATCTGGCGCTGGCCAACATCCAAACGATGAAAAACGAGGGCAAGCTCGACACGCACCTCGACGCCAAGCAGCTGTCCAAAAACTACATCAAAGCCGTGTGCGACGGGTTGCTGAAGATCTTTTCGAAGATGGGCATCTCGACGCTGCAATCGTACCACGGCGCGCAAGTGTTTGAGATTCTGGGCATTAACCAAGAGGTTGTCGATCAGTATTTTACGGGAGCAGTTAGCCGGATCGGCGGGTTGGGCCTGGATGAGATCGCGCGCGAAACCTTGTATAAGCACAACCACGGCTTCGAAGGCTCGGTAGCGGAAGTGCCGTTGCTGCCGGAAGGCGGTATCTATCAGTGGAAGCGCCGTGGCGAGGCGCACCTCTTCAATCCGCAGACGGTGCACTTGCTGCAGCATGCCACGCGCTCAAACGATTACGAAACCTATAAGCGCTACGCCAAGCTGGTAAATGAGCAGGGCGAGCAGATGTACACGATTCGTGGCCTGCTGGATTTTGCCCATCATCGCGAGGCTGTGCCGCTGACGGAGGTAGAGCCGGCGGAAAGCATCATGAAGCGTTTTGCGACCGGTGCCATGTCGTTTGGGTCGATCTCGCACGAGGCGCACAGCACGCTGGCCATTGCCATGAACCGCATTGGTGCCAAAAGCAACACGGGCGAAGGCGGCGAAGACGAAAGCCGGTACGAGCGCCTGCCCAACGGCGACTCGATGCGTTCGGCCATCAAGCAGATTGCGTCGGCGCGGTTTGGCGTCACGTCGAATTACCTGACCAACGCCGACGAGCTGCAAATCAAGATGGCGCAGGGCGCCAAGCCCGGCGAAGGCGGGCAACTCCCTGGGCATAAGGTAGATGACTGGATTGCAAAAGTGCGGCACGCGACGCCGGGCGTCGGGCTGATTTCGCCGCCGCCTCACCACGATATCTACTCCATCGAGGATCTGGCGCAGCTTATTTTTGACCTGAAGAATGCCAACCGCGCCGCTCGCATCAACGTGAAGCTGGTGTCGAAGGCGGGAGTAGGCACCATTGCGGCCGGGGTGGCCAAGGCACACGCCGACGTCATCCTGATTGCGGGCTACGACGGCGGCACCGGGGCCTCCCCCATCAGCTCGATCAAGCATGCGGGTTTGCCCTGGGAGCTTGGCCTGGCCGAAGCGCATCAAACGCTGGTGCGCAATAAGTTGCGTAGTCGCGTGGTACTGCAAACCGATGGTCAGCTGAAAACCGGCCGCGACCTAGCCATCGCAACGTTGTTGGGCGCCGAAGAATGGGGCGTGGCCACGGCGGCGCTGGTGGCCGGCGGCTGCATCATGATGCGCAAATGCCACTTAAACACCTGCCCGGTCGGGGTGGCCACACAAGACCCGGAGTTACGGAAGCTGTTTACGGGCGAGCCGGAACACATCGTGGCGTTGTTCCGCTTTTTGGCGGAGGAAATGCGCGAGATCATGGCCGAACTGGGCTTCCGGACGGTAAACGAGATGGTAGGCCGTGCGCAGTTTTTGAAAGTTCGCTCCAACATCGAGCACTGGAAAGCCAAGAAAATCGACTTGTCCCGCATCATTCACCCGGCTGCTAACACGGGCGGAGCGACGCTTTACAACAGTGAGGCGCAGGATCACGGGCTGGCCGAAGTGCTGGACTGGCAGCTGCTGGAGCACGCGCAGCCGGCCTTGGAGCAGCGCATGCCGGTATTCGCGTCGTTTGAGGTAAAGAACACCGACCGCACCATTGGCACGCTGCTTTCCAACGAGGTTTCCAAGCGTTATCAATCGGCGGGCTTGCCGGCCAATACCATCAACTTCAAGTTTAAAGGCTCGGCGGGCCAAAGCTTTGGCGCGTTTAGCACCAAGGGCTTGTCGTTTGAGTTGGAAGGCGAAGCCAACGACTACGTCGGCAAAGGCTTGTCGGGCGCGCAGCTGGCCATATATCCATCGGCGGAAAGCGAACTGGTGCCGGAGCAGAACATCATTATCGGCAACGTGGCCTTGTACGGTGCCACTTCCGGCGAGCTGTTTGTGCGCGGACAGGCTGGCGAACGCTTTGCAGTGCGCAACTCCGGCGCCACGGCTGTGGTGGAAGGCGTGGGCGACCACGGCTGCGAATACATGACCGGCGGCCGGGCCCTGATCTTGGGCAAAACCGGCCGCAACTTCGCCGCGGGCATGAGCGGAGGCATTGCGTGGGTGTACGACGCCGACGGCACCTTCGCCGAGAATTGCAACACCGAGATGGTGGAACTCGACCCGCTCTCGACGGAAGATGAAGAAGAAATCAAGACGCTGCTTCAAAAGCATAACTCCTTGACTAACAGTAACTTAGCTAATTATTTATTAAGTAGCTGGCCCGATGAAGTGGGGCGGTTTGTCAAGGTATTCCCCAGCGAATACAAGAAGGTTTTGCAACGGACGGCGTCTTATCAAACGGTACAGTAAGGCATGGGAAAAGTAACAGGCTTCAAAGAATTTGACCGGGAGCAGCCGCCCAAAATTGCGCCGCAGGAGCGGGTAAAAACCTACCAGGAATACGTGGGCATGTACTCCGAGGAGCAGCTCACCAAGCAAGCCGGCCGTTGCATGGACTGCGGGGTTCCGTTCTGCCATTCGGGCTGCCCGCTGGGCAACGTAATTCCGGAATTTAACGATGCAGTATACCGGCATGACTGGGAGGAGGCGTACAAGATTCTCGCCTCGACCAATAATTTCCCCGAATTCACCGGCCGGATTTGCCCCGCGCCCTGCGAATCGGCGTGCGTACTAGGCATCAACAAGCCGCCGGTTTCCATCGAAGAAATCGAGAAGCACATCATTGAAATCGCGTTTTCGAAAGGCTATGTGCAGGCCAAAGCACCGATTCTGCGGTCGGGCAAAACGGTAGCGGTGGTGGGTTCTGGCCCGGCGGGCTTGGCCGTGGCAGCCCAGCTCAACAAAGCCGGTCACCAAGTGACTGTGTTTGAGCGCGATGACCAGCCCGGTGGCCTGCTGCGCTACGGCATTCCGGATTTTAAGCTCGAAAAATGGGTAGTGGAACGTCGTATCCAGCTCATGCGCGAGGAAGGCATTGTGTTTCAATGCAATACCGAAGTCGGCAAAGACATTCCGGCCGACACGCTCACGCGCGATTTCGACGCCGTGGTGCTGGCCGGCGGCTCCACCATTCCGCGTAACCTCCCAATTCCGGGCCGTGAGCTGAAAGGAATTCACTTTGCCATGGATTTCCTGAAGCAGCAAAATAAGCGCGTAAGCAACCTCGAAGTTGCCCAAGAGCCCATCGTCGCCACCGACAAAGACGTGGTCGTGATTGGCGGCGGCGACACCGGCTCCGACTGCGTGGGCACTTCCAACCGACAGAAAGCCAGATCGGTACGCCAATTCGAGGTAATGTCGCAGCCGCCCAGAGAGCGGACTTCAACCATGCCGTGGCCAACCTACCCGATGATTCTCAAAACTACTAGCTCGCACGAGGAAGGCTGCGAGCGGCATTGGGGCATCAACACCAAGGAGTTCATCGGCGACGCCGACGGCAACCTGCAAGCCCTGCGCGTAACGGATGTAAGCTGGGAAACCGATTTTCTGGGTCGCCCGTTGAAATTTACAGAAGTAACTGGTTCTGAGCGCGAAATTCCTTGCCAACGCGTTTTCCTGGCGATGGGCTTTTTGCACCCGCAATACCAAGGCTTGCTGGAGCAGTTGGGCGTGGAACTCGACGAGCGCGGCAACGTGAAAGCCCGCGAAGGCGCTTTCCAAACCAGCGTGCAAAAGGTATTTGCAGCCGGCGATATGCGCCGCGGGCAGTCGTTGGTGGTCTGGGCGATTTCGGAAGGCCGCGAAGCCGCCCGCAAAGTAGATCAGTTCCTGACGGGTGGCAAAACGGCACTTCCTAGCAAAGACGCAGTGGGTATGTTCGCTTAGAAGTAATGTACTTACAAAAAAGCCTCACATTCAGCTGAATGTGAGGCTTTTGTATGCAGAGGCGACCCTACTGGACGCTGTTGCAGTATCTCTAGCTCGGTGGTAATATGTACCGTTACAATGTCAGCGGGAGAGATGCTGTGATTGCGCTCAGCAGAATCGCCTTGTTTTCATGAATTGATTTCGTGTGCTGCAAAAGCGAAAACGCTAAAGCACTCGCTAGAAGTTGGTTGCAGAACTGCTACGCACTTTGCGGCGATTTCCTGCGTTCTTGCTCCTATGAAACGACTGCTTTTTCTGCTTCCCCTCCTATTGCTCGCTTCCCTGACGCACGCGCAAAAGCTGCGTCGGTTGGTTACTTATCAGGATTCGACCAACACCCGGGTGAAGGAAGTTTTTACGGCGCTCGTCGGGGTCGATACCGTGATGGAGGGCTCGTACAAACGGTTTTATCGTTCGGGTAAGCTCGAAGCCCAGACCCGCTACACCGCCGGCAAGCGCGACAGCGCCTACGTCGAGTTCTTCCCCAATGGCAAGCACCGGCTGGAAGTGACTTTTAAGCAAGGCGTGCGCCAAGGTCCTTTCCGCACGTTCTACGATACCGGTAAGCTTGCCCAAGAAGGCACGTACGAAAACGATCAGCCTTCCGGCACACTCAAGTCTTACCACCCCAGCGGCGAGCTGAAGATGGAAACGACCCTGGCCAACGGTCAGCCGGCCGGCCCAGTGCGCGAGCTGTACCCGTCGGGTAAGCCCAAATCGGAAATCACTTACGTAAACGGCCAAGCCAACGGTCCCGTCAAGACGTTTTTCCCCAACGGCCAGGTGCAGAGCGAAGCCACTTACCTCAACGGCTTGCTGGCCGGTCCGCTCAAAACCTACTACGACAACGGCCAAGTAGAAACCGAGGTAATCGCCGACAAATCGGGCCGGGGCACCTACCACAGCTACTATCCGTCGGGTAAGCTTCGCACCGAAGGCACCTACGCCGCGGGCGCCGTGCAGGAACGCGCAGTCAAGAATCCGCTGGGCGACGACCTGACCAAACGGGCGTCTGCGCTGGCTTCCAGCACCGCTAACCTCGACGGCCCAGCGAAATCGTACTACGAAAGCGGTGCGGTGAAAAGCAAAATGACGTACCGCAACGGCGTGTTAAACGGCTTATCCCAAGACTTTTACGAGTCGGGGAAGATGCAGCAGCAAATCGAATACGCCAACCAAGCCCGCGACCGCAAAATCACGGCGTACTACGAAGACGGCTCGGTGAAAGAAGAGCAGCAGTTCAAGAACAACCAACCCGTTGGCACGTGGCGTACCTTTTACGCCGGCGGCAAGCAAGCCCAGACCCAGGAAACCTATCAAAACGGCAAACTGGCCGGGGAAAAGATTACCTACTACCCCACCGGCACTGTGCAGAGCAAGGTAGCTTATGAGAATGGCCGCGCCACCGGAACGGGCCAGGAGTTTTACGCCTCAGGCAAGCTCAAAGCCGAAACCGCGTACGTCAAAGGCCTGAAAATGGGCGCGTTCCGCCAGCTCCGCGAAGATGGCACTACGGAAATCACTGGCGCTTTCCGCAACAACAAAGAAACCGGCGTCTGGACGTATTTCGGCCTGGATGGCAAGTCGGTGCAAAAGAAGAAAACCTTTCGCAATGGTCAGGAAGTAACCGCAGCTAAGTAGATTTTCTTCAAATAGTTGCCTCACTTCTCCCCGCGCCTGTCATCCTGAGGCACGAAGGATCTTCTCACGCCTCCCAACCTCTATGGTTCTAGCGTGAAAAGGTCCTTCGTGCCTCAGGATGACAGGCGATTTTGTTCAAGCAGGTAGTAGTTAGCCTTGTGTCAGTAGCCACAAGATTGGTTTTACTGTGCAAGCCCTTGCTTCAATCTAATTATCTCATTATCAATATTTTACATACATGTTTATCACATTTGTGAGCCTTTCTTAGCTTCTCACCCATTAACTAGATTAAATTTATTTATCAAGGTACCTTGCGTCGCATAGTACCTTCGAGTATATTTGTCACAGTAATTAGAACAACACCCTGTCGCTTGCCACTGCCCAAACGGGGCAGCCCCAACGACACGCCGGGGCGCTTTCCCGCCGAATAGGCAGGCCAGAATTGCTTTGTCAAAACTTAGAAAAAGACAAAAAATCCGGTTTCGTCATTCACCTGAGAGCGCGTAGACTGCTTTTCTCATAAGCATCTGAACATTTACTACTCGAATCCCTGCAGAAGGGCTTCCAGCGGAATCGCGGCCGCCTGGGACAGCCCCCTATTGCCCGATTCTTCCACTTCCTTTTCTACCTGTATGAAATCCTCTACGCTGTTTAGCCGGGCACAAAAGTGCTTGGGGTTGTTGGTTATGCTCTTTCCGCTGGCTATCACGGACTTACAAGCTCAAAATCCCGGTGCGGTTTCGGGTACCTTACTAGATCACGGTAACGGACAAGCTTTGCCCTTTGCCAATGTGGTGTTGCTCCGGCCCCAAGACTCCAGCTTCGTGGCCGGTGCACAAACAACTGATAATGGCGCATTTATCATCGACAAGGTGGCCCTGGGCAAGTACTTGGTGCGGGCAACCGTAATCGGCTACAAGCCCTTACGCCGCACTGTAGACCTGACCAGCGCCGCTCCGGAAGCCAAACTAGGCCCTTTGCGCCTGATTTCAACGGCCACCCAACTTGCCGGCGTGACGGTGCAAGGCGAGCGGGCCGCCGTGGAAGATAACCTTGATAAAAAGGTGATAAACGTAGAAAAAGACCTGAGCAGCGTGGGCGGCTCGGCCGTGAACGTGCTGCAAAACGTGCCTTCTGTCACCGTCGATCAGAACGGCAACGTGAGCATGCGCGGCAGCAGCAACATCACCGTGCTCGTCGATGGCAAGCCCAGCGGCTCAGCGACGGGCGGCATGGGCATGCGCCTCGAACAGATTCCGGCCAGCTCGATTGAGCGAGTAGAGGTAATCACCAATCCATCAGCGCGTTATGACGCGGCTGGTTCGGGTGGGGTGCTGAACATCATCCTGAAAAAGCAGAAAAAAGATGGCTACAACGGCCAAGCCATTGCCAACCTGGGCACCCGCGACAAATACAGCACCTCGCTGAGCCTAAACCGGCGTACGGGCAAGCTCAACGTGTTCGGCAGCTACGACGGCCGCAACAACCGGTGGCACAACCAGAACTCTACCCAGCAACGTGCTGATGTAGAAGGCGTTCTGCTAAGCACCAACCAGGATTCGCGCAGCCAGCAGCACGGCCGCGATCACAACGGCCGCCTTGGCCTCGACTACACGATTTCGCCGGAACAAAGCCTGACGGTGACTGTGCAGCCCAACCTGCACCGCTCCAACAACGTCGGCAACCAGATTTCGCGCCTCCAGACCGGCAGCGAGCAGCCCACTTTCCAAACCAACCGCACTGATGTGAGCGAAAACGTGAACGTGCTCGACGCTTCCACCGACTACCGTCGCACGTGGGCCCAGCACAAAGGCCGCGAGCTGACCGGCAGCCTCAACTATACGGGCCTGTTGGCTGATGTGGTTGTCGGACAACGACTTACAGAAGGCGCTCCGGACCTCACTGCGTGGAAGCAGGACTTCCATGTTCACCTCGATGCCCTTGAGTTCCAGTCGGACTACGTGCATCCACTGGATTCGACGGGCCGCATAGATGCGGGATTAAAGGGCCAGTGGCAAACCAACAACGGCACCGATGATTACCTACGCCAGAATGCTGATAACCAACAATATGCGCAAGTACTGCAAAACTCGTTCGCCTATAATTTTCAGGAATACCTGCAGGCGGGCTACGTGACGTTCCAAAACCAACTGGGCAAGTGGAACTACCAAGCCGGCGTCCGGGGCGAATACACGCACACCCAGGGCGAGGTGCGCGGTGGCAAAGGTCAGTTTAACCTACAGTATTTCAACCTGTTTCCTTCGGCGCTGGTAGCGCGTAAGCTGTCCGGCGATCAGCGGGTGCAACTCAGCTACTCGCGCCGCCTCAACCGGCCGGGGTTCATGCAGCTGTTGCCCTTTCCGATCTACCAGGATCAGCGCAATTACCGCCAGGGCGACCCCAGCCTGCGCCCCGAATACATCAATAGCCTGGAATTTGGCCACCAGATTTCGAAGGGCCAAGCTACGCTGAGCACTACCCTCTTCTACCGCCAGACCAACAACTCCATCCAGCAGTTCCGCACCGTCGATACGGCGGCCACGCGCCTGAACGATGCCGGCGGCATTGTAGCCGCCATGTCGTTTCGCAACTACGGGCAGGCCACTAGCTTCGGCGCAGAAATGTCTTTAAATCAGCCTCTTACCAAGTGGTGGCGCCTAACGGCTTCGGGTTCGCTGTTTCGCAACAGCATCACGGCGGCAACCGGTACCGAAGCCACACGCAACAACCTCACGGGCACATTGCGTTTGCTCAACACCTTCAATCCCACGCCTAAGCTCGATGTGCAGCTAACCGGCAACTACCGGGCGGCTGTCATCACGCCGCAGGGCCGCATTGAGCCGATCTACAACGTGGATGTAGCCTTGCGCCAGCGCCTCTTCACTGACCGCGCCGCCCTGACGCTGCGGGTGAGCGATATTTTCAACACCCAGCGCCAGCGCCTCTCGGCTTATTCGCCGGGCTACGAGGCCACCGGCAACTTCAAAAACGAAACCCGTGTGGGCTACCTGGGCTTCTCGTGGTACTTCGGCTCGAACAAACCTCCTAAGAAAATCGAGCAGCAGCCCCAGGGCAGCGGTGGTGGCTTCGGCGGCTAAGGCCAGCTACGCGGCGCTACTCTCCCCTTATCGCAACAGCGCCGGCAGTATTCGTCGGCGCTGTTGCGATTTTTTATTACCTGTTAGTAACCTTTCGCTTTTCCCGAAGTATTCTCGCCGAACTTCCTCCCTAACAACCAGCCAGTTGCACCTATCAAGTACTCAACACGCCCTAGATTGCTCAACAAAAAAATTTCTATATCCGAGAAAATACTTTCCTAAATGTTAACGTTCTAAAGCAACCTACGAAACACTTCGTAGTCTATGTTTCGAAAGCACTTCCTAGGCAGCCGCCCGAAAAGCAAGCTCCGAGTTTCCTCCCCCAGATGCGCCTGCTGCCATTTTCTTTTTACGCATGATGAAAGCTGTTTTTGATCTCTACCGAGCCCGCCAGCCAGGATGCAACGCGCGGAGCGGTTCCCTCCCCAAGCTGCTACCTATCACATCATCGTGCGATTGTTCGCCGCGGTGGGAGACTCTAGCTTTGCAACGTAAAATCAAGAACACCTGATAGTTGCTTTAACAAGCCTTTTCCCCTTCTCTGATGCCTGCGCCTGCTGCCTTCGCTGTCCTTCAAAAATCAGATGCAACAATTTTTGAACCCCTTGGGCAACCCTTCAAAACGGCCGCGCATCTTTAGTAGTGAAAGCCCGATCAAAAATCGTTGATCCGGCATCCCCTCCTTCTTCTTAGCTATCTACTTACCATTTAAGCACTTCTGGAAGTGCACTGGAAAAATGGAAACTGAAAATAAATTTAACAAGTACCTTGCTTTACATAGTACTGTATACTATATTTGTTATGTTCTTTAACTCCAACCCGCGGCGCCCCTTGCAGCTTACTTATCGCAAGGCCCGCCGCCCTCGGAGACCTCCTGATCGACAGGATCAGGCCTTGTCCCACCAGTTGCTTAGCTTCTAACTGACTGGGCTTGAATCAGAAAACTTACTGACCGGACCGCGCCCCACGACCGAACCGCGGCGGCCCCAAGCGCAGAGACCGGCCAGCCTTGCCCACAGCTCATTCGTCCTTCTCCTTTCTTTTTTCTCTTCTACTGCTATGAAAACCTCCTTCATCAACCGCACTCTTTTTGGTATCATCTTCGTTCTGGCCTGCCTCCAGCTCTCGGCCCGCACCTTCTACAACGGCACGCTCACGGGCAAACTGCTTGATGGAGAAACGAATGAACCCATTCCCTACGCTACCGTGGCCCTGCTCAATGCCGATGACAATGCCTACATCCGCGATGTAAAAACCGATGCCAACGGCAGCTTCAAGGTTGAAAAAGTGCCTTTCGGCAAATACAAAATGAGCACGACGGTGCTGGGATATCAGCAAATGCAGCCCAAAGTGGTCTTCAACGCCGTGCAAACGCGTGTTGCCGTCGGCCAAGTGGCGCTACAGCCTGTGTTTCGCACGATGGTGGCTCGCACTGCTGCCAAGCAAAACGTGGCCGGCAAGAGTTGCACCAAACCCGGCATGGCCTGCAACACGGCGGTACGCCCTGCCGCCAAACAGCGCTCGTAACGGCGAGCTTCTGTACTGATAGTCAACCAATTATTAAGCGGCGAGGAATAGCAAGACAGGCACCCTCGCCGCTCACAAACAAACCGTTTCGCCCCCTTCTGAGCTATGAAAACCGAAAGCCCCGACCTAACTAGTCGGGGCTTTCGGTTTTGGGTGGGTTACCTGTCCGCCGGGGCGGCATCAAGGGGAGTACTGGTTGCTTCCGATGGACATTGGTTGGGCGAAACGCCGTATTCAGGGGCTTATGCAAGCTGTAGTCGCCTTACTGGTGTTGCTGCTGACGGGCAGTATTGTGCCCGTCAACCGTGGTTTTCGGCAAACGCCGGGCGGCATTCCGGTGTACGTAGTGTCGAACGGACTGCACACCGATCTGGTGGTGCCGCTACGGGAGTCGCGCACCCACACCGACTGGCTGGCACACGTAGCCGACTCTGCGATTAAACAGCAATTTGCTAGCTATCAGTATGTGGCTTTTGGCTGGGGTAACGAGGGCTTTTACCTCGATTCGTACGGCGGGCACTTCCCCCGCGTGGGTACTGCGTTGCGAGCCCTGCTGCCTTCCGCCACCCTCATGCACGTAGATTTTTACAGGACGCCCCCGCGTACCGGCGAGCGGGCAGTGGCGTTGCACGTTTCGCCTGCGCAATACCAACAGCTGGTGCATATCATCGAGCATTCGTTTCAGCCCGACAGCGCCGGCCGGTTTGTGCTCCGTAACGGGGCCGGCTACACAAGCGAAGACTTTTTCTTTCGCGCCCGTGGCCGCTACCATGCCCTGCGCACCTGCAACGACTGGACCAACAGCGCCCTGCGCCGGGCCGGCATCCGGGCGGCCCTGAAGGCTCCTTTCGCCCCGACCGTGATGTACCAAGTCCGACAAATTCAACAGGACACGGTTGATCGTTAACTGCTAAGGGATGTTTATCTATAAGATATTATAAATCATAATTTATTGACAATCAAATATTTATGATAGATAACTTATTTCGCTAATTCAACAGCTATGTGTTGCCTCGTGAGCCACTGCGAAATGTAGGCTGCGTCTTCCTGCCAGGTTGGCTGACCCAGCACAAAGTGGTTGCGCCCGGCAAATTCCTTGTAGTCTGTGACCGAGTCACCGTGCTTTTTGTAACGCCGGTAATTAGCATAGTTGAGTGACGCGGGGATGATGTTGTCGGTGCTGCCGGCCACAAACAATAAGGGCACATGCGGCTTGGCAAAATCAACTTTGGCTACTTTCGTCAGCCCGTCCCGCGAGGCCAACTTCGATTCCGGCACGACCAGCTGCTCGTACGTTTCCTGTTGCACTGCCAGTGGCATGCCGTTGGTGAACGTGTATTGCCAATGCCGAAATGGCATCAGATACGTCTTTGTGGTGGAGGTAAACAAGCCCAGCGCAGGCGTAACGCTCCGAATAAACGACCACTTAAGCGTAATAACACCCTGCGGCGGTACCGAATGAATAGCAACTCCGGCGGCCGCAAGGCCGCGTTGCACCAGCAACTGCGTCATCAGCCCCCCAAACGAGTGCCCGATCAGGATGGGCTTTTCGGGCAGGCGCCGAATGAGTTCGGTGTGGTAGTCGAGCAGATCGGCCAACCGCACCTGGGCGATGGGCGAGTACGGGTGCTGGCTGCGAAGCTCAGCGGGCGATGCGTCTTTGTGCGGCCAAGGTGGCGCGAGGCAAGCGTAGCCTTGGTCTTCAAAAAATGTTTTCCACTCGTCCCAGCAGCTATTGTGCACGAAGGAACCCGTAATAAACACGATGGTTTTGGCGCTAACATTTTCCATATCTATTTCATTATGAATGAATTACAAAATATATAAAAACCACGATAAATCAAACGTGAAGCAGCCTTGTGTTCAGAAGCACCAACACAGCCAACGGCGTGCTATTCCGGTCGGAGGAGAGTTGTACCTTCGCGCCTGATACCTGCACCTGCATTCGATGAGCATTCAAAAGCCTAGCATCCCCAAAGGCACCCGTGATTTTGGCCCCGCTGTGGTGGCGCGCCGCAACTATATTTTTGGCATCATTCGCCGCACGTTCGAGAAGTTTGGCTTCGCGCCGCTCGAAACGCCCACGCTCGAAAACCTGTCGGTGCTGACCGGCAAATATGGCGAAGAAGGCGACCAGCTGTTGTTTAAAGTGCTGAATTCCGGCGACTTCCTAAAGGACGTCGTAGCTGAGGACTTGGTAGCCGGCACGAAAAAAGTGCTGCCCAAAATTGCCGAAAAAGGCCTGCGCTACGACCTCACAGTGCCGTTTGCGCGCTACGTGGTCATGAACCGGCACCAGCTTACGTTCCCGTTTAAGCGCTACCAGATTCAGCCCGTATGGCGCGCCGACCGCCCGCAGCGCGGCCGTTACCGCGAGTTCTACCAGTGCGACGCCGACGTGGTAGGCACCGATTCGCTCTTGTGCGAGGCCGAGATCGTGCTGATGATGACGGAAGTGCTGAACGATTTGGGCCTGACAGACTTTACCATCAAAATCAATCACCGCCGCGTGTTAAGCGCTATCTATCAGGCACTTGGCGGCGAAGGCACCGAAATCGACCTGTTCACTGCCATCGACAAGCTTGACAAAATCGGGCGCGAAGGCGTCGAAAAAGAACTGACGGGACGCGGTTTTTCTCAGGATGCCATTGAGAAGCTATTTGCGTTGCTCAGCGTGGAAGGGCCGTTCACTGAAAAGCTGGAGCGCCTGCTGGCCGGTTTCGTGACGGCTGGCGTGCCCCCCGAAAATGAGCAAGGCTACAAAGGCCTTCAGGATCTGCAACGGGTAGTAGATTTGTTGCAGCAGTCTGGTTATCAAGATTTTGCCCACCTTGATTTTGATGTAACGCTGGCGCGCGGTCTCTCCTACTACACCGGTTGCATTTTCGAGATCAAGATCAACAACGTGAACATGGGCAGCGTGTCGGGCGGCGGGCGCTACGACAACCTGACGGGCGCCTTTGGCTTGCCGGGTGTGTCGGGCGTGGGCTTTTCGTTCGGCGTCGACCGGCTTTATGACTGCCTCGACGAGCTCAACTTGTTTCCGGCGGCAACCCAAACGACTACCATCTGCCTGATCGCCAACTTCGACGCCGAGGCCGAAAGCGCGGCGTTGCCTGTGTTGCGGCAACTCCGCGAGGCGGGCATCCCGAGCGAGCTGTACCCCGACCACAAAGACAAGCTCAAAAAGCAGTTTCAGTACGCCGACCAGAAAGGCATTCCGTTTCTGCTGCTACAAGGCTCGGAAGAACGCATTCAGAACAAGTTCAAGCTCAAGAACATGCGTACCAGCGCCGAGCAATTGCTCCCGCTAGACGAAGTGCTCACTGCCCTCACCCAAGCGCAGTAAGTCCTGCCCAAAGCGTACCGCTTCCACGCGCACCTCTCCCGCACCCACCCCCGACGTCCCACCCTTTCCATGCCCGAAACCTTTTTTCTTAACCCCAACGAGCGGCTGGACCTCGCCACCCTGAGCCAACTGCTCACCGACCAAAGCACCGTCAAGCTCGGCGAGGAAGCCCGTCAGCGCATCGAAACCTGCCACCGCTACCTGCGCGAGCGCCTTCAGGAATCGGATGCTCCGATTTACGGCATCAACACCGGCTTCGGGGCCTTGTGCAACACCAGCATTCCGCCGCAGGAGCGCCAGCAGTTGCAAGTCAACCTGATGATGTCGCACGCCTGTGGCACGGGCGAAGAAGTACCGGGTGAGCTGGTACGGCTCATGCTCTTGCTGAAGGTGCAAAGCCTAAGCTACGGGCACAGTGGCGTGCAGCTGGCTACGGTGCAACGCCTGCTGGACTTCTACAACCGCGAGATTTTGCCCGTCGTGTACCAGCAGGGATCGCTGGGGGCCAGCGGCGATCTGGCACCGTTGGCACATTTGTGTTTGCCGCTGTTGGGGCTAGGCGAAGTGAATTTTCAGGGCTACCGGTTGCAGGCCTCCGATGTCATGCACCTCTTCAGTTGGGCGCCGGTGCAGCTCGAAGCCAAGGAAGGATTAGCCCTGCTCAACGGCACGCAGTTCATGCTGGCGTACGCGGTGCATTGCCATCTGCGGGCCCAGCGGCTGGCTCAGGCCGCGGACGTAATTGGGGCGTTGTCACTGGAAGCTTTCGGCGGGCGCCGCGAACCGTTCGACGCCCGACTCCACCAAATCCGTCCGCACGCCGGGCAGATTACAGTAGCTAAACGAGTTTATAACTTACTACAAACCAGCGAATTACAGGATTCACCTAAAGCCACTGTTCAAGACCCTTATTCCTTCCGCTGCTTGCCGCAAGTACACGGTGCAACCCACGATGCCTTGGCGTATGTAGCGCAAGTAGTCGAGACGGAATGTAACGCTGTCACCGACAACCCGACCTTGTTCCCAGAGGATGACACGATCCTTTCGGGCGGCAATTTTCATGGGCAGCCCTTGGCTTTGGCCCTCGATTTTCTGGCCATAGCGGTGGCCGAACTGGGCAGCATCTCGGAGCGGCGCACGTATCAGCTCATCAGCGGGCAGCGGGGGTTGCCGCCTTTTCTAGTGGCCAAGCCGGGGCTGAATTCGGGTTTCATGATTCCGCAGTATACGGCCGCCAGCATCGTGAGCCAGAACAAACAGCTGTGCACGCCGGCTTCCGTCGATAGCATTGTGAGCAGCAACGGCCAAGAGGACCACGTAAGCATGGGCGCCAACGCGGCCACGAAAGCCCGACGCGTAGTGGAGAACGCCGAGCAATTACTTGGTATTGAGCTACTTACCGCTGCCCAAGCGCTGGAGTTCCGGCGCCCTGCCCGCACCTCTCCACAGTTGGAAGAAGTGCTGGCTGCGTTTCGCACAAAAGTGAGCTTTGTCGATCAGGATCGGATTTTGTACCCCGATTTGCAGGCGGCGGCGGCCTTTGTGCGGAGTTATCCGTGGCCGTAACACAAATCGCGGCGGGCATTGGCATAAGTTTCTATTTTTAACCCGACAAAAACGGAAGTGCAGCTACGGCACGTTATGAGATTTGTGAAGATGTACCGTCAGTTCGGCCTGCTTTTAGTGGTTTTTTTGTGGTGGGGAACTGCCACGCAAGCGTGGGCGCAATGCGCTCCGACGCCCAATTCGGGAGCCTGTTTTCGGGCCATTGATGTAGCTACCAAACAAGATGTAGGCACTAACCTATGCGTTGGGCGCCAGGTGCGCTTTGTCGATTGCAGCGGCCGCGCCCTGGACCCGAAGCAGGTATATTATGCGAAAGGGCCTTCCATAGTTTGCGCCTTTACGGATACGGCTACGTTTTACACCCCCACCACTGCTGGCGTCGTAGTCGTGACCCAAAACACCCAAAACCCCTTGTTGCCGGGCACGGGCATCGTGTTTTCGCGCACGTTTCAGGTTCTGACTTCGCCTGAGCCGGCCTTTAGCGTCAACACTTGCACCGTGGGCTTCGTGCAGGTCACCGTTACGGATCAGACTTATGATCAGTACTTTGTGCAAATAGGCGGCGGTCCGGCTATTGCGGCCGTGCGCAACCAAACCGTTTCCTACCCCATTCCGTCGGGCGATCGGGAGGTGACCGTGACGGGGCAATACAACGCGGCCACACTGTGCTCCAATTCCAGCACCAAAGCCTTTACGCCCCTGCCTTCCCCGCGACGGCCTACTATTCAGCAGCTTACGATACAGGGCACGAGCATCAATTTTCAGTTTGGGGCCCTCCAGCCCGAATACAAATACGAGTTGCAGGTGGCTCAGGCGTCGGGCTACCGAACGGTAGCACAGGTGCCGAGCACGAGCAACACTTTCACGCTGGCCAACGCCCCGATTCCGGGCTGTTACCGGCTGCTGCTCACGGATGTGTGCCCGTCCGGCAACACCAGCATCACCACGCAGCAACTGTGCACCATCAGCCTGACCGCGACTTCGGTGAATGGCCGTAACCAGCTGCGCTGGACCTCTGACGGCTTCAACAACAGCTACGAAATCACGCGCAACGGCCAAAGCCTTGCCTTGGTGAGCGGCTCCGATACGCAGTATGAAGATGCGGCCGTCACTTGCGGCACTACTTACACCTACCGCGTGACGGCGGCAGGTTTTGCCACTTCTACTTCCAACGAAGCCTCGGTACAGGCCAGCGCCGGCCCCGCGCCGCCCGCACCGCGTCTTTTGGCTTCTTTCAACCTCAACAACCAAGTAGAGCTCACCGCAACGCCTGCTGGTAATGCGGCCGGCGGCCAAGTGACTTACTCACGGAATGCCGCCAGCACGACCGAGCTCAAAACCACTTCCGACCGGACGTTGCTCGACACGGAACCCACTCTGGCCGCGCCGCTTTGCTATACAGCGCGGTATCAGGATGCGTGCGGCAGTACGTCTGCGGAAAGCCCAGCGGTGTGCCCGGTCATTCTGCAAGCCCAAGCGGCTAACCCAGATGTGTCGGCCGTGAATTTGACGTGGTCCGGATTCCGCGGGCCCGATGCAGCGCAGCCCGTTTCCTACCGCCTGCTCACCCTGGCCGCCGACAACTCGGTGCTAAGCACGCGCTCGGTACAGGGGACCACTACCCTCGATCAGCAACTACCTGCTAATCAACCTATTGTACGTTATCGCTTGGAAGCCAGCAGCAATGGGATAATCAGCTACTCCAACATTGCTACCGTACCCCGCCGCATTGCGCTGGCGATGCCTACGGCTTTTACGCCCAACGGCGATGGCCTCAATGATGTGCTGGAAGTGAAAGGCCGCTTTCTGACCAGCTTCCAGTTTATCGTTATCGACCGCAACGGACAAGAGGTCTTTCGCGGCACCAACCCTACCCAAACCTGGGACGGCCGCGTAAACGGGCAGCCCCCGGTGCCCGGCACCTACGTGTGGCATTTCGAAGCGCTCGACCCGACCGGCAAACCATTTGTGCAGAACGGCACCGTCAATGTTCTGCGCTAAAGTCCTGCCCGCTTCGGGAAGCAAATAGTTTACGATCAGGCACTAAAGCCCCTCCGAACGAGGGGCTTTTCCTTTATCTTTCTTGGCTCAAAATTGTCTTATTCTCTGCTACTGCTTTGGCCTGATTCTACCAGATGGCATCAACTTCTACTCCTTCCAAACGCAACAGGTCGTCGGAAACTAAGCGGGCACTGCTGGGTGCATTGCTGGGTGCGAGCGTTACCTTGCTTACAATCGATTGGATTGAAAGCTACATCCGGTACGTGCGGGCATCGCCCTTGGCCGGGTGGCAATACTTTCTGTATCTGGCAGTTGGGTTTTTAACCATGCGCCTGCTGATTACGGCCCTACACGAAGGCGGGCATTTTCTGGCCGCGTACCTGTTGAAGTTTCGGTGCCTGACTTACGTGGTGGCATGGCTGTACGTCGAGCGCAAAGCGGCGCGGTGGCAGGTGCGCTTGAAGCGCAAGCCCGGCAAAATCATGGGATATGTGCGCGCCGTTCCGGCTGCGGGCCCGCATCTGCGGCGCGGCCTGGCCGTTTACTTTTTGGGAGGCATCTTGGCCAATATTGTTACGGGCAGCGCGGCGCTGCTGGCAGGAAAGGCCCTTGCCGATAGACATATCTTTGCAGCCTCTCCCGAACTGGCTTTTGTACTTGTGCAGGCGCTGTACCTGTTTGGCGGCTTGTCCATCTTTATCGGACTTGCCAACCTGATTCCGTTCACTACGTCTACCAAACACACCTCCGACGGCGGCCATGTGTTGCGGCTTTTGCGGGGTGGCGCCTCGTTGCAGCGGCAGTTGGCACTGTATACGCTCTCGAGCGTTTCGCACGCCGGTACACGCCCCCGAAACTGGGATGCCGAGGTAGTAAAGCAATTGTCGACCGCCCCGGACGGCTCCAGCTTTGACTGCACATCGCATTTTTACACTTACTTATATCATCTTGACAATCAAGATTTTACCCAGGCGGAATTTCATCTGGAAAAAGCCCTCAGCCTGCTGCCTCTTACTACGGCAGAGGTGCAACAGCAGCTTTGCTGCGAGGCCACATACTTCGCAGCCACCCACACTCACGACGTAGCGCAAGCCGAACTCTGGCTGGCCAAAGCACAGCAGATCAAACCCTTTGAAGCGGAAGAAGGTCTTTTGGCACAAGCAACGGTGGCCGGAGCTATGGGCAACGAGGCAGCAGCCCGCAAATCGCTGGCGGCGCTTTCGGCCCAGCTGGCCGACATCAACGACTTGGCCAGCCAGCTGCTACTAAGAGAAAGAATTGCTACTCAACAACTTGAGCTCAACCGGCGGGCGGTGTTACAAGCCTGACAACTGCCCGCTCGATTGAAGAGCAGTGGTTTCGGCTGCGTTGGGAGCTTTACTTTTCGGTTGGGTGTTCATAGGCCACAAACCTGGTTTCGGACAGGATGGCTGAATACCTAACCGAATGATTAGCAATATTTTATCTACTACCCACTATTTATCGTGGCTACGGGCTACGGCGGGCTTCCTCATGAAACTGCGCCTGTGGTGGCTGGCTTCGCTGGTGCCGGGTGCACTTTTGTTGACCGGTAGTCAAACGGCTGTCAAGGTTAGCACCATTGTCTTAAAGCCTGATCCGCAGCCTTTTACGCCGCAAGAGTTTTTCATCAGCGACGTGGTGGACGAGCGCGCCAACCGGGCCGCAGTAGCCTTCCTGCTGACAGCACCAACTGGGGCGGCCCTGCCTACCACACCCCAACCCGTTGACTTACAGGGTGGTGGACAGGCTGCCATTCGTCAATTTGTGCAGCAAAGCCTGAAGCGAAATGCGGCGCTGCGACCCGTGACCATGCGCATCAAAGAATGCCAGGTAACGGAAACGCCCGCCACGAAAGGCTATGTGGAAGGCCGCGTAGCCCTGACGTTGGCCTTCGACTGGAAACGCGATGGCAAAACCATTCACCTCACCGATTATCGGGGGGCGGCGCGCTACATTCGGCCGGTTGGTCAGCTTGCAGTGGTGGAACCTACGCTTCGGCAGACGTTAGTAGAATCGCTTAAGTACCTGAATACCTGGATGAACAACCAGGCGCAATTCAACGAAAAGCTGGCGCGCGGCATCCGGATTTCGTTTACAGACTACACTCAAAACACCGAGGACGACACGCTCTTTTACACGCCCCAACGCCCGCTCACTTGGGACGATTTTCGGGCGACCCCGCGCGTTGGGCCGTACGCGGCGTCGGTGTTTCCGAGTTTTGCCTACACCGGACGCACCAAAATCAACAACGGCGTTATTCAGGTCAATCTGACGCTGAAGGCCTTTGTGGTGCGCAGTTCTTCGTGGGTAAAAGCCAGCGCCAAAGACGCGTACAGCCTCAACCACGAGCAGCGCCATTTCGACTTGGTAAAGCTGGTGGCCGAACACTTCAAGCAGCACGTCCAGACCGACAGCCTGACCATTGAAGACTACAACAGCATCATTCCCTACCAATACCTTCGGGCGTTTCAGGAGATGAACCGCGTGCAGGAACAGTACGACAACGAAACCAGCCATGGCCTAAACCAAGCCGTGCAAGAGAGCTGGAACCAACGAATCGAAGCGGAGTTGCAGGGATTTTCGGTGAAAAAGTAGGCCGCTCTTACTCTTCTTAACTGCTAGAATCTATTAACCTATCACTTTATAAACACATATACGATATACTGGTTATCAGATTTTTATAGCAATATTTTCGATATTATTAAATTGTAAATTACCCTAAGCAAAAAAAATATTTCTCTCATTGTCGTATACATACGTCATATTATGTCGTATATTTACGACATACTTCACAGTTGCTTTATGACGTACGCCAAAACCACTGCCTTCACCGAGGAGCAACAACAGCTGGCCCGCGTGGCCAAGGCCCTGGCACACCCGGCGCGAGTGGCCATTATTCAACTCTTGGCCTCCAAAAGAAGCTGCATCTCCGGCGACATTGCGGCGGAGCTGCCCTTGAGCCGCACCACGGTTTCACAGCATTTGCAGGAGTTAAAATCCCTGGACCTCATCCGGGGGGATATCGACGGCCTGACGGTTTGCTACTGCCTCAACACGGCGCTGCTACAACAAGTGTATCAGCAGTTTACTGCTTTTTTTGTGGAGGCTACTGCCTCCTCCGCCTGCGGGCCGGACGACGCCTGCGCTTGTTAGTTTCCCTTCCCACCCTCTTTTCTGCTCAATCATGGACAATGCTGTATTTCCCCGGATGCACGTCTCGCTGTACGTCTCCGACCTGACTGCAACAGTTGATTTCTACACGGTTTTCTTTGGGCAACCTGCCGCCAAAATCCGCCGCGGCTACGCCAAGTACGTGCTCGGCAAACCCTCGCTGATTATCTCCTTTGTAGAAAATCCGGGGCGCGTGGCCAGCAACTTCGGGCACTTGGGTTTTCAGGTAGAAACGGTAGAAGAGCTAAACCAGCGCCTAGACGTAGCCCGCGCAGCCGGCCTAGTGCAGCGCGAGGAAGTGGGCACCAGCTGCTGCTACGCCAAGCAGGATAAGTTCTGGGTCAACGACCCGGACGGCGTGGAGTGGGAAGTGTACTACTTCCACGAAGACGCCGAGTTCAACGACCCGCGCTACGAGGCCGAATACGCCCAAGCCAGCAACCAATGCTGCATTGCGCCAGCCGCACAAGCCGTACCTGCTGAGGCCCTGACCACCGCGCCCATGGCGTTTACCCTGGTCGATACCGGCGCGGAGTGCGGCCCGAGCTGCTCACCCGGTGGCGTATGCTGCTAAGGGCAGGCGTGTTAGGTACATTCTGAGCGCGACGCTTACCTTGCGCCCAACATCTTGGTTATCATGACGATAGCTTTCTTTTCTGATGTACACGGCAACTTGCCGGCTTTGGAAGCCGTGTTGGCCGATATCGACCAGCGGCGGCCCGATATGGTATTTTGCCTGGGCGACTTGGTGGGATACGCACCGTGGCCCAACGAGGTAATCAACGAAATCCGGCGGCGCGGCATCCCGACCTTGGCCGGCAACTACGACCAAGGCATCGGCCTCAACAGCTCGGAGTGCGGCTGTGCCTACAAAACGGATGCAGAGAAAACCCTTGGCGCCCAGAGTATTGCCTTCACCAACCACGCAGTAGGCACCGACGAGCGCCGCTACCTCCGCTTCCTGCCGAAACACTTGCGCGTGGAGTTTCAGGAAGAACCCACGACGATCAGCTTGCTCATGGTACACGGTTCGCCGCGCAGAATCAATGAGTATCTGTTTGAAGACCGCCCGGAGCAGAGCTTTCGGCGGATTCTGGAAGAAGCCAACGCGGACATTCTGCTGTTTGGCCACACCCACAAGCCGTATCACCGCACCTTCGCCTACGAATACGAAGGCCAGCTCCGCCACCGCCACGCGCTCAACATCGGCTCGGTGGGAAAGCCCAAAGACGGCGACCCGCGCGCGGCCTATCAGCTGCTTCACTTCGACTCGACCACCTCGCTCACCGAGCCGCAGGGTCTCCGTTCGGAACTGATCCGCGTTGCTTACGACGTGGAGAAAGCCGCGCGGGCCGTCGAGGCCTCGCCCCTGCCCAATGCCTACGCCGACATGTTGCGGCATGCTTACTAAGTATTTATATACCTGATACTTATGACTATCGAATCTCTGCTCGAAGCTCACTGGCCCGCGGTGCGCGCCATTTACGAAGCCGGCATGGCTACCGGCAATGCCACGTTTGAAACGCAGGCCCCCGCTTGGGAAGCCTGGGACAAAGCTCACCTGGCCCACAGTAGGCTCGTGGCGCTTTCCGACGACGGTACGGTGCTGGGCTGGGCCGCGCTGAGCCCCGTTTCGGGCCGTTGCGTGTACGGCGGCGTGGCCGAAATCAGCATATACATTGCGCCCGAAGCGCGGGGCCAGGGCGTCGGGCGGCAGCTGTTGCAGGCGCTGATTACCGAATCGGAAGCCAACGGCATCTGGACGTTGCAGGCCGGCACTTTCGAGGAAAATACGGCCAGCATCGGCCTGCACACCCAGGCCGGCTTCCGGATTATTGGCTACCGCGAGCGGATTGGCCAGCACCACGGCGTGTGGCGCAACACCGTGCAAATGGAGCGGCGCAGCCCCACTGTCGGGACGGCCTAATTTCTTTCTACGCTTTCATGACGACATATTCTCAAGCCGCTGCCGCGAGCGCGCCGCCCGTGGCGGCAGTAGCGCAAAAAAAGCTCTCCGGCCTCGATCGGGGCCTCACGCTCTGGATTTTCTTGGCCATGGTGGCGGGCGTGGCGCTGGGGTATTTCGTGCCGGGCATCGAAAAAGCCGTTGATTTCTTCTCCGTGGGCACGGTAAACGTTCCCATTGCCGCGGGCCTCATTTTGATGATGTACCCGCCCCTGGCGAAAGTAAAATATGAGCAGCTGGGCCGCATTTTCCGCAACGCGCGCATCATTGGCCTTTCGTTGGTGCTCAACTGGGTAGTGGGTCCGGTGCTGATGTTTGTGCTGGCCATCTGGCTGCTCCCCGACCGGCCCGACTACATGACGGGCCTGATTCTGATTGGCATTGCGCGCTGCATTGCTATGGTCTTGGTTTGGAATGACTTAGCCGATGGCGACCGCGAGTACGCGGCGGGGCTGGTGGCGCTGAATTCGGTGTTTCAGGTGCTGTTTTACAGCGTGTTGGCGTGGCTATTTATCACGGTGCTGCCGCCCTATTTTGGGCTACGCGGGTACACGATTACGGTCGGCATTGGCGCTATTGCGCAGAGTGTGCTGACATATCTGGGCATTCCGTTCGCGGCGGGCTTTCTGTCGCGCTACTTCCTGCGGCGGCTGAAGGGCAACGACTGGTACGAGCGCGTTTTCCTGCCCGCGATCAGCTCCATCACCCTGCTGGCGCTGCTCTTTACCATCGTGGTCATGTTCAGCCTCAAGGGCCGACTTATCGTGCAAATTCCGCTTGATGTGCTGCGCATTGCCCTACCGCTGTGTTTGTATTTCGGCATCATGTTCCTGCTCAGCTTTGCGGCGGGCAAGTGGCTGGGAGCCGGCTACGCCGAAAATACTTCAATTGCGTTTACGGCTACCGGCAACAATTTCGAGCTGGCCATTGCCGTGGCCATCGGGGTATTTGGTCTCAACTCCGGTCAAGCGTTTGCCGGGGTAGTTGGGCCGCTCATCGAAGTGCCCGCGCTCATTGCCTTGGTGAACGTTGCTTTCTGGCTGCGCCGCCGCTGGTATGAGCGGCCGATGAAACCAGCCAACCAAGTCTGAACGATTTCGGATTTTGCTTAACGCTTCATTCATAAGTATTTGATAATTAAACACTTATGAATGAGGCGTTTTTGTTTTTACTGCACCTTGGTCAGGCGTAGGTAGTCGAGCATGGCTTGGTTGACGGTGCCGTTCATGTTCTCGTTGGCGGGCTCGAAGGCCAGCGTTAGCGGGTGCGTGCCTTTGGTCAGGCGCACCAGCACCGGATTGCTATATCCCCAGTTCGACCACTCGGCCACGCCGCGCTGCGGCAACACAATGGTACCCAACACGTTATCGCCCATTTTCAGGGTTCGGATGGCGCATTGGTTGTTTGTGTTGGTGGGCCCGTTGCCGTTGGCATAGCGAAAATCCACTGCGTACAGGCCGGTTTCGGGCACTGTGACGGGCACCGTCACGGCCGTGTTTTTGGCCTTGCTGATTTCTACGAAGCCCTTGCCCGTGAAGCCTTTGTAAGGCATAGCTGCCTTGGGCGCGACCGTTTCGAGCTGATACTGGCGGCTGAGCGCTTCGCTGCCCACGGCCAACGGCTCGCTGGCAAAGGACTCCAGCCCGTTGCTAGCCACCGCAATCACTTGGTATTCAGCGTATTCTTTGGCAGGCTGCACCGGCAGGCTGGTGGCGGCAACGGAAGTCAGCGGCTGGCCGTTTTTTAGCACTTTATACGTCTTCACGTCAGCCTGTTGCGCCCAGCTCAACTGGCCGTTGGCGTAGGTGACAGCGGGCGTTTCGGGCGAAAACAGGTTCGCCACGCGGTTCACGGCGGCAGCACCGGAAGCAGCTTCACTGCGCAACACAATGCGCACGGCGTGGCGGCCGGTCAGGGTGGCTGGTATGGCGGCATCGGGCAAGGGCTGCCCGTCGAGCGTAATCGAGCTGATACCGTGGCCAAAGCCCTGCATATCAATGTCTAACACCGCTCCGCGGTAACGGAAACCCATCAGCTTGCGGTTGCCCTGCAAAGCTTGGGGTACGAAAGGCCTGAATACCAAGCGATTGGCTTCCCATTCCATGCCAAACAGCACTTTATACACCAGTCCCAGGCTGCCCGACAGGCTCCAGAGCATGTTGCTGGAGTTGATCTGGGTGCCGGCAAAGTCGCCATTTTCGGCCACGAAGTTTTCCTTGTTGGTCAGAAACAGCGCCGCCGGCCGATAGACGGCCGCAATGCTTTCCAACACAGCCTCTTCGTTGCCGGCTTTGGCGGCGGCCATGGCCCAATAGCTCTGCACAAAGGGCCACACGGCGTTGTTGTGGTAGGGCGGAATGCCCGGAATCTGGGGGTAAATGCAGGAAATGCCGTATGCCGTGGTGGGTGTACGCTGCACCACCGTTTGGGCCTGCTCGCCCCCGGCCACGCCGAACAGCACGCTCAGCGCTTCGCCCAAAGCTTCGGCCCGCGGCGAGAGCACCAGGAATTTGCGGCCGTACAGAAACTGGCCGTAGTATCCTTTATCGGCCTGCCACAGGTGGTCGTTAATACCTTTTTTGATCTGCGCGGCGGCTTGCTGGTGCTTACTAGCAACTGCTTGCTGACCAAGCTGTTGCGCCATTTGGGCCAATACTACGTTGGCTTGGTAATGCACAGCGTTGGTGCCCAGGTTTTCCGATTGATAGATGTCGACGGGTTGCATCCAGCGCGGGTAGGTTTGCTCGCGCCAGTCCAGAAACGACGACTCGCCCCGCACCAACCCTGTGGCGGGGTCGTAGGCGTTCAGCATGTCATCCTCAATCGACTTTTTGATAATTGGGTACACTGTTGTAAGCCACCCTTCGTCGCCCGTGACTTTGTAGATTTCCCAGGCCGCCGTGGCCCAGATCATGCGGTCGGTGGAGCACGGATAGGCGCCGCCCGTGCCCGTATCCTGAATGATGCGCCTGTCTGCCGACACCTTGCGCAGCAGGCTGTTCATGGCCACGCGGGGCTGCAACGTGGCCTGGGCCAGGATGATGGAGTAGCTGATGTCGCGCGTCCAGACGCCGGCCCACTCCTTGCCCGTGCGGAACGTGCTGTCGGGCTCCACGGCCCGGCGGGCTTCTTCCAGGGCCAGGTTGTAAAGCGCGTCGGAAAGCGGATAGTCGGAAGTATACTGCGGAAAATCAGCGGTATTGATCGACTGCTGCCACTCACCGGCCGTGGTTTTGGCTTCGGCCGGCACGTTGAGCGTGAGCAGCACTTCGTAAATGCCATCGCCGTCGGGGTCTTTCAGCTCCAGCTCGGGCTTATTCACGAGGTTGTCGAAATCCCAGCTCATCGGCGCCGCCGAGCCGGCCACCAACACCTTTTTGAAATCCTGCTGATAGATTTTGTCGCCTTTGTAGGTCGTGAAGTAGCCTTGCTTTTTGAACGCAGCCAGCGCCGGGCGCATGTCAACCCGGATCTTCAGCTTTGTATTCGGGGCCAGATATGTGTTGGCCGGCACGGGCGTGGCATCGACGTAGCGCTTGCTAAAGGTGAGCAGCGGCGTTTCCAGCACGTCGCCGCCCCCGGCTTTCGGCAAGGCCACGAACATATGATCCTGGCCGGGCGCCAGCTCGTTGTCTTTGCCGTTGAGGCTAAACTTAAAGCTGATCTGCGGGCTCTGAAACGCGTTGGCCGGGCTGTGGTAGTTGGAGGTCAGTTGCGTGCGCGAAATCGCCCGCGCCACATACGGTCCCTGCACTACGCTGTCGCGGTAGAGCGCGTAGTGCTCCGATTTCCAGATAAGTGGTGATGTAGTAGGCATGGCACCCGAAGTGGTTGGCGCTGCGGCGTCAGGCGCGGCGGTTTTTGGCGTTTGGCAGGCGTTCAGCACGAATTGCGCCAGCAGTAGGCCGATGGAAAGGGTCGCGTATTTCATGGTGCGGGTGGGTTGCTGGGAAAGCCAGGTCAAATCGTTTGGGGCTTATACGCAAAGCGGTTCAGCGGTGCTCTCTAGCGTCGGCCTCTAACTCATGGCCGGCAACCTCGGGAACCTCTGCTATCATGTCGCGCAGCAAATAAAAGTATTTGACTTACTACGCCTTGAATATCTGTATATTACTATGTAATTCTGCACTCACACCTCCCAGCTAGTGCGTTGCTAGTCAACATTTTGGCACTGCTTCCTTTCCGAGGCTTTTTGCTACAAGCCTTGGAGCAACTTAGCCATACGTAGCGCATGCCTGCTACACTATATTTTTCCCAACGCGCATGAGTACTTCCTTGCCTTCGAAGACGCGCCGTGACGCGTTACATCACTTAACTACAGCAGCCCTCGGCACCGGCTTTTTAGGCTGGTTGCCAAACGAATCGGCAGCAGCGAGCCAGGCTGCTCCGCGTAAAACTTTCTCTTTCAGCCCGTTACCTCCTTTCTTACTACCACCCGCGGCTCCATTGCAGCTGAACACCCGGGGGATTGTGATGCGCACGTGGGTTCGCAGTTCCCAGACGAATCGGCAGTATTCGAGTGTCGAATTTCTCATTGGCCCCAAGCAAATGGGTCCGCCACCGCACGTACACCGCGACCTGGATGAAATCATGTTCGTCTTGTCCGGAACCGTCTCGGTTTTGGTGGAGGAAACGGTATACACGGTGCCGGCCGGAGGCTGGCACCTGCGTCCGCACGGTTTGGTCCATACTTTCTGGAATGCCACCGATGCCCCAGCCCACTACGTGGACATGTACTTCAACCAGAATTTCGAAGACTTTCTGGAAGAGTTAAACGGCAAGATTCTGGCGGATATGGAGAAATACAAGCTGACGCCCGCCGATCCCGGAATCGCCAAGCGTTGGGCCGACTTGGATCGCCGGTTCGGCATTACCACGTTCTTCGACCAGCGCCAGCCTCTGATCGACAAATACGGCCTTAAGGCTTAAGTAATTAATTATCAATATTTTATAAAAAACGCGTGTCCCCAGGAGCTGGCTCCTGGGAACACGCGTTTAGGAACAGACTTTTGTCCGGCTATTCCGCCGTTAACTCCACCACGTGGCTGGTCAAAGGGGTTACTTCGCTGCCGGACAGCAGGATACCAACCTTCATCAGGTAGTCGCCGGAGTAGGTTTGGCCATGGACCGCAAGGTCCGATTTCTGGCCGGGCATCAGGTTGATTTCGGTAAGCTTGTAGCGCTTGGCGGGGTCGAGGCCTTGCAGGCGGACGGGCAGCGCGTTTTCGTGAAAGCGGGTGTGCAGGTTGTAGCCGTAGAGCACGGCGTGGCGCTGGGCTTCGTCGGCGTAGAGCAGAGCCACTTGGTTGCCTTCGTAGGGCGAGCGCAAGCGGTACAGGTCGCCCTGCCAGATCACGGGGCTCAGGCGCTTGTAGTTCTGCACGGCCTGCTGGCTGAATTGCAGCTCTTCGGGCGTCATTTTGCTCACTTCAATGTCGTAGCCCAGCTTGCCCATCATGGCTACGTCGGTACGAAACTTCAGGGTTTGCTGCCTGTTCCAGTTGGTAATGTGGCTGGCCAGCGTATTAGAAGGGAAAAATTGCAGAAATCCCCACTGAATAAATACCCGTTCCAGAGCATCGGTGTCGTCGCTGGGCCAGAATTCGGTGAAGTATTTCAGGCCGCCGTAGTCGGCGCGGGCCCCGCCGCCTGAGCACAGCATCATCGGGACGTGCGGGTACTTCTGGCGCACCCGATCGAGTACGCGGTAAAGGCCGCGCACATAATCGATGTAGAGCTGCGACTGCTCCTTGCCCAAGTGCTGCGAGTAGGCGCTGGTAATCATGCGGTTACAGTCCCACTTGAAGTAGGCTACGCCCTTGGCCATGAGCCCATCCACGATGTTGTACACGAAGTCCTGCACCTTGGGGTTGGTCAGGTCGAGCACGAGTTGGTTGCGCGAGAGGTCTTCGGGGCGGTTGGGTAGCTTGAGTATCCAATCGGGATGCTTTTCGGCCAGCTCACTCTTGGGGTTCACCATTTCGGGCTCGATCCAGATGCCGAATTTGATGCCTTCTTTCGTTGCCGTTTGCACCAAATGCCCTACGCCGTTAGGCAGCTTGGATTGGGTAGGCTGCCAGTCGCCGAGGCCCTGGGTGTCGTCTTTGCGCGGGTATTTGTTGCCAAACCAGCCGTCGTCGAGCAAGAACAGATCGACGCCCAACTTAGCGGCATCACCCATCAACGCGTCGAGCTTGGCTTCGTTGAAGTCGAAAAAGGTGGCTTCCCAATTGTTGAGCAGCGTCAGACGCGGCTGGGTGCCGTCGAGCACGCCGCCCTGCTGCCGCGCCCAGCGGTGCAGGTTGCGCGAAGCCTGGCCCTTGCCCTGGGTGCTGTAGGTAAAGATAAATTCGGGCGTAACAAAGGGTTGATTTGCCGGCAAGCGGTACTCCGAAGCATACGGATTGATGCCGGCCAACACACGCAGCGAATTGCGGTTGTCCACTTCAAAAGCCAGCCGGAAGTTGCCCGTCCAGGCCAACGTGCCGGCCAGCACTTCGCCGGTCGTTTCGGTGGCGGGCTGGTTGGGCGCCAGGAAAAAGGACGGCGTCTGGTACCAGCCCGCGCGCGTACCGAGCTTTGTTTCAATGACTTTGGTGCCGCTCGTGAGCTGGCTCTCCTCCTGCTTGGCTTCCTCGGCCCAGTCGCCGTGGTACTGGGTGAGCCAGTACTGCTTAGCATCGAAGTGCAGCATGGCCGAGGCGTAGTTGGTCAGCACCACCGGTTTCTTTTCGCGGTGCACGATTTCCGTCCAGGTTTTGATGACGTCCTCGCGGGTGTAGGCCACAAAGTGCAGCCGCACGTCCACCGGGTACTGCGGGTCGCGCAGATGAACGATAGTGGTCACGTTGTCGCCGGTCTTGCTGGTTTTCACATCCACGAAGGCCAGCGACAGCGAAGGGTTGCCATCGGTATGCAACACGCGAATGGCCGGCTCAAACAGGTTGTTGGTACCGGCCGGCGGGTACGCTTCGTGGCGGGCGGGCAGCAACTGGTAGTCGGCGGCGGTCGTCAGCCGGGGGCCGAGGTAAGTCTGGTAGAGCTTCTGCTGATCGCCTACCGCCAGCACCAGACCGACATGCGCGGTTTCGATAACAATGGGCGGGGTCGGCGTCTGACCCTGGGCTGAAAATTGGGACACGAACACCAACAACGAGATGAAAGCGTAAAGTTTGAGCATCAGCGACGAGGCAAAAGCGAAGCGCACTGGGTGTGACGCTGTGGCAAGTTAAAGCATCGGAGATTTACTTGTACTTATCCCCGGATATACGCCTCCCGCACTCAGTATAATATACTATAATATATTGATTATCAATAATTTACAGTATTTAATACTAACAGAAAGCCTCCTTTCCTGCACCATAGCTGTATAGGCAGCCAAAAAAAAGGCTCTTCCATTACGGAAGAGCCTTTTCGATGCTTCGTTAGCCCACGCCTCTTGGCAAAGGACCAAGAGGCCGCGAGCTGTTGCACGCGTTGCGCTTAAAAGCCGGTGTAGGTGATGGTTTGGGTTTTGGTGCCGCCCGCGATGGCGTCCACCAGCGTTAGCTTAAAGGCGGCGGCGTTCAGATCGATAGGGCCTGAGTAAGTGCCACGGCCCGAAAAGGTAGGATCGGTCATGGTCATGATGGTCTGGTCGGAATTCCACGACCACACGCCGGTTTGCCGTTGGGGGTCGCTGGCGGCGCACTTGGTCGGGCCTTCGTCGACGATCATGGTCTTGTCGTCCTTGAACTGGATGAAGTCGTCTTTGGCGCAGGCCGGGTACACCGCGTAATTATCGACGGTCGTGGTCGTGCCGTTTTGGGTCGTTACCGTGACGTCGGCGCTCACACGCCACGAGCGGGCGACGAGCGTTTCGGTCTTGACATCGAGGGGCTTGGGCTCTTCTTTGGTTTTCTTGTCGCCGCAGGCCACAAGGATGAGCGCGCAAAACAACGCCAGACTATTTGAGGGAAGTGAAAAGTTCTTCATTAGCAAAAGGTGTGGAAAGCACTGGTGATGGAAGAAAAAAGCCAACGCTCAGAACAGCAGATTAGATTTAGAAGATATAATATAAAGGATTTTTTTTGATACTTTATATTATATTCTTGACTTTTATCGTGACTCGTCAGTCAGCTAACCCGTATATCTCGGTATATTCCTACTGGCTGTGGGCCGATGGCGGTCCTTCTACGGAGCATTAGAGAAGAAGATTGGGAGGCCGGCCTAAGAGGCACCCGCGACCGGCGGCAAGGCGGTCCGCACACTTGCTCGGATGCGCATAGGCATGGGCATCCCTTATTCACAAACGCTTGATAAACAGATATTTATCCAGCATTAAAAGATTGCTGCGCGAAGGCTAGCGTTTGAAGTACACGGAAAACGTGGTGCCCTCTCCTACCTGGCTCTGGACTTCGATACGGCCACCGGCGTTTTCTACCATTCGCTTCACCATGTACAGCCCCACGCCGGAGCCCTCGACGTGGGAATGCAGGCGCTGAAACATGGCAAAAAGCTGCTGTTTGCGCGTCATATCCACGCCCAAGCCGTTGTCCTGCACTTCCAGCACGAGATATTCCTCCTCCACGCGGCCGCGTACATGCACTTCGGGCGCGCGATCGGGGTGGTGGTATTTGAGGGCATTGCTAAGCAGGTTGTAGACTACTGAGCGCAGGTTTTTCTCCGGAAACATGACCGTCGGAACCAGCCGCACGTCCACGTCCAGGCGCCCGCCTACTTGGTGCAGCAACGGGGCCAGGTCGAGACGCACGTCCTCGATGACGGCCGCCAGCATGACTTCGCTGACGGGCTGATCGTGCTCTTTTTGCAGCTTGCTTACGTCGGTCAGGTGTTCGATGGTGCGCTTGAAGCGTTCGACCGAATCCTGCATCAGATCCAGCACATACGACACCTCCCCAGCCTGGCTTTGCGGCGGCAACTCGCTCTGCAACGTGTGAAGCAGGCCCTCGATGTTGGTGATGGGCGCGCGCAAATCGTGGGAGGCGGTGTAGATGAAGTTGTCGAGGTCGACGTTGGTGCGCGTGAGCTGCTCGTTGGTAGCGCCCAACTCCTGTGCCAGCGCCCGGGCTTGCTGAGCGCTGACTTCGGCCGCACGCCGGGCTTCTACCTGCACGCTTACCTCGAATACAAACGCCAAAATGCCGTTTATGGCGCCTTCCTCGTTGTGGCGGGCTTGGTAAACAAAGGTAAAATAACGCTCCTCCAACTCGCCGTCGGTGGTGCGGGCAATTGGCACCAGCAACGCCTGTTCTTCGTGGGTCTGGCCGGTGTTGTACACATCCCACAGTATGGTCTCTACGGGAGTGCCGGCAACTTCGGGCAGTGCTTCCAGAACAGGCAGGCCGAGTAACTGCCGGCCGGGAAAGAGCTCCTGATAGCCGGGGTTTGCCAACTCAAACACCAGGTCGGGACCATCCAGAATGCAAATCGCGGCCGGTGCCTGCATAAACAGGCTGTGCAGGCGCTGCCGCTCGGTTTCGCGTGCTTGGCGGGCCAGCACTTGCTCCGTTACGTCGTAGGCAAAGATGGAAATGCCGGCAATGGTGCCGCTTTCACGGTAGGCTTGATACGTGAAGGTAAAGTACACGTCTTTCGGAGGGGAGCCATCCGGTTGTTCTACCGTCAGCCGCAGCTCCGTTCCGAAAAATGTGTTGCCGGTTTGGTACACGGTGTCGATCAGGGCCAAAAACCCTTGCTCAACGGTTTCGGGCAGGGCTTCGGATACCGGTAGGCCCAGCAGCTGCCGGGTAGGGAACAACTGCTGGTACGCCGCGTTTACGTACTCAAACCGGTGTTCGGGGCCGTGCAAAAGCGCAATACTGGCGGGAGTTTGCTCAAATACCTGATAGAAGGTTTCGCGCTCGTAGGCGCGGCGCTGGGCGGCTTCGAGCAAGGCCTGCTGCGTGCGAACCAGCTCGGAGTGGTTGGCGCGTAGCTCCTCGTTGGAAGCCAGCAGCTCTTCGTTGATGGCAGCCAGCTCCTCGTTGAGCGTCTGTACCTGTTGGCGGGCCAGCACCTGCTCCGTCACATCGGCAACAAGGCTGTAGAAGCCCAGCACGGTGCCTTCCCGGATGTCGGGGACGTAGCTGGTGCGAATGTGCCGGGTAAAGTCCTCGCGGTAGGGCATGGTGGCGTCGAAGTCCAGGCGCTCGCCGGCCAGCGCGCGGTCGATGTAGGCTTCTACTCTTTCGTAAGCCGGTTCCCGGAGCACCTCCCGGATGGGCCGCCCGATCAGTTCGGCCGGCGGCGTATTGAACCAGGCTTCGTAGGCCTGATTGGCAAACTGATAGGTACGCTCCTGGTCTATGTAGCTGATGAGCACGGGCAAGGCATCAGTCAGGATCTCCAGCTGCCGGGCAGTAGCCTCGCTGACCCGCCGGGCTTTCTCAGCCTCCTGCCGGGCTACGACTTGCTCCGTTACTTCGAAGGCAAATACGAGCACCCCGTCGATGTCGCCCTGCTCGGAGTAGCGGGCCTGCTGGATATAGTTGAAATAGCGGTCTTCGAGCACGCCATCTTCCGGGCGGGCCAACGGAATCAGGTTGCCCAGCTTCTCGTGGGTAACGCCGGTTTCGTATACCTGCCGGAAAGTGCGATACACTTCATGGTCCTTAATTTCGGGAAGTGCTTCCAAAACAGGCAGGCCGAGTAGCTGCCGGCCGGGAAAGATCTCCTGGTACCCGGGGTTCACCAATTCGTACACTAGGTCGGGGCCGCTTAGGATGCAAATCGCGGCCGGGGCCTGCATAAACAGGCTGTGCAGGCGCGCCCGTTGCCGCTCGGCTTCGGCCTGGGCCAGCTGCAAGGCGCGCGTGCGCTCGGCAACGCGGGCTTCCAGGTCTTCGTTGAGGCGGTGCAACTGCTGCTGGGCCTGAAGCAGCTCCGTGTTATGGGCCAAGCCTTCTTCGTTGGAGGCCAACAGCTCTTCGTTGATCGAAGCCAATTCCTCGTTGAGCGTTTGCACCTGCTGGCGGGCCAGCACCTGCTCCGTTACGTCGTAGGCAAAAATCAGGATGCCGGTGACGGCCCCGGCCGCGTCGCGGGTAGCCTGATAGATAAAATTGAAATAGAGCAACTCGAGCTGCCCGGAGTTGGTACGGTCGATGTAGGCCTGCTCCTCAATGCCGTAGTACGTGTCGCCGGTGCGGTACACTTCGTCGAGCAGCGGAAAAAAAGGCTGGCCAGCGAGTTCCGGCGCTGCTTCGCGATAGGTTTTGCCAATAATCTCGCGGTGCCCAAACATCGCCTGAAAGCCGTCGTTGGCCAGCTCGACCACGTGCGAAGGCCCGGAGAGGCTGGCAATCAGGGCGGGCGCCTGCGCAATTAAGGTGAGCAGGCGGTTGCGCTGAGCCTCGGCTTCGGCCAAGGAAGTACGCTCAGCGGCCTGACTGGCCCGCAGCGTGGTCTCATTACGCACCTGCTCCGTTACGTCGACTACGCCGTGCAGAATATGGCTAACGCGGCCCTGCGCGTCCAGAACCGGGGTGTTGCGCGGTAGCCAGTGACGTTCTACAAACCGGCCCGGCTGCGCCGGATCGGGCACATCGTAGTGCTGACGGGCCATTTCGTGCGGCTCGCCCGTGGCCAGCACCTGCGCCAACGACGCCCGCAGGTTATGCGTAGCATGGGCATCGGGCGCGTCGGGGTTGTCGGGAAAAGCCTCGAATAGATTTTTTCCCAACAAGCCATCTCGGGTGGAAAGCGTAGCGGCTAGGTAGGCGTCGCTTGCGGCCTCAATCACCAAGTCCCGCGAGAGCAGCAAATACGCACCGGGCAGAACGTGAAAAACAGGCAGCAAGTCAGGAAGGGCGGGCATAGACACGGAACAAGGCAAAACAGCCGGTGAAGGTCGGCATCAGCGAGCATTCTCCCTACGGATACCGCAGGTGGAAGTCGGAATGTAAAGCTGTTTTTTGAAGAATCGTGGCTACAAGGTACGCGGTTGGCGCTGCGTTATTTGGCCTGCCCGAATTCTGCTGAGATTTATAGAACAGGAAATGAACAATTGAGGATGAAGCTCATGCAGAATGAGGCCCCCAGCATCTAGGGCATTACATGTATATTCAATCATAAAATATTGATTATCAATATTTTACAGTATAGGCATTAAACAAAAATAAATCCCTCGCGGGATTTATTTTTGTCTTGCGTGGGGCACTGCCAAGGCCTTCTAATCGGAGAGCACCTGCTTCATATTCCAGCCGGTGCCTATTTTGCGGGCTTTGGTATCGGCCCACCGGAAGCTACCGTCGCTACGGCCTTCGTGCCGAAACCATAACAAGTCGTTGGCGGCGTTGATGGCGTAAATCACGCCCCCGCCACCCGCAAATACCTGCTTCATGTTCCAGCCCGTACCCACTTTGCGCGCTTTGGTATCAGCCCACTGAAAACTGCCGTCATGGCGTCCGTCGTGCCGAAACCACAGCAATTCGTCGGTTTGGTTGACGGCGTAGATGATGCCATCGCCACCGGAGAAGACGTGCTTCATGTCCCACCCGGTGCCCACTTTGCGGGCCTTGGTATCGGCCCACTGAAAACTTCCGTCGTCGCGCCCGTCGTGGCGGAACCAGAGCAGGTCGTTGTTATCGTTGATGGCGTAAAGAATGCCATCGCCGCCCGAAAACACGTGTTTCATGTTCCAGCCCACGCCTACTTTTCGAGGTTTGTTGTCGGTCCACTTCAGGCTGGCAACCCCACGGCCTTCATGACGATGCCACATCAGGTCGCCGGTGTCGGTTACGCCGTACAGGACGCCGTTGCCGCCGGAAAAGATCCGCTTGTAGTTCCAGCCCGTGCTGACCTTTTTACCGTCTTCGAATGCCCAGCGGAAACTGCCGTCAGATCGCCCTTCGTGCCGATACCACAGCAAGTCGCCCGTGGTGGTCAGGGCATACATTACATGCGAAAAGCCCCAGCCCGCTCCTACTTTGCGGGCCTTATCAGCTGCCCACCTGAAACTACCATCGGCGCGGCCTTCGTGCTTAAACCACAGTAAATCAGCGTCTTGGTTAAACCCATAAATCACGCCGTCGCCGCCCGACAAAACATGTTCGAGGTTCCAGCCGGTCCCAACTTTACGGGCCTTATCATCCGCCCAGCGGAAGCTGCCGTCGTTGCGTCCGTCGTGCCGAAACCACAGCAGATCGTCGGCATCGTTGATGGCATAGATGACGCCTTCACTGCCCGCAAAGACCTGCTTCATGTTCCAGCCGGTGCCCACTTTCCGCGGGTTATTGTCGGTCCAGCGGAAGCTGCCGTCCCCGCGTCCGTCGTGGCGGAACCAGAGGAGGTCGTTGTTATCGTTGATGGCGTAAAGAATGCCGTCGCCGCCCGAAAACACGTGTTTCATGTTCCACCCCACGCCCACCTTGCGGCCCGCGTTGTCGGCCCATCGGAAACTGCCATCGCCCCTGCCTTCGTGCCGATACCACAACAAGTCGTTGTTGGGAGTAATCGCGTAGATGACGCCATCACCACCTGAAAAGACGTGTTTCACGTTCCAACCAGTGCCCACTTTCCGCGGATTATTGTCCGTCCAGCGGAAGCTGCCGTCGGTGCGCCCGTCGTGCCGAAACCACATCAGGTCTCCGTTGTCCATCACGGCATAGATGACGCCGTCGCCGCCCGAAAACACGTGGGCCAGCTGCGGGTTGAGCCGTGAAAAAGCGAGCGTAACGGCATTGTTGCCTGCATCATACGCCGCTACCTTCACGGTCACGGCCGCCTGCGGCAAATACATCTGGGCGCCGGCCTGCGCCATCATCGCTCCAATGAGCAGGGTGCTGGCACCCGGTTTGGCGCCGTTGGTAAGGTGCGCGAGCACCCGTCCGGGGGCGCCGTTCGGAAAGCCCTGATCCCAACCTTGGCGCGCCCGATACTCCACAAGCAAGCGTTGGCTGCCGGCAAGACTATCTGCCAAGGCCACCACCGGCGACCCGGCGTAGGCTGTCGGAGGAGCGCCCTGCAAGGGCGTAAGCGCGACGGTTGCCTGGTGAGGAGGCAAGGAAAGCGCGCCCCTCAAATCGTGCGTTACGTGGGGTTGGGCCAAGTCCAGCCACCCGCAGCCGATCAGGGTTGAGGCAGTCATACCCGGCCCGCCAACGGCATGCAAGGGCTCCTCCTCGAAAGTAAACTTGTTGCCCTCATGCCCCATGATGCAATATTGGTCGCCGTACTCTTGAAAGGGCAGGGCGGCAGTGGGCGTATCCAGGTTGGCATGGGTGGCCCCGTACATGTGGCCCAACTCATGGCCCAAAATGGCTGGGTTTAGGCTTTGCGCCGCCATGTGGTTGTACTTCAGTGGGCCAGGCGTGTTCCAGGCTGCGCTGTGGGCATCGGCTTTGTCGATCACCAGCACAAAATGGCCATAGGGCGAAAGATCCACTCCCAGCCCCTGCTCCACGAGGGGCACCACAGTGGCGCCCGCATTGAATTGCAGGGCGTTCCAATCGTCGCTGGTTTGGGGCAGCTCAAACCAGTCGAACACGCGAAATTCGAGTGCCTCCCGCCCACCCGACTGATCTTGTAAATAGCCGGCCACGTTGGTGGTTAGCTGATGAACGCGATCGCGGGTCAAGGTAGTTACCCGCGGTTCGTTTTTGCACTTTAGCAACAAGACGGCTAAGTTCATGATCTATAGATTAAAGCGATTCCTCTACTCGATTCTCTCCAGTGCTTTCATTGGGCGCTCAGCCCAGTCGCAAAGCAACAAAGTACAATTTATTATTAGTAAATTAAAATATATAATTTTTATAATTCATGTTGAACGGTAGCCCGAACGGGCACGCGGGGCATGGATTCACGGGCAAGTCGCGAGAAGTGCAAGCGCTTGGCGTACCGCAGCAATGCGGCAAGCCTTTTCTTATATAACTATCTATATATCAATTGCTTATAAACAAGACCGCATACTACCTCATAGAATTTAAGGCCACTGCAGGCTGATAGTTGTCTGGAAGCGTTGATGCGAAGAACCGTCGAGCGCTTTCGCTTGGGCGATTACTGAATTTTGCCGCTACGTATTTATACAAATGCTTCGCTGTTTGCTTACGGCGGCGGCCAAATTTTCGGCTCAGGCTATATCCCAGCGCCAGCTTAGCGGAGCCCGTTTGGCGACTTCAGCCTGAACCGTAACGTTAGGCCGCAAGGCCGCGTTGAACCGATCACCCCGCCGGCTTCCTCGGTGCCCCTCCCCCAACCAAACCGCCTGCTTTCTTTCTATGCAAACTTTCCCCACGAAAGCCTACGGAGCCACGGGCTCTGTATTCAACAAACTTGCGCCCATGGACATCGAGCGCGCGGCTCCGAAAGCCGACGAAGTGCACATCGACATCCTGTATTGCGGCGTTTGCCACTCCGACCTGCACCAAGTAAAAAACGACTGGCACAATACCATTTACCCCTGCGTGCCCGGCCACGAAATCATCGGTCGGGTGGTCGAGGCGGGCAGCAGCGTGACCAAGTTTCGGGTCGGCGACCTGGTAGGCGTCGGCTGCATGATCGACTCGTGCGGCGTGTGCCCGGCCTGCCAGGAAAAAGAAGAAAACTACTGCGAAGGCCCCGTGAGCTGGACGGCAACCTACAACGGCTACATGAAGCCGCAGAACAAGGACTTCAACACGTTTGGCGGCTACTCGACCAACATTGTGGTGAAAGAAGACTTTGTGTTGCGCATCCCTGAGGGCCTGGATCCGCAGGCGGCGGCGCCCATCCTGTGTGCCGGCATCACTACCTATTCGCCGCTGAAATACTGGAAGGTGGGCCCCGGCCAGAGCGTGGCCGTGGTGGGCATTGGCGGGTTGGGCCACATGGCCGTGCAGCTCGCGCGGGCCCTGGGCGCCTCCGTCACGGCCGTTACGCGCGACAAGGAAAAGCAAGCCGACGCCGAGAAACTAGGCGCCCACGAGGTCCTTATTTCGTCGGACGCGGCCGCCATGAAGGCCCACGAGCTGAAGTTCGATTTCATACTTATCACCATTCCCGACGCCTTCGAGGTGAACGACTACGTCAAGCTGGCCAAGCGCAACGGCGTGATCACGACCGTAGGCTTGCTGGGCCCTTACAAAGCGCCGCTCGACAACCAGGAAGTAGCTATGCACCGGCGGTCTGTGGCCGGTTCCATCATCGGGGGCATTGCCGAAACGCAGGAAGTGCTGGAGTTCTGCGCCGAGCATAACATTTTGCCGGAAGTGGAAATGATCAAGATGCAGGACATCAACGACGCCTTCGACAAGATGCAGGACGAAGAAGTACGCTTCCGCTACGTCATCGATATGCAATCCCTGAAAGGCTCCGAATAGCCATTCGGCAGCCCAAATCAATTCTACCAAACCAACCAGAGCCAACCATCACCTGACACCATGAACGAAGAAAATAAATTCAGCCGACGCCAAGTTATCAACGGACTGGGCGCCGGCTTGGCCGTGGCGGCCGTGGCGCCGATTCTGCCGGCCGAAGGCGCGCCCTTGCCCGCCGAATCGGCGGCCGCTCCCCTCACCGATCCTACCACCAAATACCCCAAGCCGCCCTTCAAAGGCCAGTCGCAGCCCTGGCCGGGGCTAGCGGGCCAGATGGACCCGCGGCCCGACCACGGCGAAACCAGCTACAAAGGCTCCGGCCGTCTGGCCGGGCGTAAGGCCCTGATCACGGGCGGCGACTCGGGCATGGGCCGTGCCGCGGCCATCGCGTATGCGCGCGAAGGAGCCGACGTGGCCATCAACTACCTGCCGGCCGAAGAAGCGGACGCCAAAGAAGTCATTGCCCTTATCAAGAAAGAGGGCCGCAAGGGCATTGCCATTCCGGGCGACTTGCGCGATGAGGCGTTTTGCAAAAAGCTAGTCGATGAGGCCGTACGCGGACTGGGCGGACTCGATATTGTGGTGAGCAACGCGGGCCGGCAACAGGCGCATGCCTCCATCCTCGACATCTCGACCGAGCAGTTTGACTGGACGATGAAGACCAACATTTACGCGCCTTTCTGGATCATCAAAGCGGCCTTGCCGCATTTGCAGCCCGGCTCGGCCATCATCGGCACCACTTCCGAGCAGGCCACCGACCCTTCCGCGGATTTATACGATTACGCCCAGACCAAGGCGGCGACTACCAATTTTGTGCGCTCCCTGGCCAAGCAGCTGGCGCCGAAAGGCATCCGCGTCAACGGCGTGGCGCCGGGCCCCATCTGGACGCCCCTGCAAGTCAGCGGGGGAGCTACGCAGGAAAAGCTGAAAAACTTCGGGGGCGACACGCCCATGGCCCGGCCCGGCCAACCCGCGGAGCTGGCGTCTATTTACGTGCAGCTGGCCGCCAGCGACGCCAGCTATGCCACCGGCCAAGTCTACGGATCGGCAGGCGGCAAGGGCATGCCATAACTATCTGATTATCATATAGTTATTAAAATAAATGCTACAGCACATGCTGTAGCATTTATTTATCGCCGAAGCACAAAACCGGGCGAGCCTAGGCTCGCCCGGTTTTGTGCTTTTGGGCGCATAGTCCGCTTATTGGATGCGTCTTTCCTGTTTCAGAATCACGACCGGCCCCAGCAGCCCCGAGGGCAAAGGCGGCGGCACAGGCAAGACGTTTCCGAAAATGGCGTTGGTAGCGAAGGTAGCACGTTGGCCCACGGGCAGGCGGGCGTCGCCGGCATGCCGATTGGTCCAGAGGTTGGTAACTTTTACTTCCAGCTTGTTGGTGCCCGCTTTCACGGCCGGGCTGATGTCGACTACGAACGGAGCTTTCCAGAGAATGCCCAGCGGCTGACCGTTCAGGCTGACTTCCGCGATTTCCTTCACCTCCCCCAGATCCAGCAGCAGCTTGCCGCCGAGCGCTTTCTTAGCCACCTTAAATTCGTGCTGGTACGTGGCAGTACCAGAGAAATAGCGCAGCGTACTGTCGCCCGAGGCCGTCCACGACTGTAGCGCAGCGGGCCGCCATAACGTGGTGTTATTAAACAATTTAGGAAAGCTCACCTGCCAATTTCCGGCCAGCGTCTGCACGGGCGTCGGCACGGCGTAAGGCACAGCCGCCGAAGATGCCGTGGCGGCCTGCCGAAACACCACGAACACCGACCCGTAGGGCTCCAGCCGCAAGGGCACCGTTGTGAACCCGTCGGCGATTTGGTAGCTCACCGGCTCCCGCAAGCCCGTATCGGGGTGCCAGAGCTCCGGCACGAGGCCCGTCACGCGGAAGCGCACGTCCAGGTTTTCCGGCTGATACTGCTGGTTGGCCACAAAATAGACGTGCTGCCCCTGGTCCTGGCGGTGAATCCAGCTCAAGGTCGTGTTGAGATGGGGCTTGCTGTAGGCCAAGTCTTCGGGTGTTTGCAGCGCCATCAGGACGTCGGCCAGCGGTTTGCCCCAGTACACACGACCTAAGCCGTAGGTATTCAGCAGGTTAGCCTGACCGTCGGTGCCTCCCCAAAGCTCGGTAGCCAAGGTGCGCACCTGCGTATCCACGGCGGGGTAACCGGCCAAACCCGGCGAGGCCACCGGCTTCGGACCCGACACGACCAGGCCCGCGGCCACCAGCTCCTGCAGTTTTTGCAGCAGCGGCAGCGTCGTCTTGGTGAGGCGATCGGGCAGCACCAGCACGCGGTAACTCATGCCGCTGCCCAGCACCAGGCGGCCATTTTCGACTTTGGCTGTGGCCAGCACTTCGGCATTGACGTAGTCGAACTTGTAACCCTCGGGCACGGCTGGGCGCTGGGCCTGCCAGAACGGGGCCGCGGTGGGCGCGTCCTCGCCGATAAAGTAGGCCACGTCGCCCACAAACTGCCCTTGCTGCAACAGGTACGAACAGCGGGCCAGGTAGGCATTCCAGGCCACGGCCTGCTCGGCCCAAGTGTTCTGGCGGGTATAGTTCTGGCCGAAAATAGCCAGCGTAATGCCCGGTTTAAGGCTGTCGAGCGGCTGGTGCACAGAGGTATGGATCACGAAGCGGTTCACCCCCAGGCCCAGATAGTGGTCGGCCATGTACTTAAGGTAGGCGGGCGGGCCGTAGGGCCGCGAGACGTCGGTAAAGGACTCAGTGGCAATGATGGGCTTGCCGTAGATGTGGGCGGCCGAAGCGGCTTCCAACACGTCGGCCTGATGCTCGGCGCGGAACCCACCGGGGTTTTCCGTCCAAAATTCGGCCATCGGAATGTCCACCCGGCCCTTGCTTTTGAGGCCGTCGCCGAGCGTGCCCAGGGCCGCCCCAGGCGCTTCGGCGTAGAGCTTGATGCCTTTTTTATGGGCCAGCTCGGCAATGGTGGTGTAGTGGTTGTCGGCCAAAAGGTCGGAAATCGTGCGGCGCCAGTCCCACAAAAAACGGTCGCTGACCTCGGCGCTGCCCACCACCCGACCGGCCAGCACCGGCAGGAAGGGCGTGGCCGAGTAGCCGTTGCGGGCGTTAAACTCGCGTAGCATCTGGTCGGTCCAGTTTTGCACGCCGGCTTCCCAGCTATCAAGCAGCAGGTATTGCGGGCCAGGCTGGTCACCTACGGCTTTGAGGTAGGGTGCCAAGTAGTTTTCTAAGTAACTGGTAACGTGCGCTTTACTAAACTTATCAACCTCCAGCCCAGTTAGCTCGGGCGGGGCCGGGTGGTTGGTGATGCCAGTGAGTGAGTAGCCCATGCGCAGGATGGCCCAACGGCCGGCCGGCACCTGCCAATCGAGCGAGCCGTCGGGCCGCATCCGGCTGGTTAGGTCTATTACCTGGCCCAACGGTACTGCGCTGGTTGTGAGGGCAGTAGGCACCGACTGGTACTCGTACATTAGGCCAAAAGCTGCTTGGTCTTCCCAGCGGTTTACGCGCGCGCCGGCCAGCACTTCTATTTCGCTTATGGCATACTCTGTCGGAGGCTTGGTGTTGCCCAGCACCGCATTCAGGCCCGCCGAAATGTCGTAGATATCCTTGGCCACCGGCCGCAGCTCAACCCGAAAGAACCGCGCCGTAGTAGCCGGGAAGGAATACGTCAGCTGCGGCGCGGGCCGGTGCACGGCGCCTGGCAGCGTAGTCAGGGGCCAGAAATTCTTCCCGTCGTTGCTGGCCATTACCTGCCCGCTGGCGGGTACGGGATTGAACCCGCCCAGCAGGTGGGCGCCCACCGTCACGGCTTCCGCCCGAAAAGGCTGGGCAAACTCAAGCTGGACCCACGCGGTATTGGTGCCGGGCGCCACCTTTACGATCGTACTCGTACTCAGCCGGCCATCGGTGAGTGAGGTCAGGTTGGCCTTGCCGTCGCTGGCCGTAAGCGTGGGCTTGCGCTCGCGCATGGGCACGTCGGTGGCCGGCAGCCGGTAGGCGACCACCGAAAAATCTTTATAGAACGACGGCGGCTTGGGGGCATCGGGGCCCGCCTGCGGGTCGACTAAGGCGGCGTCCTGCATTGGGCCAGCCACGGCGGGCGGGGCAGATAGCTTGCCCCGGAAAAGCTGGCCGCCCGTTACGCGGGTTTCGCTCCACACCACTTTTTTCATGGCTTCGGCAGGCGACACCATTGGTCCGCCGGTTTCGCTCCAGCCGCCAGCCGCCGAGAGCGTCCACTCCAAGCCCAAGCGCTTGGCCTCGGCGGCGGTGTGGTGAAGGGCGTCTTTCCACACCTCGGACCCGTAGACCACGGGGGTTTTCACTAAGCGCGGCGTGCCCAGGTTGGCTTCAAACTGCTGCATGCCGCCAATGCCCACGCGCTGCATCCACTCCAAGTCTTTGGTGATGCCTTCCTTGGTTACGTTGCCGTTCATCCAATGCCACCACACCCGGGGCTTGGCCGACTGAGGCGGAGCCTGAAAAGCCGCTTGCCACTCCGCGGGCGTTTGCGCCTGAATGGCAGTCGAGAGCAACAGGCAAAGGGCTGTGTATGAATACTTCATGGGTGGAGGCAAGTTGAGTAAATGCCGCAGGGAGTGAACGTTATCGACGTTTTTCCGAATTGTAGAGCAGTAGCTGCGCGCGAGGCGAGCTAGTTTCTCTGCATCTCCAGCTTGGCAAAAAAGTCGTTAAACAGCAGGTTGCTATCGAGGTAAGTATACACCCGAATCAGGCGGCCGCTGGGGTTTGCGTCGTAGGTACCGTGCGCGTTGAGCGTGGGGGCCTGCCTGCGCACGTAGCGGCTCGACGACGGGTCGGCATCCATAGAGGATTGCAGCGCCGTGAGCAGCACCAGCGGGCTGTCGCCCAGAATGTAGGTTTCACCTGTGTTCTCGTGCAGTTGGCTTCCCAGCATCGCAGTGAAGGCTTCGAGCGTATTGTACAGGTAGGTTCCCATGCGCCCTCTGCTCTTCACCCTAGTCACCAACTGCGAATGGGGCAGCAGCAGTTGGCGGTAGGCATCGCGGGGCACTTGCCACAGCGGCAGCCGCGTACGGTTGAACACCGCTCGCGCCGCGCCGAGGTCGGTGGCCGTGTTGAATTCGATCTTTACCGGGCCGGGAGGCGGCAGCGCGAGGTCAGGATATTCTGGGCCACCAATCCAAACGAGCGTAAGCTTGTCCGCAATGCTCGGGGCAAGGAGCGCCGCCGACGCAATTTGGGTGAGGCTCCCGCCACACAGCACGTAAAGTGGTAGTTGGGTGTCGGTGCGCAGCGCCTCTTGCCGAATAAACTCGGCGCCAGCGCTTGAAACGGGCGTACTGTCGTTGGGCATGGGGAGGTTGGCCCCGGCCAAAACAGGAACTTTGCCGGCCATCTTCAGCAGTTTTAGCACTTCCGTTGCTTTCTTCACCGCGTCATCGGCCTGCGTCGTTGAGGGGTCAAAATCCCCCAACCGCGAACCGATTACGGCCCGGACTTCGACCGACGGAGAGAGCAGCAGGTGCACCAATTGAAATAACCCATCGGGGTCGCCATTGAAGTCGTTGTCCACGATGACGCGCATACGAGGCATTACCGCGCGGGAAGCGGTGCCCTGCTCCTTGCTTAAGAGCGGAATCAGACCCAGAAAGAGCAATAGAAATACGTGCTTTTTCATTAAAGCAGGAACAGGGATTTTTAGTAAATGCTTGTATAACAATTACTTAGCAAGAGCAGCCTTAACAGCATTCTCCAGCAGGGGCTCCATTACGCGGTAGCCAGTCAGATTGGGGTGCACGCCATCGGCGGAATAGGCGGCTTTCATGCCCTGGCGCTCGTCGGCCAGCGCCGTGTGGTAATCTACATATACCAACTTATGCTGAGCGGCATACGCTTTTAGCTGCTGGTTGAGAGCGATGATTTTGGGCGCGGGTGCCAAGCCGGGGCGCCACGGAAAGTCGTAGGCAGGCGGCACCGACCCCAGCACCACCCGAATGCCGTGGGCCTGGGCCAGCTCGACCATCGACTGGATGTTGCCCAGCGTGGTGGCCGGGTGATAGGGCCCGGTGTTTTCGGCCACGTCGTTGGTGCCCAACAGAATGGCTACTGCCGCCGGGTGCAAGTCAATTACATCCTGCCGGAACCTGGCCAGCGTTTGCGGAGTGGTTTGGCCACTGATGCCCCGGCCGATGTAGTTGTGCGCCTTGAAAAACGCGGAATCGTCGCGCGCCCAGTTTTCCGTGATGGAATTGCCAATGATTACCACCCGGCGCTCCCCTGCTTTGGGGGCGGGCAGCTTTTGGTTGGCGGCCGCATAGCGTTGCAGGTTGGCCCAATCGGTGCGCAGCAATAGCTCCTGGCGCTTGCGGGCGCCGTCGATGGTCGCCATCGTTACACCCGGCGGCAGGTGCTGGATGGTGAGCAAGCCCTGTAGTTTCAGCCATTCGCCGAAACGATCAATCCAGGTGTCGGTGGGCAGGTTTTGCTGGCGCATACCGAAACCGTGGCCTCCCTTGGCGTAGACGTGCAACTCGGCCGGCTTGCCCACCGCCAGCCAATCGCTATACAGCTGCACGCTTTGCGGCGCCAAGCCGAGTTGGTCGTCGCTGGCGGCAGCGGCAAAAAGCGGCGGCGCATCAGTGGGTACCGGCTGCTTGGGCAGCGCGCCGAGGTAGGCGTATATGGGGGCCAGAAAATCGGGACGGTTGGCAGCCGTGTAGCTGTAGCCCACACCCGCGGCCACGGTACCGCCGGCCGAAAAGCCCATCAGCCCAATCTGATTGGGCAGTATTCCTAATTCTTGCGCGTGGCTGCGCACGTACTCCATTGCCTTTTTGCCGTCGGCAATCGCCAGCGGCACCACCGGCGCGTTGATGGCGTCGAGCTTTTTGCGGTCGCTGAACAGGGCGAAGCTTTCCTTTACCGGGTCGTCGGTGAGGCTGTGCACCAGGCGATACTTCAGCACGAAAGCGGCTACTCCTTTAGCTTGCAGCCACTTGGCCACATCGTTTCCCTCACTGTCGATGGATAGGGTATGAAATCCGCCACCGGGGCAGATGATGACGGCCGTGCCCGTGGCTTGGCTTGGGCTGGGCAAATAGGCCGTGAGCGTAGGCGAGGTCACGTTGTACACCACGCGGGTATTGAACATGTTCTGCGTGTTTTCTTTCTCGGTCCAAGTCCAGGTTTCCGAGCCTGGCGCCTTGCCCGTATACAGCGGAATCACCTGTTGCGCCCGAGCAGTAAAGGCGCAGAAAAGCAGCATGCCCAGCGAAAACTTCTTCATGTGGTGAAAAGGGTTTCTGTTTATTAAAAGCAATGGCGAACAGTCCGAAGGCCGGACTGCCGGCCTACTTCGGCGCGTAATCAAACCAGTCAAACAGGGCGTCAGAGGGAGACTTTTTGCCCGCAGCCGAGGCGTACAGTCCCAGATAAACGCCCGTAAATCCTCCGGCCGTTTCAGAGCTTATCAAATAAGTATCGATCGTTGCGATCTGCTTAAAGCCTTGATTTCCTTGAGCATACGAAAAAGTATAAGCTGGCCGGGTTCCGGTTACGCGCAGTTGTACGGGCCCTGGTGCCAGCGTTACCTCCTTCTCCACATGGCGAATGCGGCCCAGCGTATAAGCCAGCACCAAGTGGCGCTGGCCGCCGGCTTGCCGAACGAAGAGGTCGTAGTGGTGGCGGTTGTTCATCAGCACCGTGAGTCCGGCTTCTTGCCCCGGCACTTGGGGCGTAAAGTCTAGGGCGGTGGTAGCCGTGAAATCGTAGTGCTGCTGGCGGCGCCCCACGAAAGTTGGCGAGCCCAAGGTGCTGTCTAGCGTGGTCGCGTTGCCCCGCAGGCGCAGGAAGCCTTTTTTATCGGTGAGAGAATAGGCTGTCGGGTCGGGATTGCGCAGGAAGTTCCAGGCCCAGCCGAGCTTGCCGGCGTTGAAGTCGTCGCGCACCGGGGCCGCCGGAAACGCATGTTGCGGCAAAGTCGGCACCTTCATGTCCTCGGCTAGCGTACCGTTGCCGTTGACCACCGGCCACTCGCCGGCCGGCCAGCTGACCGGAACTAAGTACGTTTCGCGGCCCAGAATATGGTGATTGCTACGGGGCCCGATCACGCGGAATCCCAACGCGACCATCCACCAAGAGTTGTCCGGCGCTTGCACCAGATCGGGGTGGCCGACGCCCTGAATGGGGTTGTCTTGGGCGCTGACCTGGGCATGAGTCAGAATGGGATTGGCGGGGTTGCTGAGGTAAGGCCCCGCAACGGCCTTGCTGCGCGCAATGGTCACTTTGTGGCCGTATTCGGTCCCTCCTTCGGCAATCAGCAGGTAGTACCAGCCGTCTTTCTTGTACAGGTGCGGCCCTTCGGGGTAGCGACCGCCGGTACCGGGCCAGATGCCGGTTTGCTGGGTCAGGAGCTTGCCGGTAGTCACGTCAATTTCAGCCAGTTGAATACTGGGCACGCCGGCTTGACGACCCGTTGTTGTCAGATATACTTTGCCATTGTCGTCAAAAAACAGGGACGGATCGATGATAAAAGGACCGCCTTCGGCATTGGTTTGAATCCAGATGGGGTCGGACCACGGACCGGCCGGGTTTTTGGCCGTCACAAGGAAGTTCCACCCGCCCATGACGTTGGTCGTGATCACGTAGAAAGTCCCGTTGTGATACCGGATGGTCGGCGCAAAGATGCCCAGCGAAGCTTCAGCTTTTGCCAGCGGCAACTGCGCCGGGCGGCTGAGCACGCACCCGATTTGCTCCCAATTCACCAGATCGGTGCTATGAAAAATGGGCACCCCCGGAAAGTACTCGAAGCTGCTGTTTACCAGGTAGAAATCGGCCCCCACCCGGCACACACTAGGGTCCGGGTAAAAGCCGGGCAACACCGGATTGTGGTACCCCGTGCCAGGCTGCGCCAACGCACCTCCGGCCACCCCCAGGCAAAACAGAAGCGCAACGAGGTGCTTTCTCATGCAAAGCGAATGTCTTTATTGTACATAAGTCTTTTACTATCAAGTACTTATGTAAATATCTAATCAACAGGCCCATTAACGGCAATGCTCCTCTCTTTCCGCCATGCCATGGAAGCACGCGCAAGAGAGGAGCAGTACCGCAGGCTCTTAAAACTTGTAAACGGCCGACAGGAAGTAAGCGCGGGGCATTGAGCCTTGGGTGGCGTATACTGCGTTGGGGTTGGCCTGCACGTACTGGGGCGTAAAGGCTTGGCGGTCGAGCGCGGCCGGGAAGCCGCCGGGGCCTACCCAGCCCAGCACGCCGTAGGTGTTGAAAATGTTGTTGACGTTGCCCTGAAGGCGAAAATGAGCGTTCACATCGTAGGCTACTGTGGCATCAAACTGGCTGAAGCCGGGCAGCTTGAAGGCGTTGCTCACGTTGGCTTGGCGGTCGCCGAGGTAAAACCAGTTCACCTGAGCCAGGAATTTGCCCAGCGTGTAGGTGGGGGCAGCGCTCAGCATGAGCTTGGCATTGTTGTCGGTTTCGTTGCCCGAGTAGCTTACCAGCACATCGTCCTGGGGGCCGGGGCCGTTCGATATCCAGCTGCTGATTTTGGTGGCTTCCGAGGTCTGCACGGTGGCCGTGGCCCGCACCGACAGGTTGGTGGTCAGGGCGTAGTTGGCCTCCGCTTCCACACCGTAGGTCTTGTAGCGGGCAAACTGTACGGGAGGCGTGTAAGTGGTGTTGTCGGCGTTGGTGAAGGTTTGCACCGTCGCTACGTTGCTCAACTGGCTGTAGAAGGGCGTGAGGGCGCCGCTCAGCTTGGCGGTGTTTACCTTGAAGCCGAACTCTAACTGCTCGGTTTTTTGCGAGAAGGCGTTCGGGTTATCCCGCAAAAACGGCGTATTCAATGCAAAGAAATACGTCAGGTCCGGCGACTTACGGCCGTTGGAGTAGCGACCATACAAGGCGTAGTGTTCGCTGAAAGCATAGTTGAGGGCCGCCGTATACGAGAACGTTTTGAAGGTCTGGTCGAAGTTCAACGGGCTGCCGTCGGTGCCGCCGCCGTTGTCGTACAGCGTCAGGGGGTTGCCGTCGCGGCCGCCGTAGGTGGGGTCATTCCGGAGCGGGTTGGCCACGGGCTGCACGTTGTAGCCGGTGTGGTGGGTGTGCTCGTAACGCAGGCCGTAGTCGAAGTTCAGCTTGGGCGTCAGCTTCCAGCTGTGGCCAAAGAAGAGGGCAATCTGCTCTTGGCGGCCGTGGTTGTGGTTGATGCCATCACGGCCCACGTCCACGATGCCGTTGGGGTCGGTCACCTGGTAAGTTTTGCCGTCGAAGCCCGTCAGCGTGATGTTGGTGAGGTGGGGCTGGTTCTGAATGGTGCCAAACCCGATGCCGGCGTCGGTGGCCCCGCCCACACGATCAACCAAGGTATTGGCGTAGAAGCCTCCCAGAGTAAAGCTCATGTTGTCGAGCTTCTTAGTGAGGTCAAAACGATTGAGCACGTTCTGAATGTGCGTGTCCTGATAGAACATGGGCAGGAAAAACAGCGAGTTAGGCTGCACGTTGGCCCCGGGGAAGTTGTTGTTGGCCCCCGGCGTGAAGTTGAAGCCCGCAAACTGTCCGTTGATGATGTTAGGCGACTGTGTAACCGTGCCCAGCACCTGCCCGTTGGTCTGGTCGGTGAAGGTGTAGGTACCAAACCGCCCCAGCAGGTGCGGAATAGCGTAAAACAGCAAGCCCGTGGTTGAAATCGGGGTTACCACCGACGGCGTGTTCACCGTGGTTGCCTGGTTAGAATACCGGAAGTTGTTGGTCAGTGTCAGGTCGTGGCCCAAGTCCTGAGTCCAGAGCAGCCCGATGCTGCGGTCCCGGTTGTAGATTTTATCGGTGGTGTTGAACGTGCGTGTTTCCCCGCTATTGATGGGAAAAGGCACTGAGATATTGGGTAGGTAATACGAGTCGGTGGCCGAAAGGCCCGACAGGATTTTGGGGTCCGAGAAGCTCTGCGACGGAATAAACTCCGCCACCGCGTTGTGGTCGAGCAGCAGCTTGCCGTACAGCTTCAAAGAGCCGGTGGCGTAGTTCTTCACAATGTTGCCCCTCGCCTGGCCGCCGTTGTTCATCTGGTAGCCGGGGTAACGGGCGCCCTGCGAGGTGCGGTAAAAACCGCCGATGCTGTAAGTCAGGTCTTTGGCCGCATTTAGCGAGCCGCTCAGATTGGCGTCGGCGCGGTAATAAGGGTTTTTGCCGTTTCCTTCCAAGCCAAATTTGGTGCGTATTTCCGCCTCCGTTTTCTGACCGCCGGTTTTCGAAACGTAGTTGAAGATTCCTCCCGGCGAGTTAGTGCCCAGAATAGAAGCGGTGCCGCCCCGCACCGCCTCCAGGCGGGCCACGGTCACGTCGGCGCGCAGGTAATTGTCTACGCCCAAGTTCACGTTGGTTACCGGCAGCCCGTCTTCTTGCAACGACACGTAGTAGTACCCGTTGGCATTGTCAATCGAGCCCGCCGAAATGCCGCGCGTGTATACGGTGTTGTTGATCTCGCCGCGCGCTTGGTTCACGTACACGCCCGGCACGGTTTTGAGCAAATCGGCGGCGCTGGTAGGTGCCAGCAGCTGCATTTGCTTAGCGTTGAGGGTCGAAATGGCGACCGACGATTCCATCTTGGTGCGTTGGTCGAACACGCCCGTCACCACCACTTCATCCAGCGACTTGCTGTCGTCGGTCATGCTGATGGTCAGGTTGTCACCCTGTTTATCCAAAGGCACCAGCACCTCTTTCGTCGCATAACCCACGAAAGAAACCGTGAGGCTAACGTTTCCGGGCGCGATGCCTTTGAGGGTAAAAGCACCAGTCGCATCCGTGGAAGTACCGTTACTGGTGCCCTTCACCACTACGGTCGCTCCAGGTAGCCCGGTGCCTTTGCTGTCCGTCACCCGCCCCGTAAGATCGCCAGTGCTCTGCGCCAGAGCTTGCCCGGCCATTAATGCCAGCAGAAAAAACAGCAGCAATCGGGTCATAAGCCGAGGTTGTGGCCGAGTAAAACCTGTGTTCATGATTGAAAAGATGAAGGTGTGAAACGCGAATGCGGCAGAAAGAAGCTCCCGTCACTTGGCCAGTTGGCAGGCAACCGCTACATGACGGAGAAGCCCGGAAGAACTTGACGGCAAGGGCCTACCAAAAAATAGAAAAGCACTTGGTTAGTGAGTAATAACTCACCGTATTGAATTGAACAAATGTATGCTCATACCTACCGGATCATTATGTATATTCCGGCATTTGTTGTGCATATTCAATCCAATTGGCAAATTCAATCCGAAATGCGCCCCATTTTCCCCTCCCTTTGCACTTAGTTCCCTTATTTTTTGACTCATCTCAGATAGAAATGAAGCTAGACCAATGACTACCCGCGTCAGCACCTGATCTTGGTCTTCAATGCTTGCACCACTTTCACAGCATTGACTCAGACTGCTAAGACGCATTTATACTGGTGGCTGAACAAAGTCAATATATACAAGCACTTGATTATCAAATATTTATATAAACACCTTGCTTTATGCAATCGAAATCGATTCCGCTGTTTAATCCTGCCGACCTGGGCCGGCACCACTTTGAAACCTGGGACGAGTGGCAGTTCACGGCCCTCAACGACGTATTTCATATCAATCGGCTCGAAACGCACCTGGAGCACATTCCTTTTCCCCTCGCCCCTCACCGCAAAACGGTTCACGATTTCATTTTTCTTACGCAGGGCCGGACGCGGCGCAGCAAGGGCCTGAATGAGTATGATTTGGGCAAAAACACCTTTTTCTTTCTGCCAGCCACTCAAATCACCACCCACGAGTTTATGAGCCCGGACAGCACGGGCTTTTTCTGCCACTTCGATTTGGACCTACTCACCAAGTCGTTTGTGCAGCCCGAAGTGATTGCGGAAATTCCTTTTCTGCGCTTCACCGGCAACCCCCTCGTGCATGTGCCAGAGGCCGTAATGCCTAGAGCCCTGCACCTTATGCAGCAGATGGAAGAAGAACTCAATGCCGGCCGGCCCGACGTACTCGACTTGGCCCGCGTATACTTGCTGACGCTATTTTTTGAGTTGAAGCGCTATGCGGACCCCAGTGAGAAAACCGGCCCCAACGCCGCGGCCCGCATCACCCAGCAATACAAGAATGCTCTGATGCAGCACATCTATGAAAAGCACAATGTATCTGCCTACGCGGAGCTGCTGGCTGTATCGCCCAACCACCTCAACAAGTGCGTGAAGGCCACTACGGGCCGCTCTGCGCAGGATACTCTCGACGACATGGTTCTGCTGGAAGCCAAGGCGCTACTGAAACAATCAGAACTGAGCATCAGCGAGATAGCCTTCAAGTTGGGCAAAGAAGACCACAGCAATTTTAGCCGCTTTTTCAAGGCCAAAACCCAAACGACCCCCAAAGAATATAAGCTCTCGAAGTAAGATACACTTACCCATGAGCCTCTTGTAGCTCACTGAGCCACCGGCTTCGGTCGTGTTCTGCTCACCCCGACGGCTGGAAAACCTAGCATATACGGTCGGGATTGAATTTACATAGTAAAAGCCGGAATCTGCATAGCCCTTCGGAGAATAAGGACATACTTTTGTTTTGTCGGCATATGTGAGTTAACACTCACTTACCAACTACAAAGTGTTCCTGCACTGGCACGCACGAGCAGTGCGACGGCCTAAATTCTTCCGCCAATGCAAGCTTTCCGAAAGCGCAATGCGCGTACCGCAACGCTGGCCAATCTGGTCATCAATGCCGTGATTCCTTTTTTCATTTTGTTGCCGGTGTCGGCCATCAATGTAAAAGGGGGCGCGCCCAACTTGCTGACGCTTTTGTTGCCGGCCGTGTTCATTTCGGCGCTCGCTACTACCATTGCCACATTTGCCACGTTGCCGGGCCGACCAAGTGGCTTGGGCTGGTTGCCGGCTGCCGTGCTAAACGGCGTGGGCATCGGGCTACTGTTTGCGGTGCCGGTACTAGTGGCCTTGCTAGTGATGCAATTTCTAATAAGCGATAACCACCTGATTAGCAAACCTATAGCCTTGCTAATGTCGGCCATTACGGGAGCCGGCGTTGGGTATCTGGCCTCATTCGTGGCCTTGCGGCGGGCGCTAAAGCTTCATAATTCCTCACTGAACGATGCGGCTTCGGCCAGCCTGTAGCTTATGAAATATAAAAAAATCTGGGGCTGCCTCTTAGGTTGTCTGGTCTGGAGCACGAGCATGGCGCAAGCGCCAGTTGCTGGTTCGCAAGTACCGGCAGCCAGCTCTATTCGCTTTCCGAAGGGGTTTTTGCTGGGCACCAGTACGGCGGCCTACCAAGTGGAAGGCGCTTATCAGGCCGATGGCAAGGGAGAATCTAAATGGGACTTTTTGGCGAATAAAGTTGGAGCCACCCAGTTCGTCATCGGCAAAAAGGAGACGGGCAACGTGGCCGACAACATGTACGATCGTACTCAGTACCTCAAGGACATTGCCTTGATGAAGGAGATGGGCGTGAACGCTTACCGCTTCTCCATTGCTTGGTCGCGCATTATTCCGCAGGGCACAGGGGCGGTGAACGCCAAGGGCCTGGCCCACTACGACCAGCTAATTACTGACCTTAAAGCTGCTGGCATTGAGCCAGTTGTCACGCTGTATCACTTTGATATGCCGCAGCCGCTGATGGAAAAAGGCGGCTGGAACAACCCCGAATCGGTGCAGTGGTACGCAGCCTACGCGGAGGTGATTTTCAAGCACTATGGCCAGAAGGTCAAGAAGTTCATCACGTTCAACGAGCCTTACATCGAGCACTTTCTGGCCGACTACATGATGAACGTCGAGCAGAGCAAAGCGCCGGCCAACGTGCGCTACGCCGCCGCCATGCCCAAGGCGCATAACATGCTGCTCGCCAACGCCAAGGCGACTGCCGTCTACCACCGCTTGAAGCTGCCCGGCATGGTGGGCATCACCCTCAACCTGTCGCCCTGCATGCCTTTCGATGCCAACAACCCGGCCGATGTGCGTGCGACGCCCCTGCAGGATGAGTTGCTGAACACGCTCTTTCTGGACGCCATTTATAAAGGACGCTACCCCAAGCGGGCCCTCGATTCGCTGCAGAAATACAACCCGGCCTTCCGCCCTGCCCCGGCCGACATGGCACTACTAGCCGCACAAAAGCCTGATTTTCTGGGTATTAACTTCTACGCGCCGGCCCAAGTGAAGGCCGACCCGACGGCCCCGATGGGTTGCACCTGGATCGGCAACAATACCGATCCGGCTCCGGCCTCGGGCAACGGCCCCAACCGGCCCGATCAGCTCTACGCCTTGCTGATGCGCCTAAAAACGGAGTACGGCAACCCGACTACGATGATCACCGAGAATGGCGCGGCCTACGGCGACGTGGACGAGGCCGTGGTGAACGGCAAAATCAACGACACGCACCGCTGCCAGTACTTGCTGGGTCACCTCGGAGCCTTGCAGCAGGCCCTGGCCGACGGAGCCAAAACCATCGGCTACATGCATTGGAGCCTGCTCGACAACTTCGAATGGGTGTTCGGCTACTCGGTCAAGTTCGGGCTCATTGGCGTGGACCGCACCACGCTGGCTCGCACGCCCAAGCAGAGCTACTATTTGTACCAGTCTATTCTCAAACAACAACCGAAATTGCCCTAGTGGCCCCCTTCTCATGGCTCGTAACCCACATTACCTTTCGCAAATGGCTCACATTGAGGTGTATACCACCGATTTGGAGGCTTCGGTAAAGTTCTTTACCGACGTAGCGGGGCTCGACGAAACTGGCCGCGACGACACTTCCGTGTACCTGCGCTGCTGGGGCGACTACTTTCACCACACCCTCAAGCTCACGCAGCGCGACACGCCCGGCCTGGGCCACCTGAGCTGGCGCGCCGACAGCCCCGAGGCGCTGGAAGATGTGGTCGCGTACCTGGAGAGCACCGGCGCGGGCCGGGGCTGGGTAGACGGCGACCTGGGCCACGGACGCGCCTACCGCTTCGAGTCACCGGATGGGCATGTACACGAGGTGTTCTGGGACGTGGTGTGGTTAAAGGAAATCGGCGAGCGCGGCAGTGTCTTCACCGACCGCTACGCCAGCAACCGCCGCCGCGGCCTTTCGCCCCGCCGCTTCGACCACGTAACGCTAAACACCACCAGCTACCCGGCCGAAAAAGCTTTCTGGAAGGGCCTGGGCCTAAAAAACCCCGATGAGGTGCGCATCACCGACCAGATTCCGCCGGTAGGCGGGCTCTTTAGCATCGGCAACCTGTCGCACGACATTGCCATCTTCACCGACCCGCACATTCAGCCGGGCATGGGCGCGCTCAACCACGTGGCCTTCGCCTTCGACAGCCGTGAAGAAGTGCTGCTGGCTTGCGACTACGTGATTGAGCGCGGCTACACGTTGGCCATGGGGGCCCCTACCCGCCACAAAGCCGACGAGGGTTTCTTCATCTACATCGACGAGCCGGGCGGCAACCGCTTCGAGTTTTACGCCGGCGCCCGCCTGATTTTCGCCCCCGACCACGGCCCGGATGTGCACTACCTCAAAGACAACCCCAACGACGCCTGGGGCAACACCAACCCCTGGAAGGCCGATGGCGGCTTCAAGGCCGAGCACGGCTCGATAAAGACCAAAGAAGGAGAAGTGGCGTAGCCGAGCCCGGCCCAATCCATTCATAACCAAGCTATTTTGCCATGTGGCATTACTTTCCCGAGCATTACATGTTTTCGTACCAGCTGGTACGCATCCTGGCGCAGGCGCACTTCGGCGGCGGCGAATTCAACGAATGCCTGGAGGCCGCCAGCCGTATTACGCCCGGCGACTTCGAGAGCTTCTACCAGAGCTGGAACCAGACCGGCGATACCGTGCTGGCCGAGGCCGAAGCCGCGATGCAGGAACACCGTAGCATTACGGCGCACGCCACCTACCTGCGGGCGGCCAACTACTTCCGCATGGCCGAGTTCTTTTTGCAGCCCGACGACCACCGCAAAAACGAAACCTACGGCAAGGGAGTAGCCGCCTTCCGCAAGGCCATGGAGCTGACCGAACACCCCCCGCGTCGGGTAGAAATTCCCTTCGAAGGCCAAATCATGTCGGGCTATTTCTTTGAAGTGCCGGGGCAGAAAAAAGGGCCGCTGGTGATTATGTTCGGGGGCTTGGACTCTACGGCCGAGGAGCTGTTTTTTGGCCCGTACGAAATGCTCAATGACCGGGGCATCTCGCTGCTGATTCTCGACGGACCGGGCCAGGGCGAGTCGTTGCGCCTGCGCGACATGCTCACCCGCTACGACTACAACGTGCCGGCTACGGCCGCTTTTGACTGGGCCATTGCCAACCTCGACGTAGACCCCGCGCGCATTGGCATCATGGCCGTGAGCATGGGCGGCTACATGGCTGCTCGCTCGGCCGCGTTTGAGCACCGCTTCCGGGCTTGCGGCATCTGGAGCGCCGTGTACAGCTACTACGATGTGTGGGCCAACCGCCCCGACAGCCACCCGCTCTCGCGCGTGCTCTGCCACATCGTGGGCGTGAAAGACATGGCCGAAGCCCGCGGCAAACTGGAGCACTTCAAGATGGCGGGCATCGCGGGCCAGATTCAGTGCCCCACCTACATTTCCCATGGCGGCGACGACCGGCAAGTGCCCGTGTCGCAGGCCCAGTCCATGTTTGACGAGCTGACCTGCGAGAAGTACCTGCACATCGTGCCCAAGGAAAGCACCGGCTCGGCCCACTGCCACGTCGACAACATGACGAAGGTGCTGCCCTTGTTTGACTGGATGCAGGAGCAATTATCATAAATATCTGATAATCAGGCATTTATTAATTAACTAATAATAACCCTTATCATCATGGTTAAGGTTATCAAAAAAGGCATCACTTACGCCGAGTCTGGCGAGGCCGACGCCAAGGTGCGGGCAACGGTCGAAGGCATGCTCAGCGACATCCGCACCGGCGGCGACGCAGCCGTGCGGGCCCTGTCGGAGCGCCTGGACAAGTGGGCGCCCGAGAGCTTTCGGCTCTCACCAGCGCAGATTCAGGACATCTTGGCGGGCATTGCGCCGAGCGTGCTCGATGATATTCGATTTGCCCAGGCGCAGGTGCGGAATTTTGCCGAAAAGCAGCGGGCCACCATCCTAGATTTGGAGGTGGAAACCCTACCCGGTGTGTTCCTGGGCCACCGCAACATTCCCGTAGGCAGCGTGGGCTGTTACGTGCCGGGCGGACGCTACCCCATGGTGGCCTCGGCTCACATGAGCGTGCTCACGGCGAAAGTGGCGGGCGTCAAGCGCGTGATTGCGTGCACGCCGCCCATCAACGGGCAGATTCCGGCCGAAACCGTTGCGGCCATGTACCTGGCCGGGGCCGACGAAATCTACCTGCTCGGCGGGGTGCAAGCCGTGGCCATGATGGCTTTGGGCACCGAAACCGTAGCATCCGTCGACATGCTTGTGGGGCCCGGCAACGCATACGTGGCCGAAGCCAAGCGCCAACTCTACGGGCAGGTCGGCATCGACTTGTTCGCCGGTCCGACGGAAATCCTGGTCATTGCCGACCACACCGCCGACGCCGAAATGTGCGCCACCGACCTACTCGGCCAAGCTGAGCACGGCCCCACTTCCCCCGCTATTCTACTGACTACCAGCGAAGAGCTAGCCCATGCTACCATCGCCGAAGTAGACCGCCAGCTCCAGACCCTAGCTACGGCCGACATTGCCGGTGTGGCCTGGCGCGACTACGGCCAAGTACTACTCGTGGACTCCGTGGAGGAACTCGTAACCGAAGCCGACCGCCTCTGCAACGAGCACGTGGAAGTGCTGACCGAAAACCCGCGCTACTTCCTCGAGCACATGACCAACTACGGCGCCCTGTTCCTGGGTCCGCGCACCAACGTGGCCTACGGCGACAAGGTCATCGGCACCAACCACACGCTGCCGACCAAGGGTGCGGCCCGCTACACCGGCGGCTTGTGGGTAGGTAAGTTCCTGAAAACCTGTTCCTACCAAGAAGTACGTACCGCGGAAGCGAGCGCCTTAGTGGGCGAGTATTGCTCGCGGCTGTGCGCCATCGAAAACTTCTGGGGCCACAAGGCCCAGGCCGACTTGCGGGTAGAACGCTACGGGCAGCATGAGCCTGTCGCTTAGCCCTTTGAGCGGCCGCGTGGCCGTGGTGACGGGCGGTGCCGGAGGCATTGGTTCGGCCATTTGCCAGACGCTGGCCGCGGCCGGCGCATCTGTGGTCATCACTTACAACACCAACGCCGACAAAGCCGAGACTCTCTTGGCGCAGCTGCCCGGCACCGGTCACGCAGTCTTCCAGGCGCCAGTTGATAACAGTCAGACGCTCAAACAATTAGCCAGTTTTGTAACTGAGCGTTACGGGCGGCTTGATGTGTTGATCAACAACGCGGGCATTACGACGCCCGTGCCCCACGACAATCTCGGGGGGTTATCAGACGAATGGATTGACCGCATTTTCACGACGAATTGGCGCGGGGCCTTTGCCATGATCCGGGCCTGTCAGGATCTGCTCACCGCCAGTGGCAACGGCTTGGTTGTCAATATCTCTTCGGTCGCCGGCCAAACGGGCATCGGCAGCAACGTAGCGTACTGCGCCTCCAAAGCCGCCCTGGACAGCATGACGCGCTCGCTGGCGCGGGCCTTGGCTCCGGCCATCCGGGTGGTGTCGGTGTCGCCGGGCTGGGTGCTGGGCGAGTACGCCAGCCGCGCGGACCCCGCCTATTTGCAAGCGCAAGTGGAGGCCACCCCGCTCGGCCGACTGGCGACCCCCGGCGATGTCGCCAACGCCGTGCTGGCCCTGGCTACCACGCTCACCTTTACCACCGGCGCCATCCTCCCCGTTGACGGTGGCCGGCCGCTCCGCTAGCCTTTGTCACCCCTTTTTCTCCCACCCTTTCTACTACTTATTCTATGAAGCTGGTCACTTTTAAAACGCAGGAAGGCGCGGCCCGGGCGGGCTGGTTGCAGGACGGCGGCGTCGTGGACATGCAGCAGGTAAGCAGCGGCGCGCTGCCCGCCGATATGCTCTCCTTTATTGACAAGCACGAGGAGTATTTCCAGCTCATTGAAGAGAATAACTGGCAGGCCGCCGCGCCCACCCACGCGCTGGCAGACGTGCAGCTGCTGGCTCCCCTGCCCAACCCGCGCAGCTTCCGCGACTACATCAGCTTCGAGCAACATCTCAAAAATGCCTCTTCTAAGTTTGGCCACCAGATTGCCGCGGAATGGTACGAGATGCCTATTTTTTACTTCACCAACCACCAAGCGATTTATGGTCCCGGTCAGGATGTGCCGCGCCCCCAGGGCGAAACCCGCCTGGACTATGAGTTGGAAATGGGCTGCGTTATCGGCAAGCGCGGACAAAACATCAAAGCCGACGAAGCCGACGCCCACATTTTCGGCTACACGATTTTCAACGACTTCACGGCCCGCGCGATTCAGGCCCGCGAAATGCGCTGCAACCTGGGCCCGGCCAAAGGCAAGGACTTCGCCAACAGCATCGGGCCTTACCTCGTGACCAAGGACGAAATGCAGCCGCTCCTGAACGGCGACGGCCGCTTCAACGCGCGCATGACCTCGCGCATCAACGGCCAGACCATCTGCGACGGCAACTTCAACACGATCCATTACACCTTCGGGCAAATGATTGAGCGGGCCTCGGAAAACCACGTCACGCTGTACCCCGGCGACATAATCGGCTCTGGGACAGTGGGTTGGGGCAGCCTGATTGAAACCAACTTCGAAGCCCACAGTGCCCTGGTACCCGGCGACGTAATCGAGCTGGAAATTGACGGGCTGGGCGTGCTGCGCAACCAGATTATCTAAGCAAAATTTCTAAGTGCGTGTCTTTCCAAATAGGTTGCAGAAGGGCGGCCCTGCCGGCTGCCTGTTTGGATACATCCTTTAGCCACTAGGACCGATGATTTTAGAAGTTGCCATTTTCGACATTGTGCCCGGCCAGGAGGCTGGGTTTGAAGCGCAGTTTGCGCAAGCCGAATTGATTATTAGCCAAGCCAAAGGCTACATGCGGCACGAGTTGCAGCGGGGCATCGAAACCGACCACAAATACGTGCTGCTGGTGCGCTGGGAAACGCTGGAAGACCACACGGAGGGCTTCCGCCAATCGCCGCTTTTTGGCCAGTGGCGCGCGCTGATTGGGTCATTTTTCGCGACTCCGCCCGCCGTGGAGCACTTCCGGCTGATTTCGGAACGGTAAGCTACCGCGCTCTGCAAACTTAGATTTACACCCATCCTCACCATTTCCCGCCATGAAAATCATTGACCTTTCGGTGACCATTTCCACCGATATCAAGGAGCCGCTGCCTACTAGCATTGAGTACGAAAACCACCAGGAAGGCGCCCGCAAAATGGGCTCCAAGCTCTTTGGTGGCGCCTCCGCCGATGTGTTCTTGGAGGGCAACGGCCCCGCCGGCGAAGTCATCACCCTGACGGGCCACGCCGGCACGCACATCGACGCCCCTTGGCACTACTTCCCCACCAGCGAAGGCAAACCCTCGCGCACCATTGAGCAGATGCCGCTGGATTGGTTTTTCCACGACGGCGTGGTGCTCGACTTCACCGACAAGCCTGATGGCTACTGCTTCAGCACAGAGGATGTCAAGGAGAAGCTTGCGGCTATCAACTACACGCTCAAGCCTTTCGACATTGTGCTCATCCGCTGCGATGCCGACAAGCGCCTGCACGACGATGATTTTGTCAAGATCCACGTCGGTGCTTCGGCTGAAGCCACGCATTGGCTTATTGATCAGGGCATTAAGGTGATGGGCACCGACGGTTGGGGTTGGGATCCGCCCTTGCACCTGCAAGCCGCCGACTACCACGCCAACCCTCGCCCCGGCGTGATTTGGGCCGCGCATTACGTAGGCCGCGAAAAAGAATATTGCCAAATTGAAAAGCTGGCCAACCTCGACCAGCTCCCGCCCTTTGGCTTTAAGGTGGCCTGCTTTCCCGCCAAAATCAAAGGCGGGAGCGCCGGCTGGACGCGCGCGGTGGCCATTTTTGAAGACTAACAGCTAGCTTACCCTTCCCTCGTTTCCTATTCCCACCCATCCAATTCAGAGTAGTCATGGCATCGGTTAACAAAGTTCTCGTCGTGGGCGGCGGCATTGGCGGCTTATCGGCCGGCGTGGCGCTGCGTCAGGCCGGCATAGAAGTGGACATTGCGGAACTGCATCCCGCCTTCGACGTGTACGGAGTCGGTATCATTCAGCCTTCCAATGCCTTGCGGGCCTTAGATTCGCTGGGTTTGGCCGATGCGTGCCTCGAACAGGGCTCCCCCTACGGGCCCATTGACTTGCACGCGCCCAACGGCCACAAGTTTGCCTCGGTGGGGCCGCCGCCGCTGGGCCGCTTTCAACCGCACAACGGCATCTCGCGCCGCATCCTGCACACCATTCTGCACGATGGCGCGCAGGCGCACGGCGTGAAATGCCGCATGAACCTGAGCGTGAGCAGCTTCGACAACCGCGAAGATGGTGTGGATGTGACGTTCACGGATGGCAGCACCGCCCCGTACGACTTGGTTGTGGGCGCCGATGGGGTAAACTCGAAGGTGCGCAGCTTGCTGTTTGGGCCGCAAAAGGCGCGCTACGTTGGGCAGTCGGTGTGGCGCTACGCCTTCGACCGGCCTGCCGAGCTCACCACCGGCCACATGTACATGGGGCGCAACACGCGCGTGGGCCTGATTCCGATGACGAAAGACCGGATGTACATGTTTCTGCTGTCGAGCGAGGGCGAAAACCCGGTTATCCCAACCGAGCAACTGCTGCCCCGCATGAAGGCGCTGCTGGTCGATTATTCGGCCCCGCTGGTGCGCCAGGCCGCCGAGCAAATTACTGATCCAGAGGGCATTATATACCGCCCCCTGGAAACCCTGCTCATGCCGGCGCCGTGGTATAAAAACCGCGTAGTGATCATCGGTGATGCGGCCCACGCGACCATTCCGCAACTGGGCCAAGGCGCTAGCCTCGCCATCGAAGACGCGGTCGTGCTGGCCGAGCTGCTGCGGACAGGCGAGCCGGTAGCTGCCGTGCTCGAGCAGTTTATGGCTCGGCGCTTCGAGCGCTGCAAGATGGTGGTAGAAAACTCCAATACTGTCAGCGAGTGGGAGCAGCTCGAGTGGCAGGGCCGCTTGCCGGAAGGAGCCAACGTCGCCGCGCTCATCGGGCAGGCCTCGGGCCGCATGGGCGCGCCCATCTAAACGCGATATTTCCATGGAAAATCTACTTTCGGCGGCGCCCACCGCGTTCCAACCGCGCGATTGGGAAGTGCAACCGCCCTACCTGGTTCCCGCTTACAAGTCCAGCGTGTTGCGGGCGCCGTCGCAGCCGCTGGTGCCGCTCAAGCATACCCTCTCGGAGCTAACCGGGCCGGTGTACGGGCCCGAATGCCTGGGACCCCTCGACCACGACCTGACCCGAAACGGACGGGTGAATGGCGAGCCGCTGGGCGAGCGCATCATTGTGGCCGGGCGGGTGCTCGACCAGTTTGGCCGCCCCGTGCCCGATACGCTCGTGGAGATCTGGCAGGCCAATGCCGCCGGCCGCTACGTGCACAAAGGCGACCAGCACGACGCGCCCCTCGACCCCAATTTCTTCGGCGGCGGCCGGGTACGCACCGACGCGGAGGGCCGCTACCAATTCATGACCATCAAGCCCGGCTCCTACCCGTGGGGCAACCACCCCAACGCCTGGCGCCCGCATCACATCCACTTTTCGTTGTTTGGGCCCAACATCGCCACCCGCCTCGTGACGCAGATGTACTTCCCCGGCGACCCGCTTCAGGCCATCGACCCGATTTTCCTGGGCACGCCGCCCAAAGGCCGCGAATTGCTCATCTGCCGCTTCGACATCGACAGCAGCATTTCCGACTACGCCCTGGCTTATGAATTTAACTTGGTGCTGCGCGGTCCCCTAGAAACGCCTTTTGAAACCCGTTGATTATGAGCCTATTGACCCAAACTCCTTCGCAAACCGCCGGGCCCTATTTCGCCTATGGCCTTGCGGCCCGGCAATACGGCTTTCCCCACACCAGCATCGCCGGTGCGACGCTAGCCGAAGCGCACACCCCCGGCGAGTTGATTGCGTTGGAAGGCCGCGTACTGGATGGCGTTGGTCAGCCGATCAATGATGCGCTGGTGGAAATCTGGCAAGCCGACGCTACAGGTCGCTATCATGCCCCTGATTTCGGCGGGTTCGGGCGCTTTGGAACGGGCACGGAGCGCGACCAAGCCTTTCGTTTTCAAACCATTAAGCCTGGGTCGGTGGAAGGACAGGCACCGCACATCAACGTGCTGGTGTTCATGCGCGGCCTGATGAGCCACCTCTACACCCGCCTCTACTTTGCGGATGAGGCCGGGGCCAATGCCCTCGATCCGGTATTGAATTCGGTGCCTTCCGACCGGCGCGCCACCTTGCTCGCCCCCCGCGTTGCCGGGCCGGGCCTGCCCTGCTACCGCTTCGATATTCGGGTACAGGGCGAAGGCGAAACGGTGTTTTTTGATCTGTAGCTTTTCAAATTAGATGGCCGGGCTTTACCATAACATATTCACTGACAAGCAGATAGAAAACTTGTTCTCGGCCGAGACGCAGGTATCCTATATGCTTGCCTTTGAACGTGCCCTGGCCAATGCGGAAGGCACTTTGGGTGTTATTCCAGCCGACGCGGCCGAGGTCATTGCGGCCGTGTGCCGGGAAAGCAAGTGGAACACGGAAGCCTTAGCCGAGCAGACGTTGTTGGCCGGTAATCCTGCGATTCCGCTGGTTAAAATGCTAACCCAGCGCGTGGCGCAACGCGATACGGAAGCGGCCAAGTACGTGCATTTCGGGGCTACCAGCCAGGACGTACTGGACACGGCCCTGATGCTGCAACTGCAAGCGGCAACTACTTATATCACGCACAAAAACAATGAGTTACAGAACCAGCTAGCCAAGCTAGCCAGTGCTCACCGCGATACGGTGATGATCGGGCGCACCTTGCTGCAACAGGCGCGCCCGATCACGTTTGGCTACAAAGTGGCGGGCTGGCTTGAGGCCTTACTACGCGCCGGGCAGGGGCTGGAATTTGCGCAGCAAAACACCTTTGCCCTGCAACTGGGCGGAGCTGTGGGTACGCTGGCCACCTTGGGCGAACACGGCCCGGCCGTCGTGACGCACGTGGTGGAGGCGCTGGGACTTGCCGCGCCCTTGCTGCCTTGGCACAGCCAACGCGACCGACTGGTTGACTTCGCCGCTAAGCTGGGCATTCTGTGCGGCAACCTGGGCAAAATGGCGCAGGACCTCACTCTGCTGATGCAGACGGAAGTGGGCGAAGTGGCCGAAGCGGCGGCTCCCGGCAAGGGCGGCTCCTCAGCGATGCCGCACAAGCGCAATCCGGTTTCGGCCACCTTTATCGTTGCCATTGCGCGGCGCACCCCGGCGCTAGTGGGCACGCTGCTAGCTGGCCTCGCCCACCACGAGCAGGAACGCGCCGCCGGGGCCTGGCACGCCGAATGGGAAGTGCTGCCGGAACTGGTGCGCCTGACCGCCGCCGCCCTCGGCCACGCCAACGATCTGATAAGCGGCCTGGAAGTCAACGCCGAACGCATGCTCCGCAACCTGGAGCTTACGCAAGGGCTGATTTATGCCGAAGACGTAACGGCCCTGCTCACGCCCAAGCTGGGCAAAGCCGAAGCCCACCAACTCGTGGAGGAGGCCAGCCACCGGGCACAACGTGAAGGCCTGCACCTTCGGGAGTGCTTGGCGCAACACTTCGATATTTATAAATACCTTAACAACAATACGTTAGAGCATGTCTTCGATGCACACCGGGCGACGGGGCTAAGTCAGTTTTTCACTGACCAAGTACTGGCCCGTTTCCATACCTCCACTTCTACAACCTGATCGGCCATGCCCCTGCTTTCTACTGCGACAGGTCCTGTATTTTACACCCTGACCGGCCCCGTGACCGCGCCGGTTTTGGTTTTTTCCAACTCCTTGGGCACCGACCACACAATGTGGGATGCGCAGCTTCCGGCCCTAACCGCCCATTTTCAAGTGTTGCGCTACGACACTCGAGGCCACGGCCAAAGCGCGGTTACGCCCGGCCCTTATTCGGCGGAGTTGCTCGGGCGCGATGTGTTGGCCTTGCTGGACGCTCTGCAACTAGAGCGGGCGCATTTCTGCGGTATTTCCCTGGGAGGAATAATTGGTCAGTGGCTCGGCATTTATGCCCCGGAAAGGCTTAATAAGCTGATTCTAAGCAACACAGCCGCCAAAATAGGCACTGCAGAAGGCTGGAACGCCCGCATTCAGCAGGTGGAGCAAGAGGGCTTAGACGCCTTGGCGGAAGCGACAATCGGGCGGTGGTTTACGCCTGAGTTTCAGCAGGCCCAACCCGCTGAGGTACAGCGCATTCTGCAGTCTTTTCAGCGCACCTCTCCCATCGGGTATGTTGCTTGCTGTGCGGCCGTACGCGACGCCGACTTCTGGCAGGATGTGCGCCGCATTTCGGCCCCCACCTACGTGTTGGCCGGTACCGAGGACCCTGTGACTACGGTGAAGGACGGCGAATACCTAGCCCAGCACATCCCCAACGCCCACTTGCTGCCGTTGCGAGCGGCTCACTTGGCGAACATCGAAGCTGCCCCGGCCTTCAACGCGGCGGTGCGGCGCTTTCTTCACTTCTAACCCCACCCCATGAACCAGGAAGAAATTTACGACGCGGGGATGCAGGTCCGGCGCGAGGTGCTGGGCAGCGAACACGTTGACAAAGCCACAAGCAACGTCAACGCCTTCAACGGTGATTTTCAGAATTTTATCACCCGCTACGCCTGGGGCGAAGTCTGGACGCGGCCCGAACTGGCGCGGCGCGAACGCAGCCTGATTACGTTGGCCATGCTCATCGCCCTGAATCGGGAAGACGAGTTCAAGATGCACGTACGCGCGGCCCTAAATAACGGCGTAACCATAGCCGAGATCAAGGAAGTGCTCTTGCAATCAGGCATTTACTGCGGTCTGCCCGCCGCCAATGCTGCCTACCACGCGGCCGAAAAGGTGTTTGCCGCCCTCAATCTTGAATTTTAAGCCCATGGAAACCGCTTTCCCGGCTACCCGCCGCACCCAAGTGGGCATTATCGGTGCTGGCCCTGCCGGCCTGCTGCTTTCACAACTTCTTCACTTGCAAGGCATTACCTCGGTAGTGCTGGAAAATCGCAGCCGCCAACGGGTAGAGAGCCGGCAACGGGCCGGGCTGCTGGAACAAAACACCGTGAATCTACTGCGTGAGGCCGAAGCTGCCGACCGCCTCGACCGCGAAGGCTTGGTGCACGAAGGCGTGATTTTGAGCTACAACGGCCGCCGCCACCGCATAGCGCTCTCCGAGCTGACCGACGGCGAATGCGTGACGATTTATGCGCAAACCGAAGTCGTGAAAGACCTCATTACCAAACGCCTAGAAGCTGGCGGCGAGTTATTATTTGAAGCCGAAGCCACCCGAATTGAAGGGCTCGAAACCGATTCGCCGCGCATCCATTTCACCTACCAAGGCCACGCCCACATTCTAGAATGCGACTTTGTGGCCGGCTGCGATGGCTTTCACGGCATTTCGCGCGCTGCCATTCCGGCCGAGTTGCAGAAAGTCTACGACAAAACGTATCCATACTCGTGGCTGGGCATTATCGCGCAGGTGCCTCCGAGCACCGACGAGCTGATTTACGCCTTCCACGAACGCGGTTTTGCCCTGCACAGCATGCGCTCCGCGGAGCGCAGCCGCCTCTACGTGCAGTGCGGCGTCGACGACACCTTGGAGGATTGGCCGGACGAGCGGATCTGGGCCGAGCTGCATGCGCGCTTGGGCACCAGCGGCTGGACCTTGCAGGAAGGCCCCATTCTGGAAAAGTCGATTACGCCCATGCGCAGCTTCGTTTCGGAGCCCATGCAGTACCACCGCCTGTTTTTGGCCGGCGACGCGGCGCACATCGTGCCGCCCACCGGCGGCAAAGGCCTGAATATGGCCGTTGCCGACACCAAGAGCCTGTTTGACGCGCTACGGGCCTGGTATCAGGCCGGCGATGCCTCCTTGTTGCAGGGCTACTCGGCAGCCTGCATGCGCCGGGTGTGGCGGGTCCAGGAATTCTCCAACTACATGACCGAGATGCTGCACCTGCTGCCCGGCAAGGCCGCCTTCGACCAACATTTGCAGCAATCGCGGTTTGATCTGCTCACCACCTGCCCGGCCGCTTCCAAAGTCATTGCCGAAAACTACGTGGGCATTGCCGCCCGGCGGGCCAGCGAAGCCGTGGCGGAACAGGTACCCGGCGAAATCTTGTAACCATCACGTATTGAACCTATTAGCATGAAAGCGGTACCCCAAGTGAGCGTAGCCCAAGCGGCGGCGATGGTGAAGGATGGCGATACGCTGTTGCAAGGGGGTTTTGGCATGACCGGCAACCCCGTGCACCTGATGCACGCCTTGGCCGAAACGGCCACCAAGAACCTGACCTTTATCGGCAACAACGTAGGCGAACCTGGATTGGGCGGCGGGCGCTTGCTGCGCAACGGCCAGATTAGCAAGATGATCGGCTCGTTTTTCACCAGCAACCCCGACGCCGTCAAAGCGGCTCAGTCGGGCACAGTCGCGTATGAATTGCTGCCCCAGGGCACGCTGGCCGAAGCCATCCGCGCTGGTGGGGCGGGCATTGGCGGCTTCTACACCCCCACGGCGGCGGGCACGCTGATCACGCAGGGCCTCGAAACCAAGGTGCTCGACGGCGTGGAGCAGGTATTTGTGAAAAGCATTCGAGGTAATGTGGCCTTTATCCGGGCCTGGAAAGCCGACACAGCAGGCAATCTCGTCTACCGCATGACGGAGCAAAACTTCAACCGGGCCATGGCCACGGCCGCCGATCTGGTGATTGCTGAAGTCGAAGAAATTGTGCCCGTGGGTTCTCTCGAACCCAGTAGCATTCACACGCCCGGCTGCTTTGTCGATTACTTGGTGCAAGCCACGCTCACGCCCGAAGATTTGGGTAGCTCCGTGTCGGTTAGCGCGGCGAAACGGGTGGATGAGCCGCGCCTGAACATGGCCCGCCGCGCCCTGGCCGAGCTGCGCCCCGGCGACGTGGTGAACCTGGGCATTGGCATTCCGACGCTCGTAGCCGACTTAATCGAGCCAGAGCACGGCATCATTCTGCACACCGAAAACGGCATGCTCGGCGTCGGCCCCGCTCCCTCCGACGGCGGGGGCGCCATGGACTATCCCGTCAACGCTGGCAAGATTCCGGTGACGGCGCTGCCGGGCAGCAGTTATTTCGACAGCACCGATTCCTTCGGGATGATCCGGGGGCGGCATGTGGACGTGGCCATCATGGGCGGCCTCGAAGTAGACGAAGCAGCGAACTTGGCCAACTGGGCCGTGCCGGGCAAACCACTGCTGGGCGTGGGCGGCGCCATGGATCTGGCCCGCGGCGCCAAACGCCTCATCATCACCATGACGCATACCAACCCGGATGGCACTTCCAAGCTTGTGCCGGCTTGTACGCTACCACTGACCGCGTCCGGTGTGGTTGATTTGGTCATTACTGACTTGGCCGTGTTTGGCTTTGAGGAAGGCCAGCTTACTCTATTGGAATTGATGCCAGGTGCTACCTTGGCGGAAGTTCGGGCCAAAACCAGCGCCCAGTTCCAGGAACGGGTGACCGAGCTTCATTTATAACTACTTATGAATCAAGCATTTATAGTTGACGGAATTCGTACTCCCATTGGCAACTTCGGAGGCACGTTGGCAGCGGTCCGCCCCGACGACCTGGCCGCACTCGTCATCCAGGAGCTGCTGCGCCGCAATCCGTCGGTGGACCCGGCCGGCATTGCCGACGTGATTTTGGGCTGCGCCAACCAAGCGGGCGAAGATAACCGCAACGTGGCCCGCATGGCGCTGTTGCTGGCGGGCTTGCCAACCTCGGTACCCGGCGAAACGGTCAATCGGCTTTGTGCCTCGGGACTGTCGGCTTCCATTGCCGCCGCCCGCGCCATTCAGGCCGGCGACGGCGACTTGTTTGTGGCGGGTGGCGTGGAGAACATGACGCGCGGCCCGCTGGTCATTTCCAAAGCCAGCACGGCTTTCGGGCGCGACTCGTTAATGCAGGATTCCAGCTTCGGCTGGCGCTTCGTCAACCCCAAGATGGAGGAGCTCTATGGCACCGATGCCATGGGCGAAACCGCCGAAAACCTGGCCGAGCGCGACCACATCAGCCGCGAAGACCAGGATAAATTTGCCTACGAATCGCACCAACGGGCCGGAAAGGCGCGCGACAGCGGCCGCTTTGCCGAAGAAATCGTGCCCGTGCCCATTCCCCAGCGCAAAGGAGAACCGGTACTCTTTGAGCACGACGAGTTCATCAAATCGAACACAACCCTGGACGGCTTGGCCAAGCTGCGGCCGGCGTTCCGGAAGAACGGTACCGTAACCGCCGGCAACTCCTCGGGCCTGAACGACGGGGCCGCCGCCTTGCTCTTGGCGTCGGAAGCGGGCCTCAAGCAGCACAACCTCACCCCGCGTGCCCGCATCGTAGCCATGGGCGTGGCCGGTGTGGAACCCCGCTACATGGGCATCGGCCCGGTACCAGCCTCCCAGATGGCGCTCAAAAAAGCCGGCCTGACCCTGAACGACATCGACCTTGTGGAGTTCAACGAAGCCTTCGCCGCGCAGACCTTGGCGTGCAGCCGGGCCCTGGGCCTGGAGGATAACGACCCGCGCATCAACCCCAACGGTGGAGCCATCGCCTTGGGCCACCCGCTGGGCATGAGCGGCGCACGCATTCTCAACACTGCGGCCCTGGAGTTGCACAAACAAAACAAGCAGCGGGCGCTGGTCACGATGTGCGTGGGCGTCGGGCAGGGCTATGCCGTTATTATTGAACGGGCCTAACGCTTCTGCTGCCTTTTTCACGAGAATCAACTCAACCAACATGGAAAAACGAGCGCATCGTTATCGCCTTCAATTAGAGCACTTATCTGGCCCACAAGCCGATACGCCGCTGCACGAACCTCTGACTCTGGAGTTTACCAACCACGACAATATCTTCTCGATCATCGAGCGACAGCAGGGCAAGGGCCTCTTTAATGACAAAAACCAAGAAGCCGAGTTCGCGATTGGCTTGAAGATGTTCAGTGAAGTGATGCTCAAAAACCGCAAGCATCCGCTCTTCGAAGAGTTTGGCGAAGCGTTCGGCGCGTTTATGAAAAAGCTGAAAGCCACTCCGCAAGTCGGCACCTCTGGTCCGGAAAACATACTTTAGAAGCTGCGTCGGCTTGCTGGCGCCCGCTACTCCGTTACCCGTAACTAGCCCCTCATGAACGAGAAAATCCGGCCCGAAGATGCCCTCCTCTACCACGCGCAAGGCCGCCCCGGCAAGCTCGAAGTCATCCCGACGAAAGCCTATAGCACCCAACGCGATTTGTCGCTGGCGTACTCGCCTGGCGTAGCGGAGCCGTGCCTGGCCATTGCCGACAACCCCGAAGACGTGTATAAATACACGGCCAAGGGCAACCTGGTCGCCGTTATCAGCAACGGCACGGCCGTGCTGGGGCTGGGCGACATTGGGCCGGCAGCCAGCAAGCCCGTCATGGAAGGCAAAGGCCTCTTGTTCAAGATTTACGCCGATATCGATGTATTTGATTTAGAGCTCAATACCAAAGACGTTGACGAATTCGTGCGCACGGTAAAGCTCTTGGAGCCCACCTTCGGCGGCATTAACCTGGAAGACATCAAGGCGCCGGAATGTTTCGAGATCGAGGAACGGCTCAAACAAGAGCTGAACATCCCCATCATGCACGACGATCAGCACGGCACGGCCATTATTTCGGCCGCGGCGCTGCTCAATGCGCTGGAGCTGGTGGGCAAAAACATCGCCGAGGTTCGCATTCTCATCAACGGGGCGGGCGCGTCGGCCATTTCCTGCACCAAGCTTTACCTAGCCCTGGGCGCGCGGGCCGAGAACGTGGTGATGTGCGACAGCCAAGGCGTAATCCGGTCCGACCGGCCGGATCTCGACGTGCGCAAGCGGCAGTTCGCTACCGCGCGTGACCTGCAAACGCTGGAAGAAGCGTTTGAGGGGGCCGATGTGTTCGTGGGCTTGTCGAAAGGTAACGTAGTGACACAGAGCATGGTACGCGCCATGGCCGACAACCCGATTGTTTTTGCCATGGCCAACCCGACGCCGGAGATCAGCTACGAGGAAGCCGTGGCAGCCCGCCCCGACCTCATCATGGCTACCGGCCGCTCCGACTATCCCAACCAAGTCAACAACGTGCTGGGCTTTCCCTACATCTTCCGCGGAGCCCTGGACGTGCGCGCCACCGAGATCAACGAAGCCATGAAACTGGCGGCCGTGCGCGCCTTGGCGGATCTGGCCAAGAAATCGGTGCCCGACGCAGTAAACATGGCCTATGGAACTGATAATCTGTTGTTTGGCCGCGACTACATCATACCGAAGCCGGTTGACCCGCGTTTGCTGGGCACCGTAGCTCCGGCCGTTGCGAAGGCGGCTATGGAATCGGGCGTAGCTCAGGCTCCCATCACCGATTGGGATGCGTACCAAGGCCAACTGGCCCGTCGCCTGGGGCAGGACACGCGCATTTCCCGTGTCATTCTGGGCAAAGCCAAAGCCAACCCCAAGCGCGTCGTCTTTGCGGATGCCGAAAATCTGAAGGTGCTCAAAGCGGCCCAACAGGTCAAGGACGCTGGCATTGCCCTGCCCATTTTACTAGGCAACCCAGACGTGATCCAGCGCCTGATGGCGCAAAATCACTTGGAGCTGGGCAACACACCCGTGCTGGACCCGCGCGCGCCGGAGCAGGCGGCACTCGTGCAGCGGTTCGCCGACTTGTTTTATCAGCAACGGCACGGCAAAGGCGTCAGTGCGCCGGAAGCGCGGGAGCTGATGCAGGCGCGCACCTATTTCGGCGCCATGATGGTGGAAACCGGCGAGGCCGACGCCCTGATTTCGGGCCTCACGCGCAAGTACCCCGACACAATCCGGCCGGCTCTGCAAGTCATCGGCCGCGAGCCTGGGGTGAAGAAGGTGTCGGGCATGTACATCCTGCTCACCAAGCGCGGACCGCTGTTTTTTTCGGATACCACGGTGAATTTCGATCCGACGGCCGAGGAGTTGGTGGAAATCACGGAAATGACGGCCCGCGCCGTGCAGCGCTTCAACATCAAGCCGCGGATTGCGCTGGTCACCTACTCCAACTTCGGCAGCGCCAAAGGAGCCGATGCCGAAAAGATGCAACAGGCCGTGCAGCTACTGCAACAGAAGCACCCTGATCTGCTCGTAGACGGCGAAATCCAGGCGCATTTGGCCTTCGACACCGAGTTACTGCGGCAGAATCACCCGCTGAGCAAGCTCGTGGAAGAAGGCGCCAATACGCTCATTTTTCCTAATCTATCGGCCGCTAACATCGCCTACAACCTCATGCGGTCTGCGGCCGGCTTTGAGGCCATCGGGCCCATTTTGCTGGGTTTGCGCAAGCCGGTGCACGTGCTTCAATTGGGCTCGTCGGAACGCGAAATCGTCAACATGGTCGCCATTGCCGTGGTCGAAGCGCAGGATCAGGCCTGAGGTCGGTTATTCAGACCAAGCTGGCTCAGGAATGCCTAAATCAATCGTTGCCGTGGTAGATTTACGGGCGGCAGGGCGCGGTATGTACCGGTATTGTAGCTTTTCTGCCTTTGCAGGACGGCTTATCTTGCGCCCCCAGAAACAGGCCTAGCAGGTCGTAGCGAAGAATTCAGGACCTATGAGCCGTAAACAACTGATTGCCCAAACTGCTTTGCGGCTGTTCGCTGACCGTGGCTACGAGCAAGTATCCACACAACTTTTGGCCAAGGAAGCAGGCGTATCGGAAGCCCTGATATTCAAGCACTTCGGCACCAAGGAGCAGCTACTGCTGTCCATCATCACCACGGGCTACCAACGGGTGGTGGAGCAAGTTCGGGGCCGCCTGACGGAAGAAGATGCCTTGGCGTTCGTGCACAACATGATCGATTTGCCCTACGAGTTGGTGCAGAAGGAGCCCGCATTCTGGAAGCTACAGGCCCGCCTGACGGAAGTTGAATTTGCGCGCAAGCAGCACGCCCGGTTTTTGCAGCCCTTGCCCGCGTTACTCCAAAAAGCGTTCGAGCAACTAGGGTATGCGCAGCCCGAGCAGGAATCCCACTTGCTACTGCTGCTCGTGGAAACCCTGTGGAAAGTACAGGCAGCCAACCCACAGGAGCAGATGCAGGACATGCTGGAGTTTATCAAAACCAAGTATGGCCGCCAAAAGTAGATTTATATAAGCAACTGTATATCAGTTACTTGTATAACTAAAAGGTTTACTACGTGATCTTATCCTGGCAGTTTTGCGTATTCTGATGCTTAGCTGAAAGCATCCGGCCAACTCATCTGTCAACCATGCGCTTGGGTTGCCGGAGCGGAGGGCCGACGCGCTTAAAGCCGTGCGCCTCGCGAAAGGCATCCTGCTCGGCTTCGGACATGTTGCGCGTGACGCCCTGGCTGATTTTGCGGAAGCACTCCTCCATCTTGCCGGCGGGCTGAAAAATCATCAGCAACCGGCCTTCGCTGGCGCCTACTTTGGCGAAACTATGCGGCACCATGCGCGGCCCAAACACGCTGTCGCCGGCTTTGGCTTCGTAAATCGTATCGCCCACTTTGATGAGGAACTCGCCGGCTAGTACGTACCACCATTCGTCTTGGGTGAAATGGTAATGGTGCGCTGGCCCGCCCTCTTTCACGCGGCGCGACTCAAATACGTAGAGGTCGCCGTCTGTATCGGCGGTGGCTATTTTGGTCAGGAAAGTGTCGCCTTCGAACAGAGACATGGGCTGGTTGAACCGGTCTTCGGTGGCCTTCACAGCAAAACCTTTGCTTACCCGAGGGCGACGCATTGCCCGCGCCGCCAGCGTCATAGGGAATGCCAGCAGTGCCCCGGTAGCCAAGCAGGCCTGCAAAAAATGGTTTCGATTCATAGCAGTAGCGGGTTAGCGATGAGCCGGATTTAGGCATCGGATAGTGATAATTCTGGCTGGAACAGCGAACGCAGAGCAGGGTAGCAGAACATAGTAAATATACTATCCTGCAAATTCAAATTCATTATCGACCTCTTATAATCAACTTACAGTCAAAGTGTTACCCCTACAATCTTATTATAGATGCTGGGCCACTTACAAGGGCGGCGCTCGGCTTGCTGGTAGGCGGCGTGTTACCTTCGCGGGCCTAATCATCGTATTTTGCCGTTTTCATGCCCCTTGTCCAGCTCGCCGAAGTAGAAGTCGATCTCATCCGCAAGCCCGTCCGACGCCTGCGCCTCACCGTGTATGCTCCTGACGGACGCGTGCGCGTCACGGCCCCCTTGCGCATGCCGGTAGCGCTTATCGCCGAATTTGTGACCGCCCGGCAAACTTGGATTCGGAAGCATCAGGCCCGGTTTGCCGCCCTCGAACGGCCGGCGCCCCTCGCCTACGCATCGGGCGAAACGCATTTCTACCAAGGCCGCGGTTACCAGCTACAGGTCCACGAAGGTGCCGGACGGCCGCGGGTCGCTTTGCGCGAGGCAGAGGGGTTCCTGGACCTGTACGTGGCTACCGGCAGCACCCCTACCCAACGGGCGCAGGTGCTCACAGCTTGGTACCGGGCGCAGTTGAAAGCGCAGTTGCCCGCCCTAGTGGCCCAGTGGGAGCCTGTGGTAGGCGTGCAGGCCCAGGCGTGGGCCGTGAAGCAGATGAAAACGCGTTGGGGCACGTGCAACATTCAGGCAAAGCGCATTTGGCTGAACCTGGAGCTGATCAAACGGCCGCTGGCCTGCCTGGAGTACGTGGTCGTGCACGAGCTGGTGCACCTGCACGAGCGGCTCCACAACGCCCGCTTCTGGGGCCTGATGGATCAGTTTATGCCCACCTGGCGGCAGCACAAGACCGAGCTGAACCGGGTGCTGCTGGGCTCGGCGGCGGGCGCCGATGCCGACTGACGAGCGATTAGATTACCCGGCTCAGGGACAGGCATAGTTTCCGGTTGTCCTTTTTTCCCGGTATCTTCTCTGCCATGAGTGTTTCCTCCGCTACTTCCCCTTGGCCAGCGCTGCCGGCAGATGCCTGGACGGCCACACGCGAGACGCTGCACCGGTGGACCCAAATCGTGGGCAAAACCCGCCTGGCCCTGAGCCCCATGCTCAACCACTGGTGGCAGGTACCGCTCTACGTGACGCCCCGCGGCCTGTCCACTGGTCCCATGCCCTACGCAGCGGGCTCCTGCGAGGTAGTGTTCGACTTCCGTCAGCACACGTTGCGGGTGCACACCTGCGCCGGGCGCAGCCTAGAAATGGAGCTTTACCCCCGCTCGGTAGCCGATTTCTACCGCCACTACCGCGCCCTGCTACGCGAGGCTGGCATTGCCGTCAGGCTCTGGCCCGTGCCCGTGGAGGTCGAAGACGTAACGCCCTTCGCCGAAGACCAGCATCATAATGCTTATGACGCGGCTGCTGTGGGCCGCTTCTGGGACGTGATGCTCTCCGTAGATCGGCGGCTGCACGAGTTTCGGGCGCGCTTCACGGGGAAGTGCAGCCCGGTACACTTTTTCTGGGGCAGCTTCGATATGGCCGTGACCCGCTTTTCGGGTCGGCCGGCGCCCCCGCACCCCGGCGGTCTGCCTCACCTAGCCGATTGGGTCACGCGCGAGTCGTACTCCGCCGAACAAATTGCGGCCGGCTGGTGGCCGGGCGGCAACGGGCAAGAGGCCGCCTTCTACAGCTATGCCTACCCCGCCCTTCCCGAACTGGCCACCGCTAAGGTTGAGCCCGCCGAGGCGTTTTATAGCTCGGAAATGGGCGAGTTCTTTCTGCCCTACGAAGCAGCCCGCATGACAACCAACCCGCAGCAGGCCGTGCTCGACTTCCTACAAAGCACTTACGCGGCCGCCGCTGACCTTGCCCACTGGGACCGGGCCGCATTGGAACGCCCCTGAGTCGCCTGCATTGGCTCCGCATCCGATTGGGGCACCTCAGCATGTCTGGGGCTGTGCAGAGGGCGCAGTGCTCTGCACAGCTTTGTCAAAAAGCTTGTCCAACCAAAAGCAACCGGTCTGAGTGTCAGGGCGGCTTGTACTTTCTCCCAATGACAATTGAAGGGATCGGCACGGACAGCCATCGTGCGGGCGCTTTCCGTAAATTGCCCCGCAATCCTTTTGGTTGATAAACATTCCTGAAAGCTGCCTTTGGACGTAACTGGGTTTGTCCAGGCTCCGCTTTTCAGGATTGAAGAAAGACAAATGCCTTCTCGAAGTCTATCAACTCAGCATCAATTCACTTTTCAAAACCGCTTCCAGACGCTGGAAACACAGATTTTACGCTTATGTTTGATATGATGGGCATGATGGGCAAGGTCAAAGAGCTTCAGGACAAAATGAAGCAGGCCCAGAATGAGTTGCAGTTTCTGACTGCCACCGCTGAGTCGGGCGGCGGGCTGGTAAAGGCCACGGCCAACGGCCAACGCCACCTGCTGAAACTGGAAATCGACGAATCGCTCCTCACCCCCCAAGACCGCGACATGCTCGCCGACCTCGTGGTAGCGGCCGTGAACAAGGCCCTGGATGACGTGTCGGAAAAAGCGAAGGAAGAACTCAAAAACAAGACCTCCGGGCTGCTGCCCAATATTCCGGGTCTCGATCTTGGCAACTTTGGGCTCTAGTGCGGAGACGGCGGTGGCTTCGTGCGCCGATGTGGCCGTGGTGATTCTGAATTGGAATGGGCAGGAACTGCTGCGGCAGTTCCTGCCTTCTGTTTTGGCCAATTCCGACGGCGCCCGCATTGTAGTGGCCGACAACGCCTCCACTGACGCTTCCGTAGCCGTGCTACAAAAAGAATTTCCGTCTGTTCATATCATTCAGAATAGCAGCAACTTAGGGTTTTGCGAAGGCTACAACCAGGCTTTGCAGCAGGTAGCCGAGCCGTATTACGTGCTGCTCAACTCCGATGTAGCCGTCACGCCGGGGTGGCTGCGACCGTTGCGCTCGTTGCTGGAAGAGCGGCCGGAAGTGGCCGCTTGCCAGCCCAAAATCCGAGCGTTTCACGACCCCGAGCGCTTCGAATACGCCGGTGCCGGCGGCGGTTACCTCGACCGCCTGGGTTATCCGTTTTGCCGCGGCCGTCTCTTTGATACACTGGAAATCGACCGTGGCCAGTACGACGATGCGCGGCCGGTGGCATGGGCCACGGGTGCGTGCATGATGGTACGGGCTTCGGCCTGGCACGCCCAAGGCGGCCTCGAAAAGGCATTTTTTGCCCACATGGAAGAAATCGACCTGTGCTGGCGACTGCAAAATGCCGGCCTGGAAGTGTGGTATCATGGCGGCAGCACGGTGTACCACGTTGGGGGTGGCACACTGCACAAGTCCAACCCGCGCAAAACCTACCTGAACTACCGCAACGGCTTGGCGCTGGTGTATAAGAATACGGCTGAAGCTGAGCTACTTGGCACCATGATCAGCCGAGTGATATTGGATTGGGTGGCCGCGTTGCGCTCTTTGCTGCAAGGCGCAGCCGCGGAGGCAGGCGCTATTCTGCGTGCGCACCGCGACTTTTATAACCAATTGACTTACTGGAAGTTACAGCGCAAAGCTTCCCTTCACAAACTACGCACGGCTGAGCGGCAGGGCGTATTCAATGGCAGCTTGGTGTGGGCGTATTTTGCCCAGGGCAAACGGACGTTCGGCGAGTTACAGATCCCAGACCGTACTGCGCTGACGGCGCATGGCGCGGCGCACGTTCATCCAGAACGCTAGGGCAAAGTACAGGACGATGGGCGACCCAAAAGTGAAAAACGAGGCGTACACAAAAGACAGCCGTATGCTGCTAGACGAGAAGCCAAGACGGTCCCCCAAGGCGCTGCAGACTCCGAAGCTCTGCTTCTCAATGAAGTTCGTGATTTTTTTCATAGCTCCTTCGCAATACAGCCGGACGTGCCGACTATTACACTTCAAAATAACAATAAACCGAGCGGTCGTCAAGCACCTACTTGCGAAAGCAACACAATTTCTAACCCCAAAAGGTAGTTTTTGCGTTTGTTGACCAGCCTTTCTGACCCGCGTTCCTACCGTATGAGAATTTTCCTTCGCCTGTTGTCCTCTGCCTTGGTGCTTGTTGCTACGTCCGCGTTACCGAGTTGTACGATATCCAAGATGTTGAAGGTTGCACAGACCGGTCAGGAAGTTACGGTAAATCCTTCGGTACTAGAGAGTAATGGCGAGAATGTATTGTTCAGCGTCACGGCTCGCTCTCCTGCTAAGCATTTGCGCAAGGGAAAAGTTTACGAGTTCAACCTAAGTTACCGCTACAACAACGGCCTAAACCAAGATACGGTGGGCCGCCTGCCTTTTCTGCTGGGCGAATACACCTACGACGAGCAGAAAAAAGACCAACTTGTTATTACGAAGCAGTTTTCGTTTCCGTACACGCCCGCCAAAAGTCCGGGTGAACTGGTGGCGGTGCCCGTGGTGCGCGAGGTACAACCAGGTGGCAAACGCCTGAAAGGCAAAGAGATGCGGCTGGCCCGCGGCATCGTCACGACGGGCCGCTTGGTAGTACGGCAGGACACTACCATTGAGCTGCTGCCCGAAACCGCCGACAACAACATGAGCGGCACCCGCGTGCTGCCGTTTTACTTCGACGCCGGCCAATCCAACATTCGCAACTACTTGGGCACCAACGTGACTGCCCTGGAAGATTTTATTGAAGCCAACCAGCACACAGAGAAGGTCATGATCGTGGCCGGACACTCGCCCGACTCCCTCGATCGCCACGACCCGCGCTTGGCCGACAAGCGCGTGCAGGCCCTTACCAAATACTACAAGCACCGCGTAGATACCGATTCGTACCTGAATTCGGTGCGCAACATTCAGTTTGAAAGCCAAGCCTATCACCGCCGTTGGGATCTGTTTCTCAACAAAGTGCAGACCTCGGCCTTGAAACCCGAGCAGATCGATTCAGTAGTGCTGCTGATCAACGACACGCCGGGCAGCTACGAGCAAAAGGAAAAGAGCCTGCACCGGCTTTCGTTTTTCGACTACCTGGAGGAATACATCTACCCGGTAATGCGTTTTGGCACCGTCGCGGTAAAATACACTGCACCAAAGCGTTACGATTCGGAGATTTACCTGCTTTCCAAAAAGATCGTGGAAAAGCAAACTGAAGGCGACGCACTTACGCCGGAGGAACTGCGGTATTCGGCCACGCTTACGCCGCTGCTGGCCGAAAAGCAGCGCATCTACGAAACCTCCGTGGCCATGACCGGCAGTTGGCAGGCGTACCACAACTTGGGTGTGGTGCTGCTTCAGCGCTCGGAAAAGGAAGTGAGCGACAAGGTGCGACGCGCTTACCTGCGCCGCGCGGCCACCAACTTCACGCTGGCCGCCCACCGCAACCCGACCGCCGAGATGTTTTACCACGTAGCGGCGGCTTATCACCGGGCCAACGACCGCCTGGAAGCGCTTCAGAACTACGATTACGCCATCAAGCTGGGCGGCACGCATCCCATTCTGGACAAGGTATTTGCCGACAAAGCCGCCCTTGAAATTGAAATCGGCCAGCTCGACGATGCGTTGGGCAGCATGAGCTACAGCAGCAAAACCTACCAGAACACGATGAATCGCGGCCTGATCTATTTGCTGAAGGATAACTACCCCGGCGCAGCCAAATTTTACCAGGAAGCCTTGGTACTGAAACCCAACGATCCGATGGCTTATTACTGCCTGGCCGTAATTGCCGCCCGCACCAAAAACGAAGCCGAAATGGGCCAGCAGCTGCGGCGCGCTGTGCAAGCCGACCGGGCCTTCGCCCAGCGCGCCGTGGAAGATCTGGAATTTCGGGATTTCGCAAGTACCAAGACGTTTCTGGAGGCGGTAAGGTAACGAGGATGAAGTTTTTGAATTTTTCAATAGATAGCCAACATACTGGGCTTACTTGGGCCGATGGGGGCTATGCTGACCTGCACAACGACTTCGATTTCCTTAAGCTTCAGTATCTGCAAGCTACTGCTGTGATTAAGCTTACTTGGCGAAAATCGGCCGAAAAATGGGCGCAGGATGTACCTTGGCAGTCGTTACACCTAATTTTTGAAGGCGTAAGTTACTTCCGAGTGAAAGAGCGAAACCCTGAGGTTCCGATTAGTGAAGGTGCCACACTGCAACATATCTGTTTCGCTCCGATTGAAGTCCGGGAAGAGTTCGAAAATATTTATTTTACCCATAGTGCTGAGTCTAACTACGATCTGCTTTTGTATTTCCAAAATGAATGGGGAATTAAAGTGGACGCGGCGACGGTGCGGCTGCAACTTGAATCTTAATCGTGCTTGCCCGTCCCGGCTTGTCGTTGTAGCTTTACGGGCCGGAAAATTTCCGGCTTTTTCTTTCTGACTTTTCGACTTTCTGCTATCAACTATGCGGACCATCCAATTCCGGGAAGCCCTGCGTGAAGCTATGACCGAAGAAATGCGCCGCGATCCGCGCGTGTTTCTGATGGGCGAAGAAGTGGCTGAATACAACGGCGCTTACAAAGTGAGCCAAGGCATGCTCGACGAGTTCGGCGCTGAGCGAGTGATTGATACCCCGATCGCCGAGCTGGGTTTTGCCGGCATCGGCGTAGGCGCAGCCGTCAACGGGCTGATTCCGATCATCGAATTCATGACCTTCAACTTCTCGCTCGTGGCCATCGACCAGGTGATCAACGCGGCGGCGAAGTTTTATTCGATGTCGGGCGGTCAGTATTCGTGTCCCATCGTGTTCCGCGGACCAACTGGCAACGCCGGCATGCTCTCGTCGCAGCACTCTCAGAACTTCGAGAACTGGTTTGCCAACACGCCCGGTCTGAAAGTAGTCGTTCCTTCCAATCCCTACGACGCGAAAGGCTTGCTCAAGAGCGCCATCCGCGACCCCGATCCAGTGATTTTTATGGAATCGGAGCTGATGTACGGCGACAAGGGCGAGGTGCCGGAAGAAGAATACCTGCTGCCCATTGGCAAAGCCAACGTGGTGCGTCAGGGCAAGAGCGTAACACTGGTGAGCTTCGGCAAAATGATGAAAATCGTGCTGACTGCCGCCGACGAGCTCGCCAAGGAAGGCATTGAAGCTGAAGTCATTGACCTGCGCTCGGTGCGCCCCATCGATTACGATACGCTTATCGAGTCGGTGAAGAAAACCAACCGCATGGTGATCGTGGAAGAAGCTTGGCCACTGGCCAGCATCAGCTCCGAGCTGACCTACATGGTACAGCGTCGTGCCTTCGATTACCTCGATGCCCCTGTCGTGCGCATTACCTGCGGCGACGTGCCGCTGCCCTATGCTCCTACCCTCATCGAGGCGTCGCTACCGAACGTGGCCCGCACGGTGAAGGCAGTGAAAGAGGTAATGTATCAAAAAGCATAGCTCTATAAGTATTTGACAATCAAATACTTATAACAATAACAAAAAGCCCCGTTGCAAGCGACGGGGCTTTTTTATTGAGTTCAGCCGCCAAACCCAAGGCCTTGGCGAAAGCCGCCAAACCCTGCTGGGCACTTTTATACGTCCTTTGGATTATTCGTATCTTTTGGGAAGCCGCTCTTCCACCCCACCCAGCCTTCCCACCCCATGAATCACCGTTTGCACATCCGTTTTGAACAACTCGAACACGCCACAGATCGGCTCTTGCAAGCGGCGGCGGCGTTGGGCGACAAATCACACTTGAGCCCCGCGCCGGGGCATTGGTCAGCCGATCAGGTTATTCAGCATCTGGTAGTGGCCGAAACAGGAATTGCCCAGTACATCGATAAAAAGCTGCTGCAAGCCGAGAGTTTGCAGAAATCGGGGTTTGGGTCGTTTTGGCGCTCCGCGCTGCTGCGTGTGCTGCTCAGGGTTCCCTTTGCTAAGTTCAAAACACCCGCCAAGCTTGCCGCGCTCACTCCCGCGGAGGTGCCGTCTCTGCCGCAGCTGCAGTCGCAGTGGCAAAGCGTGCGGCGGCGGCTTGAACAGATGCTCAACGAGTTTCCCTCGAAGCTACTCGACCGCGCCATTTTCCGGCATCCGCGTTCGGGCATGCTCAACATCTACCAAACACTGGATTTTATGCTTGACCATGTGCTGCACCACCAACGCCAGATGGAGCGCATCACGCAGCAGATAAATACCAAGTAATTATCTGATTACCAAGTTTTTGCACCGGAAATCACACCTGTCATGCTGGGCACAGCCGGAGGGCTGAAGGGTAGTTCTTGGCGTAAGCAATTGATGGCGACCAGCGCTGCTACTCGCTTGGCTTCCTCACAATATCGGCGTAGCTCTCGTGGCGGGGCGCTGCACGCATCAGTTCAGCCAAGTCGGCGGGAGGCACGGTTAGTTTGCGTCGCTTTAGGTCCAGCCACGCCCCATCGACGGTTACAGAAGCGGCCACCTGTCCGTTGCTTTTGCGGATGATGTGCACAATGCGCCAGCGCGAAGCATCTTCGTTGAGGCCCGCCAGCTCGGACGTTACATGAATCGTTTCGCTCAGGTGAATTTCCTTCATAAAGCGCGTATCCTCCCGAAACAGAATCGGGCCGATGGCTAGCTCCGCGAATTTCTGCATCGAAAACCCATTCTGGGCCAAAAAGTCGAGCCGCGTTTGGGCCGCATAATCGTTGTAGGCGCTGTGCCGCATGTGCACGTTCGGGTCCATATCGGCCCAGATCACGGTAAAGGTCCTTTCGAAAGACATTTGGGAATACGTCGAAGCTTGACAAATAGAGGAAGCGCTACAATGGGCAGCTTTTGCCTTGTACGGCTAGCCCACAAAAAAGCCCTTTCACGACCGGCAAAAGGGCAATCATTTTCAAGACTCCACTGCAAACCATTGATTCACAGAACTATAGGATTGTTAGTGTGTAACTCATTTTTAAACTAACTAGGACCAATTTATTACTACAGTCAAACTCCTACATACTGCCTTAACACCTGTATCGGCACTGAGTTGCTGCATATGCGCTTCGGCTGGTTAATTACAAAAAATCCGGGAGTGTCGCCATATTTACCGCACTTCTCGTGTAAGCCGCTTCCCATGAATCCTAATTTACAGCACCTTTTTGCCGTCGCTCAGAAACCTGAACGGCGCATCATCGGCCTTATGTCGGGCACCTCACTCGATGGGCTGGACGTGGCGCTGTGCCGGTTTTCGGGGCATGGCATGGCCACAAAAGTGCAGGTAGAGCGCTTTGCTACAGTCCCTTACGCGGCGGAGGTGAAAGAGCAAGTGCGAGAAGTATTTGCCAAATCCCACATCGACTTTGAGTTGCTTTGCGTGCTTAACCCGTGGGTGGCGCTGTTGCAGGCCGATATGGTGCTGGCTTGCCTGCGCGAGTGGAACATCGCGCCCACTGAAGTGGATTGCATCGCCAGCCACGGCCAGACCGTGTTTCACGCCCCGCGCAGTCAGCAGGTACGGGCGGGTTTCCCCAATGCGACCCTGCAAATTGGCGACGGTGACCACATGGCCGTACGTACCGGCATCCTGACACTCAGCGATTTTCGGCAAAAACACGTCGCAGCCGGCGGCGAGGGCGCGCCGCTGGCCGTGTACGGCGATTATCTACTGTTTTCCAAAGCCGGCCAGGATCGCATCCTGCTCAACATGGGCGGCATTGCCAACTTCACTTTCCTGCCGGGCTCGCTGGCGCTGGACGCTATTTTTTCCACGGACGTAGGCCCCGGTAATACGCTGCTTGATGCCTTTACCCAGCGTCACTTTCCGAGCAAAAGCTACGACGAAAACGGCGCCCTTGCGTCGCAAGGCCAAGCAAGTGAGCCGCTGCTCCAGGCATTGCTGGCGCACCCGTTCTTCGCCGCTGAGTTCCCCAAAACCACTGGTCCCGAGCTTTTTAGCCCGGCATACGTGGAACAGGCGCAGCAACGCAGCAACACCACCGCCTTGCCTCCCACCGATTTGCTGGCGACGCTTACGCAGTTCACGGCCGCCGGAATTGTGCAGGCCGTTCATCGCTGCTTCGCTGCCGGTACAGCGCCTGCTGTGGCTATTTATGCCAGCGGCGGCGGTATGCACAATGCGTTGCTAATGAGCATTTTGCAAAAACAGCTACCGATGTGCACCTTTCATACCACCGCAGACCTCGGCATCCACCCCGACGCAAAGGAAGCCGTGCTGTTTGCTACGCTCGCCAATGAAAGTATTGCTGGCGATCCCGCTGCCTTCGGCCAGGGGCGGGCGGGCATTCCGGCCGTGTCGATGGGGAAAATTTCTTTCGCGCATTGAGACTAACCCGCGTTACAGAATCTTTCTAGGGGGTAATTGTACTGTCGCCTTTGGAACTGCAATGAAAATTGATGCCGTTTCGTGTTCGAGCAGCCTTTGATAAACATAATCGGACTTGCCGGACACTTAGGGGGTTGGCAAACCACCAGGTTAACCCCGCCGAGCCCGGACAGCTGGAAGGGCGTTGCAGAGGCCCCAATGCGGCGTGCAAGCAGCGAAGGCGGCTAGTTTTACGCGCACCGGAAGACACCGAAGCAGGGAAGCCACAACGAACAGCAAGGGCCTCGTTTTGCCCCGCGCCGGGTAATATCTTGATATCCAGCGCACTAATCGAAAAAAGCAGGCAGTTCTGCGGCCGGGTTGGCGGGGTTGCCTTGGTGGTCTGCCCCCCGTTAAAGGCAAGCGCCTGTCGGAGAAAACGCCAGCCCACTCACGAGACTAACCAGGCTCATTTTCAGTACATTAGCGTTTGCTCTCCTCCTGATGCCCCTCCATGCCTCGCCTCCTGTCGATTTGCTTGCTGTGTTGGCTCACCCTTAACCCAGGTGTGGCCCAACCCAAAGCCGCGGACGATCCCCCCCCCGTTGTTCGGCTTGTCCGCTTGCCCGCGGAAGGCGTAGTACTCGACCAAGGCTGGAAATGGCACGCGGGCGATGACCCGGCGTGGGCTCATCCGGGGTTCGATGACCGCGGCTGGGAAAACATTGATCCCACCCGTGACGTGCCCTTGCTACCCCAGGTGAGGAAAGCCGGGATTGGCTGGTTTCGACTGCGGCTGCGGATAGACCGTTCAATGCACCGCGAGCCGTTGGTGCTGGTGGTGGAACAGCTGGGTGCTTCCGAGGTTTTCCTGAACGGTCGGCTGCTGTATCGGTTTGGCCGGGTCAGTGCCGACCCGAAGCGCTTGCAGACGTACAACCCCCTGGGTCAACCCTTGGCATTCCGGCTCTCGGATGAACCGGAGCAGGTACTGGCCGTCCGGTTTGCCTTCAACAATCGGCTTCCCTATCTAAAATTTGCCAGCCGTCCTAACCCTGTCTTACGGCTGCGCCTCAACAAAACCAATCAGCAAACCGCTGAGGTCAAACTAACCCCGGTCCGTATCCACGATTACGGAAACATCGGCTTTTTTCTTTCCCTCAGCATCCTCCACTTGGCGTTGTATTGGTTCAATCCCAAACAGAAAGCAAACCTGTACTTGCTGATTTTTTCCGTGGCCAATTTGGGGCTGGCAGTGGTTTACATTTATTCCTATGAGACGCACAGCGTGGAGAAAAGAGTGTACTTACAGGCCATTATTCCGGTTCTGTTTGCCGTCTCGTTTATTTTCGTCCTGACGACCATTTATTCCCTGTTCCAACAGCCGAGGGGAATGGTGTACTGGTCTTTGGTTGGCTTCTACCTGCTCTACATTCCGTTTTTTTCCCAGCTATACGAGGTGGGTCCCGTGCTGGGCATGTTCTACCTGCCCTTGATTTACTATGCCGAGTGCTGCCGCATTGCGTTGCGCGCCGTGCGCCAGCACCAGCGTGGCGCGTGGCTGATCGCTTGGGGAGGGATTATTTATTTGCTTTCCAATGGCTGGCTAATCCTGACCTTAGCCGGTCTCCTGCCCAATGGCCCTGGCTTGGTTTTTCAAATTGTCTCTTACGAAATTGCGCTGCTTGCCTTTCCCGTTTCCCTCTCCTTGTATTTGGCGCTTGAGTTTGCCTTTACCAGTCAGTCGTTGGCCGCCAAGCTGGTGCAAGTGCAATTGTTAATGGAGCAAACGACGGCCCAAGAGCAGGAGAAACGAGAGATCTTGGCTTCGCAAAATGAACGGCTGGAAAGGCAGGTAACCGATCGAACGGCGGAGGTGGTGGCCCAGAAAAACGAGCTGCAAGCGACCCTTACCGAACTTCGCCGTACCCAAACGCAACTGATCCAACGCGAGAAAATGGCCAGCTTGGGCGAGCTGACGGCCGGCATTGCGCACGAAATTCAGAACCCTTTGAACTTTGTCAACAACTTCGCCGAGGTCTCGGCCGAAGTGGTTGACGAACTCGAAGCGGAGCAGCAACAGCCCAACCCGGACACCGAACTGGAAGCCGAATTGCTCCGCGGCCTCAAACAAAACCTGCACAAGATCGCCCACCACGGCGGCCGGGCTTCGGCCATTGTCCAGGGCATGCTCGAACACGCCCGCAGCGGCACGGGCGAAAAGCAACGCACCGATCTCAATACCCTCGCGGCAGAATGCCTCCAGATTGCTTATCAGCGCTTGCGCGCCAAACACCAGGACTTCACCTGCGAACTCGTGACCGGCTTTGAGGCTGACCTGGGCAATGAAGTGGGCAAAATAGACGTAGTGCCGCAGGAGATGGGGCGGGTGCTGCTAACCCTCTACAGCAACGCTTTTTATGCCGTCCAGCAAAAGCAAAAGTCGGCTCCGGTCGAGTACCGGCCCACGGTGAGGGTCTGCACGCGGCTTATTCCCCGCCATGTCCCGGAAGGGGACGCGGCGACAGCCGAGTCCAATAGGCGAAGGCCGGGGGAAGAGGCTGTAGAAATACGGGTCAGCGATAACGGCACGGGCATTCCCGAAGCGGTGAAAGCCAAAATCTTCCAGCCGTTTTTCACCACCAAGCCGCCGGGTGAAGGCACGGGCCTGGGCCTGTCGCTGGCCTACGACATCGTCACCCAGGGCCACGGCGGCATGCTCTCCGTCGAGAGCCAGCTGGGCGAGGGTACTGAGTTTACCGTTTGCTTGCCGGCGACCGGCGGGACTGCTGTTACCTGATCCATTCTTCTCGGGCCCTCCCGCCGGCCCCGGGGCGATTGCTCGCGGAAGTGGGCGGCACTCCAAAAGAGCGGCGTCGGATCGCAAGGGGGCAGAGGGAGCTGTCCCGGCGGCGGTTCGTACGGCCGTCTTATTGTGCTCCTTCCCCAGACTCTTTGAGGCCTCTACTTGACATAATCCGACGTATCGGACAGCTTACTCGCGACTACTGCCCTCTAGATAACGGAAGCCGTACTTAACAAACAAGTCCGTACCGCCGAATAGCTTCTTCTCGCTCTAAGCGCGTGAGCGCGGGCGGACCGCCGCCTTGAAGATGCCCTTGTGGAAACGAGAGTTCCCAATAGCGGCCATCCGCCGGGTCCTGGTAGAGCCGTAGCCAGCCGCTCTCGTCTCGGGCCACGTAACGCAGCTGGTGATCTAGTAGCCACTCAATGCGCTGCGCGTTCGCATCCGCCTGCAGCTTGGCATTGGTGTAGAGCCAAGCGCCAATGAGTTGCGTTTCCTCCGGGGTTAATTGCATAGACAAGGCGTAGCGGATAAAGGCTCACTAGTTAGACAAAAGCCAGAAAAACGGCGTTCTGGTAACTGGTCCAGATCCACAGAATGTTTTCTTTACATAAGGCTAGTTATAAGCGCACTCTAGCAAATTCACAATTCAAGCGCCTAGCCGAGCTACATATCTATTTTGCCACAGAGTGTGACGAAAGCGAGAAACGCTCGGGTCAAAGTAAAGAGCTTACCAGCGACTAGTCCCCTCCGCAGAGAGCAATTATCCGCCAGCACGTAGCCAAACGTCAGGCAGTGAGTGGCACGAGGCTCCCGACCACCTGCCGGATCGCGTTGAGGTCCACGGCGGGGCTCGCGCCTAGTTCTTCGGACCACGTCGCCGCTGGTTCATCCGCACCGAAGAGGGCCCGGGTAAAGCGCGGGTACAGCAATTGCGCTAACAGACCCTGCGCTAACGTTTGGCTCTCTGCGTCCGCTACACCCAACCGTTCGTGGAGGAAGTGTGCCACCCGCGCTTGCACGTTCTCAAACATGGCTTCGTGCAGGCGCACGGCTCCCTGTGGAAACCGCTCGGCTTCGGTGATGGCCAGCCGGAAGAGGCGTATTGGCTTGCTCGACAGCACAGTTTCGAGAAAGCGGGCACAAAACAGCACCAAGGCCTGCCCGGGGTCGTGGGCGTAGTCGGCCGGTCCTTTCAAGTGGTCGAGCTGCAAGTCCAGCACCAGGTCGAAAACGGCCAGAAATAGGTCTTCCTTGCGGACGAAGTGAGCATAGAGCGTGCGTTTGGTTGTGCCGGCATGTGCGGCAATGCGGTCCATCGACGCCCGCTCGAAGCCGGTTTCCAAAAACACCGCCTTGGCGGCGTGTAGCATATGCGTCCGCAGCTCGGACCCGCGTTTGGCCATTTCTTTTATATCTACGAAGGCTCGGCGATACGCCAACCCCATTGCAAAAATCGAATTTCCCATCCGGATACGCACTATCTCTTCTCTGCACGCTATTTTCTAGCTGGGCTCTTATTCTATGTCGTATGTTTTTATCAGTGCCACATTAAATATACTATACCGTATAGTATATTTGTCAACCATTATCATCTTCTATCTTTTCGCCATGAAAATCATCGTAACAGGTTCGCTAGGGCACATCAGCGAGCCGCTCACCAAGGACTTAGTTGCCAAAGGCCACGCCGTGACGGTCATTAGCAGCAAAGCCGAAAGAAAAGCCGCCATCGAAGCTCTGGGTGCGACTGCCGCCATCGGCTCCCTAGAAGACGCTTCGTTTCTGGCTGCCACCTTTGCCGGCGCCGAAGCTGTGTATGCAATGGTGCCGCCCAATATGGCCGCTCCCGATGTATTGGCCTATTATCGGAACGTGGGCCACAGCTACGCTCAGGCCCTTGAACAGGCGGGTGTGCAACGGGTGGTGCACCTGAGCAGCTGGGGCGCCGATTTGGACCGAGGCACAGGCTTCATTCTCGGTTCGCATGAAGTTGAGGGCATGTTGGATAAGCTGCCCAATGTTGCGCTGACGCACCTGCGCGCTGGTTCCTTTTATTACAACCTGTTCGGCTTTGTGGGCATGATAAAAGGAATGGGCCTGATTGGCTCCAACTACGGCGGCGACGATAAAATTGTATGGGCCCACCCCCAAGACATTGCGGCGGCTGCGGCCGAAGAACTAACCAGAGCCGCGACAACCGGCACAACGGTTCGTTACGTAGCCAGCGACGAGCGCACGGCCACCGAAACCGCGCAGGCCCTGGGCGCTGCCATTGGCAAGCCGGATCTGCAATGGCTGACTTTCTCCGACGAACAAACCCAACAGGGCCTAGAACAAGCGGGCATTCCGGCCCACATTGCCGCCAACTACGTGGAATTGGGAGCCAGCATTCACAACGGCACGCTACGGCAGGACTACGACCGGCACCAGCCCCACGTGATGGGCACCGTAAAAGTGGAGGACTTCGCGCGGGAATTTGCAGCTGCGTTTTAGCCCCGGCCCGTTGTAGAATGGTCTTCCGTCAGGTTTGCGACACCGGACGTCCAAAATTCAAATACTTAATAATCAATCACTTATAAACAAAGTCATTACGCCCGCAAGGTCATCCGGACCAGGTATTGACCTTGCTCGTCTTCGTCCAGGAAATCGACTTCGTAACCGGCGGCTTCGGCGTAATCCTGTAGGATGGTGGCGTCGGCAAACAGCCATTGGAAGGTAGGTCCGGCCTCGTCGCCGTAGCTCATGGTGTATTCCACTTCGCCGTAATACGGACCGTTGAGATTCAGGACCAGCGCGCCTTCTTCGTCTTCGTAGAGGTAGGAAATGTCGGAGGAAGTGGCCAGAATCTGGCCGCCGGGTGCCAGCAGCTTGTGGGCATGAGCCAGAAATTTCTCCAAGCCTTCCAGCGTCCCGACCAGGCCAATACCGTTCATCAGCATCAGAATGGTATCGTAGTTTTCGTCGGTAGTGGGCAGGTGAAACAGATCGTGACAGGCTACTTGCCGCACGCCGCGCTCTTCCATCACTTGGGCTGCACCCGGCGACACGTCCACGGCTTTTACCACAAACCCGCGGCTTTGCAGCTCCAGGGCGTGGCAGCCGGCCCCAGCACCCAAATCCAGCACGCGCCCGCGACACTCTTCCAGCGCCGTACGCTCGAGCTGGGGCATTTCCCACAGCGACCGAAAAAAATAGCTGGCCGGCAAGGGCTCGTCTTCGGCCACGTTGGAATGTACGGTGAGCGCGGCCTTTTTTTGACCGTTGAGATACGCTTGCAGGGCATGGCCCAGCACGTCGGGAGCAGTAGAATTTGGCATGGCACGAAGATACGGCGGGTTGAGAAAGCACCCGCCGAGCGGTATACGCAACCCCGCGGCACCGGGGAGAGTTATCGAGGTGTCACTGTGCTGTTACTTGTTATGTCTTCCTCCTTCGATCCTTCCAAACGCTACACCAAATCGACGCTGCCAACCAAAATCTGCGCGACGTGCGGGCGGCCGTTTGCCTATCGCAAAAAGTGGCGCGCGTGCTGGGACGAGGTAAAATATTGCGGCGAAAAGTGCCAGCGCAACCGCCCGAAGCCTTAGTCTATGTATCCTTCGCGTGGCGCTTTGCGTTGTTTGAGCAACCAACCACTCTCCTTCTTTCCGCCATGTCTAGCAACCTCGACTACCTTGATCCTGCTCTTGTTCCGCTCGAAGACAAAGTTCTTGCTTACCTCGAGGCCGAAGAAGATCTGCGCAAAACCACGATCGAGGCCCGCAACCTGCAAAGCCACGACCAAAGCGTAGAGCAATCGGCCCAGGAATTTGAGCAACGCCCCGCTACCGGCAACTTCGACCAGCACGCCGACGAAGTAGAGCAACGCCTGCAAAACATGCGCGACGACCTGGATATTCTGCGTCAGGAGATCATCGGGCTGCTTCCCGCGCGCAACGAGTTTGTAAAAGTAAACCTCGGCTACGGCCCCAGCCGCGTCGGGGCATTCAGCAAACCTGACCCTTCAAAGAAAGGCGGCGCTGAAGAGTATGAGCTACGGATTGTGCATTAAGCGATAGAGGCCAATCACCTATTGATAGCAATAAAAAGCCCCCGCTAACAACTTAGTGGGGGCTTTTTATATCCTATAACACAATGACAATCAATTTGTTATGTAGTAAGCCTAGGGATTTTCGGGCAGCAATAATGCGTCTTCGAAATTACCCAGAATTGGTTGGTCGCCGTTGGTAACGGCTTCGACGAGCAGCTTGCCGCCCACAAAAGCGCCTTTCCACGATTCGCCCATCCCGCCGAATACTTCCTCGCGGTCGCCGCGCGAACGCAGCTTGTTGATGCCCACTTTGAAGGCCCGAACTTCCTTGGCCGTGCGGCGGGCCAGCTTCTCGTCGTCGCTGGCAATGGCCGACACCAGGGCGCCGTTGGAGATGTTCATCTCCCCTACCAGCTCCTCTATGCGGTCCACGAGCACGATGCTGTCGATGGGCCCGAAGGGTTCTTTGAAGTACAGCTCGCTTTGGCGCGGCAGGTTTACCAGCGCCCGCGGGGCAAAATAGGCCGAGCGATCTTGGTCGGGCAAAAACAGGCTGTCGTCGAGCTGGCCTTCCAGCAACGGCGTAGCGCCAGTTTGCAACGCATTGACGTACAGGCGGTCCAGGTCTTTGGCTTGGTTGGCGTTGATAACCGGGCCAAAGGCCAGATCCGGCAACTTATCGTCAGCGTTGTCCACTAGCGTAGGGTTGCCCACGCGCAACGAGTGCATCACGTTCCAATACGTTTCCAGAAACTTAGGAAACTGCTGCCGCTGCACCACGAAGCGCACGTAAGCCGTGCAGCGCTGCTTGCCGTAGTCGTAGCCTTTCTTGAGCTGATCGGCCAGGGTTGCCCAATCAGAATAGTCCCAGATGCCGTAGGTGTTCACGCCTTCCATCTCCAGCATGTAGCGCTTGTGCACCGAACCGAGGGCGTCGGCGATGTTGCGACCATTGTAGCGCCCGCCCACAAACGACAGACAATCAACAGCTTGGTTTTTTACCAGCACGTCGCTCAGCTCGCCGCCGGGGCCACTTACGAGCGTAACGGGCAAGCCCGCCCGCCGGGCCAGCGCAAACGCCAGGCTCAGCGAAATAAAGCCGCCGTCGGTGGGCGTTTTGGCGATAACGGAATTACCGCACAGCACCTGCACCAGCACCGCATGCATGAGCACCGACATGGGGTAGTTCCAGGAAGCGATGTTCGACACCAACCCGATCGGGGTGCGCTTGCCGAGCATGTCCTCGATGCCATCGACGTACCATTGCACGCCGTCGATGCAGCGGTCGATGTCGGTGAAGCCCAGCTTGTAGGTTTTGCCGATCTCCCAGATGAGCAGCTTGCCGATCAGCTCGACGTGGTCACGCAACAAGTTCAGGCAGTCTTGCACTTTGGCGCGGCGCTCATCGAGGTCGGTTTTGCCCCACACGGCGGCTTCGCTTTTGGCAAATTCTACGGCACGTTGCGCCGTTGCGCCGTCGAGCATGGGCAGCGCGCCCAGCGTGCGGCCATCCACTGGCGAGACAAAATCGCGGGGCGTGCCGGGCTCCTGCCAACGGCCTTCCAGCAGGTTTAGAAAGTGACCGTTTTGGTCGAATATTTCGGGAGCGATTTGCTTGACCTGCGTCAGTAAGCCTTCGTATTCAACTTGGGGTGAAACGATTTTGGGCATGAGAAAGAAATGAGGTTTCGGGTATTGGCAGAGTTGGTTGCGGAAAAGAGAGCGCTATCAAAGTAAGTATTTGTTTATCAGATACTTATACACTTGACTTCTTTACACAATTAAGAGGCGGAAATTGTCGCCCAGCGGTTAGCAGGCGGCCTCGTGGGCGGCGTTGGCCAAAGACAGCACCTCTTTCACCATATCCGTGGAGCCAACATATATCGGGCACCGCTGGTGAAAATACACCGGCTCAATGTCCAGAATGGCCTCGTGGCCGGACTGGGCCTGTCCGCCGGCCTGCTCGATCAGGAGCGCCAGCGGGTAGCACTCGTAGAGCAACCGCAGCTTGCCCTCGGGCGTTTTCTCGGTTGGTGGGTACAGGTAGATACCGCCTTTGAACAGGTTGCGGTGAAAATCAGCCACTAACGAGCCGATGTAGCGTCCGCTGTAGCCGCGCTGCTTGCAGGTAGTGAGATAAGCGCGGATCGATTCGGGGTACTGATACCAATAGCCTTCGTTGCAGGAAAAGGTGGCGCCATCCTGCGGAATGCGAATTTCGGGGTGCGAGAGAAAGAATTCGCCCAGCGAGTTTTCGTAGGTAAAGCCTGCCACACCATGGCCCGTGGTATACACGAGCATCGTGGAAGAGCCGTAGAGCACGTAACCCGCCGCGACTTGCTTGCGGCCACCCTGCAAAAAATCTTCTCTGGTCGCCTGCGTTCCGACGGGCGTCACGCGGCGATAGATGCTGAAAATGGTACCGATGCTGACGTTCACGTCGATGTTGGACGAGCCATCGAGCGGGTCCATGGCTACCACGTATTTGCCCTGGTCGTTGCCGGTATAGATGATGTCGTCTTCCTCTTCCGAGAGAATAGCGCAGGCCTGTCCGCCGTTTTTGAGAGCCCGGATAAAGCGAATGTTGGCCACCACATCCAGCTTTTGCTGCTGCTCACCTTGAATATTTTGGTTGCCAAAAGCACCTGCAATGTCAATCAGGCCGGCGCGGTTTACCTCGCGGTTGATGATTTTGCCCGCCAAGGCGATGTCGCGCAACAGTTGCGAAAGCTCGCCCGTCGCAAACGGAAACTCGCTCTGCTTGCGCATGATGTAGCGGTCGAGCGTCGTACCAACTGGGTTGGCCAGCACATTTTCTTGTAGAGGATTGGACATAGCCGTGCAGTTTGGTTAGGGAATGCGGAGCAGTATGTACAAGCGGAGACACGGCGCACCGCACCTCCACTCATAACATCTTTATAATCAAATACTTGTGATACTACGATTTGGCTGGCTGTTGCTTCTGCGATTGCCAGAGCACTACTTGCCACCCCTTTTTGGGGTCTTTGATTTGCACCACCACGTACTTCAGATGGGATGCGCTGGGTTGGCCGTCCACGGTGTTGGTGATGGTGATCAGGCCGTTGACCACGGCCGTTTGGCCGTCGTTGTAGCTGCGCACGTTCAGGGCTTCCACATCGATCTTGCCATACTGGCTTTTGCCGTCGCGGATCGACTGGATGTACTCCGTCTTGTTGTTTTGATGCCCATCGGAGTGCGTATACACCAGATCGTCGCTGAAGGCATTTTGCAGGAAGGCATAATTCTTCTTGACCTGTGCCTCAAAACGCTGACGCTCAAGTGCTTCTACTTCTTTAACCGCAGCCATGTCTTTCTTGGTTTGGGCCAGTGCACTGAAACCCAGCACGAGCAGCGCAGCGAACAACAGGAGCTTTTTCATTAGGAAACGGCTACGGGTTTGTTAGACGATTCTTCGAGGTGCACTTCTTCCATGCGCGGCGCAAACAGATGCATCACGAACCAAGCTACGAGGTAAGCGCTGCCGCACAACAGGAAAATGATGTTGTAGCCCGTGTTGATGTCGCCGGAGGCTTTGGCTCTATCCAGCAAATACCCCACAATCAGCGGAAACAAAATGCCGCCTACGGAGCCCGCCATGCTGCCGATGCCCACTACCGAGCTTACCGTTCGCTTCGGAAACATGTCGGAAGCAGTAGTGAAAATATTGGCGCTCCAAGCCTGGTGTGCCGCGGCCGCCAAGCTGATCAGGGCCACTGCCATCCAGATGTTGGTGGCGTAGCGTGCCAGTACAATGGGCACTACCAGCAGGGCGAAAATCAGCATAGCCGTTTTACGGGCCCGAAACACGGTCCAGCCTTTCTGAATCAGGTACGATGAGAGATAGCCTCCGCCAATGCTGCCCACCGTAGTGAAAGTGTACACAACGACCAGCGGCAAACTAGGCTTGGTGAGGTCGAGTTTGAAGGTGGTAGAAAAATACGAGGGCAACCAGAACAGAAAAAACCACCAAATCGGGTCGGTGAGCATCTTCCCGAAGATGAAAGCCCACGTTTGGCGCACGCTCAGCAGCTTGCTCCACGAAACGTTTTGGCTGTGATCGCCTTCGCCGGGCTCAGGTTCGTTGTCGCTGTGGATGTATTCGTACTCAGCGGTCGAAAGCTTGGGCTGCCGCGAAGGAATCTCGTAAAACTTCCACCAGCAGGCCAGCCATATAAAGCCGATAATGCCGGTGATAATAAATGCTTCCTGCCACCCGTACCAACCCAGAATCAGGGGCACCATGATAGGTGCTACCACGGCCCCAATGTTGGCGCCCGAGTTGAAAACGCCGGTAGCTAATGCCCGTTCTTTTTTTGGAAACCATTCGGCTACTGTTTTGATAGCCGCCGGAAAGTTGCCCGCTTCTCCTAACCCCAATGCCGCCCGCGCAACCCCAAATCCAAACGTGCTGGTGGCAAATGCATGCGCAATGGCCGCCGCACTCCAGGCAATGATCGAAGCGATGTACCCTTTTTTAGTCCCAATTCGGTCGATGACGCGGCCAAATCCCAGCAAGCCAATGGCATAAGCCGTGGCAAAGGCCATCACGATGTGCCCATAGTCAGATTCGGTCCATTTGAACTCGGTTTCCAACGTGGGCTTCAGGAGCCCGATCACCTGGCGGTCGAGGTAGTTGATGGTGGTGGCAAAAAAGAGCAGCGCCACCACCGTCCAGCGGTATTTTCCGAGTTTAGTTTCCATGGGAATTTACTTAGGTAGCGAGTTTACAAATTGCATAAGCCCGGAAATCTGGGCCACCAAGGCTTGGGTATCGTCGGCATTTTTAAAGAGTTGCGAACCCATCCCGACCACATTGACGCCGGCCCCAAACCACTCGCTTACGCTTTCGTTGGTGGGCTCCACGCCGCCGGTTACCATGAGTTTGACGTTGGGCATGGGGCCGCGCAACGCCTTGATGTAGCCGGGGCCCACCACGTTGCCAGGGAAAATCTTGACCAGCTTTGCGCCCAACTGGGTGGCGTTGTATACTTCATTGAGGGTCATGGCGCCGGGCAGCCACGCCACGTCGTTGTGCTGACAAGCGGCGGCTACCTCGGCCGTCGTAACGGGCTGCACTACAAAATCGGCTCCGGCTTCGATAAAGCGCTCCGCATCCTGCGCCGTGTAAATGGTCCCGATGCCGAGCAGCATGTCGGGGCACTGTTCCTGCACGAAAGTCTGGAGCTGCGAGAACACGTCGAAGGCGTTGGCGCCCCGGTTGGTGAACTCAAACACCCGCAAGCCGCCGTCGTAGCAAGCTTGCAGAATGCGCTTGGCATACGCCACGTCGGCATGGTAAAACACCGGTACCACAGGGTACCGCAGCACCGCATCCAGCACTTCAGCAGAAGAAAATCGAGCCATGTATCTGTTTTATTATCAAATAGTTAACGAAGAAGCCTGCCGGAAGTATTGCCCTGCATGACGGGTTCCACTTCGGCCGCAGTCATCAGGTTGACGTCGCCGTGGACGGTATGCTTAAGTGCCGAGGCCGCCACGCCGAAGGTGAGCGCTTCCTGCTCAGTGGGGTAGGTCAGCGAACCATAAATGAAACCTCCGATGAAAGCATCGCCCCCGCCGATGCGGTCCACGATGGGCACGATATCGTAGGCTGGAGTTTCAATATAGTCAGTTCCGTTGAACAGAACGCCTTTCAAACGATTGTGCGAAGCGCTAAGCGTTTCGCGCTCAGTAGCAATTACTTGCTTTATCTGCGGAAAGCGTTGCATGAGCTGCTCGGCCATGGAAACGAAACGGTTGGCGGCGTCCACCCGCGGCGTGATGCCGAACAGGTCTTCGGCGTCGCCTTCGGTGCAAACCACCACGTCGCAGCCGGCTACCAGCTCCGGCATTACGTCCTGCGCTTTCTTGCCGTATTGCCACAGGTTGCGGCGGTAGTTCACGTCGGCCGAAACCGTAATGCCGCGACGCCGGGCTTCCTGAATGGCCTCTTTACAAGCCTGGGCAGCCGAAGCCGAAATAGCTGGCGTGATGCCCGTCCAGTGCAGCCAGCGCCCGTTGCTCAGAATATTGGACCAGTCAAACCACGCGGGTTGCAGCTTAGCGAACGCCGAATCGAAGCGATCGTACACGATTTTGCTGGCCCGCATCGAAGCGCCGACTTCCAAAAAGTACAGCCCCAACCGGTCGCCACGAAACACGGTATGCTCCATGCTCACGCCGTAGCGCTGAAAAGACTGCGCGGCCGCGTAACCTAACTCGTTGTCGGGGAAGCAGGTAACGTGCGCGGCGGGCAAGCCCAACCGCGCTACGGATGCCGCTACGTTGGCGTCGCCGCCGCCGTAATTAACCTCAAGATTGTTGGTCTGAACTAACCGGTAATTCAGCGGGGGCGACAACCGCATCATTATTTCGCCGAACGTTATGACTTGCTTCATTCTCGAAGCCAAAGTAGCCTTTGGCATTACCGTAAGAGATATTCTGAACCACTTGGCCCAGCCATTTCATGTCGTCGGGCAGCTCGCCGTTCTCGACGTCGTTGCCGATCAGGTTGCACAAAATGCGGCGGAAATATTCGTGGCGAGGGAAAGATAGGAAACTGCGCGAATCGGTCAGCATCCCCACAAATCGGCTCAGCAAGCCCATGTTCGAGAGGGCATTCATCTGCTTCTCCATGCCGTCCTTCTGATCGAGGAACCACCAACCTGAACCGAACTGAACCTTGCCCGCTACGGTGCCGTCGTTGAAGTTGCCTACCATTGTGGCAATCAGCTCGTTATCGGCGGGATTTAGGTTGTAAAGGATGGTTTTGGTAAGCTTATCTTGCGTGTCGAGACGGTCGAGAAAAGTCGAAAGCGCGCGCCCCTGCGAGAAATCACCGATGGAATCCCAGCCGGTATCGGGGCCAAGGTTGCGCAATGCCCGCGAATTATTGTTGCGGAGGGCGCCCAAGTGAAACTGTTGCGTCCAGCCCTTCTCCCAGTCCATTTCGGCCAGCGCCACCAGAATCGCAGACTTAAACTTTAGGGTTTCGTCGGGAGTCGGGGCTTGGCCACTGCGGACCTTGTCGAAGATGTCGCTGATTTCGGCGTCGGTATAATCAACGGCATATATCTGCTCCAAACCGTGGTCCGAGAGGCGGCCGCCGAGCTTGGCAAAGTAATCGTGGCGTCGCTGCAAAGCCGTCAGCAGGTTGCCGTAGCTGCGGATTTCCACGCTGGCCGCAACGCTCAGCTTATCAAGGTATTGGTTGTAAGTAGCCGGGTCTTCCACGGCCATGGCCTTGTCGGGGCGGAACGTGGGCAGCACTTTGATCGGGAAACCGCTGTCCGCGATCAGGCGGTGATGCTCCAGCGAATCGGCCGGGTCGTCGGTCGTGCAGACGGTCTGCACATTCATCTTCAGCATCAGGTTGCGTACCGAATATTCCGGCGTGCGCAGCTTGGCGCTGCACTCGTCGTAGATGCGGCGGGCGCTCGTGCTGTCGAGGATTTCGTACACGTCGAAGTAGCGCTGCAACTCCAGATGCGTCCAGTGGTAGAGCGGGTTACGCACCGTGTACGGCACCGTTTCGGCCCACTTCTCAAACTTCTCCCAGTCAGATGCGTCGCCGGTGATGAAGTGCTCGTCGATGCCGTTGGTCCGCATGGCGCGCCACTTGTAGTGGTCGCCGTAGAGCCAGATTTGAGTTAAGTTCTCGAACTGCTTGTCCTCGGCAATCTGATCGGGAGGCAGATGACAATGGTAATCGATGATGGGCATCTGCTTCGCGAACTCGTGGTAGAGCTGGCGGGCCGTTTCGGTCTGCAGCAGGAAATCCTCGTTCAAAAAGGGCTTTTTCATATCTATTTGATAATCAAAGTGATACACCCCGCTTCCAGGGAATAAAGTCTGCTTGACCGTGTCGCACGGCGCTTACCTCCTCGCCACTGGCAACGCGCACCACGTAATCGAGAATGCGTTCGGCGGCTTGCTCGATGGTTTCTTCGCCGTCGATGACCGTGCCGGTGTTGATGTCGATGATGTCGGGCATGCGCTGGGCGAGCGCCGTGTTGCTCGAAATTTTCACCACGGGCGCAATGGGGTTGCCAGTTGGCGTGCCCAAGCCCGTCGTAAATAGCACCACATTCGCCCCCGACCCTACTTCGGCCGTTGTCGACTCCACGTCGTTGCCGGGCGTGCAGAGCAGATTTAAGCCGGGTTTGGTCACCAGCTCGGGGTAATCCAGCACCGCCACTACGGGCGAGCTGCCACCCTTGCGGGCTGCCCCCGCCGATTTCATGGCGTCGGTGATCAGGCCGTCGCGGATGTTGCCGGGCGAAGGGTTCATGTCGAAGCCCGAGCCAACGGCAATGGCGGTGTCGCCGTACGCTTTCATGAGGCTGCTGAAACGCTCGGCTGTTGCTTGGTCCACGCTGCGGTCGACGAGTTCCTGCTCTACGCCACACAGCTCCGGAAATTCAGCCAGAATAACCGAACCGCCCAGTGCCACGAGCATGTCGGAAACGTGCCCTACAGCGGGGTTGGCCGAAATGCCCGAGAAACCATCGGACCCACCGCACTCCAAGCCAATCGTCAGTTTGCTGAGCGGCGCGGGCTGGCGCTGGTTGGCATTGGCCTGCATCAAGCCCACAAACGTCTGGCGAAGCGCGGTGCTCACAAGCGTTTCTTCGGTGCCCATTTTCTGCTGCTCCAAAATGAACAGCGGCTTGTCGAAGTTGGGGCTGCGCTTCTGAATTTCTGCTTGCAGCATGCTTACCTGGGCGTTCTGGCAACCCAGGCTGAGCACGGTTGCACCGGCTACATTGGGGTGCGTGATGTAACCCGCCAACAAGCCGCAAAGCGTCTGGGCATCCTGCCGAATGCCGCCGCAGCCGCCTTCGTGCGATAGGAACTGAATGCCGTCGACGTTCGGGAAAAGCTTCGGCTTGTTATAGCGGGTATCGGTGCCACCAAAGTCGCTTTGCAGAATTTCCTCTACCGACTTACCGGCTTGCATCAGCGATATAAGCTCTTGTGTCTGAGGCTGATAGCTTTTGCGGCGAGCATAGCCGAGGTCATTAACCAGCGCTTCTTCCAGCACCTGAATGTTGCGGTTTTCGCAGAACACCAGCGGAATCACGAGCCAGTAATTGGCCGTGCCCACGCGCCCGTCGGAGCGGTGGTAGCCCATGAAAGTGCGCTCCTGCCACTTGTCCACCGTAGGTGGGGTCCAAGCGGCGCGGCGCTCCTGGTGCTCGTCGTATGTGTTGGTAGCGTGCTGAATATTGGCCGTGGTCAGCAGGCCGCCCAGCTTGATGGCGTGCCGCGCTTTGCCTACCAGCACGCCGTACATGGTCACGGAGTCGCCGGGTTCGAGGGCTTGCAGCGCCAGTTTGTGCTTCGCCGGAATCTTCTCCGTGGTCGTCACAGTCGTACCGTCCCACGTTACGGGGGTCCCGATGGGCAAGTCCGTCAGGGCCACCAGCACGTTGTCGGCAGGATGGATTTTGGCTACTAAATGTTTCATTATTTTACAAGAACCTTTTTGTTGAGATGGGCTGCCACGGTAGCGTGCACGCCTTTCTGCTGCATTTCGAGCAGATTGTCGCTTACGCGCTTCGCAAATCCCGGCAATTGGCTTAAGTCATGTCCCCAAAGTGCTTGGTTTTGCAGCGTCGTGTTTACCACTTCTTCCGCTCCCAAGCGTGACCATAGATCGGCAAAATAACCGGCCTTTTCGTCCTGTATTGGGTAGGTTTCGCCATTTAATTCGCCGTACCACGTCTGCTCGCGCTGCTGCGTGCCTTTCATGAACAACAAATACGCCGCAAAGCCCAGCGCCACATAATGCGGTACCGTGTTGAAACGCTTGTAGTAGTGCAGCAAAGTAGGCACGTTGCGCATCTGCATTTTGGTCGTGTACTGCATCGTGATTGCCAGCCAACGGTGCTCCATGTACGGGTTGCGGAAGCGGTCCATTACCTGCAAACCAAAGCGCTGGGCCACTTTTTCGTCAACCGGATACGGAATACCGGGCAGTAAATCCGATAACATCAGGTTGCTGATGAACGTGCCGACACAATCGTCTTCCATGCCTTGACGCACGGTTTCGAAGCCGCTCAGCACAGCCAGGCCGCAGCTTAGCGTGTGCGTGCCGTTGAGGAGGCGCAGTTTTAATTCGCGGAACAAGTTGATGTCGGGCTTGATGGAAATGCCCTTGTCCACTTCGTGAAACGAAAGCACCTCCCGCACCCGGTCGTCGCCCTCGATGGCCCACAGCAAGAAGGCTTCCGAAATGGTCAGCAACTCGTCTTCGTAGCCAAGTTGCTCAGCCATAGCCAATTGGGTAGCCGAGTCGGGCCGGCCCGGCACGATACGGTCGACGAGGGAATTGCAGCATGTATTGGCCGTTTCCAGCCAGTCCAGAAACTCGCTTTCCAGCCCGTTGCGGTGGGCCAGCTCCAGCAGAATCGCTTCCAGCTTGCTGCCGTTTTCGGGAATGAGCTCGGTGGGCACGATCACCAGACCTTTCGACTTATCGCCGTCAAACGCCTTGAAACGCGCGTACAGAAACGCCAGCAGCTTGCCAGGGAACGATTGCGGGGGCGATTGCCGAATGTCGTCGGGTACGAGTTGAATGCCGACTTCAGTGGTGTTGGAAATCACCACCTGCAACTCGGGGTTAGCGGCGCAACGCAGGATCTCTTCCCATTGGCTTTTGGCCGACAGCACGCGGCTGATGGCCGAGCACACCACGTTTTCTTCCACCATGTGGCCGTCTTCTACCCGCGAATGCACAAGGTATACAGCCCGTCTTGGCGGTTAAACGCGTCAATATCACCACCATCCGTCGATTTCACGACCACAATGCGGCCGTTGAAGATGCCTTGGCGATTGGCTTTATCGATGAGGTAATCGGGCAGGCCGCGCAAGAGCACGCCGGTGCCAAACTGGATGACTTTTTCGGGCAACTCAAACAAGGCCGCCTCAGGCATCGCAACGGAGGAACTCTGCATTCCGAGCGCGACTTCTTTGATAAAGTATTCATAATCAAGTACTTATAATTTGCTTTCTCCGTTTTCCCATTTTTGCTTCCACTTCGGAAAGTCGCGGTTCAGCAGCTTAGCCGGCCACGTGCCCGCGTAGACGTAGCCCGCACGCCGCTCGTTTTCGATCTCGGCCAGGCTGTATTTCACTTCTGAGTTGCGGCCGACGTAAATGGGTTTGTTGGTTTTCAGGTCGTAGAAACGCGCCCACAACGCCGCGCCGGTCTCCGGCACAATGATGCGGTCGCGGCCCGTGGGCTGACTCAGGTCCTTTATTTCTTTCAGCGCAAAACCCGTCATCTTGACTTCGTTCAGCCAAGCCACCGCGCTCTCAATCGACTTTTTGACGGCGGACGAAGGGTTTTCGACATCCATCAGAAACTGCACAATGCCTACGGTTTCATCGCCGCTCAGCGAGGCCAGTTCGAACGCGCGTGCTTTCACGGGCTGCAACGTACGGCGGTCGTGCTGGGCGCACCAGGCCGTGAGTTTGCCGTTCTGCACGTATTGCGTCTTCAAAATGCAATCGATACCCCGCTCCACGGCCAAGCGGGCCGGGGCTACCAGGCTCTGATCGACCACCTCGAAACCTTCCTTGCGTTCGGCAACTGCCTTCAGGATGCGCAGGGCCCGAATCATGGCCTCGTCGTTGTAGGTGATCTGGGCGCGGTAGAGGCTTGAGTCTGGGTAATACTGGGGGAAGCCGCCGTTGGCGTGCTGCATTTTCAGCAGGTAGCGAATGCCTTTTTCGGCGGCGGCGAGGTAAAGCGCATTGTTCGTTTTCTTGAATGCGGCAACCAAGTAGCGGATTTCGCGGGTCGTTGCGTCGTTGTCAATGGTGGCGTCGATCCGGTTGGCATCGCGCAACGTGGCTTCTTTCAAGGCGGCACTCATTGGGTGCTCGTAATTGACCTTGATTTCGTTTACGGCTTTCGGCCAGCCCCCTACGCTCCGCTGATAAACCAGCATTTTCTCCGCAATGCTATCCGTCGTAACCGACAGTGGCAGTGTAGAATAGGTTTTGGCGGGGTTGGAAGGCGCCAAAGCCACCGTGGCCGGACGACCATCGAGGTACCAACGGCCTCCAAACGCCCAGTCGGCGTTGATTTGCTTGACAGTGGGCGCGTTGGCAGCCGTTGCTAAGTTGTCTTTGTGCCAAGCATAATCACCACCCTTGCGGTGGCAATTGTAGTAATACACGCGCCGGCCCCATTTCGGCGTGCCCGGACCCGATTTGGCGTGATAAATATCCGCGTCGGCCATGTTGTTGGCGAAGCGGCAGCCGATGAGGTAAAACTGCGATTCGCGGTGATAACGACCAAGTTTGAAGCCGTTATCGCCTTCGAAAGTGCAGTTTTTCAGAACGGTTTTGGAGTCTTCGTTATTGGAGCCATCGTGCCAGATGGCGGCCTCCTTGCTGTGGCAAATGAAGCGGCAATTTTCAGCGTAAGCCCACCCGCGCGGGCAGTAAAAATCGACGCCGCCTTCCATGGTGCAGTCCTTGAAATAATAGAGGCCTGCGTCCACGTCCCAGGGGCTGACGGTATCGCCCCCCAGGCCCGAAACGTGCAGTGGCGCACAATCAGGCGGGTAGTGCCGGGTAGGGTACGCAAGGCCATCTGGTGGCCCGTCTTGCTGATGGTTCTCTTGTGGCTGGGGTCGGTGGCGCAGTCGATGGTTACATCGCCCGGCGCGTCGAAGCCGTAGCTGTTGACGACCGTGAGGTTTTCCAGCATAATGTCGGGGCTGTTGCGCATGTTCAGCGTGCCTACGCCCCAGTCGTCGGCGCCGGCTACGGGGTCGCAGCGCCACGCGTCGCGGGCTTGCGCAAAGGTGATGATCACGCCCTTTTCGCTGGCGCCTTGCAGCGTAATATGACTTTTGCCGTCGATGAACAGCTTTTCCTTATAAGTACCTTTCTTGATGGCAATTACCCGCTGCTCAGTAGCCGTATTGGGCAAGCTGTTGATGGCTTCCTGAATGGTTCGGAAGTTGCCGGAGCCGTCGGGAGCCACCACGAGGCGCACGCCGGTTGCGAAACCGGTATGGCCCACCAAGGTCAGCAACAGCAGGACAACTATTTTACCAAACCATTTCATGTAACTATCTATCAATCAAACAGTTATAAGCTACACAAAATCTTCGCGCATCGGCGTAAATGTATCCAGCAATTCGCCGGCCTCCAGGCACACGACGCCGTGCCACACATTGGACGGGGCATAAAAAGAATCGCCGGCCCGCAGCGTGCGCTTGTTAACTTTCTTTCATCGGCAATCGTGACCTCAAACACGCCGCTTTCAACGTAGCTCATCTGCGTGTGCACATGGCGATGAATGGCTCCTACCCGCCCTGCTCGAAGGCCACGCGCACCAGCATCATGTCGGCGTCGTAGGTCAGAATTTTGCGGCGCACGCCCTCGCCTACGGTTTCCCACGTAAGCTCTCGGTCTTCTACAAACAGGTTCGGAACCAGCGTTTTCATGCGAGCGAAATCAAAAGGAGAAAAGGAAACAGGTAGCGGTTGGGTTATTGAAGTGAGTCGAGCGGCACGGGGTCCATGTCGGTGTACTCGAGGTTTTCGCCGGCCATGCCCCAGATGAAGGTGTAAGCCGCCGTGCCGCACCCGTATGAATTGACCACGGCGGCGAGAGGATGGCCTGCTCGTTGCTCACCCACAACGGACGCGTTTGCTGAGGCTCGCCCATCAGGTGCAGCACGCGCTGACCAGCGGGCAGGTTGAAGTAGAGATAAGCCTCCATGCGCCGGTCGTGCACGTGCGCCGGCATCGTATTCCAAACGCTGCCGGGCTTGAGCTGGGTCAGGCCCATCACGAGCTGGCAGCTAGGAATGCCTTCGTTGTAGATGTACTTGTAGATGGTGCGCTGATTGGCCGTTTCCTGGCTGCCCAATTCCACAGGCGTGGCTTCGGCTTGGGTGCGCACGGTGGTCGGATATTCTTTGTGCGCCGGCGCCGATAGCAGGTAATACCGGGCGCCTTCGCCGCTAAAGCTCACCTCGCGGCTGCCCTTGCCCACATACAGGCAATCTTGCTCGCCTAAGTTGTAAACCGTGCCGTCTACGGTTACTTGGCCCGCCGTGCCGATGTTGAGGATACCCAGCTCGCGTCGCTCCAGAAAGTAGTTAGCCTTCAGCGTATCGGGGCAAGGCAGCGTCAACGCTTCGGTGCCCTGGGGCACGGCGCCGCCCACGAGCATGCGGTCGTAATGGGTGTACGCCAACTCCACGGAGCCTGGCACAAACAAGGTTTCGATCAGAAAATGTGCCCGCAATTCAGCGGTGTTCATTTGGGCAGTTTCCCGCGGACTAACGGCGATGTATTGCTTCATATACTACTCTTAATCAAGAAGTTAAGTTAACGACCCATCCAACCGCCATCAACGGTCAGGATGGTGCCGTGTACGTAATCGGCTGCGGCCGAGGCCAAAACACGGTGGGTCCTTTGAAATCGGCGGGCGTGCCCCACCGCCCGGCCGGAATGCGCCCAGAATGCTCTGCGAGCGCTCCGGGTCGTTGCGCAAAGCCTCGGTGTTGTCGGTGGCAATGTAGCCGGGGGCGATGGCGTTGACGTTGACGCCGCGGCCGGCCCATTCGTTGGCCAAGCCTTTCACCAAACTGCCGATAGCACCTTTGCTGGCCGCGTAGCCGGGCACATTGATGCCGCCCTGAAACGTAAGTAAAGAAGCCGTGAAAATGATCTTACCACTGCCCTGCGCCAGCATCCGTCCGCCCAAAGCACGGGCCAAGCGGAAGGGCGCGTCGAGGTTGATGGCCAGCACTTCGTCCCACAGCGCATCGGCGTGCTCGGCCGCGGGGCGCGCTTGATGGTGCCAGCGTTGTTGATAAGGATGTCGATGCGCGGAAAATCCTGCTGCACTTGTTGAAGAAAGGCATCTACCTGACCACGCTGGCTAAAGTCCGCTTGGTAGGCCGTAAACTGCCGGCCCAGCGCCTGCACCTGCTGGGCCGTATCGCTGCCCTGTAAGGCCAACGAGGCCGACACGCCAATGATGTCGGCGCCGGTTTCGGCTAGGCCAACGGCCATCGCTTGCCCGATTCCTTTGTTGCAGCCCGTCACCAGAGCGACTTTGCCTTCTAAGCTAAACAACGAGGCATTACTCATGCAGGTGAATCTGATTTATAAACTTTTCGGAGAAATAAGGTGTATTTCCAGTAGTCTTCACTGGCAATTACCTTTCTTAAGATTACAGGATGGTAAAACCAAAAGGAAGAGTATCATCATCTTTATTCGCGCAATCGTTGTCGGGAACGTTGCCGATAGCGGGCGTGACAATAATTCGTATAGGCCATAAGTTGAATTTGGGAAGCGAGTTCTACATTCAGGCCTTGAAAAGTTGTGGAACTGGTTTCGACAGTTCTTGGATTTTGCGAAGCTGATATTTCCAACCCTAGTCCTTTCCCTTCCTTGCATTGGATACTTTCACCATAAAAGATATAGCCGCGCCCTCAACATTTCCACCTCCACGGTGTCGAGGGCCTTGCGCGGCAGTTACGAGATCAACCCCGAAACCAAGCGGCTGGTCATGGAGTGCGCCGAGCGGCTCAACTACCGGCCCAACCCATTGCGCTAAGCCTAAAAGGCAGCTCTAGCCGGGCAATTGCCGTGATTGTGCCCCAAATTGCCAACCCGTTTTTCTCGCAGGCCATCAACGGCATCGAGGCCATTGCCTACAACCGGGGCTATCATGTAATTATTTTCCAAACGCACGAGTCGTACGAGCGGGAGGTGGCCAACGTGCAGCAGTCGATGGCCCGGAAGGTGGATGGGCTGTTGATTTCACTTTCCAGTGAAACCTCGGACGTTTCGCACCTGAAAGAGATTCAGCAAAAGGGCTTGCCCCTGGTTTTGTTCGACCGGGTGTCGGCCGAATTGGAGGCCACGCAGGTTGTAGCAGACAATTTTGCGGGGCCTTCGCCGCAACCGAACACTTAATCAAAGCCGGTCGGCGGCGCATTGCGCATCTGACTATTCCGCCGTGGCTTTCCATCACGCAGGAGCGCCTGGCCGGCTATCGGGCCGCGCTGGAGCAGTACGGCTTGCCTTTCGATGAAAACCTGGTGCGTTACGGCACCTTCGGCCCCGATGAAGTTGGCCCGATGGTGGACGATCTGATGTCGCTGTCGCCTACCCCAGATGCCTTTTTTACCGCCAGCGACCGGCTCGCCATGGGCTGCTTAACGGCCTTGCGGCAACGCCACGTAAACATTCCGGAAGACGTGTCGCTGATTGGTTTTACCAACCTAAATGTGGCCGACTTGCTGTCGCCTTCGCTGAGCACGGTGGTGCAGCCTGCGCAGGAAATCGGGCAAGTGGCCGCCGAACGCCTCATCGACCTGATCGAGCGCAAGCAGAAAGCCGCCCTATCGGCACGGTCAAAATCCCGACGGAACTGATCGTGCGCGAATCGTCGCGACCCGTGAACAAGCAGGCGCATCTTGTATAGCAACAAATACCCAAGCAGCACCATCCGCAGTTTTATAATACGTTTGTAAATAATTGATAATCAATTATTTACAAAACAACAAAGGCTTCGTCACTGACGAAGCCTTTGTTGTTTTGTAAGAGCTACTCGTTGTTAGTAACCCGCGTTTTGCTTGAGCGCGGCATCGGTATCCAAAGTAGTCTGGGGGATGGGCAGCAGTTCTTTGCCCTGGCCCGGCACGTACTCAGCTGCCAGGCCGCTACCGGCACTGACGGTGGTCGTAGTGCCCAGCGTTACGCTGGTGCCATTGGGCTGAAGGTTAGATACATAGGGCGCATCTATGGCCTGCCGCCAGTTTACGCGCGTGGTGCCCGAAGGGGCGGTCGTGTTGGCCGGTGAAGGACGGTAGAAAGACCGGGTCCACTGGATCACTCCGTTTACGACGCGGTAGTACTGGTACTGCGGCACGTTTTGGTAAGGGCTGGCCGCGGTCCGCATCAAATTAAGGTTGGCCTTGGTTTCGCTGATTTTCTGAGCCAGCAGGTTCCACCGCAGCAAGTCGTACTTACGGATGCCTTCGGAGCCAAATTCCAACAGACGCTCGTTCACGATGGCGTTGAACATCTCGTCTTTCGTGCTGGTCTTGAGATTGGCAGATGCACGGGTTGCATTGCCGCCAAAGCCGCGGGTCCGCACTTCCTTCAGGGCCGCAACGGCCGCCGTAGTCGGGCCATTCAACTCGTTGTCGGCTTCCGCAAACATCAAGAGCACATCGGCAAAACGGATGATCGGCCAGTTGTACCCGAGGTAGTTGTTGGTGCCGGGCAGCGCCGGAACGTGCCAGTCGCGGCGAAACTTGCCGTCGTAAATCGTATTCAGCGCTACCCCAGCTTGGTTGTTATTGGCCGGAATCTGGTAGGGAGCAATCGTGACGTCGCGGCGCACATCGGTCGAGTCGAAAGCGTAGAAGTACGTGGGCACCACGGTCACGGCGCCCTGCGTCGAGCCGTACACGGTCGAGGCGTTGAGGCGCGGGCCGTTGTAGTAGCCCAGCTTCGAGTCGCCAGTAGCCGTGGAGCCGGTCATGCCCACTTCAAACATGATCTCGTTGGCCACGTCGTGACGCTGCTGATTTACACTCAGCCACAAGTCCGAGAAGCTGGGGTTGAGCGTGTGCTCGCCGCGCTTGCCCATGATGTCCAGGCACTCTTGGCGGGCAATTTTGTAGTAGTCGAGGTAATCGGAGGCACGCGTCATGGCGGTACCGTGAAGCGAATAACCGCCGCGCTGCAACGCGAGGCGCGCCGCAAAGCTTTCACGGCACCTTTGGTAATGCGCTCGTTTACCAAACCGGCCTGCGAGCGCCACGGCACCAGCTTTTCGGCAGTCAGCAGGTCAGCGATCAACTGCGTCAGAGTGGCGTTACGGTCGGCATTCGGCAGCTTGAAATCCTGGCCCGGTGTAGACGGGTTAAACTGCACCGGCACGTCGCCCCAGTTGCGAATCAGCTCGTAATAATATTGTGCCCGCAGCGTCAGGGCTTCGCCGTGGAGGCGGTGGAGAGCCGCCGTGTCGGCGCTGGAGCCGCTGGTGTATAGCGCCATCTCCGGGATGTTCTTGATGCAGATATTGGCCCGCTCCACTCCTTGGTACAGGTTATTCCAGGGGTGATTACTTCCGTGTTGCTGGCGAACGCCTTGTAGCGCGCAATGCCCCGACGCCCCGTGTCGAACGTGCCCGACGAGCTGATCATCTCGTCGGTGTCGTAGGGGAAGTACATGTTGATGCGGGTGCCGTAGCTGTTGTCGCCCGAAAGCGGATCGTAGGCTCCGAGCACGGCGCTGGTGGCCCGCTCACGGTGCTGAAAGTAGCCTCAGTGGTGCTGAGGGTCATGGGTTCGACGTTGAGGTAGTCTTTGCAGGACGAAGTCAGCCCCGTAACGGCCGCCAGCAGAAGTGCGGCCGTCGCAACCCGGTATGTGGAAATGAAAGATTTCATATGAATGATACTAGCGCAAATACTTGACAATAAGACGATTACAAGCCCAGGTTAATACCGAACAGGAAGGCCCGGCTGCGCGGATAAGCCGCATAGTCGACACCTGGCGTGAGGGGCGTGCCGCGGCGTGTGTTCACCTCTGGGTCGTAGCCCGAGTACTTGGTGAAGGTGTACAAGTTATTGAGCGTCACGTAGAAGCGAAGCTGGGTTAGCTTGGCCCGCGAAATGAGTCCTTTGGGCAGCGAGTAGCCCATCGTCACGTTGTTGACGCGCAAGAACGAGCCGTCTTCCACCGCGTAGGAGTGCAGGAAGTAGTTGCCCCGCACCGGCGACCAAATTGAGGCGTTGGCGTTCACCCGATTGAAGGTGGCTGCGTCGGCGATGAGAACGCCGTTTTCGTCGATGTTGCGCACCCGTTGTTCATCACGCTCAGCAAGTTTGCGTAAGAAGTGTTGGCCGTGCTGGTCGTGAATTCAATCTTGTTGGCGTTGTAGATGTCGTTGCCGAGCACGAAATTCAAGAACACGCTGGCATCGAAGCCTTTGTAAGCGAACTGCTGTTCAGACCGCCGATCAGCTTGGGGTTGGCGTTGCCGATTACCGTTTGTCGGATCGTTTACCACGCCGTCGCCGTTGATGTCCTTCAGCTTAATAGAACCCAGCGAAATGGGCGACACACCGGTTACGCTGGCGTCGCTGGCGATACCTGACTTCAGCACACCCGTGCGTGTGGCGTAAT